>JAFZSP010000005.1 GCA_017619335.1 Bacteroidaceae bacterium
AATAACGCTTTGATTTACAACAATATTGCCATCAATAGCACCGCCTCCCTCGATGGCAGTCGCGTCCTGGGCAACCCCACTGAGGGCGCCCTCCTCCTGTGGCTCCAGCAACAGGGCGTGAACTACGTGACCCTGCGCACCGCCGCTCACGTCACCGAGGAAATTCCTTTCACCACCGAGCGCAAATATATGGCCACCCGCGTGGACGACACCTTATATATTAAAGGTGCCCCGGAAATTGTCATGGAGAAGTGCGGCCTCTCCCAACAGGAAGAGGAGCCCCTCCCCTTTACGGGGGAAGTTGGGAGGGGGTCTTCCCTCCTCCTCGATTGGCAGCAGCGCGGCCTCCGCACCCTGGCCTTGGCGCACGCCGAGGGCAATGCCTCCCCAGTTCTTGATGCCCTCGTGGCCATCGCAGACCCCGTCCGTCCCGACGTTCCCCCTGCCGTCCAGGAATGCCTCACTGCTGGCATCAACGTGAAAATCGTCACCGGCGACACTCCTGCCACAGCACAGGAAATCGCACGACAAATAGGGTTATTAGACTCTCCCCGGGGAGAGTCGGTCATTACTGGCCCCGAAGTGGCCTCTCTCTCCGACGAGGAATTGCGACAGCGAGCCCGCGACATTACAATTATCGCCCGCGCCCGGCCCATGGACAAGAAACGGTTCGTGGAAGCGCTGCAAGCCTGCGGCGAAGTCGTGGCCGTCACGGGCGACGGCACCAACGATGCTCCCGCCCTTCGCGCGGCACACGTGGGACTTTCCATGGGCAGCGGCACAGCGGTGGCCAAGGAAGCCTCCGACATCACTATTATTGATGACTCCTTTGCCAGCATTGGCAGAGCAGTGATGTGGGGACGTTCTCTCTACCGTAACATTCAGCGTTTCATCCTCTTCCAGCTCACCGTGAACGTCTGCGCCTGCCTCACCGTCCTCGCCGGCGCCTTCATGGGAACCGACGCTCCCCTGACCGTCACGCAGATGCTCTGGGTGAACCTCATTATGGATACCTTCGCAGCAATGGCCCTCGCCTCCCTGCCGCCCACCGAAGCCGTGATGCGCGAGCGCCCTCGCGACCGCCGTAAGTTCATCATTTCCACACCGATGTGGCAGTTCATCCTCTCCGTGGGCGTAACATTCTTCCTGCTGATGACAGCCCTCCTCGGGGTCTTGGAGGACAAAGGCCACCTCAAACCGCTCGGCCAGAGCGTGTTCTTCACCACTTTCGTGATGCTGCAGTTCTGGAACCTCTTCAACGCCCGCGCCTTCCTCACGGGTCGCAGCGCCTTCCACCTGCGCGGCTGCCGCGGTTTCCTCTCCATCGCAGCCCTCATCTTCTTCGGGCAGATCCTCATCGTCCAGTTCGGAGGTGTCATGTTCAACGTCGTTCCCCTGGACGTTGACGACTGGGTAATGATCATCCTCTTCACCTCTCCCGTCCTTCTTTTTGGGGAATTTGTAAGATTTTTTAAGAAGGTATTAAACCTTCGGGGACGAAAGGGGTCATAATAATGCCAACCCGCAAGAAAAAGCACATGAATCTGAGAGACACCTTGATGGCGATGGCGCTCACGCTCGTCGCCATCTTTCTTTATAGCGAACCCGCTGCTGCGCAGTGGTTCAACGTTCGCGGCACCGTCTATGAGAGTTCCACCCTGAAGGGCCTGCCGGGCGCAGCCGTGGTGATCAACGACAGCGTAGGCCAGATGGTGGCAGGCCGTCAGACGGCTAACAACGGGCAGTTCATGATTCCTGGAATACCTGCGGGCAAGTACACACTGAAGGTCTCTTTCATCGGGTTCAAGGCGCAGACTTTCGCCCTGAATCTCAGCGGAAAAGGCGGCAATAAGAAGGTGCAAGATATTCTGCTGCGGGAAGACGCCACGCTCATGCAAGAGGCCGTCGTCGAGGGCAAAATGCCGGAAATGACCGTCGTTGACGACACGGTGATGTATAACGCCGCTGCCTTCTCCCTGCCTCCCGGCGCAATGGTGGAAGAACTCATCAAGAAGCTGCCCGGCATTGTCATCGATGAGAACGGAAAAATCACGCATAACGGCAAGGAGGTGAAGCAGATACTGGTAGATGGCAAGGAGTTCTTCGGCCGCAATCAGGAGCTGGTGCTGAAGAACATCCCCGCAGAAATCGTGGATAAGGTGAAAGCCTACGACAAGCAGAGCGACCTGGCCCGCATAACAGGCATTGATGATGGTGAGGAGCAGACCGTGCTGGATCTGGAAATCAAGAAGGACAAGCGGCGCGGCTGGTTCGGACGACTGACCGCCGGCGGCGGCACACACGAGAGATACAATGGTCACGCCGACCTCTATCGTTTCTTAGACAAGCAGAAAGCCGGCATCATTGGCAACGCCGACAACACCCGCGGCAGCGGTATGCAGGAGAGTCAGGACGCGGCTGCCAGCCTGAACTTGGAGTGGGACAAGCTGGAACTGAACGGCGGACTCACCGGCCGCTTCAACCAGTCGAGCGGCGCCAGCTGGAGCAACTCGCAGAACTTCGAGAACCGCAACGCCGCCTACAGCAACCGTAGCAGCAACAACGGCAGTCACAGCAACAGCTTTGACACCAACTGGCGCATCGAATGGAAGCCGGATACAATGACCAATATCCTCCTGCGCCCTCAGTTCGGCATCAACGGCAGCCGCAGCCACAGCCAGTCCGAGTCCGCCACCTTCAACGATGACCCCTACACAGTCACCACCGACCCCCTCTCCGAATTTGGAGCGTCCGGCGGTTCGGCCGCCGGAAACGGCACCCTCTCTCCCACCTCACCCCTCCGCGCCATCACCGTGAACCACAACCAGAACGCCAACCGCAACGCCAACGATAACGTCTCGGCCTCCCTCTCTCTCCAAATCAACCGCCGCCTGAACAAGCCCGGACGCAACATCACCTTCAACCTCAACGGCGGCCTCAACCAGACCGACGGCAACAGCAGCAGTTACTCACAAATCGATTATTATCAGATTCTTGCCCTCACCGGCGGAGACAGTATCTACCATAAAATACAATACGACGACTCCCGCAACAAGGGGCATAACTTCTCGGCCCGCGTCTCCTACACAGAACCCCTTGCTGCGGGTCATTTCCTGCAGTTCTCCTATAATTATTCCTATCGCTTCAACGACCGTGACCGCACCGTGGCCAGCATCTTTGACCCCTTCGTGGAGCACCATTCCCTCGGCGTCAACAATTATGACGGCCATATAGACTGGGCCACCCCGGACACCGCACAGTGCAACTACACCGAGAACCGCTACCAGAACCACGACCTCCGCCTGCAGTACCGCCTCATCAACTCCAAGGTCCGCCTGAACGTGGGTATCAATGTACAGCCGCAGGTGAACAGCGTGGATTATAACAAGGGTTGGAAACATTATGACGTCTCCCGCACCGTGGTCAACTGGTCTCCCACGGTCAACTTCCGTTACCGCTTCACCCGCCAGCATCAGTTGGAGGCACGCTACGGCGGACAGAGCGGACAGCCCTCCATCACCGACCTTATCCCCGACACCCTCAACAACGCCAACCCACTGAATATCAGACTCGGTAACCCAGAGCTAAAGCCCAGCTTCACCCACAACCTGCGCGCCGAGTGGCGACTCTCCATCCCTGATTATCAGCGTTCCTTCAACTTCAACACCAACTTGCGCGCCACCCAGAACGCCACCGCTTCCCGCACCGAATACAACGACCAGACCGGCGGCCGAGTGACAATGCCTGTAAATATCAATGGCAACTGGAACACCAGCACCAACTTCAACTTCAACACCGCCCTGGACTCTGCCCGCCATTTCCGCATCAACACCAACACCTCCTTTAACCACACCACCGCCAACGGCTTCGTCTATAGAACCCTCAACGAGGGCAGTTCCGTGCCCGGCGGTTCTGTGCCCGGCGGTTCGTCCGCTGGGAACGTCCATGGCATCACCATCAAGAACACCACCAACTCCAACAACATCAACCAGAGCCTCCGCTTCACCTTCCGCAACGAGTTCAACACCCATCCCACCTACCCCGACTTGGACGACTTGGACGACCTGGACGATGAAGACCTGGAGCCCACCTGGCAGAAGAACACCTTAGAGGTGAACCTCCGCGGCAGCTTCGGCTACAACGCCTCTCGCGCCACCGCCACTGCCGCCTCGAACCTTGACACCTATACCTTCTCCTACGGTCTCAGCGCCATCTGGAACTGGTGGTTCGGCCTCAACCTGAGCACCGACATCAATCAGAACAGCCGCCGCGGTTATGCCGAAGCAGCGATGAACACCGACCAATGGATCTGGAACGCGCAGGCCGCCTACAGCTTCCTCTCCCGCCGACAAGCCATCCTCACGCTCCGCTGGAACGACATTCTGCGACAGCGAGATATGGTCAGCCGCTCCATCAGTGCCACCTCCCGCACCGACTCGGACAGCGAAAGAATCACTTCCTATCTTATGCTCTCCTTCACCTACCGCTTCAACCTCTTCGGCGGCGGTAATCTCTTCGGCGGCGGGCGCAACCGCAACCGTGGCGACAGTGAAGGCGACGGCGAAGGCGGTGGCCGCGGTTCCCGTGGTGAAGGCGGCGGCTTCGGCGGAGGCAGTCGCGGTGGCGGATTCGGAGGTCCCGGCGGTGGAGGCGGCAGATTCTGAAAAAAGTGGGAAGCGGAGGGTTACCTTTTCCGGATTCCTGCATCAAGGGTAAAGAACGACATTATTAACCCTTAAAAAAAGAATAGACAATGTTACTTTCCACCACTCCAACAATTGAAGGTCACCCCATTCGCGAGTACAGAGGTGTCGTCACAGGTGAAACCATTATCGGTGCCAACGCCATCAAGGATTTCATGGCTGGTCTGACCGACTTCTTCGGCGGCCGCAGCGGACAATATGAGAAAGTCCTCATCGAGGCCAAAGACACCGCCATCAACGAAATGATGCAGCGCGCAGCACATATCGGAGCTAACGCCGTCGTAGGCATTGACATTGATTATGAGACTATTGGCGCCAACGGCTCCATGCTGATGGTGGCCACCAGCGGCACCGCCGTCGTCATCTGACAGTTTATTTGACCATCACTTTTCGTCCGTTGAGGATGTAGATTCCCCGATGGGCATCACGGACTCGCTGTCCAGCCAGATTATATAACACAGACGGCTGGGCAGCGTCTTCTGCTATGTCTTCCACAGCGGTATTGAGGATGCACTTGAAGTCCAGTTTGTCAATGTTGCACTGCTTGCCGTTGATCGTGATGCGGAGAATCTGCTCGCCCTCGTCCAGATAACGTGAGAAGGTGACTTTCACCACTTTATAAGTGTCCCAGTTATTACTGCCGGTCTGCGGGACGTTGACACGTCCGAGGTTGACGACCTTGGCGTTCTCCACCAGTCCGACGGTGAAGGCAGACCCCGTGACGCCGGAGGAGACGGTGGCCTCACAGGTGTATTTGCCTGGCTCTGTGACGTTCACGGTATATTCCAGCCACTCGTTCTGGTCGGTGTAACCAATCACATAACCCGAGCCGCTCTTCACAATGTCAACACCCTCATTGTCTGTGCGGTAGCTGGCCTTGCCCTCGTCCTGGCTGTCGGAGTCGTGGAAGGTGAAGCCTTCGCCGCCCTTGTCAAAGTTCTCTGCCTGCAGGATACCTGGCAGCTTGATGGCGTTGTGGTAAGGCGTGCGTTTGGGATTGACTGTCAGGGTGTAACGTGCCACAGGCGACTGTTTGCCGTCGGCGTCTGTGGCAATGGCAGCGAGGGGGTAGGTGCCTTTGGTGGCGGGCCTGAAGGTGGTCTCGAAGGGGGCTTCTGTGACGCTGCGCAGGAGCACGTTGTTCACATAGAATTTCACGTCTGCGATACCTTCATTGGACGTTTCGGCACGCAGTGTGGTGGTCTGGCTAACGGTGGCGGGAGAAGGTTCTGCCGTGAGGGCGAGTTGCAACTCTTCGTTGATTTCCAGGCGCTTGAAGACGATGCGATCCACATCAAAACCACCCTTATCTACACTGAATCGCAGCTGCTGCACACCTTCTGCCAACGGCGCACTGAGGCGGCCGTGTACGGCTTTATAGGTGCTGTAACTGCCCGTGGTGGCCACCGGAATCGACTCGGTGAGGGGCGTGAGCTGGCCGTTGTCACTGAGCGCGATACTGAAAGCACCCCGACTGTTGTCGGCTGCCATATAGGCATCAAATTCATACAATCCGGCTTCTTTGACCTCGACGGTGTATTCAAGCCACTCGCCGTCGGCGGTGTAACCGATGGAATAGCCCGAACCGGACTTGACAATATCCACGCCCGCACCGTTGTTGCGATAGGCATTGGTGCCCTCGTTCTTGGAGTCGGAGTCGTGGAAAGCGATGCCGTCTGCCCCGGTGTCAAAGTTCTCTGCCTGCAGTGTTCCCGGCAGAGCAATGGCGCCGTTGTAGGGCGCACGCGGATTGAAAGCCGTAACGCCCGAAAGTCGCTGATACTCTGTTCCGTCCGTGGCCACCACGACAGCTTTCAACTCATGACGCCCCAAGGTTTCAGGGGTGAATTCGGTGGTGTATGGAGCCTCGGTGAAGGTGCAGAGGAGCTGGTTCTTGACGTAGAAATCGATATGGTCAATGGCTTTTGTGCGCAGTCGGGCCCGGATCTCGACGGCCACGGGTTCGCCCTTGGTGACGTTGAGGGCGGCGGGACGGATATAGACAGATGCCTCTTTCTTCATACCCGGGAAGGGGCTCTTGGCCTGCTGGGCAGCCTCGGTTTTCATGTATTCGCGCAGCCAAGTCATGGCTGGACGGTCCTTGCCGTTGCGGATAATGCCGGAATTGCCGTTGGTGGTCCAGGTGTGACCATAGATATAACCCCAGAGCGTGATTCCAGCGCAGTAATCAGCCTCCCACATATAAGGAATCTGTTCCTTGTAACGCTGCAGCTGCAAGGCGTCATCAGTGGTTCCTATATCATATTCAGAGCTGTACATTGGCATCTTCAGGGCGTTCTGAATCTCCTTCATCGCGTTCTTGAAGTCGGTGACATTCATATCGGTAAGGTCGTGGGACTGACAGCCGTAGGCATCGATGGGCGCTCCGGCGTCACGCAGAGTTCGGCAGAGGTCAATGAACTGAGTGCGCTGCCACTGGAAGGTATTGTAGTCGTTGTAAATGAGAATGGCGTCCGGCCAGCGCTCGTGTGCCATCTCGAAAGCCTTGATTATCCAATCATAACCCGTGCGTCCTTCTCCGCCGAGGGCTGCCCTGTAGGGAGCTGGCTGGTGACCCTGGACGGCCTCGTTCACCACATCAATCATGTCAATCGACGGGTAATGTTTCTTGATGGCGTCCATCCACTCCACGATGGATTTATACTGCTCCTGGGTGGAGAGGTTGTCTATCCACGAGGGGTACTGAGCGCCCCAGATCAGACAGTGGAACTTGAAGGGGAAGTTGTGGCGTTTGGCATAGTTGAAGGCATCGTCACAACCCCAGTAGAAGCTGCCGCGGCGGGAGCCCTCGACGGAGCTCCACTTGGACTCGTTTTCGGGAGTAATCTGGTTCCAGAGGGTATAAAACATCTCTGAGCCATAGTCCACTTTGCCGCTGGTGGTGATGTTTCCCAGGAACTTATCGGGGTTGGTGGAGAGCTGTGCCGCAGCACGGGAGGCGGTGAGGCAGAGCAGGAGTGTCAGGAGAAAGGAACGAGTCATAACTATTGATGATTGAAATTTGGGCGCAAAGGTAGGTATTATTTGTGGAATGACAAAAGAAAAGGGAGAAAAAATGTCAAAAGATATTAAATGTACGCGCGTAGGGCGCGTGTGAGCGATTTCTTGTCCGTTTTTCTTGGCACTATTGCAGGAAAAAGGTATTTTTGCAGGCAGAATGTAATTTAAGAATCAAGAAAATGAAGAAACAAGTACTTTTATATGTGGTGGCCGCGCTGATGACAGCGGCCCTGTGCCTTGTGCAGGAGGCTTGTGCCAAGGGTAACTCAGGAAAGGAAGTCGCAGAACCGGGACTCACGGCCGCAGAGTGCCAGAAGACGGCGGATAGCCTGAAAGCGGAATGGCTCCAGGAGATGAAAAACCAGTATGAGCAGTCCTGGTACTTCAGGAGAATCAGCATTGATGACCTCTCTATGCGGCTCTTCTATCAGTTCTTTGGCCAGAAACCTGCCGACGGCTGGAGCCTTTATATCTCCTTGCACGGCGGCGGCAACGCACCAGAAGAGCTGAACGACCAGCAGTGGCGGAATCAGATCCGGCTCTACGAGCCTAACAACGCCCTTTACATCGCACCCCGTGCCCCTTACAACGACTGGGATCTGTGGTTCAAACCTGCGCTGGACGACTTCTTCCGCGCTCTGATTGAGATGACAGTGGCCCTGCACGACGTGAACCCCGACAAGGTGTATCTGCTCGGCTACTCTGCCGGCGGCGACGGCGTGTGGCGTCTGGCACCCCGCATGGCCGACACGTGGGCTGCGGCTTCCATGATGGCCGGTCACCCGGGCGACGTCTCGCTCCTGAACCTGCGCAACCTCCCCTTCATGAACTGGTGCGGCGCACTGGACGATGCCTACAATCGCAACAATGAGAACCGCCTTCGCGGTGCCGAACTGGACTCCCTCCAACAAGCCGACAGCGAAGGCTACATCCATGAGACTCACATCGTTGAGGGCAAGGCGCACTGGATGGACCAAGTGGATACTGCTGCCATCAGTTGGATGGAGAAGTTCCGCCGCAATCCCTATCCTGAGCGCATCGTCTGGCGACAGGAAGAAGTCCTCCACCAGCATTTCTACTGGATTTCAGCTCCCAAGGACGAACTCGCCCGAGGCAAGACCGTGCGCCTGGACCGCAAGGGCAACACCGTCAACATCACCCAGTGCGACTACAGTTCCCTGACCCTCTACTTCAACGACGAAATGGTGAATCTGGACGAACCCCTCACCATCCAACTCGGCAGTAAGACCCTCTTCCAGGGCACACTCCCCCGCACCACCGCCAACCTGCGGGCCACCCTCCGCGAGCGCCGCGACTACCGATATATGTTCCCCGCCGCCGTGACGGTGAAAATGCAGTAATAAAGACAAGGATTATGAGCATAACAACATTATCAAGCCTTCGCGATTATCTTTATGGCACGCTGACTCCGGAAAATATGTTGTGGCTGGCCACACAACTGACTGAGCGTGCCAAGAGAGTGGAAGATGAGCAATTGAAACCCTTCACGATGCATGAAATCGACGAGATGCTTGACGAGGCAGAAGCTGCTTTTGAGGCTGGAGATTACTTGACCAACGATGAAGTTTTTCACCGCCATAAAGAAGTTGTCGCGGTATGAAGATACTTAGATTTTTTAGACACACGCCGCGAGCCAAAGAACCAAGCCAGACAAACAGAATAGGTTTCTAACCTTCATTCTGCAAAAAAGCATTGTATTTTTATTATAGAATCACAATTTATTGTGAATTTTCTTTGCTATAACGAATCTTTTGCATACCTTTGCGGCGAAATCACAACATATTGTGAAATGGATGCGAAAGAAATCGGGAATATTATCAAGGAACGCCGTAAGCATCTGGGCGTGAATCAGCAGACGCTCGCGGACTTGGCTGGCGTGGGACTCAACACGCTGGTGGCCATCGAACGGGGTGAGGGAAATCCTCAACTCAGCACGCTGATGACCATCCTGGACACGCTTGGTTTGCAGATAGACATTCATCTGAAGACGTTGGATTATGAGACAGTGTAAGGTGCTTGTTCACGACAGAGAGGCCGGCATCCTTCAGGAGACTGACGACCGCCAGTACCTCTTGGCATCTAAGACCGCCTTGCAGTCTTACCTGTTCAGTCTCCATTCACGCCAGCCTTCGCCCAGGTCTGGTGAGGCCACAATGGTGGGAGTCTGTCTTTTCAGGTTGAGGGCGGACTGGCGGCGCACCTGCATAATCAGATAATCGCTCAGTTCGTCAAGGGTGGCAGCACCCTGGGTCTGCTGCAGTTTTTTCAGGAGGAAATAGGTGAACAGCCCGTGGCCCTTCTCTTTATATGGCCAGGCGGTTTCGTCGCCCATGGCAGAGGAGAACATCACCATGTTTCCTTTGGGCGATGTTTCTTTGGGCTTGATGGCCACACTACGATTCTCGGCCAGCACGCCCTCTCCCCGCTGTGCTCCGCTGAAACAGGCATCCAGGAACACAACGATGCTGCCAGCACCTGTTGAGTACAAGTCGTTGATGAGCTTACCGATTGGATAACAGATGTTTGTCTTCTGCGCATCGGCATCAACAGGCATCAGGTAGGCATCGCGTGTCTGCTCGTTTGGTATGCCGTGACCTGCGTAGTAGAAGATGAGATTCAGTTCGCCCTCGTGGAAGGTTTCGGCAATGTTCTTCACATCGGCCACCGCACCCACCAGTGCGCCGTAGGTAGCATCAGGCAGGTAAAGGACCTGCTTCTCGGGAACTCCCAGCACCTTGCGGCAATATTCTGCAAACATTGACGCATCGTTGAGTGCATACTGAACAGGTGCCACATTGGCGTAGTTCTCATTTCCGATAACCAGTGCCAGCGTGTTCTCCTTGTCTGCCGCTGTCTCTGGCAGGTTCACATCCACTTCGCTGATGTATTGCACCTCTGTCTTTGGCTTCTCCAGTTGGAGTTCCACGTCTTCACTCTCGCCGACTGCCAGGATTCCGTTCACCCAACTCTCGAAGGATGTGGCACTTCCCGACCAGTCGTTATTATAGATACTTTCCAGGGCCGTTCGCGCCCTTTGGTAGCCTTTCTTCAGCGAGGTTTTCAGCCATCGCTGGCACTGGCGTTTGTCGTTGGCATAGAGTTCGGCCATGTAGTAACATGCCTCGCCACTTCCGTCTGCTGTGTAGAGCTGCTCTGCTGTCTGCCTGAAGCCGTAATTTTTCAGGGGATCCATCTTATACATCACCCTGCAGGCGTCGGCATTGCCGGCTTGTGCAGCCTTCTTGATGAGCCGCTTGCCCTCGTCTGCTTTCTGAACCGTCACCCCGCTGATGCCGGTCAGATAGCAGTACCCCACGATGTATTGAGCGTGCAGGTCACCCGCTTTTGCCTGGGCTTTCAGTTCCTTCAGTTCCTGCGGTGTTTTCGGCAGTTCCTCTTCGCTTTGGGCAAGGGCACCTAACGACAGTACCGACAAAAAAGCCAGAATCGCAAATGTTTTCATCTCCAATAGCTGTTTGTTCCGCTCACCGTTTCACTTGTGCACAGCAACATCCATTGTTCTCGGTTCTTTAAACCATCGTACAATGGGTTCGGAGCATAAAGTTCTACATAGACGGTAGCCCTGGCATACTTGTCTGCTTCATCTTCGTAATAATAGTCTATTCCGCTTGGGTTCCCGTAATCAAACGAAGTGTTTTCACGTTCTACGGCACGTCCCGTATCAAATTGGCAATAGGCCTTCACTTTCAGGTCTTCCCTTCCATTTTTAAATTCCCAAATACGATTTTCCCATCCTTGATCATTAACAGCAATGTTGGGGAATATCTGAACTCCCCCCACGAAGAAATTCAACTCTGGTGATATTGTTATACATTCCTCCGGACGCTTCATAGTCTTGAATTGACCATAATTGGTGGTCATTAATTCCTCACCGAAGTGGTCTGTTTGTATTATTTTATAATAATAAGTGGTGTTTGGTTCCAAGTCGTCAATAGTGCATTCGTGATTGAATTCACTTGTGAAATAGATTTTCCGATAGCTGCCTTGAGTAAAGCTGGACGACTTACTTATGACAACGCCTGAACCATAATAAAGATTCATCGTGGCAAAAGTGTGCCAGGCATCAACCTGATGTGAATCATAATTGTACGATATTTGCCCAGTGGCACTGTCAATCGTATTACGACGAAGCGTGTCCAAATGCTCACAGGCAGTAAACAAGCAGGCGAGAGCCGCTGTAAGTATAATCTTTATCGTTTTCATCATTGCTTTCATTAAAGGATTAGAACATATAGCCAACGCCTAAATTAAAAGAAAAATAAGAGTTGTCTGTGGACCACATCGTGGAGCCTACATTGATTGTAAAATGCTTGTACTCAACCATGAGCATGGCTTCGGCGGCAAATCCACTGAATGAAGTCTTGATTTCCTCATCTTTGCTGTTATTAACGCTCGTGGCTTCCAAATAGCTGCCATTGCTCAGCGCCAACGCAACCTTGCGTCTGGCGTAGCCTGCACCCAGCATGAGATAAGCGGGAGCAGCCAGACGAACGACAGGGCCTCCAGTTACTGACATAAAACCCGTCTTATAATCATCTATAAAGTTGTATCTGTTCCACACAAGATCATGCCTATCCGCTGATTCAATCGTGGATGGCATCCCGCTATACATAAACTTCCCATAGGCACCAAAATGCTTCACCACGCCCGCCATCAGGCCAAAAGGAACATCTTTGGCGTCGGGACCAAGAAAGGTAACCTGCGGACTGACGAACCAGCGATAGCTTGTAGCCTGGGAATTCAGCCACGTGGGGTCACTCAATTGTACTACCGTGTTGGCAGAGACGTACTGTGTCTTGGGATTCTTGCCGGGACTGCTGACTTTCACTTTCTGGAATGGCACCGGGGATTCTAAGGAGAAACGACCATCGATACCTGTCGTTGTAAAGTAGGTCGTGCCTTTGGCTTCCACTCGTGCCCCGGAAATGGGGTTACCGGCCTTGTCTGTCACCACACCTGTGGTCACTTGTTGAGCCTGCAAACTGACACTGGCCAGCAAGAAGGCGAGAAAGATGGTAAAGAATCTTTTCATGTGTTGAACAGAATGAATATTGCTGTTTTAGCGATTTGACGTTGCAAAGATAGGCAAAAAATGAATATCTCCCAAAAATTCCGCACGAAAAGTGACACGGAAGAATATAATAAGGTGTTTTTTTGAAATTTTAGTAGGGGAGCAGAATTAGTTCTTGAAGTGTCAAGCGACCAAAGGTTGAACGCCTCGCGGTCTTTGCCCAGGAAGCCATTTATGTCCACCCACCGTTTGCGATGTTTGATGCGAGAAAACTTGTGCTCCGACATCACTTTTCATGCAATTTCGCTCTTTCACGGCGAAAAACGAGATAGATTTAGACCGATTGACGATAAGATTGACGACGATTGACGTCTTAAATGACCTGCTTGATAAAGTATATTTTGACGTCAATAATCGTCAATCTTATCGTCAATCTTTGCTTCCTTTCGCCAAATCTTTCGCCAATTCGGTAGCATTTTCGCCAATGTGGTAGCATCGCCTCTGGAGCGCCGAAAAAAGCTTGCAAATGTCAAAAAAAAGTTGTACCTTTGCACAAAAAAAAGGCAAAGAGTATGAATAATAGTATTAAGACCCCTCCCGAGCTGTACCGACAGCCCAACGCCATCCTCATCCTGTATTACCTGAAGGACAATGGCGGACGATTTATCGGTAATTTCTCCGATCTCTGTGACATGTTCAAGATTTCACGGCGACAGGGTGACTACGCCGTCCAGATTCTGGTGGAAAAGGGTCTGGTATGTGCAGAAAATGTAAAAGGTAAGAAGGTTGTAACTATCTGTGGCATAGAAGATTGCAATGGCGCCGAAGCAACTCTGTGTGCAGATAATGTGCAGAACAGTGTGCAGACTGCAGACATCGCAGAAGAGAAAGAGAAGAAAGGTTCCCCCCACACCCCCTTTAAAGAAGATAAAGAGAAGAATGAAAAAAAGAAGAAGAAGAAGGGGACCCGCTTTGCTGAAAATTTGGAGATTCGAAAGGCTGAGTTCGTGGAAAGTGTGAACAGTGATTTTCCCGACTTTGAAGAGTACATGAGAAGCCGTAACCATGAAGTGCCTGCAGATTTCTTGGAGGATTTCATTTGGCACTGGACGCAGAAGAAGACGGTGGAAGA
>JAFZSP010000041.1 GCA_017619335.1 Bacteroidaceae bacterium
ACAAACAACACTAAACACTAAACACTAAACTGAAAAGCTTATGAAGAAGGAAACTTGGAAGCGCATTCTGGACATCGTCATCACCATTCTGACCGCGATCGTCACCGCACTCACCACCACCAGTTGTATTGGCAAGGGCCCGTTCTAAAAGCCTCACCCCCGAACCCCTGCCTCACATGCTTAACGGAGACTGCTACGATGAGGATAAACCTATCGTGCAGTCCCCGAGCACTGAGAAGTCATCTTCGATAACAACATTCAGTTGTTATCTTTGATGCCACCTTTGGAGAGGGGAGAGAGGACCGAGTGGAACCCCGAGAGTTACACTTGTAACCTGAAACCAGAAACTATCTACTACTGCTTGCCCGCGCCACATCATACCGATGGACGCGGGCAAGTTTTCCTACGTGCTGTCATCTGCATCATTAGAATATTACTTCATCGTCGCTGGTGCCGCTGCCGCTGCCAGTGGTGACTTCTTCCACGACTTCATCGGCAGGCGGTGGAGTGGGAGCGGAGGCGTCGGCTGGTGGCTCCTGCGGGGAGGTTGCTTCTGGGGTTGAGGGATTGGAGATGGTGGGTTTGCGTGGCGCACTCTTCTTGGGCGAGGAGGCGTTGAGGTCGGCACAGAGGGATTGCTTGATGAAGGCGGTGCGGATGGTGTCTCCGCCCAGGCGTATTTCGTACCAGCCGCTTTTCTGGGCCACTACGTCCAGGACGGTGCCCTGCTTCACCTGCTGCTTGACGCCCTCTGCATCCAGGACGAAATCGAAATTGGTGCCGGGTCCTGTGCGCAAGTTGGCGGTCTTCACGGCCACGCGCACCTGTTTCAGCACGCCGTCTGCCGTGTCTGTGGACTTGTGGCTGCACTTGCTGTAGAGAAAGTAGCCTGCCACGAGGATAAGGAGGAGATAAAATAGCTTTTTCATATATTATAATTCACAATTCATAATTCACACTTCACAATTCACAATTCACAATTCATTTTCTTTTTCCTGACTGTCATGTCATAGATGACGTACTGCCCGGAGCGCTCTTCACCACATTCCAGCCAGAACATGAGCTGGTGACAGCGGTTGATGGGGACGGTGACAGTGGTGGGTTTCATCTCGTTATAGACCCAGTACTCACCTACTTTCACTTGGTCGGCAAAGACGTCTAAGCGCACGGGCGGTGCCTTGAGTGTCTTTCCCTCGGGGTCGGTAATGAGCTTGATGGGGTTCTCGAATCCTTCAAAGACCTGTCGCATGGGATCCACGTAGGGGTAGCGGCAGGCGACGGTGAACGTGAGCTCGTCGTACTCGCCGTAGGGGTTGAAGGCACAGGCCGAAGCCTGGTAGTCTCCTGCCCCGAAGAGGGACAACGCTCCCATCATCAGACCATTGCGGCTCAGTGAGGCAGCATCTTTCTTGTTGGCATTGTTCTTGAAGAGGCCAAACAAGCCCGCCGCCTCTCCTGCGCCAGCAGTGGTGCCTGTGACGGCTCCGATGTCACTGCTGGACAACGCTCCTCCGACACCCGTGATGAACATAAACAGGGCGCTGAAGGGCGTGATGTTCTCAAAGGCAAAGGGGATGTTGGTCTCCAGCATGATACCTTTATAGATTCTGGAGCCGTCGGGCATCTGGAAATAACGGCGCTGTGAACCGCCGTTCTGGAAGCAGTCATTGAAGTCGAAGTTGGTCAGCGAGCTCAGGAAACGTCCCACGTAGTGATAATAGGGCTTCTGGCAGAGGTCGATGAGGTCGATGCTGTCCGGGCACTCGGGCTTGGGGTGCTGGAAGAGGTCGTTCTCCACCACCTCACCGCGATAAAGTATGGCATCTCCGATGCCGAAATAACTCTCTTTCTTCTCGCCCGTTCCCGGCTTGGCAAAGGTCAGCGTGCGGCACTTGTTCAGGGGCACGGTGAAGTGCTGGTTGGGCCATGTGACGTGAATCATGGTGTCCAAGACCAACTTCCCGTCGCAGTAGATGCGGATGTCGTCATCACTCTGTGTGCGCCGCTTGGTCAGTGCGCCCACGGTGAAGGTCAGGTAGTCGAACTCCCCTGCGAGGTCAAATTTCCAGTAGGCCGAGATGTGCTCGTCCAGGAGCGTGCTGCCAGGTGTGAGGATGAAGCCCTCACTGAACGTTTCGCCACCCATGGAGAAGGTGTAGAAATCACTCTCGCCCGTGAAGAGGCTGTTCTCATAATTGGCAACGCCCTGCACGGAGTAGGGGCGGATATTGGAGATGAGCTTGCAGACGTCGGGCAACTTGGCGAGCTTGCTCTTGGAGGCATTGACGACGCCCGCCTGGGGCACCATCGCCAGGTCGTAACTCTTGGGATAGGCAAACATATTCACCACGCCGAACACCACGCCTCCGTTGAGGCGGCTGTTCTCGTCGATGCTGTGGAAGGACAGCTGGTTCACGCCCTCCACATCCAGCACCACCTGTTCTGCCAGGTCCAGCTGCGTGACGTGTTTCTCATAGAGAATCTTGCCGTCGCCCTTCACCGTGAGCCAGCCTGTGGCGGCACTGGCCTGGTTGTCACGTGGCCCGATGATGAAGGACACCTTATTATATTTCTTCTGCAGCCAGAAGTAGGCCCACGCCTCGTTGTTGCCAGCCAGTGCCTGGTTGGCGGTGAACTCCAGGCCTGTCTTGTACTCCGCGCGGTTGATGCTGATGCTCTCTGTCTTGCGGATGCCTTTCACCTCCTTGGCTGTGATGGGGTGTACCCATCCGGAGTGGCGAATGAAGTGGGGATAGAGCTGTCCCACCAGCTGCACGCGGTCGTTCAGCGGGATGCCGCGCAGCGGGTCGGCACTGGGCTGTGGTTCCTGCCCGGCTTTCCACAGCTTCACGGCTCCGAAGGCCAGGTTTGCCTCGCCCTTTAAGATGTCGAAGCGCAGCTTGCGGGCCCCTTTCAAATCAACCACACACTCCTGCGGCGCGTCGTGTTCCCAGATGACTTTGTCCAGCACGCGGCGGTCGTCGGCCTTGATGGTGAGGATGCAATTGTACTTGTCCGTGGCAGCATTGGGCGCATCCGGTCCCACGATGAAGCTCATCTTCTCATAACCCGCGGGCAGGTCAAAAATCACGTAGCCGGGCGTGTTGGCGCTGATGAAGCCGCCGCGTCCGCTGCCCAGGGTGAAACCACCTTTGTACTTGTAGATGGCAATCTGCATCACGCCGTCGCCCTTTGTCGGGTAGGCCTTATAGTGCCGCTCCTCCGTGGGTTGATAGACATCCGTCAGGTAGGTTTGTGCCGAAACGATGGATGGAGCCGCAAGCAGCAGGTACAAGGCGATGATTATAGCATAGTTTTTTTGTAGTGCAGTCCTCATTATGAATCATTTTAGGTTCTTTTGGCTGCAAACTTACAAAAAAAAAGAAAAAAAGATGCGATTCTACAGAAAAAAGTGTATCTTTGTGCCGAAATATATGTGTTCTTTAACAAAATCCCATGGCAACGACGCTCTTAAACACTCATGACGAACCATTCTTGCAACGCTTTCGCACCAGGGAACGCGTCTTCAGCCTCACTGACGACGAGGTCCAAGACCTGAAGCAAGCAGCAGAGCAGGGTGACGCCTTTGCTCAATATGGCTATGGCCGTTGGCTCTACTACCATTACCCCTACGACGGCGCCTTGCGCGAAGCCGAACAGTTGTTCTCGGGTGTGAAGGATATCATTCCGGACGCCCTTGCTGCCTATGCACAGATGTGGCGCTACGGTGAGACGCAGGAGAATCGGATGGATGTGGAGCGATGCAGGGAACTGATGAAGACCGCCCTCGCCCGGGGCAGCCAACTGGCAGACCTGCAGACGGCCCGCTATCGCATCTTCGGCATCTTCTGTGAGGCCGAGCCCCAGGGCGTTTCACAGATGATCGAACAGCGGGTGAAGGGTTGTCAGGTGAACGACCCCGCATGGTTCACGATGCTGGCTTTTGCATACGAGGAATTGGGACAAATTGATGATGCCATCCGCTGTTACGAACAGGCCATCCAGCTCGGAGAAATCGAAGACTATGCCTATCTGGCTATGCTCTACCACCAGCGTGGCAATATGGCACTCTATGAGGAACTGATGGAGGAGGGTATCGAGAAAGGATGTGCGCTGTGCATGATATACCAGGCCGATATGAGTGAGGATGATTTTGAGGAACTGACGACCGAGGAACGGCAACAGTTGCACACGACCGTTGATGAACGTTTGCGCCGTGGTCTGCAGCTGGGTGAAGGGATGTGTGCCTACTATCTTTACTCGCATTATTATTATGGCGGATTGGGCTATACGCTGGACAAGCCCAAGGCATTTGCCTTTCTGGAGCAGGGCGTTCGACTGGGAAGTACCACTTGCATGATTGAACAGGCGCTGGAGGCCCAGAGCGCAGGCCTTCCCGGCAGGTCGTTGACACCTGACGACAAGGCCGAGTTGTGGCTCCGTGCAGCCCGCTATTCACCCACCGACGATGATGCCTTGTATTATCTCCAGCGTGTGAGCGAACCTGCCTTCCTGCTCCGACACAAGGATGAGTTGGAACGCTACTGGAAGCCGCGCTTCAAGGAAATACCTCCAGAAGAAGAGGAAGATGCGGAGGACGAGGATGACGGCCGTTATGATGCCTGGGCCTGAAAGAGTGAATTGTGAATTAACAAAATGAGATAGAGTTATGGATAATAAAAAGAGAATAGAATGCCTGATCGCTAACGTGGACAAGATGCGCGAGAACACACAGGAAATGCGGATGTGGAAGAACATCCCGCTGGCGAAGGAGTGTGTTCAACTGCTGCGAGACCTTGACGACCCCGAAGAGACGCCGATGGGCAAGGCACTGGCCTGCGAGGCCATTATTGCACAGTTGCCAGAATATGATGTACCACGTCTGGTGCTCAGCATCTTGCGTTATAAGCTGGAACTGATTCAGCAGTCAGATGAACAAGATCCGGAACGTTATCCCACAGCAGAAGAAGTACAGACAGAAATACAACGGCTCGAAGATTACATTGACACGGAACACGTCGGTGACGAAGAGTTCCGTGAGAGATACCATCGGCACCTGAAATCAGCGCCCATTGAGCGCACGCCCCTGTGGGAAGAAAACTATTACGAGGTGGAACAGGAGTGCGACCGCCGACTGGGCGACACGCCGAGGGGAATGGGCTTCTGTTTTGCCTACTGGCCCACGCTGCGGAGTGTGCTCGCCGAGCGCGGTATTCTTTGGCAGTCGCCTCATGAGCTGAATCCGCATGTCATGTTTGATTAAATCGTAAAACGTAAATAAATAGTACAATCCTATGGCAACTGTTTGTTATATTAACGTTTATCAGGGCTACATCGACCGTGGGGCAACAGTGAGCAGCATGCCTTGTGAGCACTATGAAGTCGATGAGGAACAAATCAAAGTGGGAGAGCCGCTGCCAAAGTTCAAGTGCAGCAACCCCGTGGTGACGGCTTACGACGGACAACAACTCACGCTGGAGTTGCGCGGCAAGACTTTCACTATCAAGGTAGGCCAGGAGGTGGAGATTGACAGCACCTCATACGAAGTGGGGATGGGTGTCCATAGTAGCAAACGCTACTGTGTGAAGCTCATCAGCAAGGAACTGATCTATAAAGGCGACTGGCAGTTTGCCGACACCATCATGCAGAAACTGGCCGGCCCCATTGGCGACGGAGAGGTGTGGTACCCGGGCGGCGACCACTTCAAGGGTACCTTCCACCTGAGCTATGCCTGTATCAGTGGCCCGGCCTACGCTGCCGACGGACGCTACGACTTTGCCGACGGCTCATGGATTGAGCGGGCGTGGATCCACACCTCGAAGGACCGTGAACCGCAGTGGTGGGGACTGCACGGCGTGTTCCGCATCCGTCGTCCCAAGCTGCATCCCGATTATCCTTCGTTCGACACCCCCGACTCCATTGCGATGTTTCTGCATGGTGGCAAGCGCTATGGTTTCGAGCTGTTTCTGGGAGAGAAACCCTGGGTCCGGGAGTGGTACGCTGGCGACCGCATCGTGCGCTATTCGGCACCGGATGAGCTGTTCCAGTATGAGGTGGTGGATTTCGAGTTGGACGAGACCAGCCGCGTGGATTGCACCACGCTGCGCCTGACGCTCCGCGATGGCAACAAGGTCTATCGCATTGAGCAGCAGGGCGGAAGATATGTTGCCAACCAGTATGATAATTACATTTACGAGCCCTCTACCCACGCCACCGTGGAGCTGCCGAATGGCGACATCCTGGAGCACTATGGTGACGACGTGCGGGACTTCAAACCCTACGACGGCTATGTTGATGTCTATTGTGCCAAGACAGGCATGAGCCGTAAAGAGCACTGGAAACAAGGCCAGCTGACCGATGACCAGGAGTGGCAGCGCGACAGCCGCTCATCCACCAAGGTGACGCTGCCCGATCCCACTGGAATCGGCGACGAACTGGAAGCCTACGTCTGGAAGGACGGACACATCGAATATCAATATAAAGAGTGGGTGTATGATGGTGAGGTGCGCAACAACCGCCCCGACGGTCAGGGCGTGCTCGTGGGTGACCGCCGCCACGGCAACCGCCGCTACGAAGGTATCTTCATCAATGGTGTCTTTGTCAGTGACGAGGAACAGTTTGACGGCGAGATCAAGCTGCACGTCAAGAGCGGCCATAAGTCCTGGAGCGTCTATAGCGATGGTGAATGGGAATACCATGAGGAAGACTTCGTGGCCAAGCGGGGCCGACTGAACTTCGACGGCTTCTGGGGCTACGAAATCACAAGCATCAAGCCGGAATGCATCATCATCGAGTACTACGACAAGAAGTACGAACTGCGCCCAGACAAGCCCTTGCGTCTCTCAAAGGAAATCGAGGGCCGCGAGTACAGTGACGGCTGTGTCTATGATGGTGACGACTACTCGCTGGAGCTTACTTGGCAGCAGTAAAGAGGCGGATTGTCAGAAGGGTGCGGTGTGCTCCTGGAGCCATTGGCGGTCAGCGGGATTGTCCAGCAGGGGGAGGAGCATCTCGCGCACGTGGGCGTGATACTTATTAAGGTAGTCAATCTCGTCGGCGGCCATCATTTCCCGGACAATGGGAGTGGTGTCTATGGGACAGAGCGTGAGGGGCTCCAATCGGAGCCAAGAGTCCTCTTCATCCCTCCTGATCAGCATCGTATTTTCTGTGCGGCAGCCGTGACTGCCAGTGATGTAGATGCCAGGTTCGATGGTGACAGTCATTCCGGCGTGCAGGGGAGCAGGCATCCAATTCATGCGGAACTGGTGGGGACCCTCGTGGACGCTGAGGTAGCTGCCGACGCCGTGTCCCGTGCCGTGGCCGTAGTTCTTGTGATCCTGCCACATGGCGTAGCGGGCGAGCACGTCTAACTGTGTGCCGCTGGTGCCGTCTGGGAAGACTGCGGTGGCCAAGCGGATGTGACCTTTGAGGACGAGGGTGTAGTCACGCCGTTCCTCGTCTGTAAGTGGCCCGAGGGCGATGGTGCGAGTGATGTCAGTGGTGCCGCAGTCATATTGTGCGCCGCTGTCCAAGAGCAGCAGGCCGCGGGGTTCCAGAGGGACGTCGGTCCCGGGCGTGGCTTCGTAGTGGACAATGGCACCGTGAGGGCCGTAGCCCGCGATGGTGTCAAAACTCAGGTCGCGGAAGCCCTTCTGCTCTGCGCGCAAGGCGGTGAGTTTCTTGTCAATGGAGATTTCTGTCTGAGATGTTTTATCTACCTCTTCCAGCCATCTTAGGAATTTCACCATCGCCACGCCGTCCCGCAGCATTGCCTGACGGAAACCGGCTATTTCTGCCTCGTTTTTGATGGCACGCAGGGCTGGCACAGGTGAGGGGTATTCATAATAGATGCGGGCACCTTCCAACCGGATGGCAGCGGCCAGTGCTGTGTTGGTCACAGAGGGGTCATACTGCATCTGTAAGGTCTCGTCTATGCGGCCCGTGTAGAGGTCTTCGAGGATGTCTTGGTAGGGGCGGACGTGTACGTTCAGCGTTTGCAGGTAACGTTCCACCTCGGGCGTTACCTGAGCAGGGTTGACGTATAGAAAAGCCTCCTTTGGCAGCACCACGAGGTAGGAGACGAAGACTGGTGTGCAATGGATGTCGCTGCCGCGCAGGTTCAGTGTCCAAGCAATTTCATCGAGCTGGGTGATGATGATGCTCTCGGCGTCTGTCAGCGAGGCTCGGATGTCGGTCAGTTTCTCTTCTGCAGAGCGCCCGGCCAGCTCCAAAGGCTGGATTTCTATAGGATTCAGCGGCAGGGCGGGACGATCGGTCCAGAGGTCGTTCTCGGGACTCTCTTCCACAATGGCGAAGTGCAAATCCAACTGCTCTCCCACCAGCTCCACTTCCTTATTCACGCTGCGCTTGATTTCCCATCCATAGCGCGGTAGCAGGTCTTCCAGCTCCTCGGCATATTCCTCTGGCATCGCCCAGCCGTTCACGCCCAATTGCCAGAAGACGTCTTCTGCTTGCGGCTCGTCGGCCTCTTCTGCCAGCCAGTCTGCTATTTCCTTGGACGTCACCTGATTGCGGCTGCATCGGACGACTTCAAAGGGTGTGCCAGATGTCTGCTCCTCGGCAGCTAACCAGTAACGGCTGTCGGTCCAGAGAGCAGCACGCTGAAGGCTGACGACGGCGGTACCGGCAGAGCCGTTGAAACCGGAAATCCATTCACGGGCCTTCCAATGGTCGGGCACATACTCTCCCGCATGGGGGTCGGTGCTGAGAAAGATATAAGCTGAGAGGCCTCGGGGGCGCATCCACTGGCGCAGTGCCTCCACTCGTTGGGTAATGATGTCTGAATGATTCATGAGGTTGTGAGGTTGAGAGGTTGTGAGGACAAAAGTAGTAATAAATCTTCAATTGGCCATTGAGATTTGGCTTTTTCTCGATTTCTGCGGTGCTTTTTGGGCAAAAAAAGGAAAAAAGAGCCGGAAAAAGAAAATATTTTCGCATAATGAATTGTCAATTGTGAATAATTCACTACTTTTGCCCTGCAATAACTCAAAAAACCAATAAACACTATCTATTTAAACTTCAAAACTTACAAGAAAATGAATTTCCTGACAAATGACAAGCTTGTGATTGTGGGTGCTGGTGGTGCCATCGGTTCAACCATGGTTCAGACCGCTCTGACGATGAACCTCACCCCGAACGTGTGTCTCTATGATGTCTATGCACCCGCCATGGAGGGCGTAATGGAAGAAATGTTCCACTGCGGCTACGACGGCGTGAACCTCACCGCTACCACTGACGTGGCCGAGGCTTTCAAGGATGCTAAGTACATTATTTCCAGCGGCGGCGCTCCCCGTAAGGCTGGTATGACTCGCGAAGACCTGCTGGCCGGCAACTGCAAGATTGCAGAAGAACTGGGCAAGAACATCAAGCAGTACTGCCCCGACGTGAAGCACGTGGTCATCATCTTCAACCCCGCCGATCTCACCGGTCTGGTCACCCTGCTCTACAGCGGCTTGAAGCCCGGACAGGTGACGACCCTGGCTGCGCTGGACAGCACACGTCTGCAGAGCGCACTGGCCAAGAAGTTTGGTGTGAAGCAGTACGAGGTCACCGGCTGCGCCACTTACGGTGGTCACGGTGAACAGATGGCAGTCTTCGGCAGCGCCGTGAAGGTCGCTGGCAAGCCCCTGAGCGAACTCATCGGCACCCCTGCCTGCTCCGAAGAGGAGTGGGAGCAGTTGAAGGTGGATGTTACCAAGGGCGGTGCCAAGATCATTGAGCTTCGCGGACGCAGCTCCTGGCAGAGCCCGGCTTACTGCTCTGTGGAGATGATCCGTGCTATTATGGGAGGCGAAGCATTCCGCTGGCCCGCTGGCACATACGTCTCCAACGAGAAGTACAACCACATTATGATGGCTATGGATACCAAGCTCGACACCAATGGCTGCACCTACAAGATGCCCGTGGGCACACCCGAGGAAATGGCCAAGTTGGATCAGAGCTATGCACACCTCTGCAAGATGCGTGACGAGCTGGTGACACTGAATATCGTGCCTCCCATCAGCGAGTGGAGCAAGATCAATCCCAATCTTTGAACAAGATTAAGTAATTGAAGTACAGAAACATTGAAAGACACCTTTGGGCACACAATGCACAAAAGTTCTTTCAATGTTTCTTTTTTACCTCCCCAACCCTTAACCATTAACCCTTAACCATCAACCACAAATGCGCCTCTCTTTCTCCCTCCTCCTGCTGACCCTCTTCAGCATGGTGGCAACGGCTCAGACGTTGCCCACTTTCAGCACTGATGACGCTGAAACTTGGTATTTCATCCAGTTCCGCAATGGCGAGGCCGCCCTGATGGACTACGGCGAAGCCAAGAATCTCCAGACTGCCGAGATTGACAAGAGCAACCAGGCACAGCGATGGAAAATCGTGGGCACACAGAACGACTGCGAGATTATCGGTTCCTCAGGACGCCACATCTACTATAACGGCAGCCGGTTCGCCGCCTCCGCCTCCAAGACTGGCCACCTCCGACTCGTGGCCACCAACAACGCCACCTACAAGCCTGCCTGGGAGATTCAGAACGCTGACGGCCAGTCCATGAATCAGTGGGGCGGGGCAGGAGCCGGACGGGAGTTGGGAGCCTGGAGCGCTAATGATGTCAATAATCCCCTGCTGTTCGTTGATCCTGCTGACCTGCCCGAGACCGACGTGCGTCCCAAGAAACTCACCGAGTGGGCTGTCACGGGCAGCAGTTCTTTCCGGCCCGAGAACCTCCTCACGCTCTGGTACACGCTGCCAGTGACCAAGTCCTCTGGCTCGGATGTCTGGATGGATCACGCTCTTCCTGTCGGCAACGGACAACTGGGTGCTATGGTTTATGGCGGTATCCACCAGGATATAGTGCAGTTCAACGAGAAGACCCTTTGGACCGGCTCACCCACCGTCTATAACCGTGACGGTGGCTACCAGAACTTCGGAGAACTCTATATCACCGATACCTCTGAACGATTCGGCACGGGCAGCAGCAAGGGCGTGAAAGACTATGTACGCACGCTGGACCTCACCACAGCCACTGCCACCGCAGAGTGGAAATCCACCGACAAGAGCGTCACCTTCCGCCGGGAATACATTGTTTCCTACCCAGATCAGGTGATCGCAGTTCACCTCACCGCTTCCCAGCCTGGACAGCTCTGCCAGCATTTCCGTCTGTGGAACGCACAGAAACTGAAGGGCACCTGTGCCAACGCCGAGGCTACCTTCTCCGGCAAGCTACAGGTGGTCAGCTACAACGCTCGAATGAAGGTTATCGCTCAGGGCGGCACCACCACTACCGACGATGAGGGCGTCACTGTGACAGATGCCGATGAGATTCTGGTGCTCATCGCTGCAGGCACCGACTACGACCCTGTGGCACAGGGGTTTGTCAGCGGGACAGACCAGTTGGCAACACGCATTCAAGCCACCGTCAATGCTGCAGCACAGAAATCATGGCAGACCATCTATGATGCCCACTTGGCAGACTATACGCCCTTCTTTGACCGCTGCCGACTGGAGCTGGACAAGGCCGTGAACACCAAGCCCACCAATAAGCTTATCGACACCTACGCCACGCTCACGACAAAGACTGGCATCACACGCTCGGCCGATGCACGTCAGCTGGAACAGCTCTACTTCCACTACGGACGTTACCTGCTCATTGCTTCCAGCCGGGGACTGGACCTGCCCAACAACCTGCAAGGCATCTGGAACCACAAGAACAACCCGCCCTGGTGTTCTGATATTCACGCGAACATCAACATCCAGATGAACTACTGGCCCGCCGAGAACACTGGCTTGCCAGAGATGCACGAGAAGTACCTCAACTACCTTTATAATATGGCACTTGTGCAGCCCGTCTGGCGCAACTATGCAACGGGCAGCGGCTCCGACGGTCGTTTCCTGCACCACAAGAACGGTTGGGCCTGTTACACAGAGAACAACATCTTCGGATGCTGCACAGACTGGATGGCTGCCAACTATCCCGAGGCAGGAGCCTGGAGTGCCGACCATCTGTGGCAGCACTACCGCTACACGCTGGACCGTGACTTCCTGCGTAACAAGGCGTTACCCGTGATGCTCACGGCCGTGCAGCTGTGGATGGAACGCCTGCAGAAAGCCGACGACAGCACTTGGGAGTGCCCCAACGAGTTCTCACCCGAACACGGGCCCGTGGAGAACGGAACGGCCCACAGCCAGCAGATTGTATGGAATCTTTTTGACGAGACACTGCGCGCCATTGAATTATTAGAACTCTCCGAAGAAGAGGTCAAGGCAATCCTCACTCCTTTCACCCGAGGAACAGTGCCTGACAATTTTGTGGCGCAAATGCGGGAGAAATTTGAACACTTGGACAACGGACTTCACACGGAGTTTTATGACGGCTGCTTCGGTACGAACTTCCGAGGCGTGCGCAAGAATGAGGAGATTCTTCGTGAATGGAAATACACCACTTTCTCCAAAGGCAACGGCACAGAACAGGGCCACCGACACCTCAGTCATTTCATGGCGCTTTATCCCTTTGCCAATCTGCCAGCCTCCAATTATTACTACAAGCCAGCCGTGCGTAGTCTGATGCTTCGCGGACTGGCCTCCACGGGATGGTCTATGGGCTGGAAGATGAATCTCTGGGCACGCGCCCTGCAGCCCGACCAGTGCGTGGAACTCTTCCGCCTGGCCTTCAAGCACAGTACCAGCTACGCCACCGATGAGACAAAGGGAGGTGTTTATTACAACCTCTTTGACTCCCATGCTCCCTTCCAGATTGACGGCAACTTCGGCATCACTGCCGGCATCGCAGAAATGCTCCTCCAGAGTTACACCGACGTACTCCAGCTGTTGCCGGCACTCCCCTACATCTGGCCCAAGGGCAGCATCAGAGGACTCCGCGCCGTGGGAGGATTCGAGGTTGATGAAGAATGGGAGAACAGCACCCTCACCCGGGCTACCATCCGCAGCCTGAAGGGGCAAACGGCGCGTGTGGCCTATCCGAATATTGAGAAAGCCACCGTCTGCACTGCCGACGGCACGCCCGTGACTCTGGAAGAGGCGCTGACGCCCGGCCAGGTGACCTTCCCCACCACCGAAGGCACCACCTATGTAATATCTATGCCAGAAACAGACGATGCCATTCGTGCGACCTCAAAAAACGTACAACGCTCTGAGCGCTATGATCTCAATGGTCGTCCGCTGGCCAACAACAAAAGCTACGGAAAAGCCCGAGGACTCTACGTCCAAGCTGGACGCAAAGTCATTCAAGGCAATTAAAACTCATCCTCAATAGATGGTTTCGGCGATTTTCCGGATGCTGTCTGTGGCGCTGAGTGTGTAGAAATGCAGACTGGTGATGCCGTGACTGATGAGGTCGCGGCATTGCTGTATGCCCCATTCGATACCCACATGCTTCACCTCCTCATCCGTCTTGCAGCGGCGCAGCTCCTCACTGAGTTCAAAGGGCAGGTCGCAGCGGAAGGTCTTGGGGACAGAGGCGAGCTGGGTGAGTTTGGTCAGCGGCTTCAAGCCCGGAATAATAGGGATGGTGACGCCGGCTGCGCGAGCCTGTCGCAGGAAGGTATAGAATTTCTCATTGTCATAGAACAACTGAGTGATGGCCACCTTGGCGCCGCGCCGCTGTTTCTCCAAGAGTACTCGGATGTCGCTTTCTAAATTGGGCGCCTCCTCGTGCTTCTCGGGGTAACAGGCTACTCCGAAGTCAAAGGGCACGCCTGGCATCTTCATCGCTGTGCCGTCGGCAAAGAAACCTTCGTTGAAGCGGTTCACCTGGTCGATGAGCTCCAGCGCGTGGGTGTATCCACCCGGCGTAGGCTGGTACATACTTTCCTCGCGGGCCTTGTCGCCACGCAGCAGGAAGACGTCCGAGATACCCAAAAACTGCAAGTCCAGCAGTGCATACTCAATGTCCTGCATCGTGCTGCCCGAGCACACCAAGTGTGGAATCACAGGGATTCCCCACCGCTGTTGGATGGCGGCGGCGATGGCAATGGTTCCTGGGCGGCGGCGAACACGGCTGCGCTCTACCAGCCCGCCTTCCAACTCGCGATAGACATACTCAGCCCTATGCGTGGTGATATTGATGTGTCGTGGATGGAACGGTGCCAGGGTCTCAATCGTCTGGAACAGTGATCCTGTGCCGGTCCCTTTCAGCGGCGGCAGCACCTCAAACGAGAACCCCACCGCTGCTGTGGCAGTATTTTCATTATACAGTTGTCCGATCATTTCTTTTCTGTGTTTTGCGCTGCAAAGGTAACTATTTCTTCCATCATAAAAGAAGAAAGACGCGAAAAAATGCCACTACGCATCTTTTTCACACCCTTTTTCCCGCTTTCCCAGCCATCCTGACATACTTTGACCCAAATCCTAATGACCGATTGGGGATTCTAAATTGCATGCCTTTCACTTCATGGAGTCGGTTGGCTTCCTGGCTGACTTTCCTCTCTCTGTTCTTCTTGCGGAGCGATGTTGCCTTCTGTGTAATAGCCTTTCTGGGCGGTGGTGCCATCAACGAACTCGCGGACGGAGACTTTGCGCTTGGCGTGCTCGTTCCAGAGTTGTTCGTAGTCACGTACATAGTCGGCCTTGGGAACCACGTTGGTGTCGAACTGCATTTCCACGTGTGAACTGTCACGGAAGTTGCCGTAACAATAAACGTAGTGGCAGACGTAGCCGGTGTTCTTGATGGTGTTGAATTCCAGGTGGACGAATCCGCTCTTGTGTGGCAGGATGATGATGGGTAGTTCGTCCCGAGGGATGAGGCATCCGCAGGTGGTCTGTATCTCCTGGATGAAGAGTGGGTTTTCTGAGGTGTTCTCCACCTCGTAGGTGACGTCCATCATCTCTCCCTGGATGACGGGATAGTAATGGCGGATGGGGTCTATGACGATGACGGAGGCAGGTTTGAGCTGCTTCTGACAGGCGGTGAGGCAGAGGAGGAGGGCGATGGTGAGGAAGCTGGCGAGTGGTCTCATCTTGACACTTGAAACTTGAATCCTGAAACTTGAAACTTGGAAACCTCTCACCATCCAGTGATTTCATCGATGGCCATGGTGCGTTCTTCTTTGTCCCGGACGATGGTGAGGACAAGGGTGCCTTCTGTGCGGAAGGGTATGGCGAATTCCACGATGGAGCGTCCGTTGATCTCATGGATGGTGGGCGGCACTATTTTGCCGAGTTCGGTGTCTCCCACGCTGATTTTGACGAGTTTGGGGATGCCGATGTGTGCCTGGACGTTGCGGACCATGGAGACGCGGATGTTGTGGAGTTCACCTGCGTTGGGGATGGCGATGCGGAGCCAGGGGTCAGCGGAGGAGATGAGGTTGCCGCAGTGGTAGTTGTGGGGGAGTCCGCAGAGTCCGTCGGAGACGATAGAGAGGTCTGGGTAGTCGGGGTCGAGGGCGGTGAGTGCCGTCAGCGGTTTGCCCACGAGCTGGCGGTGCCGGCGCTGCTCCTCGGCGTCGGTGAGCATGGAGCGGTAGTCCTCGATGTAGTTCTCCACGCTCCAGTAGCTCTCGCTGTAGAACTTCACGCCGTCTTCGATGACGGTCTGTAGCTGTTCCAGAAGTGGACGGGCGTCCTGGACGTTGGCATGAATGCGCATGATTTCCAGCCGTGTGAGACACATGGTGCGGTACATGAGCGAGAGCTCTTTCCGTTCGTCTCCGTTGCATCGTGGGAGGATGCTGCGCAACTGGTCATGGAAGGTGATGAAGTCCTGCTCGGCGAGGTGACTGCGGAGGCTGTTGTTGACGCCTTCATAGAGCGGTAGCATCTTCGCTGTGGTCTGGACATAGTGCTCCTGTTTCTGCATGTAGTCGGCGATGATGTCACCGGCCACGGGATAGAGCTCGCGGCAGGCGTCCTTCAAGGCGCGTACCCAGTCGGTATCGGGATCCTTCATCAGTGCCACCAGCACACGTGTCTTCACGCGGCTGAAGGTGCTGTAATCATATCCGCTGCCGTTGAGGAAGAGGCCGCTGACGCCGGCATCACGATAGAGCTGGAAGCGGCGCTGCATGACGGTGAAGACGGGGAACGGGGTGAAGTAGTCGTCGAAGTTACAGATGTAGTCCCAGACGTACATGTGGCTGGTGACGTTGGCCCATTTATTCAGCAGTGCCTTCATCTCTTCCTCACGGGTGGTGGCTTTGGCACAGAGGCTGTAGTCGATGGCACTGATGAGCACGCCCGTGTTCTCTGGCATGGGTTCTGTGGGGACGCTGCGGGTGGTGAGGTAGTTGGACGTGAAGAAGATGTGCTGTGGAAATCGTTCTGCCAGCCGGCGGATCATGCTGTTGACAGCGGGCGATGCATCGTTATAGGTGCAGCCCTTGGCGATGCAGTCGGGGCAGAGGCAGACGATGCGATTGTCATTGGGCAGGATGGCGAAGCGGGTGGTGGTGTTGGTGTCATACTTGTCATCGATGAAGTCCACTATATACTGGAAGAGTTTCTCTGACGAGAAGCAGTACTGGTCCGTGTTCATGCGTCCTTCCACGGTGGCATAGATGGAGCGCGAGTGGTCCTTGGGCAAGATACGGCCGATATTGTGCCCCCAGATGCCCCAGTTCCGGTCCAGGTTGTGGAGTCCCAGCAGGCGTCCCTCGTCCTTGCTGTTGCCGGGCAGGTAAATGTCCCGATACTCGAAGGCGGCATCTTCATCGTTGGCGACGACTTGCTTGCAGCTGTTGAACGATGGCAGCGTGAAGGCTAAAAGAAAGAATGTGAGCAATTTCTCCATAATAGTGTTATTGTGCTTTAGAACGCTATGTGCATCTGTGCACACAGGCTGTAGATGTTACGATAGGAATCTGAGTAGGTTTTGGTGTCCTTGTGGTAATAGGGGTTGTAACAGGTGTTCCAGGTGCCCGAGATGCCCAGAATCAGGTTGCGGGTCAGCAGATACTGGAATTCAAACCCCACAGAGGAGTTGGTGTGGGAGAGGTCACGGAGTGCTGTCTGCTCGAAGAACGTCAGCTCCGGGAAGGAGCCGATGCCGGCAGATAGGGAGACGCAGGATAGGTTGTCGTCATTGATGAGCAGCTTCCCTTTCAGCCCCACGTTGTAATAGAGGCTGGACTCCATGGTGGTCAGGTCCACGTTGGCGCCCACCGTGATGCGCTCCCATGTTTTCTGGAGACTGGGCGTGACGATGAAGAGGTTGTACTCTCCCTGAGCCTGCTGCCCTTCACCCAGGAAGAGATAGGTGGGTGGTGTGCGGCGATAGCCCACACGCAGTGATGAAGTCCAGTCGTGGTTGTGGGCATAACTGACGGAGACGTTGCACCCCACCTTGTTGAAAAAGCGGGTGGAGAGGGCGCCGTTCACCATGCCGCTCCAGCGGTGGTTGAAGGTGTGCTCCCACTGCGCCATCAGCTCCAGTCCTGCACCTCCGGACTCGTTGTCCCACTCGTCATGATAGCCGTCGATACCTTTGTAACTCAGCTGGGCGGTGTAGGTGTCATATTTCTGCAGGTGACTATAGGTGACGGTGGCGATGGAATATAGATGCCCAGTGGACGCCAGCCCGTCGGCGTTGGTGTCGTAGCTGGCGTGGGTGTAGTTGGCATCAACACGGTTGCGGAAGCCGCGGAACTGGAGGAATCGCATGTGCTCCATGAACTCCTGCTGCTCGGCATTGCTGGGATTGTAGTGGCTCTGGAGCGAGTAGGCTTGGGCATAGTCCTTCATGCGTTCGCAGGCCAACCCCTTGGTGTAGAGCAGTTCCTTGTTGTCAGGATCCTGGACGAGAGCGGAGTCCAAGACCTGCAGCGCCAGGTCTGGCATTTGGCGCTTCGTCAGCAGGAGTGCCCAGTCGCCGGCAATACCCGTGTAGGCGGCCGTCAACTGCGGGTTGATCCACTCGTCCTTCTGATAACGTGGCCAGACGACATCAAGTGCCTCGGGATAACGGTTCTGCTGCTGGAGAGATACTGCCTGTTTAATTTTGAAATAGGGAGATTCGGGATGGAGGTCAAAGCCCAGCTGGGCATACTCATAGAACTGGTCCTGACGCTTGAGCGTCTGGCACATATTGATGCAGGTGCGAAGTGCACTCTCGCTGCCAGGCAGCACCTCCAAGAGTCCCTGTGCCTCGCGCAGGGCTTGCTCGTAGTCCTCTTCCTCAATGAGGGCACGCAGGTGGCTGGCCGCCATATCCTCGTAGGCCGAGGCAAAGCGCTGTGCATCGTCCGGGCGCGTGTTGGCAGCCCAGTGATAGAGGTCGCGGGCCTCGGGGTAATGCCCCAGGTGCCCGAGGACGGTGATTTGGCGGGAGACCAGCGCGGGCCAGGATTCATCCTCACTGGGCATCAGATCCAGGGCGCGTCCCAGGTGCAACCGCGCATCGTCCCACTGCTGCCCGTTCATGTCACGAATACCCAATGCCAGTATCAGTTCTGCATACTCGGCAGAGAGTCCCTCGTCTGTGGGATTCTTGTCATAGAGCTCGTTCAGCAGCTTGACCTGTGCCGCCTCGTTGCCTGTGCGCTTCTCCAGCCCGTAGAGTTTCATCAGCAAGGCTGTGGTGCGGCCGTCACGGCGGATGGCGTCCTGGAGGTACATGCGGGCGTCCTCGTCATAGCCGCGGGTGAGGGCAGTGTTGATCAGATAGTTCAGGGCGTCACGGTCGTGGGTGGATTCGTAATAACGTCCGTTGGCCTCGTAGGGATCATGCATGCGGGCATCCGCAGCCACTTCCTGAAGAAGGTTGCCGTAGGTCTTGGGGTTGCCTCCATTCTCCTTCACGAAGTTCAGCGCCTGGGTGTAGAGTCCCAGATTGGTCATGATCCCCACGACTTTGCGCATGAGTGACGGTTCCCGTGGGAAGTACTTCAGTCCGCGGTTGGCCACGCCCAGGGCGCGCTCATATTCTCCCATGCGCTCATAGACGCTGGCGAGTTCCTCATAGTAACTGAGGTTCATCGGGTCCAGATCCAGCCACTGCTCCAGGTTGTCGGCAGATTCTGCCAGGGAGCTTCTTTTCAAGATATTGCCCCAGTTCTCGCGATTGTGCTTGCGGACTTCGTTCTGCACGATGGAGTCATTGGGATAGATGCGTGCCAGCCGCTGAAGGGCGGCATCGGCTTCCACGTCGTTGCCGATTTTGCGGTAGAGGCCGATTTTGCGGCGCCAGAGGTCGCGGTCGTAGGGCTGGAACTCCAGGAGTTCATTGATGTAACAGATGGCGCTGGAGTAATGATGCAGGTCGTCCTCCACGTCCACCAACAGACGGCGTGCGTGGAAATGCTGATCATCCTCCTGAAGGGCACGTGTGAGGTTGTAGCGGGCCTTGTCCAGCTGGCGTGCCATGTAATAGTAACGCCCGTTGAGATAGCGCAGTTGGGGGTCGCTGCTGAAGGTCTCCAGACCCTCGTCAATCTCTCGTTTGGCAGCCTGCCAGGCGTTGGCCTGAATATATTCTTCGGCTCGATTGACATAGTAGGTGGGGGTCAGCTCTTCTTGAGCCTGGGCGGGAACGGTCCAGAGAAAGACAATCCACAGGCAGACCGCAGCCGAGAGGAGTGCCCGCCAGCGCTGCCGAGGTGACAAGGGGTTGTTATGGAGGGTGTGATGGTCCATTATTATTTTGTCTTTTTCTTCACGCCACGACGCTGGATGGGCGTCCAGACGGCGGTGGTGTTACGCAGGAATTGGAAGTAACCGTAGTTGGAGCAATAGGTGATGAAAGGATGATATATGAACGGCTCGATGAGCGCCATCATCAGCAGCTTGGCATAACTCTTGGGGCGGTTGAACCAGGGAACGGCCTCTGTAGTGTAGTCAAAGAACAAGAGGAAGAAGCACATCAGTACAGAGAACATATAAATCATGGCGAAGAGAATCACAGCGGTATCCCAATTGACGCCTCCGGTGATAATCAGCCAGATCATGAAGAGGAAACCGCACATCTCCAGCACAGGGGCGATGAACTCGAAGAGGAAAATGTAGGGGAGCGTGAAAGCGCCGATGGGGCCGTAGTGGGGATTGAAGAACAGGCGCCGATGGTTGGACACGATTTCAAAGAGGCCGCGTGCCCATCGGATGCGCTGGCGATAGAGGGTCTTCAAGGTGGAGGGCCCCTCTGTCCAGCAGCAGACCTTTGGCACCTGGGCCACACGGAAATCCAGTCCATTGTTCTTCATATAGGTCACCATGCGGAGCAACATATCCACGTCTTCTGCCATACTCCTGTTATCATAGCCTCCGGATTTCACCACCACGTCCAGGTCAAAGAGTCCGAAACCGCCAGAGATATTGGGCAGGGCATTGATGGTGGACCAGCCCAGCTTGCCGATGAGGAAGGAACGCATGTACTCCAGCTGCTGGATCATTGGCAGCAGACGGTTGGGAACACGGGCTTCCACCACGTGACCGTCTTCCACCACGCAACCGTTACTCATGAGCATCGTGGCGGAGACGCCAATGGTGGGCACGTGACTGTTCACCACGAGCCACATCATGCGGTACAGCGCCATCGGTTCCACGATGCAATCGACGTCTGTACAGACAAAATAACGGTTACTGCACACGTTGATGCCGGCGTTGGAGCCGTCACTCTTACGGCCGCCGTGTTCTTTGTCCACGACTTTCAGCTTGCTAAACTTCTCATTGGTGGACATCAGCACGCGCTTGATGGGCTTGGAGGGCACACGCATGGCCACATCGTAGGGCACTTCCACCAGCTCGAATTCGGTGATGAGCAGTTCCAGCGTGCGGTCTGTGCTGGCATCATTGATGATGATGATTTCATAACTCGGGTAGTCTATCTGCATCAGTGAATAGACGTTATCGATGATGGTCACCTCTTCGTTGAAAGCAGGAGCGATGATGGATACTGCAGGCGTCAGTGGCGAGCTCTTCATCTGGTACTTGATGGTCTCGTCATCGGGCATATTGATGGACAATTTATGCTGCGCCCTGAAACTCTGGAGAATGAGGTACAGGTAGCTTGCCATAATCGCCAGCGTGTAGCCGAAGACGATGTAACAGAAGATATAATAGATGTTTAACCACATGGGGTGACTATTTAGTTTAATGTTTAAAGTTTAGAGTTGAGAGTTTAGAGCTTAGAGAGGGGTTTAGAAATTTGACTGTGTGAGGAAAGTTTCCACGGAAGGATGGTAGGCCTGCTCCTTGTCCAGCGGAATCTTGTCCAAGGTGATCGGGTTGTGGAAGAAGGTGAAGAATTTCTTATCGGCTTCTGAGGCAGAGGCTTCCAACTGGTGCAGCACTTGGCGCCCCTCGTCGCCATAACTATACATGCAGCGCAGGGCCTCGAAGCGGACGTGAGGGTTCGTGGTGTTCTCGTAACCGTCCAGAAGCAGGTGCAGGCTGCGGCCTGTAGCCATACGCGTGACGGCGTGCATGATAGCCACTTTGGTGTCGTCGGGCTGGGTGAGCATCGTTTCCACCAAGAGGGGCTCTGCCTCAGTGTAATGCAGGTAGCCCCAGGTGCGGGAAACCTCCTCGATGAGCTTCTTGTGCTTGCTCTCTCGGAAGAGGTCTTCCAACTGACTGCAGTACTCGCGCTGGTCAAAACGGCGCATCAGACGCACGAACAGGCACTTGGTGTTGTCATTCTTCTGCAGGTGGGCCCAGTGGGCCAGGTTGGGAAGCTTCAGTCCTGCGGCACGACGGCGATGTAGCACGTAACCCAGCTCTATCTCGTCATAGATACAGCAGTTCTCGTCAAAAAAGTCGGTCTCGAAGTAGTCCAGGTCGCTGTCTGAACTGCTCATCACAGAAGAGTACATAGCCAGTCGGCGCACGCGTGTCTTGCGGGAGCTCAGCAATTTATTGATGACCCAGGGGCTGATGTAGAGCTTGAAGGCACGAATCATCGTCATGGATTGAACCTTGATACGCATGGCTCCCAGGCTCACTTCGTTCTCCAGGAAAGCCGGGATGCCGAAAATGTCCAGCAGCAGGTGAAGGTTGGCGCGGCGGCTCTCGTCCGATGTGTCTTCGATGAGTTTGGTATAGACCATCGTGCAGAACAATCGTTTCTCCAGCGTGTCACGCAGCAGTTCCTTGCCGGCGTCACGGTCTGACAAACGGAAGTGGCTGAGCAGTTCCTCACGGGTGAGGTTGGGGTTCACACCATCGGTGAAGATCAAATTCACGGCGTCACCATATCGAGCCTCCAGACTTTTCAGGGTGCGTTCACGGATGCGACGTTGACGAGCCAAACGCGCCAGGAGAATGGAAATGATAATCATCAGTACAATGGACCCCTGAATGACCCACGCGGCCGTGCGCACTTCGTAGGGATAGTCTCGGAGCAAATCAGTGTAGTATGACACGTAATAACTGCCATACGCCATGATTAATCGGAGGTAATATGTCAATACCGAGACGGAATCCATTAATACATATTAAGCAGGAAGATGGCAGGCGACCATAGTCTCCTGCCATTTCCTGCTATCTATTCAAGAACGATATAGTATGTCCTTTGGTTAAATGACTGTTTGATGACATCAGGAATGATTTTGTTCGGTTTTAAAAACCGCGACAAAAATACACATTAAAATGTCATTCTGACGAAGTAACAGCGTTAAAAATTATTAAAAGGACTCATTCTTGCTTAAAACAAGGGGTTAATGCGCCTCAGAAGGCTGCATTCTTGGGTGTGCGGGGGAATGGAATGACATCACGGATGTTTTGCATACCCGTCACGAAGAGGATGAGACGCTCGAATCCCAGACCGAAGCCGGCGTGGGGACAAGTGCCCCAGCGGCGAGTGTCTAAATACCACTCCAGCGTGGTTGTGTCCATCTGGCGGCGCTGGATCTCTGCCATCAGTTTGTCTAAGCTCTCTTCACGCACACTGCCACCGATGATTTCACCAATGGAGGGGAACAGAACGTCGGTGCCCTGCATGGTTTTACCGTCCTCATTCAACTTCATGTAGAAGGCCTTGATTTCCTTGGGATAGTCAGTCATGATGACGGGGCGCTTGAAGTGCTCTTCCACTAAGTAACGCTCGTGCTCGCTGGCCAGATCGTCGCCCCAGTTGCAGGGGAACTCAAACTTGCGGCCGTTCCGGATGGCTTCCTGAAGGATGCGGATTCCTTCTGTGTAGGGCAGTCGCACGAAATCCTCTTTCAACACACTTTCCAGACGCTCGATGAGGGTCTTGTCAATCATCTGATTGAGGAAGGCGAGGTCGTCCTGACAGTGGTCGAGCGCCCAGCGCACGCAGTACTTGATGAAGTCCTCTTCCAGGTCCATGAGGTCCTGCTTGTCATAGAAGGCCATCTCAGGCTCGATCATCCAGAACTCTGCCAGGTGACGGGGAGTGTTGCTGTTCTCAGCGCGGAAGGTGGGCCCGAAGGTATAGATCTGTCCGAGGGCTGTGGCTCCGAGTTCTCCTTCCAACTGTCCGGAGACGGTGAGTGCAGTCTGTGTGCCGAAGAAGTCGTCATCGTAGGTAATCTGGCCGTTCTCGTCCTTCTTCAGGTCATAGAGGTTCTTGGTGGTAACCTGGAACATATTTCCAGCTCCCTCACAGTCGGAGGCCGTGATGAGAGGCGTGTGGAAGTAGAAGAAACCATGCTCGTGGAAATAGGTGTGAATGGCCATCGCCATATTATGACGGATGCGCATCACTGCCCCGAAAGTATTGGTGCGCAGGCGCATGTGAGCGTGCTGACGCATATACTCAAAGCTCTGTCCCTTCTTCTGCATGGGGTAGGTGCTGTCACAGGCACCAAGTACTTCTATTTCCTTGGCTTGTACCTCACTGGCCTGTCCGGCTGCAGGACTTTCCACTAACACACCATTCACGCGGATGCAGGCACCGGTGGTGATGAGTTTCACCATGGCCTCATCAAAGTGCTGATCCTCACCCACGATTTGTATATTCTTGATGGTACTGCCATCATTGAGGGCGATGAAGAAAATGCCCTTGGAACCGCGTTTAGAACGCACCCAGCCCATGACAGTAATGTCGCTGCCGAAGTCTGTACGCTTCAGCGCGTCAATGACTTTTGTTCTTTTCATCTTCTATAATCGTTCAATTATTCAAAGGCTCCCATTCGCAGCATCTCGACCTCTTTCTCTGTGAGATAGCGCCAGTCGCCGCGCTTGAGGTTCTTCTTGGTGAGACCTGCGAAGAAGGTGCGGTCCAGCTTGGTGACTTTGTATCCGAGGTGCTCGAAGATGCGGCGAACGATGCGGTTGCGTCCGCTGTGAATCTCAATACCCACTTGCTTCTTGTCTGTGTCGGAGGCGTATTCGATGGCATCTGCACGGATTTCGCCGTCGTCCAGCTGGATGCCTTCAGCAATCTGATGCATATCAGCAGCGGTGAGGTTCTTGTCCAGGTGCACGTGATACACTTTTTTCTTCAGGAACTGAGGGTGAGTGAGTTTGCTGGCCAGTTCGCCGTCGTTGGTGAGCAGCAGCACGCCAGTGGTGTTGCGGTCCAGACGGCCAACGGGATAGATGCGTTCGGGGCAAGCACCCTTGACCAGTTCCATCACCGTCTTGCGGTTTTGGGGATCATCGCTGGTGGTGACGGTATCCTTCGGCTTGTTCAGCAGAACATATACTTTCTTCTCAATCTTCACGGGCTGATCGTGGAACTTCACCTCGTCTGAGCGTTTCACCTTGGTGCCGAGCTCTGTGACCACGACGCCATTGACGCTGACGACACCGGCCTCGATGAATGTATCTGCCTCACGACGTGAGCAAACGCCTGCATTGGCCAGGTATTTATTCAGGCGGATGGGTGCCTCGGGATCGATGTGTTCCTCGGAGTACTCGATGCGCTTCTTTAAGCTATATTTAGCGTTGGGATTGTAGCCAGGCGTGTGCTTGCGGGGTCCGCCGAAGCCGGGTCGCTGGGGACCATAACCGCCGCCACGCTGGGGACCGTAGCCGCCGCGCTGAGGGCCGTAACCGCCACCGCGCTGGGGACCGTAGCCACCGCCACGCTGCTGGAAACCGCCACCACGCTGAGGTCCGTAACCGCCACCGCGCTGCTGATAGCCGCGAGGCTGGAAACCGCCCTGCTGCTCGAAGTCGCCTTCACGCTGCTGGTAACCACGGGGCTGGTAGCCGCCTTCGCGCTGCTGATAACCACGGGGCTGGTAGCCGCTTTCACGCTGCTGATAACCACGGGGCTGGTAACCACGGGGCTGGTAGCCGCCTTCGCGCTGCTGATAACCACGGGGCTGGTAGGCGCGTGGAGCCTGCGGCTGGCTGTCATCCACAGCGTTGCCGTTGGCATCATAACGAGGATGATAGGTGCGGCGCTCGCCATCTGCACTGCTGCCATAGACGGGGCGCTGAATACGAGGACGGGGTGTGCGTCCGGAGTTGTTGGCGGCGAAATTCTCGCGCCATTTTTCATCATTGTTTTCCATATTCTTATTCTTATTATGTTGATTATTAAATGAAATAAATGTTTTTTGTAGGGATTACAGTCCAGTATAATTGCTGGGTGTGATGGCTCGGAGCTCTTCTTTGACCGATTCGGGAACTTGCAGGGTCTCGATGAACTCGGCGATGCTCTGGCGCGTGATGGTCGTGTTGGTGCGTGTCAGTGCCTTCAGCGTCTCGTAGGGATTGGGGTAACCTTCACGGCGCAGAATGGTCTGAATAGCTTCTGCCACGACAGCCCACGTATCCTCCAGGTCGGCACGGATGGCGTCTTCATTCAGCAGCAACTTGCGCAGTCCCTTCAATGTACTCTGGATGGCGATGACGATGTGTCCGAAAGGCACTCCGACGTTGCGCAGGACAGTGCTGTCTGTCAAGTCACGCTGCAGACGGCTGACGGGCAGTTTCTGTGAGAGGTGAGAAAGGATGGCGTTGGCCATTCCCAAGTTGCCCTCAGAGTTCTCGAAATCAATGGGATTCACCTTGTGTGGCATCGCGCTGGAGCCTACTTCACCTGCCTTGATGCGCTGTTTGAAGTAGTTCATGGAGATGTATTGCCAGACGTCACGGTCCAGGTCGATGATGATGGTACTGATGCGGCGGAGTGCGTCAAAGATGGCTCCCAAGCAGTCGTAGTTGCTGATCTGTGTGGTCCACTGCTCGCGCTCCAGTCCCAGTTTCTCGCTGACGAATCGGTTGCCGAATTCACGCCAGTCCATATTGGGATAGGCCACGTGATGTGCGTTGAAATTACCTGTGGCTCCGCCGAATTTGGCAGTGATGGGACAAGCACGCAACATTTCGAACTGCCGCTGGAGGCGGTAGGCAAAGACCATGATTTCCTTGCCCAGACGTGTGGGGGAAGCAGGCTGCCCGTGGGTCTTGGCCAACATAGGAATATCTTTCCACTGCTCGGCGTATGCCAGCAGTTGGTCAATCAGTTCCTGCAGTTGGGGGTAAAGGACTTCATTTAGAGCGTCCTTGATGGAGAGGGGGACGCTGGTGTTATTGATATCCTGAGATGTGAGGCCGAAGTGGATGAACTCGAGCTCTTTCCCGGCACTGCCAGGCAAGAGTTTGAATTTCTCCTTGATGAAATACTCCACTGCTTTTACATCATGATTCGTCACGCTTTCGATTTCTTTGACGCGTGCGGCATCCGTCTGCGAGAAGTTCTCGTAGATGGCTCGGAGTTGTGGGAAACGTTCTTTTGGAAAACCTGCGAGCTGCGGCAAGGGCAGTTCACACAGGGCGATGAAATATTCTATTTCCACGCGCACTCGATAGCGTATGAGTGCAAATTCTGAAAAGTAACGGTCCAGAGATTCGGTCTTTGTTCGATAACGGCCGTCAATGGGTGAAATTGCCGTGAGTAGATCCAATTCCATAGCAAATCAAGGATGTGAAATGTAAACGTGTGTACCTTATTTATTATATATCTTTTGCAAGTCTTCAATGCTGTTTCTCGCGAAAAGCGGCGCAAAGGTAGGGAAAAAAATCTAAACCAGCACTCAGAAAACCAAAATATTTTTGTTTTCGCCCTGTTTTTTCAGTTGATTTAAGGATTTGGGGTGTTATCTGGTGAGCTGGAATCGCATATTGAAACCGAAATCTTGTGTGATGGTGGGGTAGGCGGATGAGGAGAGCAGCGGTTCGTTTCGCTGGAGGTCATAGTAGAGAGAGAAGGTGACATAGCGGCTCATGGAATAGTCTGCTGCGAAACTGAATTTGAGGGCTTTATTACCACTGGTGGCCTCGGAGAGTGAGGTCTGGATATTGCGGGTGATGGCGTCCTGCGAGCGGAGAGAGAAGTCCAGTCGTAGGTTCAGGTCGTGGGCAAAGTTGTTGCGGCCGCTGTTACGGTTATTGTTGTTGCGGCTGTTATTGTTCTTGTTGTCGTTGTCATCGGCGGCATTGTTTCCTCGGTTGTTCTTTCTGTTCTTGGCAGATGCTTTCTGGCTGCTGCTCTTGGAAGAGAAGAGGCCGCCAATTTTGAAGTCATTGATTTTGTAACCCATACCGAAAACGATGTCACTTGAGCAGGCTTCGTTGATTTGTGCCGAGGTCATGGAGAGTGTGACGACACGTGTGTTTCGGTATTCCAGTTTCAGGGTCATATTGTTCTGGAGCGTGGCGTTCAGTCCGATCAGAGGTGAGAAGGACTCGTTGATGCTGACGCTGGAAATATCATACATTGATGAGGGTACATACGTGCCCGTGGTGGCGTTCTGTACATAGCCCATGTCTTTTCCTCCCATGTACTCCACCCAAGAGGAATAGGTGTTATAGGACCCCACGCTGAAAATACTCTTGTAACCGTGTGTGAGCGTGAGGCTCTTCAGGTGATCACGCACCCAGGGGAGGTTGGACAGTCCCTTGTAGGAGAAGTTCCAGTTGGGTAACATTCTTGTGAGCGCCGGGAAAATATCCAGTGGAGAGCCTTTGGCATTTCCGCCCGTGTAGGCAGCCAGGAAGGCCGGAACCATCACGTCGGCGCTGTAACGATCCACGGTTCCGTTCTCAGGGTTGAAGGGGCCGTTCATGCCTGTTCCTGCCGGGTATTCTGTGCCCATGTATCGCTGTTCCACGCGCTGCTGCATGACATCGAGGTTGCGCTGGAACTCGCGGAAGGTCTCGCTGTCATAGCCGTTGTTGGCGTTCCCACGGCTCTTGAAAGCCGTCTTGATGGAAATGGTCGTCATATTGAAGGAGCCCGTCTGGGTCGTGGGATTGCCGAAATACATATATTGTATACTCTTGGCACGATTGACGGTGCGGCTGGCGTTGAGGTCGATTTTCAGGTCTGGCAGCGGCTCCAGCGTGGCTTTGAGTTGGAAATCCTCCATCGTGTTGGTGGTGGCAGGCGTGGCCACGCTGTCATTGTTCATGAGCCATCCGTTTTCCTGTGCGCGGTCGATATAGCTGTCTCCGACCAGTCCGAATGCGAAGTCCAGACCGGGTGTCATGCCGATGGGGCTCTTGTGCTGTCCCAGGAGGTCTCCGACGTTCGGGCGGAAGCCGGGCAGGGCGAGTGAATAGGTGTTGCGGTAGCTGATGCTGACATTGCGTAACATCATCAGGAAACGCGCTCCCGCCTGTGCCCACTGGTACCACTTCTGGTCTTCCAGCTTGGGCTTGGGCACCACATTGACACGCAGTTTCACGGGGGTGAACGCCAGGGCTGCGGAGTCGGCGGTCGTGGAGTCTGGGGCCAAACTGGCCATCAGGGAGTCGGCTGCCGGCGTTTTTTGCGCCAGGGCGTTGGCCATCAGTGAGTCTGCCATCAGTGAGTCTGCCGCCAGCGCGGTGCTGTCTGCTGCTGCTTTCTTCGCTTTTTTCAGGGCGCGCTCGGCCTCTTTCTGCTTCTTTGCGGCTTCTTTCTGTCTCTTCTCTGCTTCCTTCTGTCGTTTCTTGGCTGCTGCCATGAGTTCCTTGGAAGGCAGGATGCGGATGGTGTTCTCATCCACGCGCTTGTATTTGATGTTGAAGGGCTTGCCGTCCTCTGTCTTGGCGGTCACCGTGATGCGCGTGCTCTTCTGTCCGTGCTTGAGTTCTATGGCGGTATCTGGCAGCACCACTTCTCCGGCAAATCCCTTTATTTCCTTTTTCTTGGCGCTGGTGCCTTTGGCATTGGTCTGGGCCTTTGCGGGGTCGTTCAGTGCCTTGAGGGCAGTGGAGTCTCCGGCAGCCGCCTTCTTCTCTGCTTCGGCACGGGCCTTGGTGGCAGCTTCCTGCTCCTTCTTCTTGGCTTCCTTCTCTTTCTGCTTGGCCTGGTCTTTCTTCTTGGCCTCGCTCTTGACGGTGGAGGCCGAGAAACGCTTGTTAGCATCCTTGAGGAAGGTGGAATGGTTATACAGCGTCTCCAGGTTCATGCGTCCGTTGAGGTTCACAGTACGTTGGGTGTTGATGGTGTTGCCCAGCGTGCTGCCGTCCTCCAGCTCGGCACCGCGGCGCCAGGAGTAGGTGGACTGATAGGAAACATCACCTGAAATCCAGTCTGTGAGCGGAATCTTCTCAAACGGCAGTTTGTAGGTGGCGGAGCTGGTCTGCTGGTAGTCCAGCGGCGTGCCCCATCCGCGAATACTCTGCATCACGCTGTCTTTCCAGGCAGAATAATTGTCGGGATAGAGGTCTTTATTGACGGGCGTATAGGGTTCTTCGATTTCTGCGTGTGTGGCACTCTGGAAGTTGAAGTGCAGGGAACGTGTGAGGTCCCAGCGGAGGGAGAAGTCACGGTTCCAGAGGAAGGAGGGCGTCCACCGGACTGGAATGGAGTTGGGTGACTCCAGATTTTCCATGTCCCGCTCCTGAATCTCGTAATAAGTGCGAACGATATCAGTGCTGAAGGTGATGCTCTGTGGTGCGAAGCTCAGGTTCTGTCCCTTCACGATTTCCAGCCACTTGGACTTGCTCTTGATGTTCTTGAAGGGTTCCCATGACTTCCAGTTGGGTGACCATGCGTAGTTCATGCCTCCTCGCCAGCTCTTCTCATACTCATAGATGGTGGTCTCTCCCTTGTTGGTGGAGCTGGTGTGGCTGTAGTTGAAGGTGAAGTTGGCCGGGTCGTAGGGCATCGGATGCTTCTTGGTCTGTATATTGATTTTGACGCCGTTGAAGCTGATGTTCTTGGTGGTCTGTTTGCGTGTTGTCAGGCTGGTGATGCTGTCTTTTTCCTGCCGGGTGGTGGCAGCCTCCAGGGCGTCTGAGAGCAGCATATCGGTGTCCAGCGGGTTGTACTTGGGCTTGACGGTCTCACTGCTGTAGCTGTAGTACATGGGGAAGGACACTTTTGCCTTGGGTGGCAGCAGTTTGCCCAGATCCATCTGGGTGGTGATATTGTACTCGTAAGTATCGTCGTTGCTGCGTTCAGAGACGCTCTGCTCGATGCCTCCGAAGCCAGCGCGTTCCACGTGTCCCTGAACGTTCACGCTACCAAGGTCCGAGAGTTGGATGTTCAATGCAGCCTGTGCTGCCCAGCCGCCGTCATTGGAGAACTCCTGCAGGCGCAACTCGTTGGCCCAGACCTCTACGCTCTTGAGGGTGCGGCCGTTGTTGCGAATACCGATCATGATGGTCTTGATTTCGCCCAGGGTTGGATTTCCCATCACAGTGATTTTGTTGTTGGGACGGTCGCCGTCAAACTCGCTGAACTCTTGGTTATAGCTGGCGTTGCCCATGCTCTTCTCGCGGTTGCGGCTCTTCTTCAGTGCTGTGAACTTGCTGAGTTCGATGTCAATCATGTTCTCTGCCGGCCACACGGTGCGCTGTGCGGTGGGGCTGTAGCGGTCGTATTTGCCCTCGGGTGTTAGCTGCAGGGGCACCTCGTACTCATAGAAGTTGCTCTTGTAGTCCGAGCCCACGCGCAGGAAAATACTGGTCTCTCCGTCCTTCAGGTCGGTGACGTCGTTCATCAGTGCATTGGCGTGGACGAAGAGCTGCAGGTGCTTGTACTGCCGCATGTCATAGTTGCAGTTCTTGAACACCGCGCGAGCATCGCCCGGTGCCAGGTTCTTGGCAATCATAGACAGTGCCTGCTCGTTCTGTTCCACGAGCTGTGTCTGTGCGGGGTCTGTAATGGGCGAGATCCCTGGAGGCAGGACATAGTTGACGGGCTGCTTGTCACTGTTCTCGTCTATATTCACGGCGCTGACTTCCAATGTTCCGGCCACTGCGGGCGCCTTGCCGGGATATAGGCTCTGCTCATACTGTCGCCAGTCTGCCTGCACCAGATCCAGGGTGGCGAATCTCAGGATAATTGGCTTCTCAAATCCTGTCAGGTACATGCGGATGAAACGGATGCTGGTGAAGTCAGTGATGCCTCCCACGGCTCGTTCAAACTCCTCCAGCGGTATGCGGAACTGGAACCATCGTTCCGTCTGGTCGCGTGTGCCGTTGCGCAGAGTGGGAGTAATCCTTCGGATATCGGAGATGAAGTTCTGTCCCACGATGGTATCTCCTGGGTGGATGCTGACGTGGTACTGGAAGTACTTCTCATACTCGTTCAGCGTGAAGTCCTGATTGATGTCCTCCACGTCTGGGGAGGTCTTGTAGGCGGTCTCGTAACTTTCCGGGGAATTATTGCTGTCTGGCGAGTTGCCTTCAGGCATATTGATGCGTTTGTAGCGGTTCAGGATGGATACCTGGTCGCGGTCAAAATCCGAGCCTCGGTAGTAATGGTAGTCGTCGCCTGCGGGGTCTGCCCAGATGCTGTCAAAGACCTCTGGTGACACACGTCCCTGGATGGCTGTCAGATAGTCCTGATAGGCACCGAAAGTGCGTTCCTGTTCACTGGAAAGTCCATTGAGGCCCACGTCTTGTCGCGCGCGCGCGCCTCCTTCATTATTAAAAGCGTAGGTAACGCTACTGGTGCTGGTGGGAATGCGTCCCCAGACGGTTTCTTCATAGTGGCTATTGCTGTCGTCGATGGGCAGTCCGCTTTCGTAGAACTTCTTGCCGTCTTTCAGCACATCCTCGCTGACTTCTCCCAGGTCTATATAGAGTTCGCCGCCATAGCTCGGGTCGCTGCCCGTGTAGATGAATGGATCCAGCATCCAGAACTCGATGTACTCGATGTTTTGTGCCTCGAAGTCAGGGTTATCCATCTTGCGCATCATGCCGCCCCAGTTCTCCTTGGGGTACAGCAGCTGTCCGCGCTGGTTGAGGTTGGGATTGAGGTTGTAGGCGCCTCGTTCTGTGGGGTAGTAGGCCAGGTTCAGCACGTTCAGGGAGGCTGCTCCGCTGTAGCTGTCCATGCGTTTGTTGGGGTAGAGTTCCCGTTCATAGACCTCTCGCACGTAGTGGTTGGAGAGCTGTTCCAGATCATTCTTGATGTGTGCCGGTGTGAGTGTGCTGCTGCGTCGTGTGAAGATGGGGTCGATATAGTACCAGGCGAGCAGGGCGCGCTGGTAGCCGCTGCGTACGTCGTTGGTCTGTTTGGCACCCTCGAAGGGGTAGGGGACGCTGGACATCATCCAAGCCGTAGGTGTGGTGATGCTCAGTCGCGTCTTGGTATTCTCGAAGTCGTCCATATAGGATGCACCGCCCTGTACCTTGGAGTTCTGCCCGGCTATCAGTTGCGCAAAGTCTCCGCTGAAGCTGATGTGTGACGGTGCCGTGAAGTTCAGCAGGGGAATGGCGTTCAGGGCGTTGGTGAGCCACTGGCTCTCTTTCTTCCAGTCGATGTGCAGGCCCCAGAGGGTGTTCTTCAGCGGCTCGCTGCCCATATTGACCTTGGTGGTCAGCGGCTGCTCGTTGAGGAACTGGAAAGTGCCGCCGAGGACGAGGTTCTTGGAGAACTCATAATCCCAGTTCAGTCCCAGGAACGTCTTGCGCTGCATGCCATATACGTCGTTGCTCTCCACACTGGCACTAATCTTGGTATTGGAGTCTATCAGGCTCTGGTTCAGGATGGTAACGATACCCATGGAGTAGTCCACGCGGTAGTCCACGTTCTCTGTCAGTTCCACACCGCCGCCGGTGACGTGTACGCTGCCCGGGGCGATATTGGTGGCCCCCAGGTCTATTTCTGCGCCGTTGGTGCCCTTGTATCGTCCTGCCAGCAGGAACTTGTTCTGCTCGGCAATCTGTTTGGCGATGGTCTTGGTGCTGTCATAGAGGGCGTCGAAACAGTATTTGTCTGCCACGACGTCGTTCCCGATCCACTGTCTCAAGTGGTCTCCGAAAGGTTCTGCCACGGGGAAAATAATGCGTCCCTTGGTGATGGTGTAGCCTTCCACATAGTCAAACTGTCCATCGGCATTGGAGCGGTTGTTGTTGTCTAAACGGTCCAGGTTCATGGCCCTCAGCAGCGGCGTGTTCTTCAGCGCAGGCTCGGGGAGGTAGGTCTGATAGACGCCGGCGGTGTCGTTTTGGTACTTCACGTCCAGGCGGAACTTCTCCCGCTGGGTGCTGGTGGCTCCCAGGCTATAAATATTCTTCATCATCAGCGCCCAGTTGCCGAGACGGGGCGAACCGCTGGTGCCTTTCAGGGATTTGACATAGAGGCACTGTGTGTTGTCTGTGAGGTCGCTGGCGAATTCGCCAACCTGGAAGGTCTGGCCGTTCAGCGTATATTCGAAGGCCACTGCCAGCACCTCGTCCGGCTGCAGCTGGAAGTTCAGGGAGACGTATCCGAGGGCCGTGTTCAGCGTGTACTCCGAGCTGCTCAGCAGGCGTGCACTCTGCAGTTTCTCATAGTCCGTTCCTCCGCTGAAGCCCTCGATGGCATCCAGCACGGTGGTGGCCTGGCTGATGTCACGGGCGTCGGAATACTGATTCACCATGGCGTCATAGAGGGAGTTGGCTCGGTTCTGTGGTTGTGCGGTGGTGGCGGTGGTGTGCCAGGCGGGACTACTGATGTGCTGTGCCTCACCCAAGTCTGTGAAAGCGATGATGTTACGGTTGTTCTGTACAGAGGCGTTCTTGTTGGTTACCCACAGTTCCACACGTTTCAGGGTGATACCGCTGGCGATAGTGGGCAGCGTGCGCATCCATCGGTCATAGTTGTCACGGAAGTAGTGGCTGAGCCAGAAATGCCGGTTCTCCTCATAATCCACTGCCGAGATCTCGAAGTTGGTGGTCTGTGAGCCGCCCTTGGAGGCTGCGGTCTTGCTGGCAGAGTTCTTCTGGCTGACCACGGCCTGCAGTTTCAGCTTGCCGAACTGCAGGTCTGTCCTCAAACCGAAGAGGCTGCTGACGCCGTGGATGAGCGTGCTGTTGGAAGGCATGGAGACGTTGCCGGCTTCCACGAGCTTGATAATCTCGTCCTCCTTGCCGTCGTACTTCAGCTTCATCTGTTGGGCATCTACATCGAAGGTGGCTTCCGTGTTGTAGTTGATATTCATGTTCACCTTGTCGCCCACCTTTCCCGTCACGCTGAGGTTGATTTTCTCGTCAAAGTCAAAGCCGAAGGTCTTGCGGCGGCTGGCAGCCAGAGAGGGGTTCTGCACGTTCTTCAGGTTGCCGCCCACCTTCAGCTCAGCGGAGCCCTGGGTCTTGATGCTTACACCTCCGGGACCGAAGATTTTCTCTGCCGGCCCCAGGTCAAAATTCATGTCCGAGAAGTCAAACTTACTCTTCCCTTCGCTCTCGTAACTCTCCTGATTCTTACGACGGTAGAAGCTCTGCAGGGAGCGCCGAAGGCTCCATTGCTGGTACTCCTCGGGTGTCATCAGAATAGGCGTGTTCAGGAAGCCGCCAGTCCCCAGCTTCGTGCCGATGCGGTAGAAGCCCGTCAGCGAATCCAACTCTGCCACCTGCTTCAGGTTGTCGGGCCGGTGCAGGCTCACTGCCGCCGTATCCAGGTCTTCCACCGTCTCCGGAGCGGTCTTTTGTGGGCGCACACGGAGGCTATCGGACTGTGCATGAGTGAAAAGTGAGAAGTGTAGGGTGAAAAATATAAGCATGCACCGCAGACTCAGACCCGAAAGTCTGTCTGCACATATTTGCATATAGAAACTTTTATTTTTCACTTTTCACTTTTCATTTTTCACTTCCTACAGCATCTTCAGCGCCAACTTGATTACCCGTTCCACGCTCGCGTCGGGCTCTGCTCGCAGGATGCCCAAGACGGCCTTCTGTGACGGTGCTGGCGAGAAGCCAAGCATGACCAGAGCTGCCACGGCCTCGTCTGTGACCTCCTTGTTCACGCCGACGGGACCCGCAGTCTGGCCGGCGGGCGCGCCCGTCTCCAGTCCGATACCCATGATCTTGTCCTTCAGCTCCACGATGATGCGCTGTGCCGTCTTGCCGCCGACACCTTTGGCAGATTTCAGCATCCGCTCGTCACCGCGCCGGATGGCATCACAGAGCTCTCCGGGCGTGATGGAACTCAGGATCACACGTGCCGAGGCACCGCCCACGCCGCTCACCGTAGTCAGCAGCATGAACAACTCGCGCTCCGCCCGCGTGGCAAAGCCCCAGAGCTGATACGCGTCTTCACGGATGCTCTCCAGCACGAAGAGTTTCACGTCGCCCTGCAGTCCCTGGATGGCCGTGTAGGTATTCAATGTGATATTCAGACCATAACCCACGCCATTGGCGTCCAGGACTGCTTGAGTGGGAGTCAGTTCGGCGATGCTGCCGCGAATGTATTCTATCATCGTTTCTGTCCGTTTCACCCGCGCAACCTTGCGCGCGTCATACTTTAATATAACGCGCGAATAGACGCTTTATTGTGTTTACGGGAAAAATAAACAATTGCGCCCCATCCTCACGATGCCATATAATTAGTTAAATAATGTTATTTATTAGCATTTTCTTAGTACTATGTATTGCAAGGTACTTATATTTTGCATACCTTTGCCCCCGCTTAAGCAAAGAACTGAATTATCACCATTAAAAAAGGAGTTATTATGACACAAGAAAGACTGGTCCGTTCCCGGAACAATAAATGGATAGCTGGCGTCTGTGGCGGCATCGCCGAGTACTTTGGATGGAATGCTGAGTTATTGCGCCTCATCTGGGTCGTTCTCACCGTCAGCACCATGTTCTGTGGCGGCATTATCTATCTGGTTTTATGGCTCATTATGCCACAGGATTAACAGTAAACATTTAACCATCAATGGACGTTAGTAATGCCAAGTCACAGATGCGCAAGGGGATGCTGGAATACTGCATCCTGTTGCTGCTCAAGCGTCAGGCGGCCTACGCCTCGGACATCATCCAGCAGCTGAAGGAAGCTGAACTGCTGGTGGTGGAAGGCACGCTGTATCCGTTGCTGACGCGACTGAAGAAGGACGGGCTGCTCGCCTACGAATGGCAGGAGAGTACCCAAGGACCGCCTCGAAAATATTATTGTCTCACAGACAGCGGCCTCCATTTTCTCGGAGAGCTGGACCAGGCATGGGGCGAGATTTCCACAACGGTCTCTCTGCTGAAAGCCCAATAAACCATATATCCCATTTGACTCATTCACAAAATGAAAAAGAATATCACTATCAATCTTTGTGGGCGCCTCTTTGCCATTGATGAGGATGCCTATGAAATGCTCTCCACCTACGAGCAGTCTCTCCGTAATTATTTTCGTACGCGCGAGGGAGGCGAAGAGATCACCAACGACATTGAAGCACGCATCGCTGAACTGCTGGACGAGGTGAAGCAGGGCGGCTCGGAAGCCATCACCATCGACCACGTGCGCGAGATCATTCACCGCATCGGGAAGCCGGAAGAAATGGAAGAAGAGATGGCCACCCATTCCGCCCCCGAGGGGGCGGCGGCACCATCGTCACCTTCAAGCAATACCTCAGAAGCCCCTTCTGGGGCCGTAGGAGGGGGCACTGCCAACAAGCGTCTCTTCCGCAATCTCGCGGACAAGAAGATGATGGGTGTGCTGGCGGGCCTGGCGGCCTATTTTGGCGGCGATGTGCTATGGTGGCGACTGGCCTACGCGGGACTGGTGCTGCTGTCCTTCACGGGTTCATCCTACAATTTCCTGTGGTTCCTGCCCCATCAAAGCCTCTACTTTAATCTGCATTTCTGGGGCTTTTCCCTAATCATCGCCTACGTGCTCTTGGCCATCCTGATGCCTGTGGCAGAGACTCCTGAAGACCGGCTGATGATGCAGGGCAAGGAGGTGAATCCGCAGAACCTGGCAGAGGAGATAGCGAAAAGCCCTTCTCCTGTCCTCTCCCCAGTGAGGGAAGAGAACAGAGTCACTTCCTCTAATCATCAGAGCTCTCTGTCCACGGCTTTTGGCTGCATCGGCGGTTTCTTCGTGGCCCTCTGGACCGTCATCGCTACCCTGTTCCGCTGGTGCATTTATGCCTGGGGAGCATTCGTGGCTGTGATGTGTCTGGTGGGGATTGTCTGTCTGACGGCCTTTGCTGTGAATCCATACGAGCTTCTCCAGAAGGGAGACCCGTTCTTCCTTTCGTCAGAGTTCACAGCACTGGTTCCTGAACTTTCAGTCCCGTTCTATATCTTCGTGGTAGCCATAGGACTCGTGCTCGCTATCACTGCATACTCCATCATTCACAGTCTCCTGAACGAGTTCAAACAGATGCCTGCAATGCCCTATCGCCAGCGCATCGCACTGCTTCTGATATGGATTGCCTGCCTGGTGGTGGCTGGTGCTTCCATCGGCTACGGATTCCCCAAAATCATCAAGGCATCGGATCAATACCACAGCAGGTTTTATTCTGAATGGGTTGACAATAACAGATGAGAGACTATCCAGACAAGATGACCGTGGAGCAGGCGCGGGCCTTTCAGGCCGACGTCCTGAACATCGTGGGTCAAATACCCCGAGGGTGTGTGACGACCTACGGCATGATTGCCACCTTGGCAGGTTGGCCCAGTCACGCCAGAATGGTGGGACACACGCTGCGCTGCACGCCTGGCGCAGAGCGACTGCCCTGTCATCGCGTGGTGAACAGTGCCGGGCGCACCGCCCCTGGCTGGATGCAGCATCGTCCGCTGCTGGAGAAAGAAGGGGTGACGTTCAAGGCCAACGGCAATGTGGATATGAGCCGGCACCTCTGGGAACCTGCGCTGGATCTCATATAGATTCCCTATTCAGAATGAAATCGAAAAAAGCCCTGTCCCGCATCGCTGCGAGACAAGGCTTGCCTAATAATTAAAATATGACTTATCGGGTGCCCATGGTGATTAAGGCTGTAGAAACAGAAATCATATGTATAACCAAACCGATAAGTCCGGACAATATCAAAAGAGAGGAGATGGATATATTCCTTCATTGACGAGCTGCTGGATGCGCTCGACGGTGCCGGGACGGTCGGCGGCGTAGGTGACGCCAAACCATTTGGAAGTGGTATCCAGCACCTTGACAGTGGCCGTGCCTTCATTGATGAGTTTATCGACCATGAGGGGGATGAAGAACTCTGCCTTGAGGTTGGTCATGTTCTTGGGGTCGGAAAGGAACTCCTTGAAGTACTCTTCACTGTACTGGAAGTAGTCGGGTGTGAAGCCCCACATATTCATGCTCACGGGCACGTTCTCTCCACCCACGGGCAGCCACTGGTCGCCGTCCTTATAACAGATCTCGCCATTCACGCGTTCAATCTCTGTGCGTTCCACCACGTCTGTGAGGTTGCCCTGGGCATCTTTGCCACAGACGCCACGTGCCACGCTGCCATTCTCTGACAGGGTGTTGCCTACTCGGAATCCCACCATGGCGTACTTGCCCTTGCTGCCCTCTGGGAGGTCTGCCAAGAACTTGCCGATGGTCATGAAGGCATCACGGTTGTAGAAGTCGTCACAGTTGATAACGCAGAAGGGTTCCTTGATGATGTCCTTGCCCATGAGCACGGCGTGGTTGGTACCCCAGGGCTTTACGCGGCCTTCGGGAACGGTGAAGCCTGAGGGCAGGTCGTCGAGTGCCTGGAAGCATAGCTCGCAGGGCACCTGACCCTCATATTTCTTGAGGATTTGGTTGCGGAACTGTTCTTCAAAGTCACGACGGATGACCCACACGATTTTGCCGAATCCAGCCTGGATGGCATCGTAGATGGAGTAGTCCATAATGGTTTCACCATTGGGGCCGAGCGCGTCAAGCTGCTTGAGGCCACCGTAACGGCTGCCCATACCGGCAGCGAGGAGGAAGAGGGTTGGTTTCATATTTTATTGGTTTTTAGCGTTTATTCTGTCTTGGCACCTTCCTCGGGAGCCTGTTCGATAAGTTCCATGAACTCGTCAAGCTTCGGAGTAATGATGATCTGTGTGCGGCGGTTACGCTGGCGGCCCACCTCAGTGTCGTTCTTCATGATGGGATTGTACTCACCACGGCTGCCGGCTGTGAGGCGCTTGGGATCCACACCGTACTTGTTCTGCAGTGCCTGAACCACGCTGGATGCACGCAGTGCGGCGAGGTCCCAGTTGTTGCGGATATTGGGCTTGCTGATGGGCACATTGTCGGTGTTGCCCTCGATGAGCACTTCGTAGTCCTTGTAGTCCTTGATGATCTTGGCAATCTTGGAGAGGGTCTCTGAGGCGCGCTCGTTGATTTCGTAGGAACCGCTCTGATAGAGCATGTTGTCTGCCAGAGAGACATAAACTACGCCCTTCAGCACCTGCACGTTCACGTCCTTTGTCTCCTCACGTGTGAGAGAGCGGGTTAGGTTCTCGGTGAGTGTGCGGTTGAGGCTGTCACTGCGGTCTTTGGCTTCGATGAGGTGCTTGATGAACTTGTTGCTCTCGTTGATCTGATCCACGAGCTTGTTGATGTTCACACCACCGGTGGCGTTGGCAGCGATACTGTTGTCCAGTGTCTTCTTGAGTTCAGCATAGCGCTCCTCCCAATCGTCCTTGGCTTTCTGTGACTCTGCCAGACGGGTTTCCAGTCCGCGGGCATTGGTGGTGGCTTCGGCCAGAGAGACCTTGGTGGTCTGCTGCTGGTTCTGGAGTTCTGCATACTCTCCCTTCAATTTGTTGTACTCGTCCTGAAGGGTGGTGTACTGCTTTTTGCTGACGCACGACGTCATAACGGCGGCGGCTGCAAGGAGAATAATCAATTTTTTCATAGTTGTCTGTTGTTTGATGGTTTCTTTCTTGGTGAATATGCCTTTCTGGCACATTTTCGAGCACAAAGTACGCAGTTTTTGTTGAAACTACCAAAATTTTACACCTTATTTATATTAAATGTAGTTAAAAAGGGGCGAAGAAGTGGTTTTTTATCAAATACAATGCTTACTTTTGTCCGCGTAAACACTCTTTTTCGCCTTTCAATGAAGCTAAATCTACTCCTCACGCTGCTGTCATTCGCAGTCACATTCATGTTGCCAGCGCAGGAAAGCATCTCTCTCACGGCCTCACAGGTCAACAGTCTTTACAGGACTCAGAATCGTGCGTGGGTGAGTGTTCACGACCCTTCTGTGGTGCATGCCTCTGGCAACACCTTTTATATTATGGGCAGTCATCGCGCCTGGGCACGGAGCACAGACCATCTGGTGAGTTTTCAGGGGCTGGACAACAGCAGCCTGTTCGGCATCGTGAACAGCAGTGGAAAGGTGGTGACTACGAACTATGCCAATGCTTTCTCCACCAACCAGACCAAGACGGTGCCCGCGCTGGTGGATGGACAGGTGCAGGCAGTATCCTTTGGCAACTTTGACGCGAGAGACTGGGCCCACGGTGACCAGACAGGCTGGGACATCACTGGAAATATGTGGGCACCCGACATCATTTGGAACCCCACGATGGAGAAATGGTGCATGTACATGAGCTTAAACGGTGACTACTGGCACTCTGTCATCGTGCTGCTGACGGCCGACAAGATCACGGGGCCATACGTCTATCAAGGGCCCGTCACCTATTCCGGTTTCCTCAACACCACCACGCCCGAAATCAGCTGGAAGAAGACAGACCTGGAACTGGTCCTGGGCGAACTCTCCACCCTGCCTGCCCGTTACCAGAAGCCTCGTTCTGGCAACGGCAACTGGGGCGAGTACTGGCCCAACAATATCGACCCCTGTGTGTTCTTCGATGAGGACGGGCAGCTGTGGATGAGCTATGGTTCCTGGAGCGGAGGCATCTTCATCCTGAAGCTGGACAAGCAGACAGGTCTGCGTGACTACACCGTCACCTACCCCGTCAAGAATGACAACGGCGGACGCGCCGTGACCGACCCCTACTTTGGCAAGCGCATCGCCGGCGGCTATTACAGCAGTGGTGAGGCGTCTTATATTCAGCGCATTGGCCGTTATTATTACCTCTTCATGAGCTATGGTGCTCTGGAATCCACGGGCGGCTATGAAATCGCCATCTTCCGTAGCGAGCATCCCGACGGTCCCTACTTGGATGCCTCCAATCTGGATGCCTTCTACAACGGCCGCTACTGGCTCAACTACGGGCCCAACGCGCAGACCACAGGTGGTATGCGTCCTTTCGGAGCCTACGACAAGTGGGGCTTCATGCCCCTTGGCGAATTGGCACAGGGTCACAACAGTGCTATCGTGGATGAGCAGGGGCGCGCGTTCATTGTCTATCATACCCGTTTTAACGATGGCGGCGAGGGGCACCAGGTACGTGCCCATCAACTCTTTCAGAACCAGCAGGGCTGGCTCTGTGTAGCACCCTTCCAGTTTGATGGTGAGAAAGAGAACGATGACAGCATCAGCAGCCGCAGCCTCTTCACCAAGGAACAGATGGTCGGCACCTATGAGGTGCTCATCCATCGTTACAAGCTTGACCACAAGAACCGTGAAGTGGTAACGCCCGTCTGTCTCCACCTCAATGACAATGGCCGCATAACGGGCGACCTCACCGGCACGTGGAGCTTGACAGAAGGCACCGGTTATATCAAGGTGGTGGCAGGCGGTGTGACCTATAACGGTGTGGTCGTGGAACAGCAAATGGACGGCACCACCATGAAAGCCATCTGCTTCACTGCCACTGCCAGCTCCGGCGTCAGCATTTGGGGTTACAAGGCACGGCCAGACTGTGCTGTGGCCTATACCGCCAAGCAATATACCATCCCTGTCACCAACAACCAGCTGGTGACCAAGAACCTGCCGCTATACGGTGACGGGCAATTCGGCGCCACCATAGAGTGGGAGAGTTCTGTTCCCGAGATTATCTCAAACACAGGGAAATATGCTCCCGCCGACACCGCCACACGCGTGCAGCTCACCTGTCGCATCCGAGCAGAGAACTATGTCTATGAGCGCACCTACAACGTCACTGCCCAACGTTCCATCCTCCCAGAGGGTGATGCCCTCTCAGGCATTGCTGCTTATTATGACTTCGATGAGAAGCCGACGCTCAACCTCTACAACAACGATCAGCGCGCCTACTATGCCCGTTTGGGCAATGGAAAAGTGCCTGAGCTGAAGGAGCATCCCGCCCGCACGGGGCAGGTGGCACAGCTCTATGAGGCCGAACAGAAGAACGTCAGTTACGTCCGCTTTGACAATCCGCTGGTTGGGCGCACAGACCTGGAAGGTTTCACCGTTTCTGCCTGGGTGCTGAGAGGCCGGGAAGACCTGTGGAACACCCTGTGGAGCTTCACCGACAAGATGGGCAACCTCACCAACAGCGTCCAACAACGTTTTTTCCTGACTGGCAATGGCTTCATGGGTTTCGATGATGGCGAGCACAGCTTTGATATCAACCGTCCCAATGACGCAGGCACCAACGCCACGGCTTTCATCCCCGTCGGACAGTGGGCATTCGTTACCGTCACAGTCTCCCCGGCGGACGGCGTCTCCCTGTATGTGGATGGTGTCAAGAAAGCCCACAAGACCTTCACGTCCTCAGCAGGCACCGCCAGTACAGCGGCTGCTGCGGCCCGTCTCTTTGACTACCAGACACTGGTGAACTTCATCACTTCTGCTGGATACATGCAGTTGGGAACTGGTTCGCATTGGGGTTCAGCAGAGGCCTGCTTTGACGACTTGCTGGTGTTCTCTCGCGCCCTCACTGCTGCCGATGTGCGCGCCCTCAATTCCTTGGCCACCCGAGTCACAGACTTCGGACCGGAAGGAATGGTGGGCGTCAGGGACTTGGAGAATGTGAACTTCAAGATGGAGCGCAGCCGCAGAATCTTTGACCTCACAGGAAGGTGGACAAACAAGCCCCTGCCGGGTCACATTTACATCATCAACGGCCACAAGGTCCGCTTCTGATGCCTCCTTCAGACAACATACAAAAATAGGCTTTTATTAACCCACAACAATTTATAACACAATGCTGAAACAAACAAGAAACTTGCGCTCGGCAGCACTGCTTCTCCTGCTGCTGATGCCCGGCCTGTGCATGGCCAAACTGCCTAAGAAAGAAATGGCACTGCAACTGTACTCCATCCGCGAGGTCATCGGTTCCAACGAGAACTATGCCAAGAACCATGTGGAAGTATTCCAGAAACTGGCTGCCTGGGGCTACACCGCCATCGAGGCTGCCAGCTATGATCAGGGAAAAGGCACGTTCTATGGCGTCACACCAGAACAGTTCCGTGCCGACTGCGAGGCTGCCGGTCTGAAATGCTTGAGCAGCCATGCCACCCGTGGGCTGAACAGTGACGAGTTAAAAAACCACGATTTCACCGAAGCCCTGCGCTGGTGGGACAAGGCCATTGCCGACCACAAAGCTGCTGGAATGACCTACATCGTCACTCCGGGTTGGGGCGTTCCCAAGACACTGCAGGAGGCACAGACTATGTGTGACTATGCCAACGCCATCGGACAGAAGTGCCGCGCAGCAGGACTGCGTTACGGTTATCACACCCACAGCCACGAATACCAAAAGGTGGAGGGCACACCATGGATTGACTATATGATGCAGCACATCGCGCCAGAGAATATGTTCTGGCAGATGGACACCTATTGGTGTGTGATGGGACAGCAGTCACCCGTGCAATATTTCAAGAAGTACCCCGGACGTTTCACCATGTTGCACATCAAGGACCTTTATGAGCTGGGACAGAGCGGTATGCAGGGCTTCGATGCCATCTTCTCCAACGCCGCTACAGCAGGCCTCTGTGACTATGTGGTGGAGATGGAAGGCACAGACGGCACCATCGACATTATGGAAGGCGTGCGCCGCTGCGCTGAATACCTGAGAGCTTCCAAGTTTGTCAAAAAATCCTATTCCAAATAAGCAAGCATCATGAAACGACTCTCTTTATTGGCCATACTCTCGGCCATCGTTTGTTGCCCACTGTTCGCACAGACGCTTCCCTATCAGAATCCGTCCCTCAGTGCCCGTGAACGCGCCCAAGACCTCTGTCAGCGCCTGACCTTAGAAGAGAAAGCCCAGCTGATGCTGGACGAGTCACCCGCCATCCCTCGCTTAGGCATCAAGAAGTTCTTCTGGTGGAGCGAGGCCCTGCACGGCGCTGCCAATCAGGGCAATGTGACGGTATTCCCAGAGCCTGTCGGAATGGCGGCAAGCTTCAATCCCGACTTATTATATAAGGTGTTTGATGTGGCCAGCACCGAGTTCCGTGCTCAGTACAACGAACGCATGCAGCGCGGCTCCGGCGTAGATGAGAAGTTCCACAGCCTCTCTGTCTGGACCCCCAACATCAATATTTTCCGTGACCCGCGTTGGGGCCGTGGACAGGAGACCTACGGCGAAGACCCCTACCTGACCAGCGTCATGGGAACAGCCGTCGTGCGTGGTCTGCAAGGTCCCGAGACATCCAAGTACCGCAAGCTCTGGGCCTGTGCCAAACACTACGCCGTTCACAGCGGACCAGAGTACACACGTCACACCGCCAACCTCACCAATGTCTCTCTGCGCGACATGTGGGAGACCTATCTGCCTGCTTTCAAGGTTCTGGTGGAGGACGCCAAGGTGAGGGAAGTGATGTGCGCCTATCAGCGACTGGACGATGATCCCTGCTGCGGCAGCACCCGTCTGCTCCAGCAGATTCTGAGGGACGAGTGGGGCTTCCAGTACCTCGTGGTCAGTGACTGCGGTGCCGTGAGCGACTTCTACACCTCTCACAAGAGTTCTTCCGACGCCACCCACGCTTCTGCCAAGGCTGTGCTGGCTGGAACGGATGTGGAATGTGGTTACGGCTATCCTTATCGTTCCATCCCAGAGGCTGTGCGTCGCGGGCTCATCAGTGAGCAAGAAGTGGATAAGCACGTTGTCCGCCTGTTGGAAGGTCGCTTTGACCTGGGCGAGATGGACGACCCGTCCCTCGTGGAGTGGGCGCAGATCCCTTATTCTGCCATGTCCACCAAGGAAAGCGCCCAGAAAGCCTTGGAGATGGCACGCCAGTGCATCGTACTTTTGCAGAACAAGAATAATGTGCTGCCCCTGAAAGCCGGGAAGGAGAAACTGGCTGTGATTGGTCCCAATGCCGACAATTCTCCTATGATGTGGGGTAACTACAACGGTACGCCCAACCACACCATCACCATTCTGGATGGTATCCGTGCCAAACAGAAGAAGCTGACCTATTTCCCGGGCTGTGACCTGACCAATACGTTGATTATGGACAGCCGCCTGGCCACAGAATGTGCTGCAGACGGCAAGAAGGGACTGCGCGGCACTTTCTGGAACAACACAGCGATGGAAGGAAAGCCCGTCACCACCCAGCAATACACCACCCCGGTGGCTGTCACCACTGCAGGTATGCACAACTTCGCACCCAACGTGGCACTGGAAGACTTCTCGGCCAAGTATGAGACCACCTTCACACCCAAGGAAGCCGGCGAATATGTCATCAATGTGGAGGGCTGCGGACATTATGAGGTTTATGTCAATGGAGAGCGCAAACAACGAATTCACTCCTGGCGCACAACGCCCACCCGCACGGCCATCCAGGCAGAAGCCGGCAAGAGTTACGAGATAGAAATCCGTTATCAGTTTGTCAAGACTTGGGGCGCCAATATGAAGATCGATGTGGCACAGGAGCAGCCCATCAACTATGACGTGCTTATCGCTCAGCTGAAGGGCATCGAAAAGGTGATCTTCGTGGGTGGCATCTCACCCGCACTGGAAGGAGAGGAAATGCCAGTGAATATTGATGGTTTCAAGGGTGGCGACCGCACCAATATAGAATTGCCGCGCGTGCAGCGTGACTTCCTGAAAGCACTGAAGGCAGCTGGCAAGACCGTCATCTTTGTCAACTGCTCCGGATCGGCCATTGCGCTGACGCCCGAAACAGAGTCCTGTGATGCCATCGTTCAGGCCTGGTATGCAGGGCAGGAAGGCGGAACAGCCGTGGCAGAAGTGCTCTTTGGCGCTGTCAATCCCAGCGGCAAGCTCCCCGTGACCTTCTATCGTAACACCGAGCAGCTTCCTGACTATGAGGACTATGCCATGAAGGGCCGCACCTATCGTTACTTCTCCGACCCCCTCTTTGCCTTTGGCTATGGACTCAGCTACACCCAGTTCGCTATCGGAGAGGCCAAGCCCTCCACGCTAAACGCGAAACTCTCCGCTCTCAACTTAAAACTCACCGTCCCTGTCACCAATCAAGGCAACAAGGACGGCACAGAAGTGGTTCAGGTCTATGTTCGTGACCTCTCCGATACAGAAGGTCCACTGCTCTCACTGCGCGATTTCCAACGCGTGGAAGTCAAAGCCGGTCAGACTGTTAACGCTGAGTTCACGCTCACGCCGAAGACCTTCGAACTCTGGAATCCTGCCACTCAGACGATGTCGGCTCATGCAGGACGTTATGAAGTTCTCTACGGCAACAGCTCACGTCCCCAGGACCTGAAGCATTTGGAAATCACCATAGAATAAAGGGATTACAGCGGGTAGTCCTCGAAAGCATACAGCTGAGTTGAGAGGTATCGCTCACCAGTGTCAGGCAACAGGACTACCACCTTCTTACCCTTATTCTCCGGACGCAGGGCGACTTGTGTGGCAGCAAAGGCGGCAGCACCGCTGCTGATGCCCACAAGGAGCCCTTCTTGTTGTGCCAACTCACGGCCGGTGCGGATGGCGTCGTCGTTCTCCACATCGAAGACCTCGTCAATGACTTCACTGTTGTAGGTCTTGGGGATGAAGCCTGCACCGATTCCCTGAATCTTGTGGGGACCGCTGGGCTGTCCATTGAGGACGGCAGAGGACTTGGGTTCCACTGCGATGACTTTCACATTGGGATTCTTGCTCTTCAGGAACTTGCCCACGCCAGAGATGGTACCGCCTGTTCCCACGCCGGCCACAAAGATGTCCACCTCTCCATCTGTCTGTGACCAGACTTCCGGCCCTGTGGTGGCGAAGTGGCGTGAGGGGTTAGCGGGGTTCTCGAACTGCTGGAGAATCACACTGCCGGGGATGCTGTCACGCAGCGCTTCGGCAGCCGCGATGGCACCCTTCATGCCGTCTTTTCCAGGTGTCAAACGCACTTCTGCTCCGTAGGCTTTCACAAGGTTGCGACGCTCCACGCTCATCGTTTCGGGCATGGTGAGGATGAGGTGGTAGCCCTTGACAGCACTGACGAGTGCCAGTCCCACGCCGGTGTTGCCGCTGGTGGGTTCGATGATGGTGGCACCGGGCTGGAGGATGCCTTTGGCTTCTGCATCTTCAATCATGGCCAGGGCGATGCGGTCCTTGACGCTGCCGCCTGGATTGAAGAACTCGACTTTGGCGATGACAGGGGTGTCAAGGCCTTTGACCTGTGAATATTTGTTGAGCTCAAGAAGAGGAGTGTGGCCGATGAGCTCTGTCAGCTGTTTTGCAATCTGTGCCATATTTGTTGAAGTTTAGAGTTTAGTGTTTAAAGTTTAATGATGTGAATTCGCTGCAAAGATACGAAGAATTCTGCATTTTCATTCAATAATCTTCCTTAATATTTCATTTTATAGTTCACATTTCTCTCAAATGCTGTCCAGAGCCTGTGCGAGGTCATCAATGATATCGTCAATGTGTTCGGTACCGATGGAGAGGCGCACGGTCGAGGGCGTGATGTGCTGTTCGGCCAGTTCCTCGGGCGAGAGTTGTGAGTGGGTAGTGGTGTAGGGGTGGATAACGAGGCTCTTCACATCGGCCACGTTGGCCAGCAGCGAGAAGATTTGTAGGGCATCAATGAACTTCCAGGCCTCTTCCTGTCCTCCCTTGATCTCGAAGGTAAAGATGCTGCCGCCGCCCTGCGGGAAGTATTTCTGGTAGAGCTTGTGGTCGTGATGGCTCTCTAAGGCGGGATGGTTCACCTTGGCCACCTTGGGGTGCTGGGCGAGGAAATCTACCACTTTCAGGGTGTTCTCCACGTGGCGTTCCACGCGCAGGCTCAGCGTCTCCACGCCTTGCAGCAGGATGAAAGCGTTGAAGGGCGAGATGGCAGCACCGGTGTCACGCAGCAACACGGCACGGATGCGGGTGACGTAGGCGGCAGCGCCCACTGCGTCGGCAAAGACGATTCCGTGATAGCTTGGGTCGGGTTTGGCCAGCGTGGGGAACTTGTCGGGATTCTGTTTCCAGTTGAACTTGCCACCATCCACGATGACACCTCCCAGCGATGTGCCGTGACCACCCAGGAATTTGGTGGCAGAGTGAACAACGATGTCTGCACCGTGCTCCAACGGCCTGATTAAATAAGGTGTACCGAAGGTGTTGTCCACGATGAACGGGATGCCGTGTTTGTGGGCCACCGCAGCCACGCCTTCCAGATCGAGGACGTCGGAGTTGGGGTTGCCGAAGGTCTCGGCATAGATCACCTTGGTGTTTGGTTGGATGGCAGCTTCCAGGGCGGCGAGGTCGTTCACATTGAGGATGGTGTTTGTGATGCCTTGCGTGGCCAGCGTGTGGGTAATGAGGTTGTAGGAGCCGCCATAGAGGTTGTCGGCAGCCACGATGTGGTCGCCCGCCTGGACGATGTTCTCCAGGGCGTAGGTGATGGCGGCAGCACCCGAGGCCACTGCCAATCCGGCCACACCTCCTTCCAGCGCTGCCACGCGGTCCTCGAACACGCCTTGCGTGGAGTTGGTCAGGCGACCATAGATGTTGCCTGCGTCGCGCAGACCGAAGCGGTCGGCGGCGTGCTGGGAGTTGTGGAACACGTAGGACGTGGTCTGGTAGATGGGCACTGCGCGGGCGTCGGTTGCGGGGTCGGCCTGCTCTTGGCCTACGTGGAGTTGCAGAGTCTCGAAGTGAAGTTTTTTCTGTGACATGATGTTTTGTTTTTTAATTGTTATTATTAATGTTGTTTTTATAGTCTGTTTTGCAGCAATTCGAGGCCGTGAGGCACGCTTTCATTGCTTTTTGCGCTGCAAAGGTACGACAAAAAAGAAATATCTTCCAAATTTCTTGCCGATTTCAGAAGAATTCCCTATTTTTGCGCCGTCAAAAGAATAATCCTCTTTCTGCGGCGCCCAAATAGCCCGCAAACAGAATAATTATCTACAGCCCATTATGGAAACATTGGATATCACTGACTTACAAATCCTGCGCACCTTGCAGAAGAACGCCAGACTGACCACCAAGGAGCTGGCAGACACGGTTCATCTGACCCCCACACCCGTCTTTGAACGCCAGAAACGGCTGGAGCGGCAGGGGTACATACAGAAATATGTGGCAGTCCTCAACCCCGAGAAGTTAGACTTGGGGCTGTTGGTCTTTTGCCACGTGAAACTCAAGCAAATCAATCGCGAGATGGCCGAGGCCTTCACGCGCAGAATACAGCGAATCCCCGAAGTGACTGAATGTTACAACACTTCGGGGACTTATGATTATCTGCTGAAAGTGCGCACAGCAGATATGAAACATTATCAGGAGTTCGTGCTCACCAAGCTCGGAGAGATAGACAATGTGGGTTCTGTGGAGAGCACCTTTGTCATGAGCGAGGTCAAGCAGAACATGGGCTTGCCCATCTGACGGCCCTTACTTGGTCATGGAATAGACCACATCCATGATTTGTTTGCCGATGGCGTCGGCAGCCTCCATAGTGGCGGCTTCGGAATAGACGCGGATGATGGGCTCTGTGTTGGACTTGCGCAGGTGAACCCACTTGTCGGGGAAGTCTATCTTCACGCCGTCAATGTCGTTCACCTCCTCGTTCTTGTAGAGTTCCTTCACCTTGGCCAGGATGGCATCCACATCGGTGTCGGGCGTCAGGTCGATGCGGTTCTTGGCGATGAAGTAGGGAGGATAGGTGGCGCGCAGCTCGCTGGTCTTCATGCCCTTCTTGGCTAGATAGGTCAGGATGAGGGCGATGCCGACGAGGGCATCACGACCGTAGTGCGCAGCGGGATAGATGACACCGCCGTTGCCTTCACCGCCAATGACGGCGTTGGTGGCTTTCATCTTGGTGACCACATTCACCTCGCCCACGGCAGCGGCGTTGTACTCGCAACCATATTTGCGAGTGACATCACGCAGGGCGCGGGTGCTGGAGAGGTTGGAGACGGTGTTGCCCGGGGTGTGTTGCAGGATGTAATCAGCCACCGTCACAAGGGTGTATTCCTCGCCATACATGGTGCCGTCCTCGCAGAAGAGTGCCAGACGATCCACGTCGGGATCCACCACGAAGGCGATGTCATAACCGCCCTTCTGCATCAGGGCCTTGATATCACCCAGGTTCTTCTCCAAGGGTTCGGGGTTGTGCTGGAAGTCTCCCGTGGGGTCGCCATAGAGGCAGGTGACGGTCTCCACGCCTAACTGTTCCAGCAACTTGGGCAGGATCACGCCGCCAACAGAGTTCACCGTGTCTAATGCCACGCGGAACTTGCGGGCCTTGATGGCTTCCACATCCACCAGGGCGAGGTCCTTCACCAGATCAATGTGCCGCTGGTCGTAGCTGTCGTCCTCACGATACTTGCCCAGGTGGTCAACGTCGGCATACTCAAAGTCCTCTGCAGCAGCGATGCGCAGCACCTCGGCACCCTCGGCAGCATTCAGGAATTCGCCGTCGGAGTTCAGCAGCTTCAGGGCATTCCACTGGCGGGGGTTGTGGCTGGCGGTGAGGATGATACCGCCGCAGGCACCTTCCATCGTCACTGCCAACTCGGTGGTGGGCGTGGTGGCCAGACCGATGTTCACCACGTCAAAGCCCATACCCATGAGCGTGCCGCAGACGACGTTCTTCACCATCTCGCCACTGATGCGGGCATCGCGGCCCACCACAATCTTGTTGGAACCAATCTTGTCGGTCTTGCGGATGAGTGTGGCATAGGCAGAGACGAATTTTACAATGTCCAGGGGATTCAGGGTGTCCCCAGCGCGGCCGCCGATGGTGCCACGAATACCGGAAATAGATTTAATGAGAGTCATGATGTTATAGTTTAAAAGTTTAAAGTTTAATGTTTAGAGTTTTGGACTTAATGTTTAATGTTTAGGGCGAAAAGTTGAAGGTTTAAGTGGATTTTTACGGATTGTTGGGGCAAAGGTAGCGATTTTTTGTAAGTATTCGCACAAAGATGAGAAAAAATCATTAACTTTGTCCCCAGAAATCGTCATTTTTGACCAATGAAGCACTCCAAAGCACGCTCGTGCGTGTTCCTTTTCCTCTGTCTGCTGGGTTGTCTGCCACTCAGAATGACCGCACAGAGCACCACCACTTCCCTGCCAACAACCTTGGAAGGGTGGGCAGACCGGCTGACGCGTTTCGGCAAGGGCATTCCCCAGGAAAAAGTATTCGTCCACATGGACAACACCTGTTACTTCCTGGGTGACACCATCTGGTATGCTGCCTATACACGCCGCACAGACAAGGACGTCCCATCGGGTATCAGTCGCGTGCTCTATGCAGAGCTTTACAACCAGGACGGCTACCTCGTGGAGCGGCAATTGGTGAGAATGCAGGACGGACGCGGCAGCGGTTGTTTTGCCCTGCCCGACACCCTCTACGGTGGGTACTATGAACTGCGCGCCTACACTCGCTGGCAGCTGAATTGGGGACAGACACAGCATCCCCACACGAAGTACGCAGAAGAGTGGTTCTTCAACAAGGCGATGGCTCGGGAGTACTACCGTGATTATGACAAACTTTACAGCCGCGTCTTCCCTGTCTATGACAAGCCCAAGCAGCCAGGCGAGTTCTTTCATGACATGACCATGCGACCCTTGCGCCGCAACTATAAGGAGGATCATGAAGGCGAGGAGATTCTGATTTCGTTCTTCCCTGAAGGCGGACGACTGGTGGGAGGTGCAGAGTGTCGCATGGCTTTCGAAGCTGCTGACGACCGTGGGATGTGGATGGAAGGAAAGTTGGAGATTCTGGAGAATAACACCATAAAAAAGGTAAGGAACGAAAGAGGTGAGGAGGCAGACTTTGTCACCACCATCCATCGCGGACGTGGCCTGCTGACCTTTACGCCCCAGGCTGGTGAGCGCTACGAGGCACTCTTCACCGCCGCTGATGGACGCACCGCCAAAGCCGTCATCAATCGCGTGCCCTCCGATGGTGTGGCCCTACAAGTGGATCGCCAGGGCGAGGATTATATAATTAAGGTACGCGCGCAAGGCGAAGCTGCCACCAAGCCTCTGGGACTCTCTGTCATGTACGAGGGAGTGGTGGAGAAAGTAGAGACCATTGACCCCGGCGCCCTTTTCAACTGTAAACTCTCCGCTCGGCCCTCTGGGACGCTTGACACTTCAAGAACGCTCGACTCTACACTTTCTCCCGGCGTCCATCAGGTTACTGTCTTTGATGCCGACGGTCGCGTGTGGGCAGACCGCCTCTTCTTCGTCACCTCACCCACGCTGACCCAACCGGCCCTCACCGTCACTGGCATGAAGGAACACTATGAGCCCTTTGAATCCGCAGAGTTACAGGTGACTGCTCCATCCCTTTCCTCTCCCCTCTTTGAGAAAGAGGGGTCGGGGGTGAGTCTTTCCCTCTCTGTCCGCGATGCCGCCACCCAGGACTATCTCTATGACAGCGGCAACATCCTCACAGAAATGCTCCTTGCCTCCGAGATCAAAGGCTTCGTGCCACAGCCCGAGTACTTCTTTGAAAAGGACGACGAGGAACACCGCACCGCCCTGGACCTCCTCATGATGACTCAGGGCTGGCGGCGCTTTGACTGGCACACGATGGCCACACCAGGTGTCTTCGCAATCACCCATCCTGCCGAGACACAGACACCCTTCCTCTCGGGAGTCGTACACAAGTATATGGCCCAACAGAAGGACGATGTCATTCGTGACCAGGACCTCGCAGATCACCAGCGATTCATGGAAGGAGACGCGGGAGACCCCTTCGGTGAGCGTGAAGAAGAGGAGACCTCGGACGAAGGAGGATTCAGCAACGATGAGACCTTCCAGCAACTCGTGGAAAGCACCCGCAAGGATATCATCCGCGAAACCAAATACAAGGCCAACGGGCAGTTGGCCTCTAACCGCTTTCTGGAGGACGAGGGACACCTCAAGCGGGAGGTGCGCGTGCATGCAGAATTTGCACAGGACGGCAGTGAGAGCCTCATCGGAGACGCAGATACCAAGAACGGCCGTTTCCGCATACAAGCACCCATCTTTGAAGGCTATTGTGTCTTCTTCCTCGCGGCTTCCGACACCACGAAATGGAAGGACGGCCGAGAGCCACTGTGGGTTGTTATGGATGAGGAGCAATATCCGGAATACTACGTCCGCCTCTCTTTCCCTTACCCTCGCTTTGTCAAGCCCTACACCTTCTACCAGACACAGCAGGCACCGGCGCCGGAGGGCGTGGTGCAGGACGTGGACTTCAGGGCAGACAATGCCACACTGATGCAGACCGTCACCGTGCAGGGCAAGCGTCGTCGCGGCCTTCGGCGTTTTGACCCCTCCAAACCCGCTTTCATCATTGATGCCTATCAGGCCTTCAACGAAGTGGCCGATGCAGGACTCAGCGTGGCGTGGTACCAGGGATACAAGCATTTCATCGATGATGTGGCACGCACCTACATCGGCGACATGAATATGGAACGCGCCTATGAAATAGAATCCCGCTTCAACACCAAAAACAGCTCCCACTACCACACGCCCACGTTCCTCAATGCCTTCAACAAGCTCTGCAATCTTGACTCCATTGTGGTCTATACAGACTATGCGCCACGCCGTGAGGGACTGCGGGCTTTCAGGCAGGACAACCAGCCCACCGTGACCGTGGATCTGCGGCGAATGCCCAACGAGGGACAGCGCGTCACCTATCGTGACCGTCGTTACATCCTCCAGGGATTCAACGTGGCCGAGGACTTCTATCACCCCAACTACCGCCTCAACCCGCCCAAGGAAGGACAGCAGGACTTCCGCCGCACCCTCTACTGGAATCCCAACCTCCAGTTGGACGCCAACGGTCAAGCCACCGTCCGCTTCTTCACCGGCAGTCGGCCTGCCACCCTCTCCATCACCGCCAACGGACAAGCCTCCGACGGCACCCTGCTCACCAATTAAGACCCCACTTGGCGTGCACGGCGGTTAGCCCGCAGTGTTCCCTCACCCCCTCTCAACCTCATAACTTCTTAACCTTATAACCTCATCAATTATGAACCAGAACCTTTCCTCCATCGTCGATCAGTTCGCCATCCGCGGAACGGTCGCAGAAATCAAGCCCCTCGGCGAGGGACTCATCAATGACACCCTCCTCGTCAAGACCGCTGAGGCCGACGCTCCCAACTACGTCCTCCAACGCGTGAACACTAATGTCTTTCCCGATGTAGATATGCTCATGGGAAACATCCGCGCCGTCACCACCCACATCCGCCAGAAATTAGAAGCCCGCGGTGAGACAGACATTGACCGCAAAGTCCTCACCTTCGTGCCCCTGAAGAGCGACCCCACGAAGCTCTACACCCTAGCCCCCCTTTCGTCCCCCGAGGGGGACACGGCACCAAAGACTGCTGATAACGATGGTAAAGAAGCCCCCTCAGGGGCCGTAGGGGGGGCTACCTCACCCTGGCGCCTCATGGTCTTCATCAACGACGCCATCACCAAACAGGCTGTGAACCCCGAATCCAGCGAAGCAGCCGGCGAGGCCTTCGGACAGTTCCAGGCGATGCTCGCCGACATTCCTGTGCAGCTGGGCGAGACCATCAAGGACTTCCACAACATGGAATTCCGCATCCAGCAACTGAAAGAAGTCATCCAGAAAGACCCTGCAGGACGCGTCAAGAGCGTGCAGCCCATCATTGACGAACTCTTCAGCTATGCCGAAGAAATGACACTCGCCGAGCGCCTCGGACGTGAAGGAAAGCTGCCCAAGCGCATCTGTCACTGTGACACCAAGGTCAACAACATGATGTTCGACAAGAACGACCGCGTCCTCTGCGTTATTGATCTGGACACCGTTATGCCCAACTTCATCTTCTCCGACTACGGCGACTTCCTGCGCACTGCAGCCAACTTCACCGCCGAGGACGATCCCGACCTCTCCAAGGTGGGCTTCAATATGGACATCTTCAAAGCCTTCACCCGCGGTTACCTCCGCTCCGCCAAGAGCTTCCTCACGCCCCTGGAAATCCAGCTCCTGCCCTATGCCGCCACCCTCTTCCCCTATATGCAGGCCGTCCGCTTCCTCTGGGACTACATCAGTGGTGACAAATACTGGAAGTGCCGTTACCCCGAGCACAACCTGGATCGCGTCCGCAACCAGCTCGCCCTCTTCAAGAGCGCCTACGCCCTGAAACAGGAAATGGCCGACTTCATCGCACAGCAGTAATATTCATTATGATGAAAATTTGATTGAAGCCTCCTCGCCCTGAAGGACAAGCCTCCTCGCTCTGAAGGACAAGCTTCCTCGTCCAGAAGGACTGGGCTCCTCGCTCGTTGAGTCAGGCTCCTCCAGCGGATGAGAAAGGACGACTCCCCAAGTACCCTTTACCCCCTCCGTTGTTCGGCCCGCACCGAACCATTGTTCCACCCGCGCCGAACAATCGTTCCGCCCGCACCGAACAACGGATGGAGCCAAGGGAAGTCAAGACAAGGGAAAGAAGAGGTAGGTAGAAGAGAAGGACGCTAACGCAGAAGGACTGGCTCCTATCCACAGAAGAGCCTTTGCCTGGAGAGAACAGGACTTTTGCGTGGCACAGTCAAGCCCTTTACCCAGCATTATTCACGCGCGCGCGTATTAAAGATGCAATTTTTATACATTTTTACATTATTCCTCTGTAAGCAATAGTCTATCAAGAATATAGCTGAATGTAAAATGAATGTATTTCTGAATGTAAAATGTAAAATGAAACAAATACTTTCAAAATACATTTTACATTCAGAAATACATTCACTTTACATTCACCTAACAATCTGTCTATTTGTTGATTACAGAGGAATAATGTAAAAATGTACAAAAAGTAATAATCATCAACGATAAAAATGTTTCTACGTTTTCACTTTTCTATCGCAACAATGCTGCCAAAA
>JAFZSP010000042.1 GCA_017619335.1 Bacteroidaceae bacterium
AGCCCCGTAGGGGCATGATAAGGGTAAACCCAGCGGAAAGGCAAGCCCCAGAGGGGCGTAATAAAGGTAGCCAGCCAATTCATTGGCTGGTACGGAATGGCGGAGAAAAACGCGTGCCTTTAGGTACGCGACAACAGATCCCTCTCGCGTACCTAAAGGCACGCATTCCATTGGTAACCACATTACCAGCCAATGAATTGGCTGGCTACCCCTATCAAATGCCTACGGCATAAAACCCTTCAAACCCCTATCAAATCCCTACGGCATTACTTGCGAAACTTTAGTCAACACCTATTATTAATAACAAAACAACAAACAAAATGAAAAAATTCATGATGACGCTCGCAGCCGTCCTCTGCTGCGCCCTGACAACCTCTGTGTTCACCGCCTGTGGCAGTGACGACGACGACCCCAAGCCCAACGGCTCAGACAAGAAATACGTGGTCAACATGTATTTCGACATCGCTCTGGCACAGGGCTTGTATGAGTTCTGTGATGTCTATTGCACCTACACCAATAAAGATGGCGAAGTAGTGACCATCCAGTGCCCTCAAAAGGGATATTATGACCAGGTCGTTGATTATGACAAGGCACCAGACAACTATGAGTTCTCGCTCTATGCTGTCCCCAAGGAAAAACTGCCTGAAATAGATTCCTTGGCCACCTATAGCTTCAAAGTCGAATATTATGTCCAATACAGCGTAGGCACCGCAGACAAGCCCAAAGAAATCTTGAATGGGATTATCGTAACCGATCCCTACAGGTATCCCGTCGGTCAGGATATGAAGGGCAAGCATGTGTTGGATTTTTTGGAAAAACATCGTGAGAGTTACGTGCTTGTCAGGAAGAAGGAAGGCAAAAAATCTAAATAATGTAGCTTTATGAAAAAGTATCTCTTGACACTCGCAGCCGTCCTCTGCTGCGCAATGACAACAACCGTATTCACCGCCTGTGGCAGCGACGACGACGACAATGGCGACAACACACCGAAGAAACCTGAAGTGCTGGGTATCGGAGCCGTCTATAACATCGCTGTGACAAAGCAGATGACGGATTACTGCGACTACACCATGACCTACTATGGCGAAGACAACAAACTCATCACCGAGTCGCCCGTGAAGTGGACGATCAAGGATGCGACAGCCGTGTGGGAGAAGCAAGTGACAAACCTCACCATCCCTTCAACCTTCGGGGTACGCTTGACGGCGAAGATCAAGGAAGGCGCACAGTTGGACTCTGTCAACATTACCAACGTCTGCCCCGTGTCCAATTATGCCTACGTCACTTGCCTCTCCAAGGATCGGCAGACCATCTGGGCACAGACTGTCAGCTTCACGCCTGGGAACTCACATTCAATTCCCAGCAAGGGATCGAAGTTGCAGGCCTACTTGGAAGCGTTCGTGGAGGAGCGTGGAGGTCTGCTAAACCTCTCCTACACCTTCGACAAGGACGGCAAATCGACCACTGGCGCGATTAAATAATGCCCTATGCGGCACTACCATTATTTCAGAAACTCTCATTTAAGAAATAGCAAAAAAACATTATGAAGAAGATTCTGTTGACGAGTGCAGCTGTCCTCTGCTGCGCCTTTAACATGACGGTGCTCACTTCCTGTAGCGTCGAGGACAACCCCGTGAATCCTACACCTGCGCCACAAGAGCTGGCCGACGCCACCATCATCTGGTACGGCACTGGTGGCGGCAATGTGGATCCATACATCCTGGATGACTTCCGCTCGATCTACCGGGCGCAGGCCGCTAACTTCGAACGGGTGAACGTGGTGGCTCAGTACAAGGCATCGCTCCACCCCAAGGTTTATAAAGAACATCCCTATGAAGAAGTGGTCGATTGGGCAGAAGAAATGACAGCCAATTGCAGCCATGAGGAGTTGGAGATGGCTGATGTTGTGAACTACTTCTATCTCTGTCATCCCATAGCCGGTGCCAGCTACCGTTTTGCCATCAACCCACAGAAAACACTGCGTGAGCAACTGTTGGAGACGCAGCCCTACGGTGAGATGAACGCAGACTTCACCTGTCCCGACTCCCTGACCAACTACATCAACTGGGCTGCACAGAACTATCCCGCCAAGAAGTACATCCTCATGCTGGCCGACCACGGTGGCGGTTTCTTGCCCCACCACGACACGGCCCTGCCGGCACAGACACGCGGACTGATCTTCGACGACGGCTATGACAAAAAGTGCTTCTCGGCCAAGAGCTTTGCCAGCGCAGTGCGCAATGCCAGTGTCCGCCCGGATGGCATCGTGACCTACCTGTGCCTGATGAACAACATGGAGTTCCTCTATGAGGTGAAGGACGTCACAGACTACATTGCCGCCTCCACATACGTGATGTGGTCCGGAGGCGCTTCCTTCGGAACCTTGGTCGATAACCTGGCCGAGGGGAAGGACACCAGGACGTCACTCAGCAATTTCGTTGATGCCTGCATAGACAGATGGGACGAACAATACATCGACCCGGAAAACCCGGATTTTCCTTGGTACTTCGACTTCACGCTGACGGAGACCAGCCGCCTCAACGACCTGGCACCCGTGCTCCGCGAAGTCACAGACCGATTGGTGGATACCTACCAGAACGGCACGCCCGAGCAGCGCGCTGCCATCGACGAGTGTACGGCCAATGCCGTGAAGGTGGACAACAACTATCCTTTCTACGACCTGGCCAAATACATGGAGAGCCTTTTCTACATGCTGCCGGAAGTGTTCGATGAGGACCTCTACGATCGCTTTGCCACGACCTTCAACGCCTGTCTGGCTCATCAGCGCTACTCCAAGTACCTGGAAAACCACAACTACCAGGTCGATTACAGCATGATTCTTGCCGTGGGTGGCAACTACGTGGTTTACGATTATAAACAAGAAGATGGCCAGGACCCTGTGTTGATGGGTGCAGACGTCTATTATACCGACGGTACCTTGAAGACTTTCAAGTATATGGGGACAGCCGATGACAGCAGTGACGGCAGCCTCGAAGACTATCAGCTTGACAGGGTCAGCACCTGGCCCGGCACCTTCGAGGGCATCTATCAGCAGAGTACCTTCGACCGCCTGGTGGGCTGGAGCCGCTGGCTGCTCATCAACCAGACCCCGCCGCCCGCGTGGAGTCCCTCGTCGTTCTTTTACCGTCTGCCCGATGATGACATGTCAGATAACCCCAACGTGTAATCATCAACCATTTCAAACACTTCCACAATGAAAAAGTATTTTTTGACTTTTGCTACCGTCCTCTGCTGCACGATGGCCCTGACGGGGCTCACCTCGTGCACCATTGAGGACAATCCCGTGAATCCCACACCCGATGTATCCACGACTCCCTTCCTCGATCAGTTGTCACAGGTGGAGAATGTAATCAGTATTGAAGCCTTCACCCCAGAGAATGATATGGTGGGATTCGCAGAGTGTTACAAGGTGTTCTTCTCTCAGCCCATCGACCATGAGAACCCCTCGGCAGGCACGATGAAGCAGAAGGCCCTCATCTTCTTCAAGGGCTTCGACCGTCCTACCGTGATGTACACCCGTGGTTATGACTTGCCTGACCATTGGAAGAACTCTATTAGCAATCTCGACATTGCTGCCAATATGGATGCCAACCTCGTCGTCGTGGAGCACCGTTACTTCGGCGACTCCAAGAACCTGGATGACACCCGCTGGGACTTCCTGACCATCGAGCAGGCTGCTGCCGACCACCACGCCATCTTCCAGCCCCTGAAGCAGATACTGCCCAAGGAGTGGATCAGCACCGGCACCAGCAAGGATGGCATGACATCACTCTTCTACCGCTACTTCTATCCCAACGACATGACAGTGACCACCGTGTTCTGTAGTCCATTCATGACATCACTTTACTACAAGCCTGTGGGGACCTATCTCGACAGCGAGTCGGGCAGCGATGCAGAGCGGGAGCACATGCACTCCATTTGTTCCCGTCTGTTGGAAGGTGCCCAGGAAGGACTCTTTCAGACCTACTTGCAGATGTGCGACGACTACACTGCCCAGCTCCGGGCACTGTACCACGATGAGGCAAGGCAGTGGTTCGGTACGGACTGGAACAATTATATAGATGGTATAGGTGAATACTTCTTTGAACAGTTCTCCTATCACACGGCCAAGGAGCGAGTCAATATCTTCCCGCCAGTGGATGCGGAACCCAAAACGCTTCTTGACTGCATCTTTTTCCAGAACATTTTGCAGCAGAACGGCCTCTGGCATGAAGACGCGCCGTTGATTCCTCCTGCCCCTGAGGAGGATTACTACTGGAAGGCGGATGGCAGCTATCCCTATACGATTCAGACTGTCAAGCAACTGGGACAGTATTGTTATGACTTCTCACGTTACGAAAGTCTGATAGGTGAGGTAGAACCGCCACTGGTTTCCACTTTCCTCTTCGATCAGGATGTCTGGCTCTGTGAGACCTACGACAACACGAGGATGAAGGACATCCGAGAGAATTTCATCCCCTCCACAGACTGTCCTGTCATGTTCTATTATGCACAGGGAGACCCCTGGACGGGTGCACGTCCCGACAAGATCAACGAGAGCCGTTCGATGCTGCTCATCGGCGAGCTTGGCACGCATAACCACGACATCAACAATCCCGAGCATTTCAGTGCAGAAGACTGTCAGCAGATTATGGACTTTCTTGCCCGTTACGTGGATTACTCCAACCCCACGACCAGCGCCCGCCGCGTCCGCAGACAAACGGGAGGCAACCTGCCCACGTTCTCCATCGAGCCTGACCGCTACATGATTCGTCGCAGTTCTAAATAACAATGTATCGTAACAGCAATGAATGCTAAGTTCAAGATGCCCAAGTATGGGCGAGAAATCAAACTGAACAACATGGTGAAGGAGACGATGCTGACCATCATCGCCACCTCCATCTCCATCATCCTCACCTTCGGCACCGCCCACTATCTGGAGCAGCGCCAGAAGGAGCAGACCCGCAAGATCATGGCCATGACAGTCATTCATGATATGGACGTGTCACTGAACACCC
>JAFZSP010000043.1 GCA_017619335.1 Bacteroidaceae bacterium
ATGCCGTAGGCATTTGATAGGGGTAGCCAGCCATTTTAATGGCTGGTAATGTGTCAGTTAATGGAATGCGTGCCGTAGGTACGCGATAAGGATCTGTTGTCGCGTACCTAAAGGCACGCGTTTTCCTCGCCATTGCATACCTTATTATGCCCCTACAGGGCTTTGAATTTTTGTTAGAAACTATGCTGAGCGGACGAGATGCGGAGACAAAAAGGGGCGAGAAGAGGGAAAAAATGAAAAAAAAGTGGAAAACGTTTGGTCATGTCAGCGGAAAGCAGTACCTTTGCGCCCGATTTGAGACCGACGGGGCTCAGTGAAGTGCCTCCACGATGGAAGGACGCCTCCCGGTAAAATCCGTTAAATACATCAAAAACAAAAATGTACGCAATCGTAGAGATTAACGGTCAGCAGTTCAAGGCAGAAGCCGGCAAGAAACTGTTTGTGCAGCACATTCAGGGCGCCGAGGCTCAACAGACTGTTGAATTTGAGAGAGTGTTGTTGATAGACAACGAAGGCACATTCACCGTTGGTGCTCCCACTGTGGAAGGTGCAAAAGTGGTCTGTGAAGTCGTTTCACCACTGGTCAAGGGCGACAAGGTGCTCGTGTTCCACAAGAAGCGCCGCAAGGGCTTCCGCAAGTTGAACGGTCACCGTCAGCAGTTCACCGAGTTGGCTATCAAGGAAGTAATTGCTTAACCACTAAAACCCCGAAAGAAACATGGCACATAAAAAAGGTGTAGGTAGTTCTAAGAACGGCCGCGAGTCCGCAGCTCAGCGACTCGGTGTGAAGATTTTTGGTGGTCAGCAGTGCGTGGCTGGCAACATCATCGTACGTCAGCGTGGCACGCAGCACTATCCCGGCAAGAACGTCGGTATGGGAAGCGACCACACCCTTTATGCCCTCACAGACGGTATCGTCACCTTCAAGAAGGGACGTCTGGACCGCAGCACGGTGTCTGTAGAACCCGTGGCAGAGGCATAAGGCAATACCGAAACAACAGACTTCTCGTCCCTTCCTTCCTGACTGGAAGGGAGGGACATTTGCTTTTACAAAGACATTTCATACACGAATAATGTTAACACTCAAATTAATCAATGAACAGACTGAGCGAGTCATTCGCGGTCTGGAAAAGAAACACTTCAAAGGAGCTGCCGAAGCTATTGCTGCCGTACAGGCCACCGACCGGCAGCGCCGCGAAGCCCAGCAGCAACTGGACAACTTGCTGGCTGAGAGCAAGAAAAAGGCTGCCGAGATTGGGGGTCTGATGAAGCAAGGTTTGCGGGACGAGGCAGAGAAAGCCAAGGCTGCCGTGGCCGAGCTCAAAGAGAAAGCCAAGGAACTGGAAGCTGCAATGGACAAGGCTCAGCAAGAACTCATCGAACAACTGTGCCAAATCCCTAACATTCCCTACGATGAAGTGCCCGAGGGTGCTGCTGCCGAAGACAATGTGGTGGTGAAGAGCAACTTGCGCGAATGTCAGCCTGGTGACACCGTGGGCAATTGGACAGCGAATCCCGTGGTGGAAGCTGCTCGCCTGCCCCACTGGGAACTGGCCAAGAAATATAATCTCATCGACTTTGACCTGGGCGTGAAAATTACCGGCGCAGGCTTCCCTGTCTATATCGGCAAGGGTGCCCAACTGCAACGCGCGCTCATCAACTTCTTCCTGGAAGAAGCCCGCAAGGCTGGCTACACAGAGATCATGCCTCCCACGGTGGTGAATGCCGCTTCGGGCTACGGCACAGGACAACTGCCTGATAAAGAAGGACAAATGTACCATGCCGAGGTGGATGATTTCTACCTCATTCCCACCGCCGAGGTGCCCGTGACAAACATCTATCGTGATGTCATCCTTGAAGAAAAAGACCTACCCATCAAGAACTGCGCCTACACGCAGTGCTTCCGCCGCGAAGCCGGCAGCTACGGCAAGGATGTGCGCGGGCTGAACCGCCTGCATGAGTTCTCAAAGATTGAGATTGTGCGCATCGACACGCCCGAACACTCCAAAGAGAGTCACAAAGAAATGCTGGAACACGTGGAGGGACTGCTTCAGAAGCTGGAGCTGCCCTATCGCATCCTGCGTCTCTGCGGTGGAGACCAGAGTTTCACCAGTGCCATCTGCTATGACTTCGAGGTGTACAGCGAGGCCCAGAAGCGTTGGCTGGAAGTCTCCAGCGTCAGCAACTTCGACACCTATCAGGCCAACCGTCTGAAATGCCGTTACCGTCCCGAGGGCTCCAAGAAGCCTGAGCTCTGCCATACCCTCAACGGCTCTGCCCTGGCACTGCCCCGTATTGTGGCAGCTCTCCTGGAGAACAACCAGAGCGAAGAGGGCATTCACATTCCGGCGGCATTGCAGAAATACACTGGTTTTGACATCATCAAGTAACTCAACCCCTCTATGGAACAGCAGAAGTGGACTGAAGTCTGGATAGGCACCGACATACGAGCCGATCACAATCGCTACACCTGCAAGAACACGTTCACGCGTGACCAGTTGGAGATTGGTGGCTACATCAGTCAGAAAAATCTGGACGGCAGTGATGTCTTCGGCAGTGTCACGGTGGTGGCGATGGACGACGACTCCCTCACCGTCCGCTATGGTATTTACGAGCACGTCCTGGCTCCAGGGAAATATGTGACGCTGGCCAGTGGCGGTCGTGACTACGCCAGTTTCGATTTATGGATTTCTATACGATAAACAAACACTAAATACAATGAACAAGATTGTCAGGAAAGAACAATTCTCAGAGAAGGTTTTCCTCTTTGAAATAGAAGCTCCGCTGATTGCCAAGAGTCGCAAGGCGGGCAATTTCGTCATCGTCCGCATCGGCCAGAAAGGCGAGCGTATGCCGCTCACCATCGCTGGCGCCGACATCAATAAGGGCACCATCACCATAGTGGTGCAACAGGTGGGACTCTCCTCCAAAAAGCTTTGCATGCTGAACGAGGGCGACTACGTCACCGACGTAGTAGGTCCTCTGGGCAACCCCACTCACATCGAGAAGTTCGGCACTGTGGTGTGTGCCGGTGGAGGACTGGGTGTGGCTCCTATGCTCCCCATTATTCAGGCCTTGAAAGCGGCTGGCAACCGAGTACTCTCTGTGATGGCAGGGCGCAGCAAGGACTTGATTATCCTGGAAGACAAGGTACGCGAGAGCAGCGATGAGGTCATCATCATGACCGACGATGGTTCCTACGGCGAGAAAGGTGTGGTGACTGTCGGCATCGAGAAATTCATTGAACAAGAGCACGTTGACAAAGTGTTTGCCATCGGCCCTCCCATCATGATGAAGTTCTCCAACCTCACTGCCCAGAAGCATGGCATTCCTTGTGAAGTGTCCCTGAACACCATCATGGTGGATGGCACGGGTATGTGTGGCGCTTGCCGTTTGACTATCGGTGGCAAGACCAAGTTCGTCTGCATTGACGGTCCCGAGTTTGACGGCGCACTCGTCGATTGGGATGAAATGTTCAAGCGAATGGGTACCTTCAAGCGCGCCGAACAAGAGGAAATGGAACATTTCGAGGAACACCTGGAAGGCACCATGACAGCTGCTGAGGGGGACACTAAAGTGTCAAGCGCAATTTCAAAAGAAGCCCCCTCGGGGGCCGTAGGGGGGGGCACTGAGTCTCTCACCGACCGTGATGCCGAATGGCGCAAGGAACTGCGCGCTTCCATGAAAGCCAAGGAACGCACCCAGATAGAACGCGTTATCATGCCCGAGTTGGACCCTGTCTATCGCGCTACCACCCGCACCGAGGAAGTCAACATCGGTCTCACCAAGGAAATGGCAATGCGCGAAGCCAAGCGTTGTCTGGACTGTGCCAAACCCACTTGCGTGGAGGGTTGTCCCGTGAACATCAATATTCCCTCGTTCATCAAGAGCATCGAACGCGGCCACTTCCTGGACGCCGCCAAAGTGCTGAAACAGACGTCGGCTCTGCCCGCTGTCTGCGGTCGTGTCTGTCCGCAGGAGAAACAGTGTGAGGCCCGTTGTATCCACCTGAAAATGAACGAGCCAGCTGTGGCCATCGGCTACCTGGAGCGTTTCGCTGCCGACTATGAACGCGAGAGTGGCAACATATCCCTTCCGGCCATCGAACCGTCCAACGGCATTAAAATTGCTGTCGTGGGAAGCGGTCCTGCCGGCCTTTCCTTCGCAGGAGATATGGTGAAGAAAGGCTATGACGTCTATGTCTTCGAGGCACTCCATGAGATAGGTGGCGTGCTGAAATACGGCATCCCCGAATTCCGCCTGCCCAACAAGATTGTGGATGTGGAAATCGAGAATCTTGCCAAGATGGGTGTTCATTTCCAAACGGATGTCATCGTTGGAAAGACTATCTCTGTCAAAGACCTGGAGGACCAAGGCTTCAAAGGCATCTTCGTAGGTTCCGGCGCAGGACTTCCCAACTTCATGAATATCCCCGGTGAGAACGCCATCAACATCATGTCGTCCAATGAGTACCTGACCCGTGTGAACCTCATGGATGCAGCCAATCCTACCACCGACACCCCCATCAACCTGGGCAAGCGCGTTATCGTGGTGGGAGGCGGCAACACCGCAATGGACTCCTGCCGCACCGCCAAGCGCTTGGGCGCTGAGGTGACGTTGGTCTATCGTCGTAGCGAGGCCGAAATGCCTGCCCGTCTGGAAGAGGTGAAGCACGCCAAAGAGGAGGGCATCAACTTCCTCTGCCTCCATAACCCCATTGAGTACAAGGCTGATGAGAACGGCGCCGTCTGTCAGGCCGTGCTGCAGGTGATGGAGCTGGGCGAACCTGATGCCAGTGGCCGTCGCAGCCCAGTGCCCGTGGAAGGCAAGACTGTCACCTTGGACACCGATCAGGTGATTGTGGCTGTGGGCGTGAGCCCCAACCCGCTGGTTCCCAAATCCATCGAGAGACTGGAGTTAGGACGCAAGAACACCATCGTCGTGAACGAGGGTATGCAGTCCAACCATGCCGAGATTTTCGCCGGAGGCGACATCGTCCGTGGTGGTGCCACCGTCATTCTCGCCATGGGAGACGGCCGCCGAGCTGCTCAGTCCATGCACGAGTATCTTTCCCGATAAACACCATTATGAAGACAATCCTGCTGTTATCCATCCTATTTGCCTTTGCAGTCACTCCGGCTTCTGCCCAGCGCAGCAAGCGCCCGGCCAGCAAGGCTCGTCCTGCCGCCAAAGCGCCAGCGAAGAACAAGCCGGCAGCGGCCAATGAGCCTTCTGCCATCGAACAGGCACAGCACGCCTTGAGCCTCTACGACGTCTCCACGGCACGTGAAATCCTGGATAAAGAGATGGCTGTACTGACCAAAAAGAAGCAGCCAACGGAGGCTGTGGAGGCACTGATGGAGCAGGTGCAGCAGATTACGCTAAAGCTTCATGCAACAGAGCATATTGTCATCATTGACAGTGTGGTCTGCGACAAGAATAAATTCCTGAACGCCATTCTTCTCAATCGGGAGAACGGTCGCATAGACACCTATGCCAGCACCTATCACACGGCCGACAAGAACGGCGCCACGCTCTATGAAAATGAGCTGGCCAACAAACGTTACTTGGCCGTGCCCAAAGGGAAGAACGGTGCATTGCGATTAGCCACTTCCGACAAAATCGGAGAACAATGGAGCGAGCCTCATCTGCTGACGGGACTCGCCACCAGCGACCTGTCACAGAACTATCCGTTCCTGCTCTCCGACGGCGTGACGCTCTACTTCGCTGCCACGGGCCCCGAGAGCATCGGCGGTTATGACATCTTTGTCACCCGTTCAGACGGTGATGACGGCAGTTTCCTGACGCCTGAGAACGTGGGCTTCCCCTTCAATTCCCCAGCCAATGACTACCTGCTGGTCATTGATGAATTGCACCAGCTCGGATGGTTCGTCAGCGACCGTCGCCAGCCCAAGGGAAAGGTCTGTGTCTATACCTTTATCCCCAACGCCACCCGTCAGGTCTATGGAGACCAACTCTCTGAAAAGCAGTTGGCTGCACGGGCCCGCATCGCATCCATCAAGGACACGTGGAATAGCCAAACGCCCGAGGCACAGAAACGGCTCGCAGCCTTACGCATGGACAGCAGCAACGAGGGGAAACAGACTGCGGAGACATTCCAATTCGTCATTGATGACAAACGCACCTACACCCAACTGAGTGATTTCCAGTCTCCACAGGCCAAGCAGAAGATGATGCAGTGGCTCCAGCTTTCCAAGAATGTCAAGACAGACCAACTGATGCTGGAACGCCTGCGTGACAACTATGCCACGGCTCCTGCCGAACAACGCCCCCAGCTGGCACAGTCTATCCGCAAGTTGGAAAGCACACATTACCCTCAGCTCCAGCAGCTTAAACAACTGGAAAAGGAAATACGCAATACCGAAATCTCACACAAATAAACCTTCTATTATGAAAAAAGTATTCCCTCCCTCTGAACTGATTATCAATGAAGACGGCAGTTGCTTCCATCTTCATGTACGTCCGGAACAGTTAGCAGACCGTGTTATCCTCGTGGGCGACCCGGGACGTGTGCAAACTGTTGCTGCACATTTTGATCGAATGGAGTGTGACATCCAGAGTCGCGAGTTCCACACCATTACGGGTTGGTACCAGGGCAAACGAATCAGCGTCGTCAGCACCGGCATCGGATGTGACAATATTGACATCGTAATCAACGAGTTAGACGCACTGGCCAACATTGATTTCGAGACCCGCACCGAGAAAGATGAGCACCGCACACTCACCATTGTACGCATCGGCACTTGCGGTGGCTTGCAACCTTTCACACCCACGGGGTCCTTCATTGCTTCTGTCAAGAGCATCGGTTTTGACGGCCTGCTCAACTACTACGCTGGCCGCAACGACGTCTGTGACCTCCAACTGGAAGAAGCTTTCAAGCAGCACATGAACTGGTCACCCCTCAAGGGCGCTCCATACGTGGCTGTTGCCGACCCGGAACTCATCGAGCAGATCGCCAAAGACGATATGGTGCGCGGCATCACCATCGCCTGCGGAGGTTTCTATGGTCCGCAGGGCCGTCAGTTGCGCCTGCCCATCCAAGATCCTGAGCAGAATCAGAAGGTCGAGGCATTCCAGTACGGTGACCTCCACATCTGCAACTTCGAGATGGAAAGCTCCGCTGTGGCCGGAATGTCGGCCTTGCTCGGCCATCGTGCCATGACCTGCTGCATGGTCATTGCCAACCGCTACACCACCGAGATGAACACCGAGTACAAGAACTCCATCGACACCCTCATCGGCCTCGTTCTCGATAGAATTTAATTGTCAATTTTCAATTGTTAATTCACAATTCTACAGACACCATCTGCGCCCTTGCCACAGCGACGGGCGGAGCATTAGGAATCATCAGAATCTCAGGAGAAAAATCTCTTGAGATTCTTGCTGACATATTCTCCCGAGAACTCTCCACCGCTCGCCCTAACAGCATTCTTTATGGGCACATCGTCAACGATTCCGAAATCATCGACGAGGTGATGGTTTCTGTATTCCGTGCCCCGCACAGCTACACCGGCGAGGACAGCGCGGAAATTACCTGCCACGGCTCCCGCTATATACTGAACAAGGTGCTGGAACTCCTCGTCCAGCACGGGTGCCGCATGGCTGGTCCCGGAGAGTTCACACAGCGTGCCTACCTTAATGGCAAGCTCGATCTCTCACAGGCCGAAGCCGTCGCGGACCTCATTGCCTCCAACAACCGCGCCACCCACCAGATGGCCATGAGTCAGCTGCGGGGCGGCATCTCCACGGAGCTTTCCCGCCTGCGTGAACAACTGCTGAAGCTCACCTCCATTCTGGAGTTGGAACTCGACTTCTCCGATCACGAAGACCTGGAATTCGTCGAGCGCTCGGAGCTTCTGGAACTGGCACAAAAGATTGACAACCATATCACTCGACTCGTCAAGACCTTTGAAACCGGCCAGGCGTTGAAAGAAGGAATACCCGTCGCTATCGTGGGCAAAACCAACGTTGGGAAATCCACCTTGCTGAATCGTCTGGTCCATGAAGAACGTGCCATCGTCTCAGACATACACGGAACTACCCGCGACACTGTAGAAGATGTGATAACCATGAACGGCGTCAACTTCCGCTTCATAGACACCGCCGGCATCCGCCAGACAATAGACACCGTGGAACAGATTGGCATCGAACGTACCTACGCTGCCATCTCGAAAGCTCGCATCGTCATTTGGCTCATTGATGAAACTCCCACCCCAGCCGAATTAGCCGATATTAAACAACGCTGTTCCGAAAAGTCTCTCATCCCCGTCTGGAACAAGTCAGACCTCAGTACCCTATACAACAAGTCAGCTTCCACTTCCGTATGCTGTGAATCCGTCGTGGCCACCCCACTCCTTCACATCTCCGCCAAAACCGGCCAGGGAATCGACACGCTTGAGCAAGCCCTCTTCGATGCCGCCCATCTCGAAGCGCTCTCCGAGAACGATGTCATAATCACCTCCGCCCGTCAGTATCAAGCTCTTACCAACGCCCACGACAACATCATCCGAGTCATCTCCAGTCTCCAACAGAACCTGAGTGGAGATCTCATATCCCTTGACCTCAATTTGGTCCTCGACGACCTTGCTGAAATCACCGGTCAAGGCCGCATCGTCCCCACCGAAGTCCTCGAAAACATTTTCATCAACTTCTGCGTGGGAAAGTAGGTTTAGATTAAGCCTCTCTCAATATTTAGCGGAATAAACTAAACTGCCACAGTTTCCATAAACGGCTCTCGCTCGGCAGTCTCTGAGCCTGCCTGCACGAGGGCCCACATCGGGGTCGATGGCGTATTTAAACAGAGTCTCAGCATCACGATCCAGCTAAAGACGCAAAAACAACCTTTCTGTTTCCATATTCATTTTTATCCTTTTAGATGGTCTATTTGCTACGAATATAATGGCCTTCCTGTATAGCAGCGAAAAGGGCGATGCAAGCAAGGACCCATGCAACAGGGACGAAGAATGACTGCCCGATTGCCACCATCCCAATAAAGAGTAGGAAGCCTGTTATTTTGTTGGCCTTGGTGTGTGGATATTCAATTCTGTGGCTTACAATGTATGCACTTACGGCATTGACTGTTTTCACCAGCGCGATAAGCCCTATCATCATCCACAACACAACAGGCAGCTTCAGCCACGGTAACAACTTATATCCTACCGCTAAGACAAACACGAAATCTGCCAAGCTATCCAATCTGGCCCCGAACTTACTCTCTACTCCCCATCGCCTTGCCAGGAAGCCGTCGAGCATATCCATAGTACCCGCTATCATGTAGAGCACCCAAAAGGGCACAGTCATTGCATCCACCAAAAGTAGAGGCAGACACATTGCAATTCGCGATGCTGACAGGATATTTGGAATATGCTTCATTATTTTCTAAGACCAGGATAATAACACCATGCTATAAAGGCTGGAATGACGGATGAAATACATTGAAGCCAACTAAAATCCACCACGCAAGCCCAGCCTCCTACCATAGCACGAAGACCGTAGAGCACAATGATTACAATAATGGCCGTGCGAGTCAGAGGGAGCCGTCGGATGTC
>JAFZSP010000006.1 GCA_017619335.1 Bacteroidaceae bacterium
CATGGACAGTGAAACCATACTCTAACGATACATGGGACTCAAAAACCAAGACACTGATCGTAAATTGGAAGCCCATATGTGGTGGTAGTAATAATGTAGAGACCAACTACCAAAATCAATGGGCGATTGAGTATGTTGTTATCGCACCAAGAAATGAACCTGGCACTACTACTATCCCTCACGATGTTTTCAAAGGGTGTAGAAATCTGAAGGCGGTATATTTCGATAATACTGTGACAAGTATTGAATATCAAGCTTTCAAAAACTGCGAAAGCTTGAAAACCGTGGTTTGTACGTCTGGTGTGGCTCCGACTGTTGCTGTTGCAAGTGATGCTTTCGAGGGAACGCATCCGGACATGAAGATATACGTACCAAAAGGCCTTTTCGGAGAAGAAACCGTTCCCAATCCTTATGTCGAATCCTGGATTAGTTACTTCTGTGCCGTGACACTCGAAGGAAACACGCTGGCCATTCGTGGCGTCGGAGATATGGATAATAACCAGGAATATGACATTGCATGGAATAATGATAAAGGTAACATTACTTCCGCTATCATCGAGCAAGGCGTAAGATCAATTGGTAGTTATACCTTTAGCGGCTGCACCAAACTGGCATCGGTCACAATCCCCAAAGACTTGAAGACAATCGGCCCAAGTTCCTTTGCTGGTTGTGTAAATCTAACGACGCTGACCCTCCCTGCCAGCGTGACGACCATCAATACTGGGGCCTTTAGTGGCTGCACCGGCCTGACGACGCTCTATGTGCAGAGTAGCACGGCACCTACACTTGGCAACGGTGTCTTTGATGGTTGCAGCGCTCTCACCACTGTGGTTGTGCCGGCTGCCAGTGATTACAACAGCTGGAACCTCGGTGAAAAACTGAAGCCAGGCTACTTCATCACCTGTGACGAAGGCATCACCGTCACCACCGCCCATAACTGCCTGATGTTGCAGCAGGGCGAGACCGCCACACTGAGCCTCATTGGCAGCGGTACCGTGCAATACGTTGTGACAAAGGATGCAGATGGCTCAGATGTGACTGCCGCGGTTCTCAGCGGTTCTACGCTCACCATGCCCGCCTACGACATCACTGTCAGAGCCACGACTATTACAGGCAGCTGTGGCAAGACCGCCAACGATCAGGTCACCTGGTCGTATGCCCCCAGCACCCATACCCTCACCATCAGCGGCACGGGCGAGATGGCAGATTACGACAACACCAACCAGCCTTGGGCCGGCTACAAGAATCTCATCACCAGCCTCGTCGTCGAGGATGGCGTGACGAGCATCGGCAGCAAAATCCTATATCAGTTTCCCTACGTTACCAGCGTCAACATCGCCAGCAGCGTGACAAAGATAGGTGCCGCTGCCTTCTGCGATTGCCTCAGCCTGGTTGACGTCATTGGTGCCAGCGGTGTGACGGATGCCATTGATAGCAATATTTTTAACAATACCCCATGGTTGAATTCCCGAATCAATAATAATGAGCTGATATATGTGGGCCATGTGGCCTATAAATACAGTGGCCCCAGCACCAGCATTACGCTTGATGCGAATACCACACAGATAGCAAAATATGCTTTCTCAAACTGTCAAATCCGCGTCATCGTCATTCCCGCCAGCGTGACCAGGATCGGAGACTATGCATTTCAGAGTCTTTTTAACTCCCCACTGCAAAAAGTCTGGTTTCTGGGTACCACGCCACCAGTTCTGGGAAACAATGTATTCGCTGGTTGTTCGGCTATCTCAGACATCTTCGTGCCGGCTGCCTCCCTTGGCAGCTATAGTACCAGCTTGCCTGGTTTCTCCGAGAAACTGAAGGGTGGCTACTTCGTTACCTGTGGTACGGGTGTTACTGCCACGACCACCAATAATATCCCGCTGGTGCTGAAGGGCGAAATCGTGACGCTGGGTGTTAATGTGCCCGATGGTTACATCTTCGCCGGCTACAGCGTAAAGGATGCCGAAGGCCATGACGTCAACGTCACGGAAAGCAATGGTGACTATACTTTCACCATGCCTGCCAACAATGTCACTGCCAATGCAACGTTCACCATGAGCTGGACCTCGCTCCAGACTCTACTCACTAACTCCAGCACCGACGTCGCGAATCCTACGCTTATCACGCTGGAGAGGGATATCGTGGCCGAGGGCAACGACAGCTACCTCAACATCCCCGCCGGGCATCATGTCATCATCGACCTGAACGGCCATAAGATTGACCGCAACATGACGGAGTCACAACAGGGAGGCTACGTCATCAAGTTGGATGGTCAGTCGAACAATCACGCTTCGCTTGTTATCCGCGACAGTCAGGGCGGCGGACAGATCACCGGTGGCTTCGACGGTACCAGCAGCGGCCAAAGTTCTGCCGGTGGTATCAATGTGCAAAACAGTGACCTCACCCTGGAGGGCGGCAGCATTTGTGGCAACAAATGTACATTCACCGGTGGCGGTGGCGTCCGACTTGGCAGCGGTACTTTCACCATGACCGGCGGCACCATCACGGGCAACGTGGTCAACACCCTCAAAGGATCGCCCTTTGCCGGCGCTGCCATCTATGGTTACAGCGGAGACATCTACCTGAGCGGCGGCAGCATCACGGGTAACACCGCCTACGGTAGCAGCGGCGACCAAACCAGTGGCGGCTTCACCCCTTATAGTGGTGCCAATCCGGCTAAGCTTCATCTGAGCGGCACGTTTACGATGAGCGGCAACAAGAAGATATCGTACGACACCAGCACCCAAGACTGGACTAAAGCCGAGGATAGCGACTATCTGCACTACAGCAACGACCGCATCCATCTTGACGGTCCCATCAATCCCACGGCTCCCATTATCATCGACCTCAATAGCAGTTACAACACCCAGCTCACCAAAAACTGGAACACCCACATGGGCACGACCGACCCTGCCACCTGCTTCACGCCATCTGACAATGATAACATCGTTGTCCGTATCGGCAACGAGCTACGCATCGGCACCCCCAGGGCCATCTATTGGGGCGCTGACGCCAACCACGACGGCAGCACCGAGGAGAAAGCCTATATCATCACCACACCCGAGGGTCTGATATATCTGTCCAGCGAATGCAACAGCGGCAACAGCTTCCTGAACACCTTCTTCATGTTAAACAATGACATTGACATGAGTAGCGTAGATAACTTTGAACCCATAGGACACAACAATGTTAATAACGGCCCAAAATTTGAAGGTACCTTTAATGGCGCTGGTCATACCATCAGCCATCTTACCATCAATAAACCCGATGACTACAATGTTGGCTTCTTTGCCTGTATTAATAAAGATGGATATGTAAAGAATGTCACACTTGACGGCGCAGTTATAACAGGCTGTAATGTCGTAGGGGGCATAACAGGCAATTTATCAGGTAGACTTGAAAACTGCCACATCATTCGCTCCACCATTACAGCAACAGTCACCAACATGTCTCCTGATGTAGGTGCTTTCACTGCCAATATCAATAGCTACAATCTTTCACATATTAAGGACAATACCTATCACAGCACCCTCGTCTATACTCCCAACGGCTATGGCTATATCTTCAGCTATGCCTTTAACATCGGAGCGGCTAGGGCAGCTAACGATTGTCGCGGAGACTTCAATAATAGTGTCTGCCTCGACAAGACAAAGCTATTCCTTGATGACAACTGCGACAACAGCGCCCTCATCGCAGCCTACGCCAATCCCGAACAATACACAGCTTACGATCACCAGACCCCCCCCACCTTCAGCGAGGGTATAGATGTTACCCTGCGCGGTCGTACCCTCTATAAGGACGGCGCCTGGAACACGCTGTGCCTGCCGTTCGATGTCAGCACCACCAGTGGACCACTAAGCGGCGACGGCGTGACAGCTATGACACTCAACACCTCGACAAGCAACCTCAGCGGCTCTACGCTGACACTGAACTTCACCGAAGTTTCCCCCTCGGGGGAGCAAGGGGGGCTTATTCCTGCCGGCACACCATTCATCATCAAGTGGGGCACACCTGAATCGCATCCCAACAGCGACCTCAAGAATCCTGTGTTCCCCGGCGTCACCATCGACTACAGCGCCTCTACGGAAGTCAGCTTCACCGGCGGCACCTTCAAGGGCACCTACAACCCCATGACGTTCACTGATGAGAACAAGAGCATTCTGTTCTTAGGCTACGACGCTGAGGATACCGAGCACCACAGCAAGCTCTACTATCCTGAGAGTGGCGCCCGCATCTATGCCTTCCGCAGCTACTTCCAGCTCGACAGCCCCGCTGCCGTGAAGGAGTTCAAGCTCAGCTTTGGAGAAGAAGACAGCGAAACTTCGCTGAGCGAAATTTCGCAGAGTGAAGAATTAAGAATGAAGAATGAAGAATGTGATGGGGCTATCTACGACATGAGCGGAAGAAAAATTAACCGTCACCTGTCACCTAATCTCTCCTCCTTTGGGGGAGTCGGAGGGGGCTGTCAATTACCCCGCGGCATTTACATTAAGAATGGCAAGAAAATCTATATCAAATAATGTAACGCACTATGAAAGCAAGAACACTCCTTGGACTCCTCGCAGCAGCCGCCACCCTCGCCGGCTGTAGCAACGCCGACAACAACCCGTCGCCAGCGTCGGCCACCACGATGAGCCTCACCATCAACGGCGAGCATTATGACATTCCTCTGCCCGCCGCAGAGGCCGTGAACCTGACCACCCTCTGTACAGATTTTGACGCAGAGGTGACCTTCGACAATGCGGCAGCTTTTCAGGACATCACCATCAACGGCCAAGCCGTCTCCGACGGCAGCTGCGCACTCCCCATCGACAGCATCACCCGCAACACGCACATCGAGATTGCCTACACCACCGGCGGCCAGCCGGGACGCGTGCTGCTGAACACCCTCCATGACGGAATCCCGGACATCAAGGCAACAGGCAAGGCCCAGGCACCTGGCGACTTCTACCTCTCCTTCGTCTGGCTGCGCCTCATCATGAAGTACGACAACGACGGCCACCTGCTCTTCTACCGCTACGAGCCCCGCACCATCACCAACACCAACGACGTCAGCGGCTGGTGGGACTTCAAGAAGCACACAGGAGACGACGGCAAGACCTACTACAGCTATCACGTCAACGACCCCAATTTTCAGGAACGCGTGATGATGGGCTACGACCCCGGCAAACGCGTGATCCTGGACGAACGGTACCACGTGGTGAAGACCATCGGACTGCTCACCAGCCGCAACGGCGATGTCACCTCTGCGGAACCCTTAGACGGCCACGACTTCTACTTCTTCAACCCAGACCATTACATCGTCTCCGCCTACGTGGAGCGCACACGGTGGGGACAGCTCATCTACGCCAGCTACCTCCAGGAAGTGCAGAACGACGAGGTGGTCTTTGACTGGTGGAGCACCGGACACACGGAACTGCCCACCTGGATAGACCCCTACTTCGGCGCGGAACGGGACTACGCACACTTCAACTCCATCCAGGTGCTCCCAGACGGCAATCTGTTCTGCTCACTGCGGCACCTCAGCTCACTCGTGAAAATCGACCGTTCCGGCGGCACCGGCGACATCATCTGGGCCATCCGAGGGAACCTGCTCCCCGAGGAGCAGAACTTCTCCGGACAGCACCAGGCCAGCCTCCTCGAAGACGGCACCCTCACCCTCTTCGACAACGGCAACGGCCACACACCGGCCGCCACGCGCCTGCTGCAACTCACCATCAATCCCGAGACGGGAGAGGTGACAGGAGGAGGCAACATCCTGCCCGACGATGACAACAGCTACTTCACACAGGCTTGCGGATCCTTCACCCGCGAAGGTGACTACTACGTCGCCGGCTGGGGAATCCCCGGACTCCCCGACGGTCCCCACGACCGCCTCGTCACCGAGTACGACAGCGAAGGCCATGAGATCTTCGGTCTCCGTCTGACGGGCGAGACCTACCAGCAGAACTTCTTCAACGCCACCTACCGGAGCGTGAAATGGTAAAACCCATGAGCATGTTGGTTTTTGACATCAAACGTTACGCCATCAACGACGGCCCGGGAATCCGCACCACCATCTTCTTCAAGGGGTGTCCCCTGCGGTGTGCCTGGTGCCACAACCCCGAGTCGTGGCTGCCACAGCCCGAGCTGCTGTTCAAACAGAAGAAGTGCATCGCCTGCAACACCTGCGGACTCTACCCCGGCGAACTGGGGCAGACCACCGACACCTTATTAAAGAAGTACACGCGCGAGCAGCTGACCGCGAAAGCCGCCAACTGCCCGGCAATGGCCATCGAGATGTGTGGCCGCCACTACACACTGGACCAGCTGATGGCCGAGGTGGAGAAGGAGCGGGACATTATGCTGGACAGCGGCGGAGGCGTGACAGTGAGCGGAGGCGAGCCTCTGCTACAGGCCGAAGCGCTCCTTGCAGTGCTCACCGCTTGCCGACAGCACGGCTTCCACCGCTGTGTGGATACCACCCTCTACGCCGACCCCGAAGTGGTGCGTGCCGTGGCCGCAGAGACAGACCTCTTCCTCGTGGATCTGAAAGTGATGGATCCCGAGAAGCACCGGCACTACACGGGTGTCTCCAACGAACGCATCCTCTCCAACCTCCGTCTCCTGACCACCCTCGGCGTCCCCATCCAGATACGCATCCCGCTCATCGAGGGCATCAACGCCGACGAGGAAAACATCCTGCAAACGGCACGCTTTATGGATGAATTAAGATTAACAAGCGTTGCCCTCCTACCCTATCACGACGCCGGCTTGGACAAACACCGCCGACGCGGCACCACCTACAATCCCACGGGGTTCCCCATGAGTCCCCCCTCCGATGAGACCCTCCAACGCATCATCAGCCAGTTTGCCGCTCACGGCATCATGGCCCAGGTGGGAGGATAGACACACAAAAGAAACAAGGCCAAGGCCGGCTTACTCCTATTAAACTATTTTAGTTTGCAACAATAGCTGTCCAATTGCCTTGTTTCTTTTTTAGTTTCAGGTTTCAAGATTCAAGTTTCAGGTTTCAGGTTTCAAGTTTCAGGTTTCATGATGAACAGCGCACTCTTCACCACGGCCCTCCGCCATCAAGCCCTCTTCGTTGACATCTGCCGAGAGGACATCGACCTCACCTCCGAGATCACGCCTGTTGTCACCGCTTTCGTGGCACGCCTGCGCGACAACGGCTTCTGCGTCACCGAGGAACTGCTGCACGCCCTCTGCACGGTGCCGGACAAGGACTTGGCCCAGATGACACAGCTCATCAACGACATCTTGGGCGTGGAGCTGAACTGGGCGCCGCTGGTCCGCGGGTGGCAGGTGCCCACGGGAGAATCCCGCGCCGATCACCTCATCACCCTCTTTGCCAACATCTTAGCAGCCGACGGCCAGGAGGTGCACGGCACACGCCTGCCCTGCGGGCACCTCATCCCGGACGGCACCTTCCCGCTGGAGCGTTACAACGGCTGTCCTTTCTGCGGACGGCCCTTCCACACAGCAGACTTCGTCTATCACGGGCAGGCCTCCAAGCTGAAACCCCTGCGCCTCTTCACCCTCGAAGACCTGCAGCGTGTCTTCCTCTCCCTGCTCTCCTCCCCCACTCCCTTGGATGCTACCCAGGCAGCATCGCTCCGGGAACTGCTCGCCGTCTTCCCGTTCCCGACCGACGTCACCATACCCATGCGCGAGACCAGTATGTTGGTGGTTCAGGCACTGACAGAGCTGGGACGCGACGACGAGGCAGGACGCCTCCTGCAGACGCCCACCGACATCCTCCGTTACCTCTGGTGGCAGCACACGGGGCACCTGCTCATCATCAAGCCCCGGACACTCATCCAGCACGCCGCACAAGTGAACGTCCACCGCTGGCAACCCTCCGAGCAGCCACAGCTGGCAGCCCGGCAGAAGCAGCAGGAACTGCGCCTGCACTACAGCCGTCGGCAGTGCCGCCTCGTGGCCACCTGGCTCTGCGCCCTGCCCCTCACGCCCCAGCAGGCAGCAGAGAATATGAACCCACATCGCGGGATGTGGGTGCGCTTCATCCGTGCCCTGCGGCTCACGGAGTACGCCCGCAAACCCGGGTTCCAGCGCCTGGCAGCCCTCTTGGATATCTTCTACCGCCAGGACTACACCACCTGGCAGGGACGCGTGGATGCTGCCCGTGACCAGAAACAGAAAGAGACACTGCTGGCACTGCTGGTGCAGCGTCCCGGACTCTTCGCCCGCTGTCTGTTCTCCACCATCCTGCGCTTCGGGCCTGCCGACACCCTGGCCGCCTTCCGCACCGTCATTGACAAGGTGCCCCCTCGCCTGCTCATCAGCCTGGGCGACGCCGCCGACAGCTACTTCAACACCCATGAGAAACGCATCGCACGGCCGCTCACTGGCGGCACCCACCGGCTGGAACCACATCCCCTCTTGGCCCTCTACAACAAGACCGAACTCCAAGACATCATCTCCCGCATCCACCAGCTGTATCTCAAGGCGATGGAGCAGCACTTCCAGTCTCAGCAGACCAACGCCAAGACCATCTTCATCCATCCACAACTCCACCACATCCCCATCAGCGTTGGCGACCGCGCCACCACCATTCAGGACACCTCCTGCGCCCTCATGGGAACACGCTTCCCCGTGGAAGGCGATGCCGTGCGTCTCTTCCTCCAGTGGGGCAAAGGACTGCCCGCACAGCCATTAGACATGGACCTCAGCTGCCGCATCTTCTTTGAGGACGGCACGGGGGAGGACTGTGCCTACTTCAACCTCACCTGCACCGGTGCCAAACACTCCGGAGACATCCGCGAGATACCAGACCAGGTGGGGACGGCAGAATACATAGAGCTGAACCTGCCAGTGCTGACCCACGCCACTGCCCAGTACGTGGTTTTCACCTGCAACGCCTACACCCGGGGCACCCTCTCGCCCAACCTCGTGGTGGGCTGGATGAACTCCGAGTACCCCATGCAGGTCTCCAATGAGACCGGCGTGGCCTATGACCCCTCCTGCGTCCAGCATAGCGTGCGAATCAGCGAGAACGACCTCAGTAAGGGCCTCATCTTCGGCGTCTTAGATGTTGCTGCCCGTCAGATCATCTGGTTGGAGATGCCCTTCACCAGTCAGACCATTCACGGCATCAACACCGAATCGCTCCTGGCCCTGCTCCACAAGCTCCAGAACAAAACCACCATCGGCCAACTCCTGTCCATCAAGGCCCAAGCCCAACACCTCCAAATCACAGAAGACCCCGAACACGCCGACGAGCGTTACACCTACGAATGGGCCCTCAACCCCGCCGAAGTCTCCACCCTCCTCTTCGCGCAATAACCACTACACTCTACACTACTTGAGGATTATTCGTTATAGAAATCCCCTGCGTTATAGAGTTTGTCCATCGCCACCTCATGGGGCTGCCAGGTGCGGATCTTGATTTGTGGAGCATCATGATCTGTCATATCCACCAAGAGGAAAAGATAACCCTTGTCGGCGTAGGTGGTGGAATTGTATTCCTGCCCTATCTGGATGGCAAAGAGTTCCTCCTTGTCATATTTCTCCAACCACTGTATATCGTTGTTAGAGAAGCGGATATTGATGAACTCGTTGCGTTGGAAGCACCGTTCCAGATTCTTCAGGTACTGGTCTTTGGAGTAACGGTTGTAATGAATCACCTCTTGTCCTTCCTGCGAGATAGTGCGATGGTTACTGTCCGTCTGTGGTGATGTTCGCCTTCTTGCCACGTTGCCCACGATAATCACTGCATCATCTGCAAAGATGTCGCGTATATAGTCCAGCCGCTTCAGACAGTAGGCCGTCTTATAGCTCTCCATGAACTCCATAATCAGTTCGCGCGTTTCGTCCTTCCAACCTGGGGCGTACTTGCACAGGATGTCATCTTCTGCCACCTTCCCCAGCCCGAAAGCCACATTGGAGATGCGGTTGTCACTGTCCAGGGTAAATATCACATCTTCCACAAAAGTCGTCTTTGTGCCTCGGTTGAACGAGAAAGACATCTGCAACCCACGAGCCACCACTTTCCCGTTTGCACTCTTATAGTATTGCATCTTTGGTTGCCCCACCACACGTCCTTTTCCGTATGCGATGAGTTGGTTATACATTTCCAGTCCTTCCAGCGTGAACAGCCGTTGTACATTGGAGTAACGCCGTGTTTGGACGGCCTCAATCACCTTCGTCACTACTTCTTCTTGTGCCGAAGTCTTGGTTGCCAATTGTGAGGCACTGGGCTGCAAAGGCTTCTCCATTGGTATGCCAACCACGTTGTCTGCCTTTGAACTCCCCTCCCTTGGGGAGGGGCTGGGGGTGGGCTTCCCTCTCACCGTCTTCTCCGCCTGAGGAAACACCCGTTTCGGCATCACCGCCAACACACTCTGCATCTCATCATCGCCTCGTGCCTGACCCTTGAACTCATATTCTATATTTAGGTGATAGATGTCCGTCTCATAACCTGGTGCCATCTCAATCATGCTTCTTCCGTCGGCAGCCCGTCCCTCGCAGTCGGCCCGTCCGTCGGAATAGTTGAAAAGCAGGCTGGACACAGGCCGTCCTGCCACTTCCACCAGCAAGTCCACGCAGTCACCGTCCCTCCCGTCAAAGCGCACTTGAACATCGGAAAGAATCTCTGCAATCTTCACAGGAAGCCAGTTCACCAATACCCGTCCTTCTGAATCCTTCACTTCGCTGGGTCGCTGGACAGAACGCAGCAGGGAATAGGCCCAGTAATAGTACTGCAGTGCCATATCCACTTTCCCCTTTTCCAGCGCCTCGGCAGCAATCAGTGTCATATCCTTGGCTTTCGCAATGCGGTCCTCGTAAATCTTCATCAGTTCTGTCCGCCGCATATATCGCAACACCGTCACGTCCGGCTCCCGTCCTCGTGTCATCTTTCCCACGTTGGTCAGCGACGAGTGGGCGTATGAATTGATGCAGCTCTGTACACTTGACTTGGCTGTACTTTCTGTGCCAATCGTTTCTGCCTCAATCAGTCCTGTGAACTCGCTGGACACATGCGTCGCTATCATCTCCACCAGAAACGCCATCGCGTGCTCCGACGCCTCCACTTCTGTCTTCCCGTGTCCCACGCCAAAGTAATAATCCTCTGACGTGATGATGACATCCCAATTGTCTGCCATCAGACAGGCAGGAAGCCATAATAGGAACAAAAACACGATTCGTTTCATCTTTATCATTGTTTTTTCTGCATTTTCTTTGACCATATTCAATTATTTTGCTTACCTTTGCGGCGGATTTAATAAAATAGACTCTATGACTGTCGTTAGTACAAAAGAATTTCATGCCAGGCAACCACATTATTTGAGTATGGTACGTCGTGGCGAACATGTGGCATTGCGCTCACGTGGAGGGCGATATCGTATAATCTACGAACCACAGGAAGAGGAATCCGAGCGGGACATAACTGCAGAGGTCTGTGAAGCCATGAAAGATTGGAAAGATTTCTTAGATGGGAAAAACACGGATAAGTTCCGTCCTGCAGAAGAGTTAATAGATGAGTTACGCAATCTTTAGGCATCAAGATTTTGATGTAGCCATCAAGCGACTTGGTAAACGTTATCGCAGTATGGCAGATGATTATGCTGACTTTCTGAATAGTCTGCAAGAGAATCCGTTTCAAGGGGTTGAGCTCTCTCCTGGAATTCGTAAGATTCGCATGTCTATTACTTCCAAAGGACGAGGAAAGTCTGGTGGAGCACGAGTCATAACCGCCAATGCGATTTTGGCCGAAAACGAAGGAAAAATTGGCTTGTTGACAATGTATGATAAGTCTGATGCTTCCACTGTGAATCTGAATGTCATCAAACAGATGGCGCACGAATTGGGATTTGATGTGTAGTATTTTTTTCATTTGAGAAGTCTTTAGTATGAGTAGAAGTTGGAAGAGGACTCCTGTGACCTGTTGGGTAGGAAACTCCCAGAAACGTGGAAAACGGATGTGCAACCGTCTGTTCCGTCGTACCGAACGGCAGGCAGTCTGCGCCAATCTGTTTGACCTCTTGCCCCTTCGACCCAAAGAAGTAATGAACCAATGGGATTTGGGAGGAGACGGAAAGGCCTTTCATCATGCCGATTCTGCTGGCGAATGGTTTCTACGTTTGATGCGGAAGTGAAATAGAGACAGCCCATTAGTGCCTCGTGAATACAGCAGAGCCAAGGAGCCTTGGGATACGTGGATGTTCTCCTGAGGCTCCTTGGTTCTGTTATGATGATGGAAGAATGATGGTTCATTTGACAGCGGATAGTGCCAACCTTAATCCTAAGTTATTAATCCTATAATTGGGAGTTTCTTCACTGCGGTTCGCGGTTCTGCATTTTGAAGCATCATCAAACCAACTTCCACCACGAACAACCTTTGTTGATCCTGTTGTCGGACCTGTTGGATCTGTTTGATCTGAGGTTGAATAGGATTCAAACCAGTCAGAACACCACTCACTTACATTTCCAGACATATCATATAATCCCAATTCATTGGGAGCAAGTGACTTCACTATATGTACTTTGTTCTCTGAATTAGATTTGTACCATGCGACCGATTGTATATCAGATGATCCAGAGTATAGATAGCTCTTTGATTTGTTTCCACCTTTAGCTGCATATTCCCATTCTGCTTCTGTCGGCAATCTGAATATCTCACCAGTCTGTTCATTCAGTTTCTCCAAGAATCGCAGACAATCATCATGACTGATATAAGAAACAGGATAATCCGCTCCCGATCCATTTGTATTCCCCATCACGACATACCACAATCCCTGTGTGACCTCCGTTTCTGCCATATAATAAGATTTAGTGATTGTTACATTATGGCGGTTCGCATAACTGTTTCCATCATTGAAATCACCCATTACAAAACTACCTTTTTCAACCAAAATCATTTTAAATGTGACGGTCGTCCCATTTCTCGATAATGTATATTCATTCTCTTGAGATACAGACACCACACTCCAGCCCTTATGGTCAGCATTGGTCGGAATATTCACATAACCACTTTCTCCAATCTTGAAAGCAGCAGACGAAAACTGTTTCATAAACACAAGCCCATCGTCGTTCTTCAGATACAACTCACGAAGATCTGTATCAGCGAACGTTCCATAAATATAAGCGGTGAACCCATCTGTCCCTGTTACTCTGGATACACTGGTTGTTGAAGTTGTGAAATGGTTAGTTGCAACATTATAAGTAGTGTAATGTTGTATTCCATCAACTTGTATAGATTCTTCAGGTATTCCTTTGAACTTGATTCGGCTTGTGATAGGTGCAAGCTTACCTTCCAAAACGATTTCATTCTTAACGACAGAATATATAGCTGACTTGTCTGCATAAATCGCATTAGCGTCAGAGAGGTTCAACGTATTTTTATTGTTGGTGGCGACACCTTCAAAGAAATATATTTCGCAGTTGCCCGTCTCGTCAAGTTGACCATTAAAATACGCTTCCCACGATCCAACTTCTTTAGTGAAGACAGCATAACCGCTAATCACCTTTTTACTTGTTTTGAACTGGATAAACACAACGTCCCCATCTTTCCAAATCCACTCGTCGCCTAAACGAGTGCTTTTTTGAATATCAAAGTCATTCATGGTCACATGTAACTGCATTTCCATAGAACAGGGACCTGTTTTTTCTTCAGATTTTGCCATCTCTTCAACATCAGAAGAACAAGCATTCTGCATAAAGACTGTGCCTATCAGAAAGAGGCAATACACTATCCATAAAAAAGTCTTTCTCATATCTGTAATTCTTTTATTCATTGAACATTTCTGTTTGAGCTACTGCCAGTTCTGGTCTTCCGAGAAACCAATAATACTGATGGTAGCATTTGTTATCACAATATCCCATAGTTGGTCAGTCCCAAAAGAGTCCACATTTAGTTTAGAATCGCAGTCCCTTTGGATTACAGGCAGTATAATTTGAAAGTCTTCTCCTTCTTTCAGTCCAGTCATTTTTACAATCACTTGCCCCCTACGTTCTATTTCTGTTTCATTCTTTGAAGCAGAAACGGTGAATGTATTGTTATCTTGATGAATGGTGAGCCAAGAGTCTGTTGTACCCACAGTATAGGAGGCATCAGTATTGACGGTAACGGGTTCAGACACTCCACCCTTTGCAAAAAAGTAGAATTCTGTGGCATCTACTTTGAGATATCTGGCTGCTTGCGATGTAATTATTCGAATCGGTTGCAGGTATGTTGGAATAAATGACGTGGTGTCCTTGCGTCCATGAATAGATGGATTGTCAGGAGCTGTTATTGAAACATCAATATTTCCAAAACCATTGGCAGCCGAAAGCTGAATCCAATTGCTTGTAGAAGAAGCTGTCCATCTTTCATTTGTCTCAATGTGCAGAACATGAGTTCCGCCTTTAGAAGGTAATTCCGCAAAGGTGTTCGGGTCTATGGTAAAATATTTACCACGTTGAGTCACTGCGATGTGCTGTGTTATATCACCCACCGTCACATCAATCACCCCATTCCTTTCGTTTTCTTTTGTATTCTCTGTGACATTGATAGTCATTGTTGCCTTTCCTGTACCTGAAGATGGCGAAGTTGTAATCCAGTTCTCAGAAACAGTTGCTTTCCATTGGCCATCTGTCGTAATGGTCACTGTTTGTGAAGAAGCTGTAGCGTCAAACGTGAGTGACGATATTAGTTCGGAGAAGTTGCGGCCCTCCTGTGTTACGGTGACTTGTTTAACCAATTCAGTTCCTTCTCGTCCAATCTTTAGGATTCCGTTTCTTGCCGTAGTGCCCCAGTTGTCTGAACATGTCAGCATTAATTGGCAGGTTCCGCTTCCATTCGTTTCAAAAATAGTAAGCCAATCTGGTTTTGAAAGAACACTCCATGTGGTATTACTTTGGACTTGAATAGTCTGCGACGATTCGTCTGCTTTGAAGGATAGTGTTTCAGGTGATATCGTTAATGAGATTCCTTTCTGATTAACTGTAATGGATAAGGCTTCTTGCTCACCTATCTTCAGAAACACAAAACCAGAACGATCATTAAGAGACGAATTGGGAAGTGCCTCAACAGTCATTGTTGTCTGTCCTGCTTCACCGTTATCTGGCGACAAATGAAGCCAAGAAGCTGAAGTCTCAGCCTTCCATGCAACTTCTGACGTAATGGACAACTGATAACTTCCACCTGCATTATCGAAATCGAGGCTGCGTTCGTTACTAATAGGTTGGCTTGGAATGGCCTGAGTAACTGTGATGGTTTTGGACAGGGCACCCTCAATTCTGATTGTTGCAGAGCGAGCACTGGTTTCCGTATTCTCTTGCACCTTGATGGTAATCCCGTCGGAAGAAGAGGTAACAGTCAACCATTGAGCTGAAGTCGATACATGCCAATCAATATTTGCTGAAATGCTTACATCTATGTTTGCCGAACTGGCACTCACTGCAAGCGTGCTCTCCGAGACATTTAGATAAGGCGTTGCAGCCTGTTGTGTTACAGAGATATTCCGTTTATAGTCATAAGTCGGGTCTGTTGACTCCAATAGCAGGATACAACTTCTTACAACCTCACCAGAAAGATTCTCTTTTGCAGCCACTTCTACCTTCTCATTTTGATTGCTGGAACTAGGATTCACCGTAAGCCATGAATCCATTCCTCTGAACTCCCAAGGAGAGGCCACAGCTTTCACCTCTATGGTTTGGGAACGTTTTTGGGAGGCTTCCAAAACAATCTGGTCACTATTGATTTGTATGTAATGACCCGTCAGGGCAGGCTGGTAGCCTATACCGAAATTGTTCACATCCTCACAGGCCGTGAGAACGAGGAGTATCGAAAGAATGTATAGAAAAGCTCTGATTCTCATAACGTGTCATTTTAGAATGAAATGGAAACACCTACTCGCACATTGAAACCACTGCCCCAACTCTTCACTTTAGAAGAAACTGTTGCAAGTTGTTCAAAAATACTGGACTGCTTCAATGCTATGGCCAACTCAGGTGACAAGAACAGTCCCACAGAAGGCATTAACGCATATTCGGCTTTCACACCCAGACATCCACTGAGCGCGTTCGCCTTTGAGGAACCGTCATCACTCTTGATGGTCACAATTCTCACACCCGCTTGTGGCGTAAAACGCAAACGTGTACCTGAAATAATACCATACCCTATTTTAAAGTCATATCCAGTGGGCTTATATTCACAAATGGACAATTGCCGTTCACCGTTGCTGTCATCACCGGCCCAATAGACAGTCTCACTTTTACTGATTCCCAAGAGATAAGAGGCTTCTGCATTGATGTTTTTCAGATAGCATCCTGCAGAGACTCCGAAACCCATGAATGAGCCTGCTTGAAAACCTGCTTGCAAGTAGCCCTGTGTGGGACGGACAAGCAAACGGCGCAGTGCAAAGGTCACAGAAGGTTGGGAACTGTCCAGATGAATCCTACTGCTGAAATCCTGATAGCCGCTGTGTACAATCTTGATGTCATAGTCTCCAGAGGCCATCTCTTCTGTGTAAGGCGTTTGTCCTGTTTTCTTGCCATTGATATAGAGCAGTCCACTTGTTGGATTTGAATTAATCGTCATTCTTGCAACATCTTTCAATTCCACATCAACTTCTGATGTCTGGTTTTCTGCTATCTCAAACTCTCTCGTTTCAGTCTTGTAATTACTTAGCGAAAACTCTATCTTGTGAGGACCTATCAGCAAGTCGTTGATATTCTGTGGCGTCTTGCCGTATGCCTTACCATCAATTCTTATATCTGCCCCCAAAGGACGTGATGTCACTGCCAGGGTTCCTGTTATTGGTGTGGGTCGTTCCAGATCTATAACACAGTCTTCATTATCTTCTATGGTAATGTATTGCGAACTGTTCCTGTGCTTTTCCTGGCGGCACTCCACTTGATAGTTACCTGCTTTCAGAGTACCTTTCCACTCTCTACGTCCCTTCAGCTCATCGTTCACATAAATCTCCGCATCTGCATCCACTCGCAGTGTCACTTCTGAGAAGTTTGGACGCATTATCACCTCTTCTTCGTGAATCTTGGAGCGGTCTGAGAGTGTGAAACGACCTTCTGAAGTATGATAGTCCGTTGCCATTACCTTGTAGGTATAAGTCCCCAAAGGCAGACTCTTGGCAATGGCACCTGTTTGGTCCACGTTCCCCAACAGTTCCTCTTTTGCCTGCTCGCCAGGACCTTTTATCATGACTGCAGCATTTATGGTGGCAGGTTTCACAGAGAACTTCACCATTTGTGTATAAACTGTCGGGCCTGTTGTCGATAACTGCATCAAGTATGTCTTGCCTGCTTCAATTGTCATCTTCAGGTCATAGCGGTTGATAGTAGCATACCCTGCACGGCTAATTGTCACCATCTTAGCATTTTTCTGTACATATATCCACAACTCCTGATCTCGCTCCACCACTTCATGGCTGAGATTGCCGAAATTGAAATGATAAGCTTTCAAGTCGTCATCAGGATTATTGCTGGTCACTTTGATGATGGCCTTTCGGGCACCGCTGCCGTCAATCTTCTCGTACTCTTTCTGCTGGGCAGTAAGGTCAAACGGATCCGCCTCGAAACTGGCCACAGAGAACTTCAGTTTCGGCTGGGCAGAAACAGACAACAAGCCTGTGACGAGCAACAGAATCAGACAAGAGAGTTTCTTTTTCATCTTCTTACAATCTTTCTGACTTGGTTCCCTCTTCTGACAAGATAGACTCCTTGCATCAACTTGTTTACTTTCTTGCCTTCAATGGTGAAGAATGACTGTTCATCTGCACTGGCATTTAGTTCTGCAACACTTGTGAGGAAACTGCCGGAGATGATCAAGTCTTGCGCTGGCATTGTTTTTGGATACTCCTCCCATACAACACTGCAACCATCCTTATCTGGTACATCCGGTGGAGTGATGGCAGAACCATAATCAACAGTTTCTGTACTATAGACCTCGCCGTCAATTATATAGGTGATGTTATATTGATTGACCACGAATGAGCCTTTTACAGTCACGTCATGGGCAGGCATTGTTTCAGGCAAGTTCTCCCAAACGAAGGTATAGCCTTCCATTTCCAAAGGGAAGACTGGTGGAGTGATAGAAGAACCGTAATCCAGCACAACTTTCTGGAATGTCTCACCTTTATAAATATAGGTAATGGTGTATTGATTAACTACGAACGAACCTGTCACCGTCACATCATGAGCAGGCATCGTTGCAGGTATTTCATTCCAGCTAAAGGTATAACCTTCTTTCTCAGGAACCTGAGGTGGTGTGATAGATGAACCATAAATCACGGTCTTTTTATCATAAACTTCACCATCAACCATAAATGTTAAATAATAGCTATTGATGGTGAATGACCCCGTCACAGTAACATCATGTGCTGGCATTGCTGATGGTATTTCACTCCATCCGCTGAAAGTATAGCCCTCTTTCACTGGCTCTGCTTCAGGGGTCAGTGCTGTGCCATACTTTACAGATGAAGATTTGTATGTCTTTCCATCAAGAAGATAAGTTAAAGTATAGCTATTGATAGTAAATGTACCTGTAACAGTCACGTCGTGAGCGGGCATTGTCGCAGGAACCTCACTCCATCCACTGAAGGTATAGCCTTCTTTCTCTGGAACTGCTTCTGCGTACAACGCAGAACCAAACTCCACTGATGATGTTTTGTATTCCTGACCATCTAACAAATATGTTAAGGTGTAACTATTGATAGTGAAAGAACCTGTGACCGTCACATCATGATTAGGCATTGTGGATGGAATATCGCTCCACCCCGAGAAAGTGAAACCTTCTTTCTTAGGGAAGGATTCAGCAGTAATTTGGGCATCATAATCATAACAGACTATCTTATATATTTCGCCATCCACGATGTATGTTACATTATATTGTCCCTTGGAGAAAGAACCTGTAATAATCACATTATGAGCGGGCATTTTTTGAGGAACTTCATCCCAACCACTGAAAGTGTAACCTTCTTTCGTTGGTTCTGCCTCTGGAATAATGACCTCACCATAATCAATGTCGAATGATTTATATTCCACGCCATCAATCACATAAGTCAATTTATACTTATTCACTGAGAACGACCCTATGATAATAACATCATGAGCTGGCATCGTTTGTGGAATCTCACTCCATCCGCTGAAAGTATGGCCTTCTTTCGATAGCTCTGCCTCGGGTGTAATGTCGGTGCCATAGACTACCATTGAAGTCTTGTACACCTCTCCGTTCACATAATAGATCAGTTGGTAGGAATTGATGGAGAACGTTCCAGTCACAGTCACATCATGAGCAGGCATTGCTTCAGGAATCTCACTCCAACCAGAGAAGCTATAACCTTCTTTCGTTGGAACTGCTTCGGGAGTTAATTTTGTGCCATATTCTACAGAAGAAGACTTATAATCCACACCATCCACTATATATTTTAAGGTATAACTATTTATGGAAAATGACCCCGTTACAGTCACATCATGATCTGGCATTGTTGCAGGGATCTCACTCCAACCACTAAAAGTGTAGCCCTCTTTTATTGGTTCTTCCCTTGATGTGATAAGAGTATTGAATGTTATGTCCTCTTCTCTATATATTTCGCCATCGACAATATAAGTGAGTTTGTAACTGTTAATGGTAAATGTTCCTACAACCATTACATCATGTGCTGGCATTGTCGCAGGAATCTCGCTCCAGCCAGAAAAAGTGTATCCTATTTTAGTCGGTGCTGTTTCAGGTGTGATTACTTCACCCACCACTAAATAATCATTTCTATAAATAGTTCCATCAACTATGTAAGATAGTGTATAGTCTGTTGTTTCGAAATAGCCAAAATTATTCCACGGTGTAGTGTTTTTATACTTTTCTAAGGCTATTGTTGGCACGTGTAATGTAGATTTTTCTATATTAACCCCTATGAAAGCAGTAGCATCTGTTGAGGGGACTTCATAGGCATAACAAGAAACATCTTGAAGACCATTACAATCCTCAAAAGCATATTCACCAATAGCCGTCACGCTACTGGGGATTGTAATTGATGTCAAACTATTACAACCATAGAAAGCATTTGAACCAATTGTTGTCAAATGATTCGATAACGTGATGGAGGTGAGACCACTACAATTCTTAAAAGCTCCATAGTCAATAACGGTCACACTATTGGGAATTATTATTGAGGTCAGACCTATGCAACGACCGAAAGCCATACGGTCTATACGGGTTACACTATTAGGAATAATAACGGAGGCCAGGCTGCTACAGTCAAGAAAAGTGTATTCTCTGATACTCAAAATGCTATTGGGTATTTCTATGGATTTCAGGCTAGTACATCCGCGGAAAACATTTTTATCAATGTTAGTCACACTATTCGGTATGGTAACAGAAACGAGACCTGTGCACTCATAAAAAGCCTGATCACCTATGAAAGTTACGCTGTTAGGGATTTCTATTGATGTCAAACTGGTGCAACAAGAAAAGGTCAAGTCTTTTATGGTGGTTATTTTGTCGGGAATGGTGATAGAGGTCAAAGCGCGGCAATCCTGAAAGGCCCCCATACCTATGTCCGTTACGCTGTTGGGGATGGTAATAGATGTCATTTGAAAGCAATCTGCAAAAGCTTTGGTGCCGATGCTGATTACACTGCTTGGTATGGTAATGGATATGACATTTAGGCATTCAGCAAAAGCATACTCACCGATGGCAGTTACGCTGTAAGTTTTACCATTATACGTAACAGATTCGGGGATGTTATAAACGCCGCCATAATAACCTTGACGATGATAAGTAGAGAGCTGTTTCTCATAAGTTACTGTAGCCTCGTTTTCAGATAAATTGTAAAAGATGCCGTCTATGAAGGCATCATAAGCTAAAGCTGTAGTACAGTAGAGAACTGCGGTTAATGTTAGAAAAAACTTAGGATTCATAAAATAATAATGAATATGCCTATATTGTTCATTAAAGGAAAACTGTTTGATTAAGTGTAAAAGTGTGCCAATGATCTTCTGGGACAGCGGCCATACGGTTCTTGAACTCTTCAAACCTCATTTTATCAGATTTAGAATAAATTGAGATATACCAATGAGCCGATGGTGCGTTCAAACTTATTTCTCCAAAATATCGTAGATCAATTATTGATAAAGAATGGCCAACGACAAATATATGTTCCACCTTTTTCAAGCCTTCATAGAACTCTTTATCTGAATCTAGTCTGCCGTTTTTGTAAAGCTGATTCATGACATCAACAAGACCTTTTTTATAATGTTCTTCATCATCTGAATAATGCTCTTTTTCCAAATCCCATCGATTTTCAGTTCTGTTACACCCAACAATTACCTCCTGGTCATAAACACTTTGATGGATATGCAGAATTTGATTATTGGGAATACCATAAACCTTTTCTAATGTCATCGTATAGTTGAATGTGAGATATAGAGCATTGTTGGGAAGAGGGAGTTTCTGTTGTATATCGCTCAAATCTACCGTCCTTATCCATTCTGTCATCAAAGGTTTGATTGCCCCGATTGTTGGCTGCATTGTATCTTCTGCTTCCTGTTCCACTTCTGGGCCAATAGCATCAGGATTAGGAGTATGACGAAGAGTATATAAATGGTTTAGATCATACTTACCCAGTGCTGTCTCGAAGTCATGCCACAACGAAAAACGACCAGAAGAATCCTTATAATCAAATATTTCTTCCATATTATGGATGAATTCATCCTTTCCTCGACGTACTAACCAATCATGAAAATCGGTATAGGTAGTAGAAAGACCATGATATCTATCAAATCCATTTCCTATTATTATTAGGAAGTTGGGAGAGGGAGGTTGTATGTTATTGCTCATTGTCAATCTGCATTACCATGACGACTCCCTTTATCATGTTATTCTTCAATTAGATTGACCATACACAAACAAAAAGCGCGGGAGTCTTGTCTCTGTTACTCGTCCCGCGGTCTCAGGCGTCTCGCATTGCCTACTCTGCTTAAACGAGCAACAATGCAGAAGCCCACGCTGGATGTCTATACAGCGGTGACTGTATATAACATACCCGTGAACGTTCATTGTTGCTTTGTTTTCAGCAGAGTTTAAGTTTGCGAGACTCTGGACCGCCAAAGAACAAAGCGTCAGATAAACGCCTTTGTCAATATATGTATCCCACCCTTCCGCTTCTGCACTTTCAGGCACCGCTGCACCTGCTTTCTGCATCAGTTTCAGCAGTAGGACGCCGCAAAGATAGCACTTTTTTGCGAGACAGCGCAAAAAAGAGGGGAAAAAGTGAGGGGAAAGTGGGAAAATGAAGGAAAAACGAGGGAAAGAGGGCCCTCTTCATCAGAAAAGTGCAGAAATATTTGCACGAATCAGAAGAAGTCAGTACTTTTGCAGCGTCAAGAAGAAATTCTTGGTTATCCGGTAAACATTCTATGTGAATGCCGAGAGGAGTAAGCCTTTATCGACCCTGCTCCATTTTCATTAAAAGCCACTCCCACCGGTGGCTTTTATTTTTTCATAATTCACGCTTCCCCTTGAAGATAAGTACTTCAAGCGCTTCTTGGTTGGCTTCGAAATAGCTTCTTATATCCGCTGCTAATAAGCGTGTACTATAGCCTGCGGGCATGTTCAGCAGTACACGATTCGCCTGTCCAATCGATTCAATCAACCGACTACCCACTATAGTTCTGCCCGATATGGTTTTCAAATCGAATAGCTTGTAAACGCCCCGACGTACAAAAATAAAATCGGCTGTACGGAAATCATGAGGATTTGGCAGTATGTAAACCTTGTAACCAAGCTCCACGGCCTTACGAGCTGCACTCAACAAACTTGGATAGTCAGCATCTTGGTCCCCGCCTACTGTAAAAATCTGGGGATCAGACTCAAGCGCATGAAACTCATTGCGCGATGCAATCTGTTTCAGCAATCCAATAAAGCCAGCACCATTAAGGGTCTTGAGTAGAGCAAGTTCTGCTGTTATTCCATTCATAAAACCAAAGCGTTAGTGTCGCTTTTCCAGTATGTCGTGTCGCCGCCATCAGTGGTGGGCTATCGCCCCGCTTTGTGGCTTTGACGCCGCAAAGTTAGTCCTTTTTTGCGAGACAGCGCAAAAAAGAGAGGAAAAAGTGAGGGGAAAGGAGGAAAATGAAGTGAAAAGGGCTCTGTTGCCTCCTTGATTTACATCAAATGGAAGGGAAAATGCAGAAAAAGTGAGGACAAGAGGACAAAAAAGTGAATATTAATACTTCTTGGAGCCCCAGGAACGGTTATCTGAAACGCAAGTGCCAAGTCGTAAGGCCGCAAGTGGGAAGTCGTATTAAGACCGCGTCGCGGTCTTGAAGTCACGATTATTGCGCGAGCGGTCGGTAGTAGCGGGTGGTCTGTCCGGACAACAGGTGGGGATGCAGGATGATGATGAAGTCCCGCAGGAGGCGTTCGGGGTGGAAGGGTGTTTCCTCGTAGAAGTGATTGTGGGCGAGGTCACAGGCGAAGATGTGACGCTGCTGGAAGGCTCGGAAGCGTGTGTAGGGCTGGTAGTCGGCGGCGAGCTGGTCGTAGGTGAGCGGCTGGGGGCTGTTGTATTTAATGAGCCAGATGTCAGCGTCTTGTGCCTCGTCCAGCACGGTTTCAAAGGGGAGTGCGGTGCTGCCGCTGCCCGGACGGTCACGAAAGATATAGTCTGCGCCAGCATCGTCAAACATAATGCCCATGGTGCTTTGACCACAGGGGACGAACCACTGGCCGCCGTAGAGCATCTCGGTGAGCAGACGGGGGGGAACGGAAGAGGCGGAAGAAACGGAAGAGGCGGAGGTAACTTTCTCTTTGAGGGCGAGGTAGGCAGTTTCCACGGCACGGAAGATGCTGTCGGCGCGCTCGGGGACTCCGAAGAGTTCACCGTAGAAACGGATCCATTCGGCACGGGCCAGGGGGGAGACTTCCATGTACTCTGCACATTCAATGATGGGAATACCTAAGCGTTCCACGCGACCGTAGCCGCCGCTGTGCTCGAAGGGTGTCAGCAGGAGGGCATCCGGCGCGGTATCCATAATGCGTTCCAGGTTGGGATTCATACCGTTACCGAAGTCGGCGATGGTGCCAGCGGCGAGGCCTTCCTTGACGGCGGGCAGGTCGATGTACTGCTGCTCACAGACGCCGGCAATGGCGCTGCTCACGCCGAGTTCGTCCAACAGACCACAGTGTACAGCGGTGGCAACGCCGGCGTGGCGGAGAGGGACGTTTATAATGGAAAATGGAGCGCTCGGCGCGAAGCGACGCTTCACACTTGAAGAATGGATAATGGACAATGGGAGGGGGTCTGTGGTGGGTACAAGGACGTAGCGGTGCAGGACCTGTGTGGTGTCCCAGGGGTTGCGGAGGGTCCAGACGGAGTAGCCCTCGCCGCGTTCACAGGTGAGGTTGGTGGCGTAATGGAGGGGGTCAGCCTCGATTGCCACATCCCCGGATTTGCGGACGGTGCAGGAGGAGAGGAGAAGGGAAAGGGAAAGGGAAATGAAAAATGAAAAATG
>JAFZSP010000044.1 GCA_017619335.1 Bacteroidaceae bacterium
ATGCCGTAGGCATTTGATAGGGGTAGCCAGCCATTTTAATGGCTGGTAATGTGTCAGTTAATGGAATGCGTGCCGTAGGTACGCGATAAGGATCTGTTGTCGCGTACCTAAAGGCACGCGTTTTCCTCGCCATTGCATACCAGCCATTGAAATGGCTGGCTACCCTTATCATGCCCCTACGGGGCTTTGAATTATAGTGTGTTGGCATACTTGCGAAACTTGAGTTTGTTCTTGTTCAGACAGAATCGTGAATCTGCCGGCAAAAGTACTACTTTTCTGCTTTGCAGCCAAATCTTTTCAGTTTTATTCAGCGAAACGCGTCATAAAGAGCAATTATTCAAGAAAATTAACACCCGTAGCAGAACAAAATCCGCAAAAGATTTGTACTTTTGCAGCAAGAAACTTCAAAAAAGAAAGGATTATGATGAGAAAGATTCAATGGATGAGCGTTTTGGTGATGCTTCTGAGTGCCTTCTTGCCTGGCGCGTTGGCTCAGGACGCCACCTATCAGTTGGTGTTCTCCGATGAATTTGATCAGCCAAACGGTTCCGCGCCAGACCCTGCAAAGTGGACTTCTTCTGTTCGGCAGGGAGCCACGTGGAGCCGATGGATCAGTGATTCTTCTGCGGTGGCCTACATTCAGAATGGAGTACTGGTTTGCCGCGCCATTCCCAATCTGGACAAGTCCCGGGACAAGGTGGCGATGCTCACGGGAGCCGTGGAGACCAGAGACAAGTTTTCCTTCACATACGGCAAGGTGGAAATCCGCCTGAAGACCAATCCTCATGCGGGCAATTTCCCGGCAGCCTGGATGATGCCACAACCGCCAGCCGACGGCTGGCCACGGGGTGGCGAGATAGACATCTTCGAGAGTATTGACGAGCAGAATATTGCCTATCACACCGTTCATTCCCATTGGACCTACGACCTGGGCAACCGTTCGAATCCAAAGAGTTCTTTCAATGAACAGGTGCTGGTGAATCGTTGGCACGTCTATGGATTGGAGTGGACTGAGGACTGCCTCACGTGGACGGTAGATGGAAAGGTGGTTGGCACCTACGCCAAATCGTCCGACAAGAATGCCCTCAGTAATGGCCAGTGGCCCTTCGACCATCCCTTCTACATCATTCTGAACCAGAGCGTTGGTGATGGGTCGTGGGCAAAGGCAGCAGACTCGACCTACAAGTATGCCACCTCTTTTGACTATGTGCGCGTGTATCAGCGCGTGGCAGATGGTGTGGGAGCGCTTCCTTTTGGTTCGGCCGGCCACACAGATCAATCGGTTTATGATTTGACTGGGCGTCGGGTCGAGAACCCTCAGAAGAGCGGCATTTACCTGCGTGGCGGGCGGAAGATGGTAGTCACTGTGCCAAGATAATGTGATAAGTTATGGAAGTTAAAGAAGTTATATACTATACTTGAGGACAATTTTTATTAACCATTAAACACTTAACAAACAATGAAGAAAATCAGTTACAAGGTGGCAGCCCTTTTGCTGTCCGGTACACTTGTGTGCAGCTCTTGCATCGGTTCTTTTGCCCTGTTCAACGGCTATGAGAAGTGGCAGTGCAACATGACCAACAGTAAGATTGTCAACGGTCTTGTTGGTCTGATTCTGCAACCCATTGTGGGCGGCGTTTGCCTATTTGCCGATGCACTGGTGCTGAACACCATCGAGTTCTGGAGCGGCAGCAATCCCATTGCCAGCACTGGCACCCAGAGCGTGATCGGCAGCGATGGCCGCAACTATCTGGTCAAGACCACCAAGAAAGGTTATGAAATCAAGGCCGACGACGGCGTGGTGACCTATTTCAACCATGACCCGAAGACCGACAGCTGGTCAATGACTCAGAACGGTGTGACCCGTGAACTGGTGCGCTTCAACCAGGACGGTACGATTCGTGCCACCCTTCCGAGCGGCACGACGATCACGGTGTCTCAGGACGAAGCCGGTCTGCAGCAGATGCGTCAGGCCGTGTGGAACGAGTCTGTCTTTGCCCTGCGTTAATCTGTTATTCTTCTCCCTCCACGTTCACCTGAACCTCGGCACTGCCCAGCAGGGGTGACGTGAAGCGGATCACTGCCGCGCCTGCGCGCTCGCCTCTGGCGATATATGCCAAGAGCCGACCTGCGCGGGCGCGTTGTCTGTTGTCTGTCTGGCTGCTGGTGTCACGCATATCGGCGTTTTCCAGCCCGAGCAGACGGACGCCTTGTGCCCAGCAGGTGATTTCGTTGTCGGCCAGGGTCACCAGATTGCCTTGCTCATCAATGACTTCGATGGTGATGTGGGCCACCTCGTCCGGGCGAGTGAGGGTGGTCTTGTCGGCAGTGGCGCGCAGGGCGAAGGGGCGTCCGCTGGTGGTGACGGAGGCTGTGGCGCCTTCCACGTCACAGCGCAGCGTGCCGGGTTGGTAGGTGATGTCCCAGTAGAGAATGCCTGTGGCCTCGTCACGGGTGGGCTCACCGCCGATGGGCTGGTCATTGAGGAAGAGGTGGGCAGTGGAGGCATTGGTGTAACAGACCACGCGGATGGACTGGCCATCTTCGTAGTTCCAGACTGCTGGGGCGTAGGAGGACACCCATTGGCGTTGCTGCCTGCCTCGCTGCCGGCCACCCTGACGACCGAAGCCATTGGGGTAGGTGCCTATGTAACAGACTGGTGTGTCACACCAGAGTGAGGCGCGGTAATGTCCCATCGGCTTGACATTGCCTGCGATGTCGATGATGCCGGCCTCCGAGCCGCGAGCCGGCCACGGTCCGCTCTCGCCTAAATAGTCAATGCCTGTCCACAGGAACTGTCCGAAAATGTGCCCGTTGTCTGTCACAGCCTTCCATGCAGCCAGGTCGTGACGGTTCTCGCTGCCATAAATGACGCGTTGCGGATAACGTTCATGGTCAATTTGATAACGGCTCTCGGTATAGTTGTACCCGACGACGTCCACCACCTCGGGATAAGCCGTCTCGTTGCTCATCACCACGCCGGCGAGGGCACCGGTGACAGCGCGTGTGTCATCATGTTCGCGCACGATCTTGGAGAGGCGCTGGGCGATGAGTCCGATGCGCTCGGCGTTGGGCTGTTCAGGCTTGTAGCCTCCGTAGGCCGGCTGGGTGAAGTCGGTGCCGTTGCCGTTTAGGACGGGGTGGGAGTAGGGGTCGTTGGGATAATCCACCTCGTTGCCGATGCTCCAGAGGAAGATGCTGGGGTGACAACGGTCACGACGAACCATATCAGCCACATCGCGGTCTATCCATTCTTCAAAGTAGTCGTAGGTGCCTTCATAGCCGGGCGTGCCTTGGTTCCAGCCTTTCAGCCACTTGCGCTTGGGGAACTCCCACTCGTCGCTGGCCTCGTCCATCACCAGGAGTCCCAGCGAGTCACAGAGGTCGTAGAGCGCAGGGGCGTGAGGATTGTGGCTCATGCGCAGGGCGTTGACGCCGAGGCTCTTGAGTGTCAGCAAGCGACGTTTCCACACGTCCGAGGGAACGGCAGTGCCCAGCACGCCTGCATCATCATGCACGCACACGCCCTTCACCTTCATCCATTCTCCATTGAGGGCAAAGCCCTTGTCTGGGGAGAACTCCAGCGTGCGCAGTCCCAGGGGCACTTCGCTGCGGTCGGTCTCCTGACCCTTGACCATCATGCGCGCGCGTACCTTATATAGATAGGGCCTCTGGAGCGTCCAGCGGTGGGGATTCTTGATGGGAAGAGTAATCGTGGAGCGGTCACTTTTGCCACTGGCCACCACTTTACCTTCCGCATCCAGAATCTCCACGACAAAGGTATATGCTCCCCTCTTTGAAAGAGAGGGGTCGGGGGTGAGTCTGTTAGGGGTGAGTCTTACCTCCACCACCGCTTTCTTGTCCGAGATGCTCTTCAGCTTCCAGGTGGTTCCCCAGAGGGCGAAGTGTGTGGCCGCAGCCTTGACGAGCCAGACGGGACGATAGATGCCGGAGCCTGTGTACCAGCGGGAGTCGTCCTGGCGGGAGTGGTCCACGCGCACGGCCAAGACGTTGTCTCCCTGTGTGTTGAGGTAGGGCGTCAACTCATAGAGGAACGAAGCGAAACCGCTGGGACGGTAGCCGAGGCAGTGCCCGTTGAGCCAGACGGTGGAGCGGTTATACACGCCCTCGAAGTAGATATACAGGCGTCGCCCGTCGGCGATGTCGCTGCTACTCACCGTGAGGTGGCGGCGGTACCATCCGATGCCTCCCGGCAGGTAACCTTGGCAGGAGCCGCGGTCGGGGGACATCGGCAGGCGTACGCTCCAGTCGTGCGGCACTTGCACTTGTTGCCAGCGGCTGTCGTCCAAGGAGGGGTCGATGGCTGCAGAGTCGTCGGACAGGGAGAATCGCCAGCCGTCGTTCAGCAGGCTGGATTTGCCGAAGGAAGGCTGGGCCGAGGCGGCTGTGGAGCAGGCCAGCAGCAGGAGGCAGAGAAGTCGGGTCTTCATAGAGAAAATTGTTTGTGGAGGAGTCTATTTTGGGCATTTGACTTTGCAAATATACACATTTTCTTTCAATTCACGCTTCTCTTTCCTATTATTCTGCTAAAAACCTTCAACAATTAACTGTTTTTCACCCTTTTCCCACGTCTCTTCTTGAATTGTTTGTTCTTTAGGTCACTGAGCAATCCGTTTTGATCAGATTCTTGAATTGTCAATCTACAGAAAAGACGAGAAAGTTTTCCCTATTCTGGTATTCAAGCAAAAGACCGCATCTTTTTGCCGGAAAGCAGAAGGTTTCATCGTCTTTTTTCCTTGATTTGTCGATTTTGAACACAATTTTTCGCGGTTTTTTCGCGTTTTTGTCACACTATCACAGTTTTTGAGCTTTTGTCACAGTATTTGTCACAGCTTTAAACAGCTTAAAATCAACGATGTAAAGCTGTTAATCACCCTAATTGTGACGATGTGACAGCATTCTCCATACTTTTTCGCGCCCGCGCGTAAGAGAAAGGCCGCAAATGCGCTGTCGTCTAGCCGACTATGCGAAGTCGTCCAGACGCGAGACCACTTTCGGCCATACGCTGGACCATTTGCAACAGTTGTCTATATGAGTTTCACCTTATCATAACGGAAACGATAGTCCCCACCGTCTTCCGTCAAAATGCCGGCTGGAACACCTTTTCTATATATCGCTGCCTGTCTCATTTCTTCGTAGCTGAATGGTTGGCCTTGAAACTATGGCTGTAAGCGTGACAACCGGGAGATGACGAGATCTTCATACATCTGCTTCATCTCGTTGCTAAGGAAGGAGCTGTGTATGAGCGTTTTCCACTTAGGGAGTGCCTTGTGAAGGCCAGCGACAAGTCGCAAAACTACATTTTCTTCCACTCCCATCGTTTTTGCTGTGTTCAGGAAATCGTCTAAGCGTAGTTTGGTCTTTCGACCTGCCAACGGAAGTGCCAGTTCCTCTTTGTCCTGAGGATTGGCAATAGCCACATTCAGGAGGTCGTAGGCAGGTGTCAGCTGGTAGTCCTCTGACGGTCGATACAGCGAAAAGTTCTTCAAATGCATATCGTTGTTGCCTGTGACAAAGCAGAACAGCAACAGTTGCACATAGTTCGTTAGGTCAAGCTTAGGAGTACTGCTGTACTGAGCAATGACCTTTGCAATCTGTTCGTGCGATCCTTTATATTTATACTCTGTGGGGTGCAGCGTCAGTTGGCACATATCCTCCATGTCAATCTTCTCGCCATTCTTAGTACGGTCGATGCGTTTAGTGATATATCCCAGTCGCCCGTCTGCCAGACGGATCAGGCTGTGAGGCACGACGCTGATCTTAGCAGCCTCTGCCAAGTGCATTGTCAAGTCTTCATTCTCAGGTAACTGAGGATAGTTTTCCGTCTGCGGCTTGAAGATGTAATCCCCCCAAAGCCCCACGATGGTCAGCCGGCTGCAGCCCTCATGCTTGCTGAGGTTCAGGGATAGCTTAGGTTGCACGCCTGTCAGTGATGTCTGGGCGAGAATCACCTGCTCGGCCAGTCGGTCGAGGTCTTCGTGCCGATATTCTAACAAAGGCACTTCGTTGGTTCCGAAGATCTTGCGTGAACAACGTGGATGGAAGTCATTCTGGCCTTCTTCCAATTCTTGATAGCAGTAAAGACACTTACTCATACTTATTCACCTCTAATTGATTGGAACAACACTAACAGAACCTATACATTCCTTGCAACACAACAGCAGTAGCGACATGCGGTCGAGAATACTGATGTCCGTGTTGCGGAGCGCCACATCAAGCAGCCATCCCTCAGGTATCAGTCCGTCGAAGAACGGGAACAGCACGGGACTAACAAACGCCTCCGCCTGTAAGGGGAGTGTCAGACTGATGGGTTGCGCATCCTCGCGTGTGAGGTACGCCTCATCATAACGGAAACGATAGTCCCCACCGTCTTCCGTCAAAATGCCAGCAGGAACGCCTTTTCTGTATATCGCTGCCTGTCTCATTTCTTCGTAGCTGTCAGTTCGTAGTTAAACAAATCAAGTAACTGGTTCACTTTGTCCATGCGTAATGTTTGTTTGCCCTGTTCCAGCTCACGGACAAAGCGAAGCCCCAAACCCGACTTGTAAGCCAGGTCTTCCTGCGTCAGGTGATACTCCTTTCGGAGTGTCTTCACGGTATGCGATAATGTGAGTTCTGCCATACTATTTATACCTTTTCGGGTGCAAAACTATTTATTATCTTTCATCCGACCAAACAAAAAGCCCCGAAAGGGTATAAAATTAACGATATTTAATCGTTTTATACCTTTTCGGGTACAATTTGAGGACGAGCAGTGCGGTGATGATGTTTTTTTGCAGAGCAAAGCGGCAAAGCCGAGCGTTCTTGTTATTATTCTATTCGATTTAATCCTTCTTCAATTTTAGCTTCTTGCCATAAGCAAAACTACCAATGGCAATAAGAATAACAAGCAACGTCACTATATAAGCCCAGATGTTGGTGACTCTCGACTTGGCAGAGATTACATAATCGTGAGGAATAAGCCGTTCGCCTGTTAGAGGATAATAGACAATGCCGTCCTTGCAGATGCCAGTCCCTGCATCAGTGATTGTGCCTGGCATTGAGAGGGTATAAGGAACATTAAACCAGAAGATATTCAAACGCTCGGAAAAAGCTTTTTGAAGTTCTTTTCCGCAGTTGTTTTCTTCATCAAAGAACATGGCGTAAGAATCATATCCGAAGAACTCCTTAAAGACTTTATCAGGCTGTATTTCAAAAATGTCATCTTTGCCATTTGTTGCAAACTTCACAAGAGAGTCTTTCAGTTCAATAAAACGTTGGCGGCTGACTGGTGGATTGGAGATGCTGTCGTAGTGGCTCACGATATAGTCAAAACACAGGTTGACAAAGTTTTCGTTCAGCCATTTGTTGATTTGAGGTTCAATCTCGTTCAGTTTCGACATAGTTTCTGCACCGCTGAGACCTTCAACGATATTTGGATATCCCGTGAACCAATAGCTTACAATGTCCTCATCGGCATAGTTGACTGGTGATAGTTTGAAGGAATCGCCGACACAAGCAAAGGTTTCCGTGAATGAATATTCTGTATAGAACCAACGGAAGCGTTTATGCAACTTGGCACTTGACTTCAGACGAACACCATTCAGTTGTAGAGGTGTCTGTTGGCACATCTCTTCCACAGACGAGAATGGACATGTGAATGTAGTTTTTACAGTATCGCCCTCGCCAACTTCTGTAGAACTCTTACAGAAAGCATCAATGTTCAGACATTCTGGCATAGGTTGAGACCATCCATTCAAATGTTCGCCTAAAAGAGAATCTCTTTGCTCTTTAGTCATCACATTACTGTAGCTGACCATGCGCTCGCAAGTCCCGTCGGAGTGAATGACGGTGTGCATGTTGATGTTCTGATTCTGGCACGAACTCAATACTGCTACAACGAGCAGAAAATATAGACTAATTCTTTTCATACAGTTTCTTTTTTAATTGGATGTAACTAAATGATTTCTGGTTGGGTCGCAGATTGCTGATGTACACATTCTTCAGCGTGCTGCCTCCTGTCCAGTTGGTTGTATAATAGCTATGATCATTGCTGTTCTTCTGTGTAGGTTCATATACATGCAAGAAAAGTCCGATGAGTATAGCAGCTGCGGTTGATGCCACGGCCCTCAATGCTAACAGGAGGATGTTGCACTTGGGCTTCTCCCCGTGTGTTTCTATATGCTCCATTACCCGCTGCTCCATGTCGTCGGGCATCTTCATCATTGCGGACCGTTCGTTCTGACGCTGCAAGGCTTGATGGAAAAGGTCTTTATCGTTATTCATTATTTATGCGTGTTAAGATGATTCTAAGTCTTTGACGTATTCGATGAAGTTTGCTGCTCAGACGCGATACTTCACGAGTGAGAAAGATGCTCGATGCGTTTGTTATGTAGGCTATTTCTTTTAGGGGACGTTGGTCGAAGTAGTAGAGTTGCAAGAGCATCTGGTCTTCCGGAGGTAGCTTTTGGATGGCCTCGTCCAGTTGTTCTGCTGTTGTAGTCTCTGGCAGCTCGTCTGGAACGTCGTCGCCTACATCAATCGGCAGCAGCACTTGTCGTTTTCGCTTCCGCAGATGGTACAACGCTTCATGGTAGGCGATGCGCTGTAGCCAAGTCGATAGCGATGCCCGCTGCGGGTCGTATTCTTTTAGGTGCTCGTAGGCAGCAACGAAGGTGTTTTGCACTACATCCTCTACATCCTCCTGCTGCTTGATGAGACGTCCGACAAATACCATGAGCGAAGGGCCGTGGCGATTTACCAGCAGACCGAACTCCTTTGTCTCACCGCTGCGTATGCGTTGTATGATTATGTTGTCTTCGTTTGTCATTCTACTATATATAGACGCAAATAGCCGAAATGTCACGCCGGGCAAGCAACTTTTTTTGATTTTCCTGCATTCCGGGTGTTTTTCTTTACCGAAAGCGGGCGAAGATGCATCATTTTGTCATCTTCGTCCGCCATAAGGTTACAAATTCTGCCGTCAAACGTGATGTCACGGCGAATCTTGCCAGTAGATTTCACCGCCTTAAACGGGGTAGTTGAGGTACTTGTAGCGCTTGATGCTGCGCTTGGGGGTTTTCTCGAACTCCTCGTGCATGAGTTTGATGGCTTGTAGGCGGGCATAGGGCGGCACCATCTGGTTCAGAGCTTGGCGATTCTGCTCCATCTGTGCTTGGAGCATGGTCTCTGAGAGACCGTCAGTCTTCAAGTCTTCTGGGTCGGTATAGACGAGACCGTAGAGCTTGTCGCCCTTCTGGATGACCACGCACTCCGTGACGTATGGCAGCGATGCCAGCTTGTCCTCGATTTCCTCGGGGTAGATGTTCTGGCCGTTGGCTCCCAAGAGCAGGTTCTTGGAACGTCCCTTGATGAAGATGTTGCCCTCGGCATCGATGATGCCCAGGTCGCCAGTGTGGTACCAACCGTCCTCGTCGAGCACGGCGGCGGTGGCCTCTTCGTTCTTGTAGTAGCCCAGCATGACATTGGCTCCACGCACGTAGAATTCTCCGATAATGTTCTGTGGGTCGGGGCTGTCCACGCGCACCTCCATACGTTGAACGGTCCGGCCGCAAGAGCCTCTCTTGAAGGTGTCCCAATGGGCATAGCTGACGAGAGGTGCGCACTCGGTGGTGCCGTAGCCGACGGTGTAGTTGAAGTTGATGTCGTGGAGCACGGCTTCGATATCCTGGCTGAAGGCTGCGCCGCCGACGACAATCTCTATGAAATTGCCTCCGAAGGCTGCCTGGAGCCTGTGACAGACTTCGGCTTTGACGTGCTCGCGCAAGAAGGGGGTATGCAAGGCTAATCTCACGGCAGGGGTCTGCAGCTTGGGCAAGACGGCCTTGCGCACGATTTTCTCGATAATCAGCGGCACGGCAATGATGAGACGTGGCTTGATGTCGGCAAAGGCACCGAGCAGCACGGCTGGTGACGGTGTCTTTGACAGGAAGAATACATGAACGCCATGCAGGAACTCAAAGAGGAACTCAAAGGCCAGGCCGTACATGTGAGCCAACGGCAACATTGAGATAACGTTGTCTCCAGCTTTCATCTCCCTGCCCATCATGTCTATGGCAAAGGCACAGTTGCTCCACAGGGCGCGGTAGGGAAGCATAACACCTTTGGAATTGGAGGTCGTGCCGCTGGTGTAGTTGAGCACCGCCAGCTCGTCGGGGGAATCGATGTAGTAGCTGATGTCGTGTGAGCGGAAGTTCTTGGGATATTTCTCGCCGAAGAGGCGGTTGAGGTTCTCGCGGGCGTGGCGCACCTTGTCCGTGCGGCCTACGAGCAAGGTGTATTCCTCGTTGGAGTTGCCGAAGATTCCTTCGAGATGAGGCATTTTCTCTGCATCAAGCTTGGGCCACACGATGTCGCCCACGAACAGCAGCTTGGCCTCTGAGTGGTTCACGATGTCGTGGATCTGCTCTGACAGGAACTCATGCAGGATGGGCACAGCCACGGCACCGTAGGTGAGGGTGGCCAGGAAAGCCATTCCCCAACGTGCACTGTTGCGGCCGCAGATGGCGACTTTGTCTCCGTGCTGTACGCCGGAGGCTTCGAGGATGATATGTAACTTCTCAATGACGCGTGCTACGTCCTTATAGTGGAACGTCTGGACGCCATAGTCGCTGAGAGCATCCAGCTCCCAGTGTTTTTTCAGGCTTTCTAAAATACTGGCGTTGAAACTGGGTATTTCAGTATTCATAGCATGGCCGTTATCAGGTGAATAATAGGTTTTTATTATTATAAGGTGGCCAGGTAGCGCTCGGCTTCGATGGCGGCTTTGGCTCCAGAGCCGGCAGCCACGACGGCTTGGCGATAGTGCGGGTCGGCCACGTCGCCAGCGGCGAAGACCCCGGGAATGCCTGTCCGGGGAGAGTCGCCCTGGGTGAGGATGTAACCTGTTTCATCGGTCTGCACCCAGGGACGGAAGATGTCCGAGTTGGGCTTGTGGCCGATGGCCAGGAAGAAACCGTCAATGGGCAGGTCATAACGGCGCTCGTCTGCTTCTCCTTTCCGATAGACCACGTGGGCGCCTTCCACGCCGTTCTCACCATAGAGGCCGAGGGTGTTGTGCTCAAAGAGGACTTCAATCTTCGGGTTGTTCAGCACGCGTTCCTGCATGATTTGTGTGGCGCGCAGATAAGGTTTGCGCACAATGAGATAGACCTTTGCCGCAAGTCCGGCAAGGTAGGCCGCTTCCTCACAGGCCGTGTCTCCTCCGCCCACGACAGCCACGGTCTTCTTGCGGTAGAAGAAGCCGTCACAGGTGGCACAGGCCGAGACGCCTTGTCCGCGGTATTTCTCTTCGTCGCTGAGTCCCAGGTACTTGGCAGAGGCTCCCGTGGCGATGATGAGGCTGTCACAAGTGACTTCGCTGTCGTCATCGAACCAGAGGTGATAGGGAGCAGCAGAGAGGTCGGTCTTGACGGCTGTGGCCTCGCGGAACAGGCATCCGAAGCGCTCGGCCTGACTGCGCAGGTTGTCCATCAGTTCGTTGGCATCGATACCTTCCGGGAAACCGGGGAAGTTCTCCACC
>JAFZSP010000045.1 GCA_017619335.1 Bacteroidaceae bacterium
ATGCAGGACTCTCAGGGACGAGCTTGGCAATGTACAATGAACGGACTCTATTGCCGCTCGCAGTCCGACCTCTTGTGCCCAGATAGCAAAGCTGTGCGTTATGGGCAGGATAATGTCACGGGATTCGTACATAATCGGATAGTGTTTATCACAGAGCTCCACGACGGGCGATTGCTCCTATGCAACAACGGCAACTACCTCGGCTACTTCAACCCAGAAGCTCGTACTTTCGATGTTCTAAACAGGAAGCTGCCGCAGATAGATGCTAAGTACAGGTGGATTGTGGGAGCATGTCCGCTGACGAGAGACGAGGTGTTGGTGTATTCCCAAAACGGAGCTTTTATACTTGATGTCAAGCAAAACAGCATCAGCGAGTTCACTCCTGCCAACGAGATAGCACATTGGACAGAGAAATACAACTGCGCCCTACTCGACAATAAAGGACGGCTATGGATAGGGACGCAGAATGGACTATTCCTAACGGAAAGTGTAAAAGGAAAAGTGAAAAGTGAAAAATATAAGTTACCTGTTAGAATAGAAGGTCTTGCTAACAACTGCATTCGTAGTCTCGTAGAAGACAAGGAGGGGAATATATGGGTAGGTTCATCAAGCGGAATCAGTAGGGTCAAGATCCTTGAAAATGAAACGCATGACCTTAATGACAGGGCAAATTCTTCACTCTTCACTCTTCATTTTTCATTATTAAACCTCGGTCCTGCTGACGGTGTACCACAAGTGTCAATGGACGAACGGGCTGCAAGACTATTGGACGATGGCCGTCTGGTATTTGTTCAGAACACGATGGGCATTGTTACCTTCCGTCCAGAATGGTTCGCTGCCGATAGCACCTCATATCCCGTCCGTCTCGTCGGTTTCGAAGTCAACGGACAGCTCTCAACTCTCAACTCTCAACTCTCAACTTTCAAATTCCCTCACACCCAGAACTACTTCACCTTCCGCTTCTCTGCGCTTAACTATGCCGCCCCAGAGCATACCAGCTATCGTTATCGTCTTGTAGGGCTCGACCGCGACTGGCTCTACGACAATAGTGGGAAAGGACTTGCCACGGCCACCTATAATGCTTTACAACCCGGGGATTATGTTCTTGAAGCACAAGCTGCTGTGGATGGTGGAGAATGGGGCGAACTGCTGCAGGTTCTTTTCACGATCCTTCCGCCCTGGTGGCTCACTTGGTGGATGAAGACAGCCTACTTCCTCATTGGCCTTATAGGGTTCATCGGGCTTATTGATTACTACCTCAAACGCAAGCGCGCTCGTTTGGAAGCTGAGGCCGAGGTGCGTGTCAACCAACTCTTTGAGTTGCGCGAACAAGCCCGCCATCAGTTCGTGGAAAATGTACGCATCGATGCCTCCAAGATTGGTGTCAACAGCGAGGAAGAGGCGCTTGTCGGGCAGCTCCTGAAAGCCATAGAACAGAACCTCTGCAACACCGAATACAGCGTTGACCAACTGGCCCGTGATGTGGCCCTCGGACGCACCAACCTCTACAAACGCATGCAGACCATGCTGGGCATCACTCCCAATGACTTCATCCGCAGCGTCCGTCTCAAACGTGCCGCCATCCTTCTCTCAGATACTGACCTCTCCATTGTTGAAATCTCCGAGCGCGTCGGCTTCAACACACCCCGCTATTTCTCCACCCAGTTCAAGAAGATGTTCGGTGTTACCCCCTCAGAGTACAGGGAGCCTAAAACTAACTAACTGGTAATATGATGAAAAACAAATTGATCCTTTTCTTGCTTTTGGTCCAATGGTCAATGGCTCAAGCGCAGCAGTTTGTGGAGGACTCGGTGAAAGTCGATGGCTATATGCGTCGGTTTGACATCTTCCTTCCAGAAGGGATAAAGGCCGATGCGCCGCTGGTCTTTTACCTGCATGGATATGGTGGAGGTATATATCGCAAGAACCCGATGGTGGAGACAGCTTCGCGTGAAGGCTTTGCCGTGTGCATCCCGCAGGGATTTAAAGACCCGAAGGGAAAACCCAGCTGGAATGTGGGCTATCCGTTTCAGGAGGGTTGGAAGGTGGATGATGTGAAGTCGCTCAGCAAAATGGCGGCTGACGTGCAGAAGCGATACCATCTGAGCCGTGAGAACACCTTCCTGACAGGCATGTCCAACGGCGGTGAGATGTGCTACCTGATGGCTTATTCCAAGCAGAAGACATTCAAGGCGGTGGCGCCCATTGCCGGCTTGACGATGGTGTGGATGTATCGTGATCTGGAAGCCCCGAAGCCCATACCCTTATTCGAGATACACGGCACCGAAGACCGCACATCGGAATGGATGGGCGACCTCGAAAACAAAGGCGGATGGGGTGCCTATATGACTGTGCCATTAGCCGTCGGTTACTGGGTGTCCAAGAACCGTTGCACAAAGGAAGAGACCGAACGTGTGGAGAGTCTGAACAGCGAGAACGGCCACTATGTCATCAAGCATCGCTTCACTGAGAGTGCGACCGGTTGTGATGTGTGGCTCTACGAAGTGGTTGGCGGAAAGCATACTACACATACCGAGGACCTCCACACAGGCGATGAGATTTGGAACTTTTTCAAGAAATATGTGAAATAGGAGTTATGAAAAGATATGTAGTAGGACTTGGCGAAATCCTATGGGATTGTTTGCCAAAGGGCGCAATAGTATCCGTTCTGTTTCCATCATCTTGTATTCATTCTTGCGTGGCCGGAAGAATCCGCTCTACACCGCGTGCAGATTCCACGATGCGGCGATGCGGGTTGCCGGGATAGACTTTCAAGAGCACCACGCCGTGCGGGTTCACCTCAGTTTCGAAACGTTCCTTGGCATCGATGGTCTTGAGGTCCTGCTGGCGCCATACATCGCGGATGGTTTGCGGAGCACGCATACCCAGGGAGTGAGGTACGAAACCTATGGTCTGCGGCTTGTCCGTGAGATTGAAGAGGCCCACAGCCATGGCGCCGTCCTCGAGTTGCTTGACGTATGTGACATAGTCCTTGCTCCTGTAGCGAGGATAAGCCTGAATGCCCAGTGGGTCTTGGTTGATGTCGTTCACCTCGTTGTTGCAAAGCAAGCTGATGGTGAACGGGTCGAGCTGCGCCATGTCGCACCCGATGAGCATCGGAGAAGCCAGCAATGCCCAGAGAGAGATATGCGTGTACTGCTCGTCGGGCGTCAGGTGGGTGTAGTGCAGGTTAGGTCCCCACCCCACCATTCCGAGAACCAGCATGTCGGCATCGGCCCAGTGGCCGGGACGATTGAAGGCAATCCACATATCCTGACCATCAAAGCCAATCTTAGAGAAGTTCCCCCAGTTGTCGCGGATGTCACCTGTAGTGCGATAGCAGTTGGTCTTCTCCAGCCAGACAGGAGCAGAACCGTAGGGCGCTGAGTTGGAGAGGCTGAGGATGATGTCGCGACCTGTGGCATGCAGAGCATCCCACATCTCCGTGGTGTGGTAGTAGTCGTTGGGATTCCAGTCATATTTCAGGTAATCGACACCCCAGTCTGCCCACTGACGGGCATCGTTCTCTGCGAAGGAATACATGCCGAGGTACCAGTGTTGTCTGCGGGCTTCCTTATCGTCGGGCAGGAAGTAGCGATAGTTCTCGTCGTGCTTACCCTCCTTGATCCAGTCGTAGGTACCATCGGGGTTATCGGAATAGCTTCCGATGTGCCCTGCGTAGGTGCCCACCCACGGGCCGGAGTAGATGCCCAGCTTCAAGCCCCAGGCGTGCAGCGAGTCGGCCAGCTGCTGCATGGCGGGGAATTTGCCATTGGGCTGTATGGCGTTGTACTTGCCGCCACGAATGCCCTGCCATCCGTCATCGATATTGATGTAAGTCCATCCGTAGTTCACAAGTCCTTTCTCGACCATAGCGCGTGCGGAACTCATCACTTTCTCCTGGCTGACGCTTCTGCCCCAGCAGTTCCAGGAGTTCCAACCCATGGGCGGAGTCAGGGCTATGGTGTTACCTATCTCTATGCGCAAATCGCGCTCAGCCCGTCCAAGTGAGTTGGTGGCATAGAGCTTGACCTGATAGGTGCCGGCACGCTTCACTTTTCCTGTGATGTGACCGCTCTGTTTATCCAGCTTCAATCCCTTTGGCAGTCCTGTGGCCTCGAAGGTCATCGGACGTTCGCCTGTTGCGGCAATACAATAGAAGAATGGAGCTCCGGGTGTGGCTCCGAAGACCTTTGCGCTATTAATACGTGGTGTCTTGGGAGCAGGCGGCGTAAGGATGTAGGCACTGTAGTCGGGAATCTCTGTTGGTGTCTGTGCACTAACAGACGAACCGCTGAGGCTGCTGATGAGGACAGCGGCAATGATGAAAGACTTTTTCATTTCCATATCATATTAGTGGTTTTATCGAATGCGAATTGTGGAAAACTACACACAGACTGCCTCGCTGACGGGGATGTCTTTGTGTGTATCGGTTAGCAGGCCCGTTTTCCTGATTGAAAGAATAGGTGTAGATGCCCTTGCTGCCGTGATTGGCTGTTGATTTGACGTAAATGTTATTACCTTTGTTGAATATGATGTAGTCAGCCGAATGGATGCCGTTGTTGGTGGCGGCTGTGACGCTGAGCAAGTTCAGGGCAGCGGAGTCGGGGTTGGTGATGCTGGCTCCGTTAAGCTTCACGGCATACTTCTTTTATGATGACGAAGCACGAGGGCGAGGATGACGAGGGCGAGGATGACGAGGGCAGCGAGGACGTAGGGGAGAAACGTCCATCCTTGACAAGACGCAGGAATGGGGAGGTCGAGATAGGTGCCGTCGGCAATGAGCTGTAGGGTGCGGTCGAGGATATAGTCGCCGTCGTAGTGGAACTCAGCCTCGCTCATGGGAATGTTGCAGTCGGGGATAACGCCGCGCAGGGCGGGCAGACGGTCGCTGACGGTCTCATCGATGACCACTCGCACCATGGGAATTGTGGCGGAGAACTGGCTGTTGGGGAGGTAGATGTTGGCGAACTTGACGCAGTTCTCGCAGTGGTAAGCACTCATGGTCTCGCGGCCAACAATGTAGCCACGGTCGTTGCGCTTGATGGCTCCAGCCAAGAAGGCCGAAGCGGAGGCGGAACGGCTGTCGATGAGGACATAGAGTCGGCCATTGTAACCCAGCGAGTCGATGGTGGATGTGGCGGAGTTGTCCTCTTCGTCGTGCATCTGATAGAGTCCTTTTCGGCCTTCCACGGGAGTAAAATCTTTGAATATGGTATCGCCTTCGGGCCAGTTCATGGTGGGACTCTTGAAGAGCGGAGCGTTGACCTTCAGGTAGCTGGTGTGGGGACGGTCGGGGATACGTCCCAGCAGGGCGCGGGTCAGGCGGGCTTGCACGTCAGGAGCGCCTCCATAGTTATTGCGAACATCAAAGATGAGGAATGGTATGCTGTCGCGTTCGGCAGCATGGATGGCATCCACCACGCTGTCACATTCCACCTGACTGAGGCCGAAGGTGCTGATGCCGATATAGAGCACGCTGTCGTTGAGCAGACGGATGCCGAACTGACTGTTTTTATACCGATTGGTCTTCCTTGCATTCCACCACTTGTCACGGTCCTTTCTATTCCCTAAGAACCCACTCGCTAAAGGCATTTCTAAGCGTTCTCCGTCTTCGAACTCATAGACAATGGTTTTGCCCTTAGGCTGAAGTCCTAATTCAAGGCCGTAGTCGATGGAATTCCAAAAGCAGGAGTTATAGTCGCCCACGGAGGTAACGCCTGCATCGTAGATAGTGGAATTGCGGCGGGTGATGGTTATCAGATCGGTGGCGGGTTTCCCATCGATGCGAGCTATGCGGCGCCCCACGTATGCGGCGTGGGCACTGTCTGCTATCAACACCACGCAAGCGTGATCATTCAAGGAGTCGCTGACGGCAACCTGTCCGAAGAAAAGGGGAGGATAGAAATAGCCCATGCCGTTGGTCTGCTCCTTCGGATTCGTAGGCACGCGGCAGCTGATGCTGAGGTGCGAGTCGTGGATCACCGCATTGTATTCCTTGATGAGTTTGGCGAAGTCCTTCAGGGCGATACCGTCAGCGGGAATGCGAGCCAGCTGCTCCTCGACGAAGGCATCGTACTCCGCCTCTGTCATCAGGTCATCCAACGAAGGATAGATCTCCTTCACACTGCTTGCCAGCTGCTGATAATCGGCCACCGCCTCCTCGCGGGTCAGGTGAAATTTGGTCGGAACAGGCTCAGGCTTGCGGAAAGTGGAACGAAGGCCGAAGGGCGTCATGGGGTCATCGGCTTTCGAATAGCTCGAAACGCTCAAACTGATGTGTGGCTCATAGATGGCACGATAGCTGTAGCCTACAGTTCCGAGCACATCACCTCGTTTCAGCCGGGTGCCGGTAGGGAGGGTGCCGTCACGGTGCAGGCCGGTAATCCATAGTGTCTTATCGCCGATATTGAGTCCCATGAAGATGGAGACGGCACGGACATCCATTCCATTCGCCCGCCATTCTGCTTTCCTTTCGGCTATGGCCTCATCGAAGGGTTTGTCCACCGCTCCAAAGCTAGCGGAGGAGGTGAGCGTGAAATGGTAGTTGAGGGTGTAGAACCCTACCACAGCATCTGCAGGACAGAGCACGCGCGTTCCCTCGGGAGCCGCGATGAAGAGGTTGTCGAAGTTGAACTCCTCTCCGATGTTGTCCTGTGGGCGGTAGAGGATGTCTTCGCCAGCCTTCTTTCCCTCAATGGGCCAAAGCCAGATGTCCTCCGCAGATAGCGACACGCTGACGGTCACAAGCAGAGCCGCAAATAACACACGGCAGAAGCTTCTTGTTTTCATAGTCGGATAATTGTTTCAAAAGATGTTAAACGGCATAGGACACGCATTTTTTCAATATTTACCTTCTCCATCGTTTAAGCATCGGGAAGAATCCTCGCATCATATCCTTGTATTCCTCCTTTGTCATGGGCTTTGGCATCTGCTTATTGACTTCATCGACGAACTGCGAGCAATGCTCAATCATTTCGTCCATCGTGCAATCCTGCAGGAAATGGCCGTCCTTATAGCAATATTGGCAGTAGTTATAGTTTGTGCTACCATCTGCATTTGTGCCGCAGTCCTCATTCTTGGTGAGGGGCATACCGCAACTCTGGCAGAACTGAGGTAACTGCCCCTCTTGGAAAGCTTTTTCTTTCTTAGGGAACGTCGCTTCGTAGGCCTCGAAAGCCTCAGGATTTTCGTCAGCCACGAAGTAGCCCTTGGGTGGACAGTAAGTGCCCTCGCGGTTGCCCCAATAGCCAGGAATCAATTCTTGGGCGAGGAAATACGGAACTTCCGACTCCCTCGGCTCTGCATGGTAGTGGATATTCATCTTGCTGGCGAGGTCAAAGCCTGCATGCTTGTAGAACTCAATGTTTCCTTCCATCTGAAGCAGGCCGATACCCATCTCCCGGGCTTTCTCCAACGCATACTGGAGCAATTTTAAACCATACCCTTTGCGCTTATAGTCGGGATGAATGCTGATGGGGCCGAAAGTCCAGGAAGGAAAGGCCGTTCCATCATCCAAGATGATTTCGGCCTTGGAAAACATCACATGACCGATGATCTTTTCGCCTTCTATCATCACGAAATCCAATTCTGGGATGAAGTCGGGATTGTTTCTAAACTGATTGAGCACATAATGCTCTGTGCATCCCGGACGATAGACGTTCCAGAATGCTTCGCGAGTCAAGTTTTCTACTTCGCGATAGTCTTGTGGTTGTTCTAATCTGATGTTCATTTTTTCTGTTGTCTTTTAATCCGTGTTCTTCCTCAGCGGCTGGACAGCTTTTTGTCATATTTCTCCCAGAGTTTCTTCTTCACTGCCAGTTCCTTCTGTCTGGCGGTACTTTCGCGTGCTGCCTTTTCAGCAGCTGCCTCATCCTCTGGAGAGGCGTAGGCATGGCGGAAACCCTGTTGTTCGTTCCATCCGCCACGGGTAAAGTCGGGGAAAGAGACCGCAGCGCAGCCGTTGTCCATGCTGAGGGCACCCAACTCGGCCAGGGCACACCATTCGGCCAAATCATAGACATCGATATCCAAGGGAAGTCCGTTCTGCAGACAATACACCAGGCGGGCATCCATCGTATAGTCCATTCCGCCATGACCGAACTCACGTCCCAGCTCGCCGAACTTCTTCAGGATGGGATGGTAGTATTGTTTCATCAGGGCATCATATTCCTCCTTTGGTAGGAAATCATGTCCGGATATCTTGCCAGCCATCTCGGCAAGCCCCATATCGCTGGCGCTCTTCTTGCTGATATAAATCTTAGGATCAGGGTATTTGGTGCAGTAGCCCTTCATACCCGTCAGCTTGTACAAGCGGTCATAGGGTTGGGGGCTCATCACGTTGTGCTGAATTTCTATCACCTTACCCTTCTCGGTACGCATGAGCGTGGTGGTGTGGTCACCATTACGGAAGTCGTCACATTCCTTGCCGGTAACATCCTTATACCCTTCACGTCCACAGAAGCTCTCGGTATCCATCGCGATAAGGGTCTTGATGCGGTCGCCACGATGAATGTTCATAACCTGTGCAACGGGACCAAGGCCGTGAGTAGAATAGATATCGCCTCGGTTTTCCTTATTGTATTTCAAACGCCAATGAAGGTTTTCCGGGTCAGAACCGTCAGGATTATGCCAGTATCCCTTCCAGATGTTTGCCTCGTTCAGCGTATGGATGTAGGCACCTTCAGCTCGGATAATCTCACCAAAGAGACCGTGCTGTGCCATGTTCAGGGCACACATCTCGTAATAGTCATAGCAGCAGTTCTCCAGCATCATACAATGCAGACGGTTCTTCTCACTCAGGTCAATGAGTTCCCAGCACTGTTCCAGGTTCATAGCACTCGGCACCTCGATAGCTGTATGTTTGCCGTTTTCCAATGCACACTTGGCTATGGGGAAATGATGGTCCCAGTCCGTAACCACGTATATAAGGTCAATATCATTACGCTTACACATCTCAACGTATCCCGTACTCCCGCTATAGATGTCGGCTGGGGGCAGACCTGCTTCCCTAAGGTATTTCTGAGCATCTCTGGCACGTTCCTCTTGATAGTCGCAGAGGGCAACAATCTGCACTCCCGGTATGTGGCAGTACCTTTTCACTGCCCAAGGGCCGCGGCTGCCAAGGCCAGCAAATCCCACTCTCACGGTCTCCAGCTTGGGAGCGGTCAGTCCCAAGGCTGACTGTTGACCGGCAGGACGTGTAGGGGTGTCAATGACGATGGTTCCTTTGTCCCAATGCCATTTTGTACTTGGGCTTAAACTCTGAGCACAGATAAATGTGCTTACGGCAAGCAGTGCAATGCCTAAGATGTGTCTTGTTTTCATATCTTTTGGGGTTATTTATACTTTTGTCGTACAATCTTCGGGAGCTTCGAAGCTACGAGGTGGTATGACTCTCTGATCCAATCCTTGACCAGTGAGTCTTCCAGCCGCTCGTAATACACGTCGCTCCAATGCTTCTTGTTCCAATGCCAGGCGGGTGTCACAGCAGCGCATTTCTCCCTGAGTTCCTCGTTCCTTTCCGGTGCCAGTTTCAAGGCGAGTCTTGGGTCTGAATCTTGCATGTCATGCTCGCCACCACCTAACCATAGGCAAACAAAAATCTTTCCTTCCAGGCGGAAGTTGAGAATGTCATCTCCAAATGCCTGGTCTTCAGTTACGCCAGGGAGAGACAATGTGTATTCTCGCACTTGTTCTATATTCATGTTATTCCTTTTTACGAAATTACCAAAAATATTAAATCGGTGCAAAAATACGCATTAATTTCCAATTACCGGCTCACTATGAGCATAAAAAAGCAAAAATCGCACTTTTTTAAACCGATTTTGCCTCCTTATACCATAAATAAGTTGATTTGCCCATGTAAGTATGAGAGCAAAACTTGTTTTCACAATGTTTGCCTCTACGCCAAGACCGCGCGGTCTCCGCTTAATAACCGTTGCTGGAGCTTCAGACACCATTATCTCGGACTCCAAATACTAATTTTTTTCTCTTTTTGTCCTCTTAGCCTCACTTTTTTCCTCTTTTTCTTTGTCAGTTCCCGCATTATTCCTACTTTTGTGGCGAAAAATGTTAGATAAGACGCAAACAATAGAGAAATTACGTAGTACCCGCCAGTATCTTGGTGAGCACTATGGTGTACACTCCATGATGCTCTTCGGCTCTCTTGCCAAAGGACTGCAGCATGAGGGAAGCGATGTTGATGTGTGCGTGGAAATGGTGCCCAACCTGTTCAACCGTGCAGGAGTAAAGGTGTATCTGGAAGAGCTGTTGGGGTGTCATGTCGATGTCGTTCGCATGAGAGAGAATATGAACCCAGTCTTTAAACAACAAATCCAAAAGTATGGAATTCGAGTCTATTGAGCAGATGCAGATGGTCTATGAGACTTTGAAGAACATAGACATAGCGATTACGCGCCTTCAAGAACGGACGGTACAGATTCACACCGTAGATGATTTCCTTCTATCACCATTTGGAATGGAGAAACTCGATGCGGCCTGTATGGTTATCATCGCTTTGGGTGAAGCAGTAAAGACTCTCGACAAGCTTACCGGAAAGCAGCTTCTGCCTACTTATCCCACTATCGATTGGAAAAAAGTCATGGGGGCACGTGACATAATGGCTCATCACTATTTTGAAGTGGATGCAGATGAAGTCTTCAGTATCATTAAGAATGACTTGGAGCCTCTCAAACAAGCCATTGATTATTTCAAGAAGCAACTATTTACAGAACAATAAACCATTCACCATTAATCATTAACCATTAACCATTTTCCGCCTATGGGCTAAGATAAAAAAAGGACATAAAGGATTTGAACGTCCACTTTTGATTCTTGTTTCTGACAATTGGGGAATTGAAAGAAATAATGCAAGAACTGAAGTAGATAGTTCACGCTGATGGCGTGGACATTTACTCGTTTAAGCATTATAGGTTTTTCCCCAATACCTCAGAAACGTAGACGAAGTAAATTGTCCACGTTTTCTTTTTTGTGTGTATAATCAACGTATTACTAACAACTAAATTTCAATCAATTATGAAGAAACAATTACTTCTTCTACTTATGGCCCTGCTACCTAAGGTGGTCAATGCGTATGATGTTCAAATAGATGGAATCTTTTATGATATTGACAAAGAAACAAGAACTGCAACCGTAACTTATTCAGAAAAAAGAGATGGATGCTTTTATTCATATTATTCTGGGGCAATCGTTATTCCAAGTGAAATTATACATGATGATATTAAATATAGTGTGACCTGTATTGGTCGTTATGCTTTTGTTGGTTGTAGTGATTTAACCTCCGTTGAAATTCCTCAAAGTGTAACCAAAATAGGTGATTATGCATTTCCTAATTGCAGTGGTCTGACCTCCATTACAATTCCAAAAGATGTGAGCACTCTGGGAGAGAACGCTTTTTATAATTGTAACAATTTGATTGCTGTTCACATATCAGACCTTTCTTCGTGGTGCAAAATATCATTTTCAAATATTGATTCCAATCCACTTTTCTACGCTCATCATCTATTTTTGAATGGTGAAGAAATAAAGGAATTAGTTATCCCGAATAGTATAGCCAACATTGGTAATTGTTCTTTCGTTGGATGTAGCGGCTTGACATCCATTGAAATACCCAATGGCGTGTCAAGAATTGGGCATTCTGGCTTCTATGGTTGCAGCAACATAACATCAATCAAAATCCCCAATAGCGTAACAAGCATCGGCGAGTGGGCTTTTAGGAACTGTGAAAAACTTGCCACTATTTCCATGGGAGAAAATATAAAAAAGATGGGGGCTTATGTTTTTGAAAATACAGCATGGTTTGACAACCATGCAGATGGAATTGTATACTTAGGTCATGTCCTTTATAAATATAAAGGAACAATGCCTCAAGATTCAAGAATAGAAATTGAAGACGGAACCAAATGTATTGCAGAATTTGCATTTGATAATTGTACAGGTTTAAAATCTCTTGTCATTCCAAGTAGTGTTTCTCATATTGGTTTTAATGCTTTTCTTCTCTGTAAAAATCTGATGTCTATCTATATTAGCGATTTAAATGCATGGAATAATATCACATTTGAAAAAGCAGTGGAAGAAAACTATTATTCACCATCTGGATTCAATTACGCATACCACTTGTACATAGGAGATAAAGAAATTACCGAAATCAAAATAACTGAAGGAAAAACAGAAATTGAGGATTACAGATATGCTGGTTGGGCTGGCTTAAAGACCATTTCGATTCCAAATAGTATTGTCTCCATAGGTTATGGATCGTTTGCCAATTGTATAAACTTAACAGCCATTGAGATTCCTAATAGTGTTACAATCATAAAAGATTATACTTTTAGTGGCTGTGGCAGTTTGTCTTCCCTTGTGTTTCCAGAAGGCATAACAGTAATTGGAGGTGGTGCTTTAGCGGGCTGCAATGGATTGAAGAGTATTGAGCTTCCCAATTCTCTGACAAGTATGCCAAGTGCCTTTGTTCAGATCTATGGTAATGATTATTCTTCCCTAACGACAGTATCGTCTCATATGGTTTCTCCTTTCCTCATAGACAGCAAAACTTTTCCCTCACATTTGAAGGACTCGGGTACACTGTACATTCCATCAGGAACACGAAATAAGTATATAGAAAAGGGCTGGACTCTGTACTTTGCTAATGTAATTGAAATGGAAGATGGTGAACCAATTTGGCTGTCAATAGTTGATGCAGCACAGGGAAAGACTATGCTGAAATGCAAGCGTGGCGAAGCATACACCCTTCGATTTGAGGCTGTTGATGGATGGAAGGTACATTCTGTTACTTATCGTGGAGCAGATGTGACCAGCTGGCTTACAGCTGATAACGAATTCACAACCCCGGCTATGGCAGAAAGTGCAGAACTGTATGTGGCATACGAGCAGGAGGGTTCAGATGTGAAGTCGACCAGAATGGCTGCAGTCCGTGTTTTTGCCAGTGGTGGTGATATCGTTGTCAGCGGTGCTCCTGCTGGTACACCAATTAGTGTCTTTGACCTCAGTGGAAGACTCATCACTTCAGAAACAGCCAACGAGGGTGAGACGCGGATAAGTGTCAATGCAGGCGGTGAGGCAGTCATTGTGAAGGTGGGAGAACGGAGCGTGAAAGTAATGGTGAAATAAAGAGGACTCCATACATTATTATGTATAACCGCAGGACGCTTGTCTTGCGGTTTTTTCTGGTATGCTCGGCATGAGCATACTGAAAAAGGAGGAAACGTATTTCATTTTCCTCCTACTCGATTGATAGGTCTTGCCACTATGTTATTATCATGCTGTTAGATAGGAGCTTGTTTTAACAGTTCTTATCTATTGCGCCTGCAGCCCATGCTTGTCCGAAATCCTTGAACCCTTCGGGGAGTTCGTGGCGGCGGAGGGCGGGGCAGAGTTTCAGGAGGCGGTTGTATAGTTCTCTGCCTGGGTCATCGTTGTCGGGATAGATGTGGAGGCGGAGGCGATTGGCCTGTCGGGCGATGAAGTCGGCGGCTTCGGGGGTGAGGCTGGTGGCTGAGGCGAGTGCGAGGGCGGGACGTCCGGAGGTGAGTAGTGCCAGTGCATCGCTCACGCCTTCACAGAGCCAGAGGTCTGCGCCGTCGGGGAGTGTGAGGGCATCGCGTGGGTTCCAGAGTGAGGTGCGACTGCCGGGCGGGAAGTGGAAGCGCTGCTGGCCTTCCGCGGGGTGTTGGAGGCGCGCCTGGAGGTTGATGAGGATGTCGTTCTCATCGCGGTATGGGAAGAGCAGTGCGGGTGCAGAGAACTTGGGTGTGTAGGGGTTGCCCTGGCTGCTGATGCGTTTTCCGCGCTGGGTTGCCACGGGTTGGTCTATGCTCACAATGCCCTTGGCATCGATAAGGTTGGGGTCGATGCGTCGCTCATTAAGGAAGTCCTTGGCCCACTGCGAGAGACAGCTGTAGTATTCTCTTGGTGAGACGAGCAAGTGCAGCCATTTGATGTCCAGTTGCTCCGTTTCCTCCTTCTTCTCTGGAACAACTGCGGGTCTCGTGGTGTTTGTGAGTAGAAGGGCATGGGTGCCGAGCAGCCACGCTACGGCGTCCATGTAGCTGCAGCCGCGAACGAGGCGAACGAGGTCGATGTTGTTTCCTCCGCAGCCGCAGGAGAAGCACTTGAAGCGGTTCTTCTTCACATTCACCTTGCAGGATGGGTGACAGTCCTCGTGCTGCGGGTTGGGGCAGCGGCACTCGCGCCACTTGCCACGAGTGCCCAGTTCTATGCCCAAATCCCTGCAAACCTTCGTCATGTCCTTGTCTATTGCGCGCTGGCGAAGGCTGTTGTATTCATACTCATTCATGCTGCGCCTCCTTTCTTGTTACGAGCACCGCGAACAACCTTGCCTTTCTCTGTTTTGGTGAACATCTTCACCTCATCCTCGATTCTCATCGTAATCCAGCCCTTCTTCTTCCACGTGCTAAGGAACTCCGTGGTGCGTTTGGTGCCGCCGCGTTCTGCCACGAGTTGGTCAATGAAGTCGTAGCTGAACTCATCGGGGCAGCTATCGAAGAGGCTTGGTTGGATGGTGTTCTTGTCGTTCTCGGCTTCGGCCTTGATGGCCTCGTAGGTGGCTCCGTACTCGGCGAGCATGGTATCGAGGATGTAGTTGGCCATGTAGTTGTAGATTTGTCGGCACAGCTTCTGCCAGTTGGCGGGGCGGTTCTCGTCGAGCTGGTAGAGGTAGGCGACGAGGCCTGTGAAGCGGAATGCCGAGACGCTGCTGCGGCGATAGCACACGCGCAGTGCGCGGCTGCCGGTCTTGCTGAATTCTTCCTTTCGCTGGTCGCACCATTTACGGACATCGTGGTCGAGCCAGCTGAGGTCAATGTACTCTTCTTCTGCCAGGTGCTCTTCCTCGCCCTGCTCTGTCTGCACCTTGACGTAGGTCTTGCCGAGCAGTGTGTCCAGAACATTGTCCACGGACTTTTGCTCTGCGGGTGTCAGGAGTCGGAACATGGGTGCATCGTCCTCGTCGGGAACGTGCACTACGATGGTGCGGGTCATGGAGCCTGCCTCTATCTCGGCGCGGGTCATGTAGCGCTTCATGGTCTCCGGCGTGCCGAAGAAGATGATGACCACGCGGAAATCGACATCTGCAGAGAGCGAGGTTGCATAGTCCTGGTCGGTGGTGCTGCCGTAGTCGTAGCCTTGGCGGAAGACCACGCGGTTGTTGCCGAACTCGCGTTTGTTGGAGTCTATGGCCAGCGCTATCTCATCGGTGTACATCAGGTGGGTCAGCGTGTCGCCGTACTTGCGGTCGATGTCGTTCACACGTTTGAGAAGCTCTGTTCGGGAGACCACGGGCGAGAGTTTGATCTTTGTAATGCGCGGGCGCGTTGGTTTGTTGTCAGGGTGCCGCTGGCATACCTCGTCGTAGTCTTGCTCTGCCCATAGTTCATCCTTGTCGCGCTTGAAGATTTTGTCCATGAGCATCTTGATGACGCCGGCGATTTTGGTTTTGTTGCCACTTTGCTCGGCCATGAACAGGGCTTGCAGCAGGGCAGCGTGGGGAACCAAGTCGTAGCAGTACTTCATGCGTAGCCGCGGTGCATAGACGCAGAGCGAAAGCACCGAAGCCACAGCGGTGGCAAACTGATAGCTCGTGGGAGCAGTCATGATGGGTTCTCGGAGTCCTGCGGGCCACAGAAAGGCGGGCGGCATACTGAGACCGTCGCTGTGGTGGAACAGGGGAGAATCCTTACGGGGGTTGATGAACTCGGGAGCCTTGATGCACGCCTGGCGTGTCTTGGCGGAGGTGATAATTTTCTGTGTCATAGTAAAAAACTATTTAAACGACACAAAATTACTCATTTTCGCCGTAGCAGTCAAGGACAAGCGCTTTCAGTGATATATAACACAGATATACCACCTCAAATGATACATAATTCTGCCCAATGATATATAATTGCCCCTTCAATGATATTTAATTAACCATTTAAGGGGCAAAGGCAAGGGGAGATGTTTTCTCTCACCAGGGGACATCAGGGACGCAGATGGTCCCTATTTGCAGAGGTTTGCGCTCGTCCACCAGCCACTCCATCTCCTTGAGTCTGTAGTGGAGAGCCTGCATGGAGACGTTTGCCATGCTGGACATTTTGTGCATGACTTCGTAGTAGGCGAAGAGGTTACACGGTTGGTCATCCACGTAGAGCCTGTGCTGCCTTAACATGCGCTCGTCATAACACGCACAGATGAGATTCATCATGATTTCTTCGGGCATCAGTGTATAGCGTGCATACTGGTTGGCCTGCCACTCCATCCAGCGCAGCTCTTCTCGACGGAAATTGCACGTCAGGAGCGTCTCCCTGCTCTCGCCAAATGCATGGATAAACGGGCCTACGCTGTCCTTCTGCAAGATGTAGTGGCCACCATCGTGCATGAAAACGAAACGAAAGCGATGCGGATCATTATATAAAGTATTGCTGATGACGATTCTGTTCTCATCAAAATTGCAGATGCCCAACTGATGCTCCATCAGTTGTCCCCAGCTCCAGGTGAAGCCAAATTCATCGGCCAAGCGTTCTATGCCCTGAACCGTATAGCCATAGCCCTTGTAACCGATCAGCCGCAGATGGTCAGAAGCGATGGACTTGATATCCGCCTTAGACAGATACGGTGCTTTGAGGATGAAACCGGGCTTGATGTGCACCCCCCAATCCTCCAGCAACTCCGGAAGTGTCATGAACTCTCCGTCGGCATAGACAACGTCATGGTTGACCGTAGTCCCGCCGAACAGTGCCTTTCGGGCAGACAGCAAGGCAGCATACTCGTTGACACTGCGCGAGAGAATGCGCTCATAGCTGCCGTCCGAGCGGACAATCCACAGGCCCATATTGTAGGCTCGGCACAGCCGCTCTGCTTCGTCGGACTTGAAGCCCACGCGCGTAATAATAATAAGGTGGTGGCGACCTGCAAAAGGACTGTATTTGCTGTGGAAAAACTCCACGCGGGATTCCGATACACCATCATCCACACACTCAAATGACACCACCGATGAGGGGGCATTATTCGCGATTGCCTTCTGATCAGGGAACGTCTCTATGGACACGGCAGGGGTTACACGAAAGGTATCATAGGCCGTGTACTCCGGATTCCTTCGCACGAAACTGCTCTTGCTGTTGAACTGAATATCCACCAACTTTTCAGCAATCGCGAAGGCATGTTCCGCCAGTGGTGCCTCCACATGAATTGATCCTTTTTGGGAAGGCAGACAGGCCTTCAGCTTCTCCCGAATTATTTGACGAGTCTCCTCCTTGCTCTCAGAATTCGTTTTCCAGAATGATTCTCTGTAATAGTTATCGATACTGGTCTTGAGTACGCCCACATCCTCGAAGCATCCCGGACATGCAGCATACAAGAGCTCTGCAGCCGTCTGATGCTCTATGCCTTTTTTCAGGATGCCTAAGAACAGACTTCCATCTATGACCGTCCCCCACAGCATCATACCGCCGTATTTACGTCCGACAGTCAATGGTGCCAAATAAGGGCGGATATTATCATTAACAACTTGAGCCCAAAGCGTAGCAAGCTCCGGGCGCTGAAAATTACCGATATAATCGGTTACGGTTTTTGTAAAAAATGCCTCCATGTTATCCATAGCGTTATTCATTTGGGCGCAAAGATAGGCATTATAATTGAAATGACCAAAAAAGATGCAATAAACTTTTGACTTTCTTTCTAAATATTAATTTTTGTGCCCAGAAAACTCATTAATTCCGGTAAAATATTTGAAATCCAATGAAAAAGGACAAAAATAGACCCATAAAACAATAAAAACCGGCTTCAAAAGTGACCAGTGACCATTGTCTATTCTGAACTCCTGATGGATAAGTCAGAAAACTATAATCCCGTTATTCAAAAAACAATTAATAATCAATTACTTATATTCAATATTTCACCTCTTTTTCTCCTCTTTTCTGGTCACTTTTAACCACATCTTTCACATATTATTCCTTCTACCCCTATGAATAGGCTATAAAACATTAAAAGTACACATTCAAGACCACCTCAACCATCCACACACCACCACCTAAACAACCATTCTCCTCCCCAACCATAACGGACATAGTGGTCACTGGTCACTTTTCCAAGCACTCAATCACCCTCCAATAACCGCTTTCTCCTCCCTTCAAAAAAACACTCTTCTTTCTGAAAAAAGTTGGAGAAAAATTTGCATAATTCAAAGATTTTCACTACCTTTGCAGCGGCTAAGGAAGAAAGGCAGGCGAGCCCAAACTCAGTCGCGAATGAGGCCAAGCTCAAGTGACGGAACCCTTAAGCCCGGAGGCGGAAAGGCTTAACCCTTAGTGGGGGAACCCTTAAGCCCTGATGAAGGAACCCTTAAGCCCTCTCAGGGAAACCCTTAACCCTTCTTGAGGAAAGGCTGAACCCCTCCGCAGTGATCTTTTACTTCTTTTATTAACCTTAAATCTTTGTACAACTATGGCAAAGTATCAGAATCAGATCAAGAAGGTCGTTGACCTTCAGAGTGTGCAGGGCGTACCCTACAGCGTCGCCATGCTCAAGAACCCCATGAACGAGAACGACCCCAAGAAGGCCTACGCTTTCGTTCAGTACAACGGCAAGATCCAGCTGGACCAGCTCGCCGCCCACATCAAGGAGCACGGGAGTGTCTATTCCCGAGGCGTCATCGTGGGTGTCATCACCGAGATGGTGGACTGCATCGCCGAGTACCTCAAGAAGGGCTTCCAGGTGGAGCTGGGCGACCTCGGCGTCATCAGCCTGTCCATCGCTCAGCGTGCCGCCAAGACGGCTGCTGCCTTTGACGGGGACAACATCACGGACTGCTACGCCCGCTTCACACCGGGTGGCCGCTTCTGCGGTATGCGTCCCAACATGACCTTCGTCAAGACCGTCAGCCGCACCGTCCAGGCCGCTGTCGATAAGCTGGTCAAGGAAGGCTCCATCACCCCCGAAGAGTGGCAGGGCATCCTCGATGGCGAAATCACCGTGGAGCTGGATGATACCGGCAATGTCACCCCCGTGACGCCGGAGCCGTAAAGGAAGGTCGGCCCAAACAGACTCACCCCCGACCCCTCTCTTTCAAAGAGGGGGGCGAGGGAGCCGGGCGGACAGTAAAGGTTCTTGACTACACTATGAGAGGACCGACAGCACATGATGAGGCTGCCGGTCCTCTCTAATTTGCTCCGTTAATCTGCTGTTGCACAGCAAGTAGTGTAGCGTGTAGTGTCACTTGATGATGTTGAACTTGGCGAATCGGAGAAGGAGCTGTTTGGTGCCGACATTATCGAAGCGGACGGTGGCTTTGGCATCAATGCCTGTGCCATTGAGCGCGATGACTTCTCCCGCACCAAAGCGGCTGTGCTCAATGCGCGAACCAACGACAAGGGTGCCGGCAGCGGTTTGTGTCTGACTCACTGACGGTTGCGTGGTGCTGATGGCGTGCTGGGAATTGGATGAGGGATAGCTGGAATAGCTTGAACTGTTTGACGGCCTCTGAAAATCGCGTATTTGTGGGCGAGCCGACGGTTGGGCGGAAATACGCGATTCTCGCGAAGAAAACGGACTTCTTGATGAGAAAGAAGAGGATGAATCCATCTCCACATATCGACTGTCTATCTCCGTGAGGAAACTGCTGGGTTCGCTAAATTCCTGTTTTCCATAACGATAGCGATTCTGCGCGTAAGTGAGGAAACATTGCTCTTCTGCACGAGTGAGGGCCACATAGAACAAACGGCGTTCCTCTTCCAGTTCACGTGGCGAAGTGGCGGCCATCTGATTGGGGAAGAGATTCTCTTCCATTCCCACGATGAAGACGACCTTGAATTCCAGGCCTTTGGCGGAGTGAATGGTCATCAGCGAGAGTTTTTCCTCGCTGTCGTCATCACTTTCTTCGAGGTCACTGATGAGCGACACCTCCTGTAGGTAATTGGTCATCAGCACTCTGCCATCGCCTTCTTCTTCCTGGCGCTCGTCCACGAACTGCTGCATACCGTCCAAGAGTTCCTGCAGGTTCTCCTGACGCGAAATGTCTTCTGGCTCACGTCCTCGGAAAATGTCGGCCACCACCCCACTCTCCTTGGCTATTCTGGCGCCCAGCGTGGCTGCATCCACAGTAATCACGTCTGCTCGGAAGCTCTCAATCAGCTGCACGAAAGCCTCAAGTTTGGCGATGGTGCCGCGATTCAAATCCAGATTGTAAAATGTGGGCCGCGAGAGGATCTCCCATACGCTGACGCTCCTGTCTGTGGCCATTGTCAGCACTTTCTGCACAGTCGTCTGCCCTATACCTCGGGCAGGATAATTGATGACACGCTTCAGGGCTTCTTCATCGTTGGGATTCACGGCCAGACGGAAATAGGCTATCATGTCCTTGATTTCCTTGCGCTGATAGAACGAGAGCCCACCATAGATGCGATAGGGAATGTCTTGCTTGCGGAACGCTTCCTCAAAAGTGCGGCTCTGGGCGTTGGTGCGATAGAGAATGGCTATCTCGTTCCAGGAAATGTGGTCATAGTGGTTGAGGTTCAGAATCTTCTTGGCCACGCCAGCCGCTTCCTCCAAATCACTGAAATACTGAAAGATGTGTATGGGTTGTCCCACCGCTTTCTTGGAGAAGATGTCCTTGGGAATCTGACCGCGATTATGACGAATCAGGCTGTTGGCTGCTTCCACAATGGTCTGGGTGGAACGATAGTTCTGCTCCAGTTTGAAGAGGCGGGCATCTTGATATAAACGCTGGAAAGTAAGGATGTTATCGATGTTGGCACCTCGGAAGGAATAGATGCTCTGTGCATCATCACCCACGACGCAGACGTGGCGGTGGTGCTGGGTCAGTTGCCAGACGATGGCGTGTTGGGCATAGTTGGTGTCCTGATACTCATCCACGAGGACATACTGGAAGCGTTCCTCATAACGAGCCAAGACCTCTGGACAATTGGCAAATAATAAATAGGTATAGACCAAGATGTCGTCAAAGTCCAGCGCATCGGCCTGCCGACAGCGGTTCCAATAACGCGTGTAGATCTCTCCAGTGGCAGGAATGCGGCTGACTTGGTCGGCCTTCTGGAGTTGGGCATCACGCTGGTAGGCAGACGGGAGCACAAGGCGGTTCTTGGCAGCAGAGATGTGACTGAGAACGGTGCCAGGCTTGTAGGTCTTATCATCCAGCCCCATCTCCTTGATGATGGTTTTCACCAGGCTTTTGCTGTCGGCAGCGTCATAGATGGTGAAGTTGCTGGAGAAGCCAAGGCTCTGATTCTCAATGCGGAGTATGCGTGCAAAGATGCTGTGGAAAGTTCCCATCCACAGACGTTGGGCACTCTCCTCTCCCACTTGACGTGCGATGCGGCTCTTCATCTCGTCGGCTGCCTTATTGGTGAAAGTGAGGGCGAGAATGTTCCAGGGTTTCATTCCTAACCGCAGGAGATGAGCGATTTTATAGGTGAGGACGCGGGTCTTGCCAGAGCCGGCTCCTGCAATGACGAGCGAGGGACCGTCACAGTAAAGAACGGCCTCGCGCTGTGCAGGATTGAGTTCATCGAGGTAATTGTCAGATAACATAACAGAAGATATGATAAAGCAGCGCAGCCAGTACCGACACCACGAGCCACGGTGCAAAACGTTGAATACCAATAAAGAGCAACGAGAAATAGTGCTGCCAAGTGCGCAGCTTCCCAGAGACGCCGCCATAAACGGCAGCAGCCAGGATCAGAGAGACAGCCAGCGCACGAATGAATCCAGAGAGGAAAGGTGTGGGGAAGAGTCGGCCTGTGGCACTGCGCAGCGGAGACCCAGAGGCGAAGAACAACAGAGCGAGCACCGCGAGGCAAGCCGCAAAGGTGAGTGAGGCGGTCACCAGTGCATTGTTCAGACGAGGAACCTGAGCAGTCAAACCGCTGTACCCAATGGCTCCCACGACCACTGCCGCCAACAGAACCCACTGACCCACAGGCACTACGGCGTTTATCATCTGACTGCTGAAGAGCCAGCGCAGGCTTTCATCGGAAAAGAGACTCTCGACAGACAAGCCCAGTGACGCCAGTGCCCACGATGCCACCGCAAGCAGCGCCAGAGCAGCCAGCAAGACGGCCACGAGCAGTCCTGCCCAGCGTAACTCTCTATCGGAAGGGTTACTCGTCATCAGCTTTCAGGTGATCGAGGTCAATGATATGCAGCTGCAGGGCACGTACCACCAAGCGGGTGGCGTTGACCCCAGCGCGTTCGTTTTCTGTGAAAAGACGATTGATGAGGTCCACTTGTCGCTTCTCCAAGCTCTTGACTCCGAAGGGCATACCACGCAGCGAGGCAATCATGTCCTTGGTGTAGCCCAGTGCCAGATGGCGGAGGAAGCGCTCGTCATACTCATCAATGTCGTAATCGATGACAGCGTCTGTGCGACGGGTCTCGCTGACGACGCTCTTCTTGAAGCGGGCCACGATTTTCTCTAAAATGGGTTGGTTGAAGACCAGGCGGCGTCCATCCATCACCAGACGGACGTCGTTGCGAGTGAGGAGTTCACCTGTCTTGAGAATGATGCCGTCGGCTCCGGCCTGGAGAGCATCCACCCAGAGGCGTTCGTTCAGTATCTCACCTGTGAAAATCAGGATCTTCATGGCAGGATATTTGCCCCTCACCTGCCGACAGATATCCACGCCAATGGTGGTGCTGCCTCCGAGTCCGAGGTCCAGCAGCAACAGGTCTGGCGTCTGCTGACGCATGAGTGGCCAGAGTTCGCTTTCGCTCATGGCTGTACCAAGTACTTCTGCCTCAGGGATTTCGGTGCGGAAAATCTCTTCTGTGCCTTTGAGTTCGAGTTTCACGTCCTCGACGATGATGACTTTGAAAGGATTCATATATAGTTGAATGAATAATGAATAATGAAAAGTGAAAAATGGATAATGGACAATGGAAAATGGGAATTAATGGGAATTAATGGGAGCTATGGGGAGCGTGAACCAGACGATGTGCCCTTCAGGGGCGGCTTCTGCATTGATGCGGCAGCCAGGGTGGCTGAGGAAGGTGTCGTGTTCACGTATGATTTGCTTGGCGATGAGTGCAGGAATGGAGGCAGAGGGAGGTGTGAAGAAGTCGTGAAGGGCTTCTGGAGAAAGGGTAACTGCCTTATTATGAAGGGTGAAGCGGGCGAAGCGGTCTTCCAGGGTGACACTGAGGGACAGGGAGTGTGGCCCTGCTGCTTCAAAGAGGGATTCAAACAGGAGGGAAAGCTGATCGGGGTCTCCCAAGACGAGGGTGCTGGAGGGGTCGGACACCGCAGCAGACGGCAAGAGGGTCAAGATGGCGTCTGGAGAGACTCTGGTGACTCTGGCTGTAAAGCGCTGGGCAGCAATGTCCAAGAGGGTGGAAACTGGTATGCGGTGACGACGGAAGGCGACAGCAGCGGACTGGGCGTCGGCCTGAGCTGCGAGGAGGGTGAAGATTTCCTTGTAATAGGCAACGGTCTCTGAGAGGGTGGAAAGCAGAGCAGAGGAATCCGCTGATTCAGAGGACGATGCGTCAACAGAGGAACTCATCATCTTCTGCACGAGTTGGTGGATGCGGCCTGGATAGTACATCGTCTCATGCTTGATGGACGAGAGGCAGTTGTCAATAATCTGATTCTGCACATGCAGGCGTGCCTCTTCAAACTGGCGGCGACGCACTTCATCTCCCGCCAGTTCCACGGTCTGTTCCTTCTCCTGACGACGATGCTCCTTCTCATCCATCAGCTGGCGATAACGTCGCCGACGGAGCTCTGCAACAGTCTGACGGTAACGCAGTTGTGGGCGGAAATAGAAGAACCACGTGGCAGCAAGGCCGAGGAGAACGAGCAGGACAATCAGCACCAGCGCGGCTCGTGTATTGGAGTGGGAACGTTCTATCTGCTGACAATAGGTTTCCAAGGAAGCATCTTGGTTGGCGAGCTTGTATAAGCGGGTGTAGATGTGGTTGTTATGACGGTAAAGGGGCCAGTCGTGAAGGGCGAGGGCTGTGACGGCGGCTTCATTCCGGAGTGTAAGAAGGAGCTCATAATCTGCTGCTTCATGGTTCTGCCACCAGAGGATTTCTGCTGGTATCTCGGCAGAGGGACGCAGGGTGAGCTGTGGGCTATCCGATGTGTTACAGGGATGGAAATCAGCGCTATAGGCAGCAAAGGCAGAGTCTGCAAAGGCAAGGGCTTCTGTGTAACGGCCCGCCTGATTGCAGGCTGCGATGGAGTCTGCAAGGCGGTGAACAGCTTGGGGGGACGTCGTTTCTTGTGAAGTAGCCCAAGAAGTGAAGGGAAGGGTGACTGTGGACAACAGGCAGAGACAAATCATGGACAACACACGGGGCAGGCGGAAGAAGAAACGGGAGCCCTCACCTACCCGACTTTCAATACCTAACTTACAGACTCGGAAGAGGTTACCCGTCTTACGGTACTTCTCAATGATGCCCTTGCAGTTCATCAATCCGAAGCCAAACCCCTTCTGTCCAAATCCATCGACTGCAGGAACTGGACTGTCAGGCTTGAGAGACTGGACGTTAGGACTTGTCTCATTGGTGAGACAAACGTGTCTCACTGGTGAGACAGACTCGTCCCACTGGTGAGACAAATGTGTCTCACTGGTGAGACAACCAATTGATGCCGCATGATAGACTTTATTGTTCAGGATGAGGTCAACATCCTGTGCAGAGAGACCGACGCCCGTGTCCTGAACGGACAATTCCACGAACGGTCCGTCCTCTGATTCTCCTTCCGCGGCACTGATGGTGACGGTTCCTCCAGCAGGCGTGAACTTGCGGGCATTGTCTGCTAAGGTGTTCAGCATGAAGAGCGTAAGGGCGCGGTCAGCTTTGACGGAGAGTGTGGTGGGCAGCACGCTGAGGGTCAGTTGCTGCTGGTCAAAGGCATAATGGTTCTTGGCAATGACATCAAAGAGCGACTGCAGCGGAAAGGACGTCAGCTGGAGGGAGAGCTGTCCCTGCTCCATCTGTATCCAGCGCGTCAGCAGCTCATTGTACTGAGTGATGCGGTCGGTTAGTTCATGGATGTATGAGAGCGCGTCTGGAGATACTTGTCCAGTCCGCTGCATCTTGTTGGTTTCATGAATGATGCGATCCAGGAACGGCGTTATTCCATGCACCAGTTGTAGCTTGGCGCGTTTCTCTATATTGCGTTGCTTATCCCGTTGAATGCGCAGTTCTGTGGCCAATTGCTGTTCGTGAAGCTGTTCCTGTTCTTCGTCCAATTGTTGCTGACGGTGTTCTGCATTGGCCACAGAACGCTGGAGAGTCTGACGTAACAGCCTCATCTGCTGTTCACTGCGATGCCGCCAAGCCCTGCGCAGGAACCAAGTCAGCAGGACAATGGCCACAGCCAACACCGCCACAGAAACCAATGCCCATCGCAGTCGCCGGCTGTCCTCCTGCAGTTCCAGATAACGACTTTCCAGCTCTGCATCCTCACGTGTGACATCTAACAAATCCAGGTAAATGCTTCTGTTATAGTCACTTTCGGCTTTCATATCAAAAGCGCTGAAAGCCACAGAGAGTTGTTGTCTGATACCAGCTATCCACTCAGGAATGGTCTTGACGTCTGGTGCTTCCATCCATCGGCGCTCCACAGAAATGCTATCAGGATTCTCTTCATAAAGCGCCAAGAGACGATTTGTGGAACCAGGCTCAAGTACCTGATCTGAAGCATAATAACAAAGGTGATGGAAGTTCACACAAGAGAGCGCAGCCGCAAAGTGGTCTATGGCCTGCTCATACTCCCCTGCTTCCACAGACAACTCACCCAAGGTTCTGAGGGCACAAGCCTCCTGATAAAGGTCATCATAACGTGTGAAACGGTTCAACGCAGCGATGGCCATATTGAAAGCGGTGTTTTCCGGCTCAAAGATGGACAGCAGATAATCTTCTGCATTGGGTTTGTAGGCGTGGACAATGGCTCTGCGCACAGAGTCGGCAAAAAGCGTGGCCAAGGACTGCTCGGCGTTGGCCTGGAAGAAAGCATAACCGTGATTCTTGGCGAGGGTGAAACACTTAAAGAGATAGTCGAACTCATTACGGGTAACCTCCTCTGCAGAAGCGTAATCTGAAAGACCGCCAGAGCCACGCATATAACAATAATACAGCCATTGAGCCGTGTCTCCTGGCAGTGTGCAGAAGGGTTCGGCCTGACGGATCTCGTCCAAAGCACGCTCCTGCTGATCCACATAATAGAAATAGGTGGAAGCCACAATATGCAGGTCACTGCGAGCATAGTTGAAGCGCCGGGCCATCTGGGGTGTCAGCTGCTGTTCTTCCTCGGCAATGCGACGAACGCGACGGAGTGCAGAACTACGATGCTTGAAGAAAGCACTGTTGTCACTGGTTCGCTGGGCAATGCGCATTCGCATGACATCTGCTATCAGCAGTTCCACTTGGTTCTGGGTGAGGGCCGAGACCTGATCGGCCAACACCAGCGCACTGTCAAAGTCCATCTGCTGGAAACGCTCTGCCATCAGGCAGTTGAGGGCTGCCGCCTCTCCGTCGGTGTAATGAATCTCACGTGCTCGATGAAGGGCGGTCGTGGCTTTAGCACGGAGTGAATCGATGTCGCGATACTGCCAGGAGCGCGCACACTCATTGAGCGAATCCACCTGACGTTCAGCCATTTCCGTGCGGCCGCCTGTGCAGGCCGCCAAGATAAAGAGGAAAGGCAGAACGCGTGTCTTCATGCGAAAAGAGTGAGTGAACGGCTACTGGCTGTTGACGATCTCTTCCATCTCTTCAAATTCCTTGCCCATATTCAGGTTCAGGTAAATCCGATAGAGCGGAGCTGCCCAGCGTTCCTTGTTCTCCGGCTGGTCCCTGCGGACACGTTCCATGGGTTCCTTGGCCAGAAGATAATAGCCACGGATGGTCTCCAAGTCCTTGGCTGTCTGCGGGTTGCCTATTTCTGTGCAGGCATTCTCTGTGGCGATGACAGCCAGATTGAGGGCTGCAATGCCTTTGTTGTAGTAAGCATCTGTGAAGGTGGAATCCATAGCGATGCAGGCATCACAAGTCTTGATGGCGTCAGAGTCTCTCTGCAACTTCAACTGAATGAGGCTCTTGGCGTACCAATAAAGCGGCTGGTCATCATGCAGGTGAATCATGGAATCCACCACAGCCAGTCCCTGTTCCAGATGTCCCGTGAGCACCATGTGATCCAAGAGGTTGGTGAAGAAATAGGAATGGAAAGGATAGTTGGACAGTCCCTGCCAGAGCGTTTCTTCCCATTGAGCGGTGTCTTTCTTGGCCTCCCACGCTTTGGCGAGATACTCCTGTACGAGATGACTCTTCATTCCAGCCTGCTTGGCCAATTTGGCATATTTGATGATGCCATCAGGATTATTGGTGGCTTGTGCAGAGACCACAGCCAGATAGGCAGCCATTGGGATCATGGTGTCGTTCTGGAGGAATTGATCCTTCTCAAAGATGGGATGAGAGGCGGCATCGATGTAGGTGCCAAAGAACTGGTAGGCCTTTGGGTACTGGTTTCTGCGATAGAACCAATTGGCTCCGGCAAGGAGGTTGGTGCGATAATCCAGCAGATACTCGCGGTTACGCTTGCGGTTGGAATTCTGGATTTTTCCTTTCTCATCGGGCATCTCCGAAATGCTGTCTGCCTTATAGACCCGGTCATAAATGTCTGCGATGGCATTGAAGAACTTGGTGGTGTCGTAGGCCTGCTTGAGGTAGAGCTTCATGTTTTCGGCATCGTTGATGCGCTGGGCGCACTCTGCGGCCAGTTGGTAACACTCGATGCGGTCCTTCTGGGGCGTTCCCGGTTTGATGGCTTCTTCCAGAAGACTCTTTGCCGTCTGCTCCAGGTTCTGCTTCTTCTTGAGTGCTTCTTTCGCCTGTCTGATGACGCTTGCCGAGAAGACTGGCAGCGTGATGAAGGCGAGCATGATGATAACAGCTTTTTTCATTATTTTGCGTATTTGCCTGCAAAGGTAGTCTTTCTCGCGCGCGTGACAAAAAAAGGTAAGTTAATTCTTGTTACTAACCCATGAAAAAGGGCATAAAAACGTGCTGACGGGGTAAAAAAGCCCCGCCAGCACTCAAAAAACTATTAATTATGAGAAAAAAACTATTCTCCCAGGAGGGATTCCATCTCCTTCTGCTTGTCCTTGTTGCCAAGGATGTAATAGACGGTGGCAAGGCGGCTGGCCCACTTGTGGGTGTTGGTGGGTTCCAGTTCCTTCACCTTGAGGAAGAAGGGTTCGGCCTTGGCATATTCGTCCTTGACCTTGTCGATTTCCACCTTCTGCTGTGCAGGAGTCATCTTCTTGCCAGTGAGGGCATCGTTCATGTCATAACCAATGTTGGAGTAGCACACGCCGGCATTGTAGTAGGCATCGGAGAACTCGGGGTCTGCGTCAATCGTCTTCTGGAAGAAGGTGATGGCGTCTGCATATTTGTGGTCATTCATGAAGACCAGTCCCTTGGCATAGTTACCGATTTTGCTATTGGGGTTAACTGCCAGCAGTTCCTCTGTGAAGGCCAGAGCGCCCTTGCTGTCGGACTTGTTGAAATAGTAGGCCATGAGGTTCTGGGCAATAGCCTCGTTACCATTGGGGTCTTCCATCACGATTTCGCGACCGGTCTTCATCCAGTTGACGGTGTCACCTTGTTCGATGTAGGCCGTGAGCAGAAGCTGGTTAATCTGGTCCTTTTCCTTTGTATAGGCCTTAGCCTGCGGCATAATCTCAAAGAGGCTCTTGTAGTCCTTGGCAAAGTAAGCAGCCAGACAGGTGAAATAAGCGATCTGTGGCGTCTGCTCGTCAGCAGCCAAAGCGGCAGCATTATCCTCCAAGATGGTATAAGTCTTGGGGTAATCCAGCCAGCGCTTGAAAGCGTCCATGGCCTTAGCATGCTGTCCGTTCTGGAAGAACATCTGTCCGCAGTAGGCTACGTAGGGACGGAACTTGATAACATCCAACTGGTTGGCCACCTTGAACCGGGGCTCCTTGGAATCCTTCTCTGCCAGATAAGACTGCTCTTTGGCGTCCAATGCGGCATAAATCTCTTCTGCCAACTTGGCGGTGTCTGTGGGCTCGTGGGCAATCACCTTGTCCAGCAGGGGGCTGAAGATGAACATGTGGAGCTTTGCCTTGATATCCCAGGCGTTGGCCAGTTCCTTCTTGGTCTCGGGGCTGGTGAGCGTGGGCGTAATCATTGCCATTGTCTCATCCATCATAGCCAGCATCTTTTCGGTGTCCTTGGGCTTGCGCTCCTTGTCGGCCATGAAGTTTTGGATCTCTTCCAGGTTGACACGTGCCCTGCGGACAATCTTGTCTTGAGCTGCCAGTGAGACAGTCACCGTCAGCAGTGCCATTGCACATAAAATCTTTTTCATAATTGTAGTTTGTTAATAAGGGTTTCTATTTCTTGAATGATGAACGGGCCCTGTGCTCGTCCTTTTCCAATTGATTAGACAAGTCACAGGGCCGTTGGTTTATTGTTGATCGTCACGGTCAAGCGTAATGGTCTGGCCGTCCGACAGTTGAGTGGGTTCGGGAAGTTCACTGGCACGGGCGTCTTCGGGCAGATCTTCCTCATCATCTTCTGTGGGAACCACGCAGACGTTGGCAATCATGTCGTTGCGTTTCTGCAGCTCAATGAGTTTCACGCCCTGGGTGGCTCTGCCCTGAATCTTAATGCTTTCCAAGTGCAGACGCAGTGTGATGCCAGACTTGTTGATGATCATCAGGTCTTCATCATTGGTCACGCTCTTGATGGCAGTCAGCTGACCGGTCTTTTCTGTCACGGCCAAGGTGATGACACCTTTACCGCCACGGTTGGTAATGCGGTAGTCCTGCACGTCGGAACGCTTGCCGAAGCCACGCTCCGAAACCACGAGGATGGTTTCTTCCTCGGGTTTGTCAATGACCACCATACCCACGACTTCGTTGCCTTCACCTTCCAGGGTGATGCCGCGAACGCCAGTAGCGGTGCGGCCCATTGCACGGACAGTGCTCTCGTTGAAGCGAACGGCGCGTCCCTGTCTGCTGGCAATGATGACTTCGTTCTCGCCGTTGGTCAGAGCCACATCCACGACGCGGTCGCCCTCCACGATGTTAATGGCGTTCACACCATTGGTGCGCGGACGGCTGTAATCAGCAAGGCTGGTCTTCTTGATGGTTCCGTTCTGTGTGCAGAAGAGCACATAGTGGGACTCGTTGAAGTCCTTGTCGTTCAGCTTCTTGATGTAGAGGCAAGCGTTGACAGCATCGTCGGGTTCGATATTCAGCATGTTCTGAATGGCACGACCCTTGCTGACCTTGTTACCCTCTGGAATATCATAGACCTTCAACCAGTAGCAGCGGCCCTTGCGTGTGAAGAACAGCATGGTGTTGTGCATCGTGGCACGATAGATGTACTCGATGAAGTCGGCATCACGTGTGGAAGAACCCTTCACACCGATACCGCCTCGGCCCTGAGCGCGGAACTCTGCGAGCGGAGTGCGCTTGATGTAGCCCATGTGAGAGATGGTGATAACCACCTCATCATCAGAGTAGAAGTCCTCTGGATTGAACTCTTCACTTGAATAGACAATCTCGCTGCGACGGGCATCGCCAAACTTCTCCTTGACTTCCAGCAGTTCGTCCTTAATGACCTTCCAACAGAGGTTGTCATCAGTGAGAATCTGATTGTAATATTCAATCTTCTTCATCAGCTCGTCGTATTCAGCGTGGAGCTTTTCCTGCTGCAGGCCTGTGAGTTGTGCCAGACGCATATCCACAATGGCCCTTGACTGAACCTCGTCCAGGTTGAAGCGCTGTTCCAGACGCTTGCGGGCTTCTTCGGGCGTCTTGCTGGTCTTGATGATCTGCACCACCTCGTCGATGTTGTCGGAGGCAATGATGAGACCTTCAAGGATGTGAGCACGCTCTTCTGCCTTGCGCTTGTCATATTCTGTGCGACGTATGGTGACGTCGTGACGGTGGTCCACGAAACACTTGATCATGTCACGCAGGGTCATGAGTTTTGGACGACCGTTGACCAGGGCAATGGAGTTCACAGAGAAAGATGTCTGCAACTGCGTCAGTTTGAAGAGCTTATTCAGAACGACATTAGCGTTGAAGTCACGCTTCACATCGATCACGATGCGCATACCTTCACGGTCGCTCTCATCGTTGGCATTGCTGATACCTTCAATCTTGTGCTCGTTGACCAGATCGGCAATGTCTTTAATCAATTCTGCCTTGTTGACACCGTAGGGAATCTCACGAACGATGATTTTGTCATGCAACTCGCCCGGTTCAATCTCGGCTTTGGCACGCATCACGATGCGACCACGACCTGTCTCGTAGGCGTCACGCACGCCTTGCATACCATAAATATAAGCACCTGTTGGGAAGTCGGGAGCAGGGATATACTGCATGAGACCAGCCACATCGATATCAGGATTATCAATGTATGCGATACTGGCATCAATCGCTTCACTGAGGTTATGTGTTGGGATATTCGTGGCCATACCCACGGCGATACCTGTGGCACCGTTCACCAAGAGGTTCGGAATGAGCGTTGGCATCACGCTGGGCTCTTTCTCCTTGCCATCGAAGTTGTCCACCATATCCACAGTCTCTTTTTCCAAGTCTTGCATCATAGCTTCACCAATCTGGGAAAGACGGGCCTCGGTATAACGCATGGCAGCCGGAGAGTCGCCATCGACGCTGCCGAAGTTGCCTTGTCCATCCACCAGCGTATAGCGCATGTTCCAGTCCTGAGCCAGACGAACCATGGCGAAATAGACGCTGGAGTCTCCGTGTGGGTGGTAGTGACCAAGCACATTACCCACAGTGCGGGCGCACTTGCGATAATCATGATCATGAGTGTTGCCGTCCACGCGCATACCATAGAGGATGCGACGGTGCACGGGTTTGAAGCCGTCGCGAGCATCGGGCAACGCACGGGCTACGATGACGGACATCGAGTAATCGAGAAACGAGCTTCGCATCTCACGCTCGATATCCACTTTGATAATTCTGTCTTCTGAGTCTTGCATTCTTTATAAATTTGTCAATTCTTTTCCTTTTGGCTTTTTCCATAGAAGCCCGTAGAGGGCAAATCTGGGGCAAATAAGGGCATTTATGGGTTTCTTGCCCCTAAAAAGCGTACAAAATTACTGCTTTTCCGCGAGTTGGCCAAATCTTTCGCGTAAAAAGTCGTTAAAACGAAGAAAAATGCATACCTTTGCGGCCGAAAACGAGAAAAGAAAGCAATTAAAATAAAAAGGTAAAGACAATGATCAGTTTTACATTGAGTGTGGTAGCCTTGTTTGTGGGCTACCTGATTTATGGCCGTGTGGTGGAACGCATCTTTGGTCCCGACGACCGTGAGACACCTGCTATCCGCAAGGCGGACAAGGTGGATTATATCGTGTTGCCGTCCTGGCGCATCTTCATGATTCAGTTCCTGAATATAGCTGGCACTGGTCCCATTTTCGGAGCCATTATGGGTATGTGGTTCGGTCCTGCCGCCTATCTGTGGATTGTTTTTGGTTGCATTTTTGGCGGTGCCGTGCATGATTATCTCAGCGGTATGTTGTCCCTGCGTCATGACGGTTGCGGTCTGGCAGAACTCACGGGTCTTTACCTGGGCGGCACTGCCCGCAAAGCCCTCATATTCTTCACCATGCTGATGATGATGCTGGTGGGAGCATTCTTTGTCTATTGCCCAGCCCTCATTCTCAGTGGTATCTGGGGCGAGAAAATGATGTGGGTGGTGCTCATCTTCATCTACTACGTGGCCACGACCATGATGCCCATTGACAAAGTCATCGGAAAAGTCTATCCCGCTTTTGCGCTTTCCATGCTTTTCATGGTTGTCGCCATTGGTGCGGTGCTGCTTGTCAAGCAGCCAGTTCTGCCTGAGGTTTGGGACGGTTTGGGCAACTGGGGAGCCGAGCGTCTGGGACTGAAACAGCCCCTCTTCCCTGCCCTTTTCGTGACCATCGCCTGCGGTGCTGTCAGCGGATTCCACGCCACACAGTCTCCCATGATGGCACGATGCATGAAGAGCGAACGTCAGGGCCGCCCCATCTTTTATGGTGCCATGGTTACCGAGGGGTTGGTGGCGCTGGTCTGGGCAACGATTTCCAGCTATTTCTTCTTTGCCGACGGCTGGCGTGACGTCTGTACGCCAGAAGTGGTGCAGCAGTTCACCGCTGGAGCCGACGGCCTGCTGCATGCAGGAGATGGTCGCACGCTCATTCAGTTCTTCGATGCCCCCACCGTCGTCACCACCATCTGTTCCTCTTGGCTTGGAATAGCCGGTAGCATTTTGGCCTTGTTAGGTGTCGTGGCTGCTCCCATCACTACTGGTGGCAGCAGTTTCCGTACGGCTCGTCTCATCCTCTCAGAATCCCTGGGCCTGAAACAAACCCGTGCCCGTGACCGTCTGCTGCTCAGCCTTCCTGTCTTTGCTGCAGGTATCGCGTTGTTAGCCTGGCAGATAGGCAACCCCAGCGGTTTCAGCACCGTGTGGCAGTACGTGGCTTGGGGCACGCAGCTGATGGCGGCTGTCACCCTATGGGTTTGCACCGTCTATCTCTCGCGCGTACATATATTATATGTGGTCACGCTCCTGCCCGCGATCTTCATGACAATGGTGGTGAGTGACTTCTTCTTCGTCTCCCCCACCATTTGCGGCCTTCCAGAGCTGACTTCTCTGCTGCTGGCTGGTGTCATCACCCTGACCTGCATCGTCACTTTTATCCTTTCACGCCGGAAGAAATAGTTACTTCTCGGTGTCCTTGACGATGACGCTGCCACGTACGGTCTCGTCCTCCTTCAGGCCTTTCTTGATTTCTATATTGATGCCGTCTGAGAGGCCGGTCTTCACTTCGCGACGCTCGTAGGTGGGCTCCTTTGCCTTCGGATTCTGGAGTACATAGACAAAGGTGCTGTCGCCACTGAACTCGATGGCTGCCTCTGGGATGGTGAGCACATGCGGCGCTTCTTCCAGGACGATATTGGCCGTAGCGCTGTAACCGCTGCGAATCAGAGGTGCTTTCCCTCCAATGGAATCAGCAGGAACATGCACAGCAGCCTTGATTTCAAACTGGTTGGCACCGCCGGTGGTGGCTGTGGCCTTCGGACTGATATACTCCAGGGCAGCAGTGAAGTTCAGGTCTTGCAGGGCACCAATGGTGATTTGCATGGGCATTCCGGCCGTGAGGCGTCCCACTTCTGTCTCGTCAATATTGCCTCTGAAAATGAGGTTACTCATGTCTGCCACAGAAGCGATGGTGGTACCGTCATTGAAGGTGTTGCTGAGTATCACGGAATTACCCACCTTCACTGGGATATCCAGGATGATGCCGCTGATGGTGCTGCGGACGAGGGTGTTACTGCTGTTGGCGTTGCTGGCGGAGACACCGTCACGGGTCAGTTCCAACTGTTCCTGTGCGATAGTGGCTTCCTCGCGAGCCTGGTTATAGGTCTGGCGCACTTTCTCGTAGTCGTTGGCAGAAATCAAACCTTTGTCATAGAGGCTCTTCTGGCGCTCATAATCCGTCTTGGCCTGATCCAGGTTCAAGCGGGAAAGGCGCACGCGGCTCTCGGCAGAAGCCAGCTGATTCATATCGGGTATCACTTTCAGTTTGGCAATGACTTCACCGGCCTGCACGCGCTGACCTGCTTCCTTCAGCAGTTCGGTGATGATGCCGCTAATCTGTGGTTTCACGGCCACCTCGTCACGCGGTTCAATCTTTCCTGTGACCACCGTGGTCTTGCGCAGGTCCATGACAGTGGGCGACAGTGTTTCATAGCTCACTGGTTTGGGAAGTGAGTTGATATAGAGGAACACGAAGGTTCCGACAAAGAGAACAACCGCAAGGGCCGAAAAAAACAAGCGAAAAAACTTTTTCATCTTTATTGAGGGGGTTGATTATCATATTTATTCTTCTCTCATGGCATCTACTGGTTTAATGGACATTGCCCTGCCGGCAGGTGCCAGTCCGGCAAGGACACCGAGGGCAGCCAGGAGCACTGCGGCACCGATGGCAGTCCAGAAGGAGACTTGGAAATGACTCTTAACAATGCCGTCCTCTGTGAAACCCATCTCCATCATCTGAAGAATGAGGACGGCAAAAACGATACCACTCATTCCAGAGACAGCCGTCAGAAGGATACTCTCGGAGATAATCTGCGAGAGTATCACTCGTGGCGTGGCGCCTATGGCCCGTCGGATTCCAATCTCCGTCGTGCGCTCTTTCACGGTGACCATCATGATGTTGGACACGCCAATGGCGCCTGCCAACAGCGTTCCGATTCCCACGAGCCAGATGAGCAGATCCACGCCCGAGAAGAGACTGTCCAAGAGGCCAAAGAGCACTTCGGTGTTGAAGACCGTGACGGCTTTCTCGTCGGTGGGGTCAATATCGTGTCCACGGGCAATGACCTCCCGAATTCGGGGAGTGATGTCACTGATGGCAACGCCGGGGCGGGCTGTAATCGCGATGAGATCTATACTCTGTCCCATATTGAACGCCCGCTGCATGAGCGAGAGAGGAATGGAAATGGCCTCGTCTGAGGAGCCATTGATATTCATGTTGCTCTCTTTGTAATCCACACCGATCACGGTGTAGTAGGCCGAATCCAGCCGGATCATCTGTCCACAGGGGTCGCCGCCCTTGGGGAAGAGTGTCTTATACACGCGCTTTCCTATCACACAGACCTTGCGCTGCTGGGCGATATCCATATCATTGAGGAAACGGCCATAGAACAGCGTGGGGGCTTCCACTTTGGCATACTCTGGCAAGAGACCTTTCACATTGGCATTGAACTTGTTTTCGCCGTTGACAGCCTGCACGCCCCACTTGGAAGCGATGGGTGAAATGACATCCAACTGCGGCACCTGTTCCCGCAGACGATCCATATCTCCTGTGGTGAGTGTCCACCAGCGTCCCTTGCGGAAGCCGTGATAGGGTTTCGTCGTCTGCTGCTCAAAGATAATCGCAGAGTTGGTGGCAAAGCCCGCGAAGTTATTGTTCAGCAGTTCCTTCATACCAGCGCCGCCGCCCATCAGGGCCACAAGCATGAAGACGCCCCAGAACACACCGAATCCCGTGAGGAAGGAGCGTGTCTTGTTGCGCAGGAGGGTCTGCAGCAGTTCGTGATAGGTGTCGAGGTCTATTTTCATTTTGATGATTATTCTGCGCGGAGCGCTTCTATGGGTCTGATTTTGGCGGCTTTAAGGGCAGGCATGAGACCTGCAATAGTTCCAGCGATGATGAGGACGAGTGTGACACCGAAGCAGGTGCCGAGGCTCACCGTGGGATCCACGAAGACGGTGGCGGTGAAGAGTCCCGTCTCAATGGGCTTGGAGCCGAGGGTGGCATCCATATAGAGGTTGGCACCGATCCCCAAAAGCATCCCGATGTATCCGAAGAAGCCTGTGACCACGATGCTCTCTGTGATAATGATGCGCAGAATACTGGCAGGCGAGGCCCCGATGGCTTTGCGGATGCCGAACTCACGAGTGCGCTCGCGTACCGTTATTAACATGATATTGGACACACCCACGATGCCGCTCAGCAGGGTGAAGAGTCCGATTATCCACAGCGCAGTGCGGATAATATTCATTCCCTGCGCCATCTGCATGGCTTGGGTGAAACGGTTCCAGATCCAGATGGCGTCTTCGTCGTCGGGTGCCGCGCGGTGCTGGCGATTGATGGTGGCACGATAGCGCTTTTCGAAGTCTTCGTTCTCCTGCTCGGTCTCTAAACCATGGAACGTGAAGACGATGCGCCTCATTTTGTCACCTCGGTTATAGATGGCCTGCACAGTGGTGAAAGGCATGTGAACATCTGTGCTCATGCGGCTCTTGTCCTCCTGTTCTATCCCAATCACGGTGAACGCCATCTGCCCCACTTTCACCGTCTGTCCCAGCAGGGCACGAGGATTGTGGGGAATCAGTTCGCGGGCCTGGTTCTCTGGGATAATCAGCACCTTGCGGCGGTCACGGATATCTATTTCGTTGATGAAGCGCCCTGCCACCAGTTTGGTCTTATTGATTTCTGCATCAATGGGATAGACTCCACGCAGGCTACTGCTGACGTAGTTCTCTCCGTAGGTGATGGTGGCACCGCCCTCATAAAGGATGCCTCCGGCCTTTTCTATGTTTTGGGTGAAGCGGGTCTGTGTGGTCTTTAAGTCGTTGTTGTCCAATTGGACGTCGCGTCCTTCCTTCAGACCGTCGTAGGCCTTGGATGTCATCCCGCCAAAGACCATCATGGAGTTGTCCACATAGTCATCGCTGTTGGCCTGCTGTGCATTGATGAGCCCATTGCCGGCTCCCAGCAGCACGATGAGCATGAAGATGCCCCACGCCACAGCGAATCCCGTGAGCGAGGTGCGCAATTTGTTGCGCTGCGTGGTCTGCCAGATTTCACTCAATAACTCCATCCTTGATGCGGATTATGCGGTTGGTCTGTGCTGCCACATTGGGGTCGTGGGTCACGATAATCATGGTGATGTGTTCCTCGCGGTTCAGTCGCTTGAGCAGTTCCATCACCTCTATACCCGTCTTGGAGTCCAGTGCTCCCGTGGGTTCATCGGCCAGGATGATTTGGGGACGAGTGACCAGGGCACGGGCGATGGCCACACGCTGTCGCTGTCCTCCCGACATCTCGTTGGGGTAATGAGCAGCCCAGTCTGTGAGCCCCATCTTCTCCAGCTCGTCCATGGCCATCTGGTGACGTTTGCGCCTGCTGACACCTTGGTAGAACAGGGGCAGTTCCACATTCTCCACGGCGGTCTTGAAGCTGATGAGGTTGAAGCTCTGGAAGATGAAACCAATCATACGGTTGCGGTACTCGGCGGCACGGGTCTCGCTGAGGTTCTTGATGAGTGTGCCGGCCAGATGGTACTCGCCCTCGTCGTAGTCATCCAAGATGCCTAATATATTTAATAAGGTGCTCTTGCCAGAACCTGATGCACCCATTATACTGACCAGCTCTCCCTCGGCAATGTCGAGGTCGATGCCTTTCAGCACATGCAGCGGCTGGGCGCCGGCGTAGGTCTTATGAACGTTTCGTAATTTAATCACTATAGTATCTTGTAACTTGAAACCTGAAACCTGAATCTTGAATCTTGAAACCTGAAACCTGAATCTTGAAACCTGAATCTTGAAACCTGAAACCTGAATCTTGAAACCTGAATCTTTGCAGTGTTTGCGTAAATCGGGCGCAAAGGTACTGCTTCTTTACGTCTTAGACGAAAAAGAAGTGTGAAAAGTTGCAATCACCATCATAAACTTTGTGAATAACGGTCTCTTTCACCATAAAGACCTGTCATTGGGGGCCGTTCACCGTAGGCACTCTCCCAAATAGAGAGGGTGTCTTTTACCCGTCCGTCCTTCGCAGGTTTTGTTTTCCCAATAAGTCAAAGAGCGAATGTCAAATAAATGCGCGCTGTTGTTGTTTGACGGTGCAAAGATACGACTTTTTTTCCAAATTACCAAACTTTCTGACATCTTTTTTTCATTCAATGTGCTTTTTTCAACAGCCTCACAATCAGGAGGAAAATCAAAAACCTTAGTGCATATTGTCCTGTCATCAACAATGTGCACACGCCGCTACACCGCTACACCGCTACACCGCTACATTTGGTTTTTCGCCAATTCCGCCCCAATTTCCCTTCATCAAAATTTTATATTTTATATATTATAATATAAATATTATAATATATAAAATATAAAGCAGATTTCACCCGTTTTTGCAGCCGATAATTGCTTTTTGCAAATGTAGCGGTGTAGCGGTGTAGCGGTGTGCTTTCCACCCCGTGCTTTTTTGCGTGCTTTTTTTCCAAAATAATTTGGTGGATTCAGAATAATATTGTAACTTCGCACCGTGAAAGAGGAACACCCCGCACCTCACAGCTTCTCCTCCCGACGCTAAGCGCGCAGCGTCCCGTGGAAAAGCCCTTTGCGGCCAGACGAAGGGGCCAATTCGTCCAGACGCGAAGCTCCCAAGGGCGGGTGCCTCCCCCACAAGCGATCTTTGACTTCATTTATAATAAGGTACCCGCGCGACAGCAACTCAGACCCTCGAAACCAGGAACCAGCACTCGGGCTTACTCGCATGCCTCTTCAAGAAACCTTAGACAATAATTATTTCCCCAAACCCGTCTGGTGTGCAATGGTGAGGAGAATGTCACCCTCGCGCAGCTCCAGGGTGCCGTTGGGGACGATGAAACTGCCTGCCCGTTTAATCATAATAACAAGCGTTCCCCGCGGAAAATGCATATCGGCCAGATGGTTACCTTCGGAAAGGTCGGCGGCAGTGAGCGTCTGTTCAGAGAGCTGAGAGTCCAGCTCATCGGGCAGCTCCAGACCAAACTCGTTACCTTCACGTGGCTCCTGGGTGGCCAGACCCAGCCAGCGTGCACAGGCCGTGATGGTGGTGCCCTGCAGGGATAGGGACAGTAGCGTGATGACGAAAACGACGTTGAAGAGGAAGTCTGCATCCTCAATGCCGGCAATGACAGGATAGGTGGCAAAGATGATAGGCACAGCGCCACGGAGTCCTACCCAGGAGAGGAACACCTTGGCCTTCGCAGGCACATGGAAAGGTTGCAGACAAAGGAACACGGAGATGGGGCGGGCCACGAACATCATGAAAACCCCAATGGCAGCGGCCACCGGCAGCACATGCAACATCTCACCGGGGTTCACCAGCAACCCCAGCGTGAGGAACATCACAATCTGTAGCAGCCATGTGATGCCCTGCATGAAAGTCTTAGTCTCACGACGGTAGGACAAACGGCTGTTGCCGGCCACCAGTCCAGACACATAAACAGCCAGATAGCCATTACCTTGCAACATGTCTGTGAAGGTGAAGATGATGAGGATGGAGCACAGCACCATGATCGGGTACAGGGCGGCATTGGGGAGATTGATGCGGTTCACCATCCACACCAGTGCCCGGCCAAAGAGATAGCCCAGCAGCCCTCCCACGGCCAGTTGCCCCACAATCTTGGTGGCTAAGGTCATCGGAGATAACTCGCCCGCCGAGACAATCGAATCCACCAGCGCAATGGTGAGCACATAGGCCATAGGGTCGTTGGAGCCGCTTTCCAGTTCCAGAGTGGGCCGCAGGTTGTGTTGCAGACCGATTCCCTGGGAACGAAGCAGATTGAACACCGATGCGGAGTCTGTGGAAGACATCGTGGCGGCCAGCAGCATGGACAAGGGCAGTGATAGACCTATGTCCAGGCGCGTCCACTGGGACAGGTAGAAGATGAGCAGCCCCGTGATGCCTGTGGTCAGGATGACGCCCACCGTGGAAAGGACAAGACCCTGAGCCAGAACTGGTTCGATATCACGGCGCTTGGTATCCATACCCCCAGAGAACAAGATGACGCTCAGAGAGAGCATCCCGATTAGTTGTGCATCCTCGTGGCTGCTGAATTCCAGTCCCAGACCGTCACTGCCAAAGAGCATTCCGGTGAATAGAAAAAGAAGCAGTGTGGGCACACCAAAGCGGTAGCCCCACTTGCTGATGATGATGCTCGCCAAGATGAGAACAGCGCCCAGAAAGAAAATGTTTTCGGGTGTGAAAGACATGAGGTGGAAAAAATGTTTAAGAGTTTTTTGGTTTTGTGCCTGAAAGGCCGCTCCGCCTTCATGTGAAAGCGAAACGGCCTGAGAGTATCAGAACAGCTGACGGACGATGCGTGCTTCCTCGCCTTCAAAGACAAGGAGGGCGGTCACTGGTTCATAGTTCATGCGGTCGTATTGGTAGAGTCTGACGGCCACGAAATGAGCGTCACGTGAAGCACAGACTTCTGCCATGTAATTGCCATTGACAATGGGCTTGGGCAGGAAGCCGGCAGCAGCAGCGGCCAGGTTGGGACGCGGAGACTCCAGAACGCGCTTCAGACGCTCGCCGTCGGCGGTACTGAATTCGAGGATTTCTGCATCGATTATGCTGTTGGTGGTACGATAAACAGCCTTTGTGAAAAGACCAAAGAATGATTTGCTGACGCTCACACGAGCATCGGCGCAGATGGCTTTGCTCATCTGCAAATGTGTGATATTTGCCATTTTATAATTTGTTCTTTATTAATGAGTTGAAAATAGACGAAGTGCAGGAGTGAAGCCCTGCCCAATTGTAACTCACTAACAAAGAAGACGTCTCAGCGCTATCACATAATAATGGCGCGGAGACGAGGCAACGGTCCTCGACAACGATTGAGCGTTGATGGTGGAACGTAGCGGGAGGAAGAAAGAGGGATGAAACGAAAAGTTCTTTGCCCATCGGCCAGCGGAGTGGCCCGGTTTGCCGCCATGTGTGGGCAGCAGACGCGCCGGGCGGGAAGAACCTAACCGATGGAATGAAGAAGGCGTGTTCAGTAACGTGCCAAACGGCCGTTCACGCCCCACATTCATCAGGTGGTGCCATCCGTCATAACGAGACACTTGCGCCAGGTTCTGTCCAGGCACGATCGCTTGCAGCTGGCTACCGACACTGGAACCAACCCAGTCGCTCAGCAGCGTGACAACCAGCAGCAGAAGCAGCAGACTCGTTTTTCTGTGATGTTTCATCTATTCGTCCGAAGTTTTAGCGGCGCAAAGGTACAATAATCTTTTGGAACCCGGCACTTTTTTATCCTTTTTTCGTTCTTTCAGCGTTCTTTCCACGGTTTTTAACCATATTTTTTGGCACTTGTTATTTTTTTAACTACTTTTGGCGGCAAAATAGCACAAAATAACTAAAACTATTGAATGAAATAAGATGAATTGGCCACAGTTCTCATTATTATTCCTTTTACTGCTCTGCAGTGCAGGCCCCTCGGAGGCGCAGCGCCCTCGTGTCCCCAGGGAACCGTTCCAGACGGACAAGCCAATGGTTCATGATCCAGTGCTGGCCTATGAAGACAGCACCTACTACCTCTTCTCCACAGGTATGGGTATCCAGCAGATGCGTTCGCGGGACGGCAAGACTTGGACGGTGACGCGGCAGCCTGTCATGACAGTGATTCCGCAGTGGACCCGCGACTCTGTTCCCGGCTTCCGAGGTCACGTCTGGGCACCCGACATCATTCGCTGGCACAACCGCTGGTGGATGGCCTACAGCTGTTCCACCTTTGGACGGAACGGCTCTGCCATAGGGCTGCTCAGCTGCCGTTCCTTGTCGATGCCCATCTGGAACGATGAAGGCTGCATCGTGACGTCACGCGAGAAACGTGACAACTGGAACGCCATAGACCCCAACTTCATTATTGATGAGACCGACCAACCCTGGCTCGTCTGGGGTTCCTTCTGGGACGGCATCCAGTTAGCGCGCCTGGACACCACTATGCACTTGGCGGCTGGCGAGAAGTCCTGCACCATTGCCCGTCGGTACGCCTCTGGCTTCACACCCTCCGAACCCAATCCAACGTCCAAATTCGCGGGTCCCAATGCCATCGAGGCTCCTTTCATCTTCCGTCACGGCGATTTCTATTATCTCTTTGTGTCGTGGGACTACTGCTGTCGAGGCAGCAAGAGCAACTATCGCGTGGCGGTGGGTCGCAGCCGAACGGTGGAAGGCCCCTATCTGGATCGTGACGGAAAAGACATGCTGCATGGCGGGGGCACGCTCTTCCTGGAGGGTGACAAGCAGGAATACGAGGCCGCTGGCCACTGTGCCGTCTATCACATCAATGGCGAAGACATCTTCATCTGTCACGGTTACAGCACCACACATGAGGGTGCAGCCTTCCTGATTCAGAAGCGCATAATGTGGACCGACGATGAATGGCCAGTGATGAGATAATTAAAAATTAAAAATGAAAAATGAAAAATGAA
>JAFZSP010000046.1 GCA_017619335.1 Bacteroidaceae bacterium
AATGTAAAATGAAACAAATACTTTCAAAATACATTTTACATTCAGAAATACATTCATTTTACATTCACACAACAATCTGTCTATTTGGTGATTACAGAGGAATAATGTAAAAATGTACAAGAAATCGAAATCTTTTTACGTAAGTAATATTTCTTTACAGTTGTCTGGGAATTGAGCGCTTTCATTCTTCACTTCCTCACTCTCTTCTTCCCATTCTCAATATACACTCCCTTTGGGAGCACAGAGGGCACAGAGGAGGTGGAGGGCAGAGAGAGGCGGCCAGAGAGGTCGTAACAGTTCAGAGTTCTTGAAGGGTCAAGCGTCCCTTTAGGCCGAGCGGAGGGTTTAGAGTTTAGAGAGGCGGGGACCTTGTGGAGGCCAGTGAGGATATCGGGCGTATAGACCAACTGGCCGTTGATATAGAACTCCATAAGTTTACATTTCATTTCGTCTGGGAACGAGAATTGCTGATAGAACCCATAAGTTCCCATGGCATTGATGACGCCGATTCCTTCAATCAGCTCAATTCCATTACTTAAACGCAGATATCTTCGTTGTTGCCCGTCCAAGGTCACAATGGAGGCTGTGCTGTCCACAAAGACCTCATCTTTATGGGGGTAGCGAGTTCCTTTTTCTAACGTGAAATCATAAAGGATGAATTCTGTCGAATCCTCAGCTTCGCACATATAGACAGAGTCCAGAGAAAAGTAACCCTGACAGAAAGCTGAATAACCTTCTTTGAGTCCAAGAATCTGCCCGTTCTCTTCACGAACAAGAAATGCCAAGGCATCATCATCATTAACGTCATTCCATAAATCAGTCCAACCAGGTTCCTGCGCCTTTACGCCGAAGAACAAAGGAATGTAAAGTACCTTGGTGTATTCCTTGCCATTAACCGTTTCCCGGCTGCCCAATTTCCAGAAATAATCTCCCGAGAAGGATTGTGAAATCATGCCGGCATAGTCCCATAGGACCTGACTATGTAAGAGGCTGGAACACATCAAAAGAAACCCCAATAATTTGATTCTATTATTCATAAGATTCAGTTTTATTCAATGGTCAAGGTTGCACCTTCTTCTAAAGTAAATCATTCTGAGGCATAGTCTATTCTATCAGTTTAATTTGACAACGGTAATAAGGCTTTGACGTTGGAACATCCAGACGGCCAGGATAGCATTGATACCCTAACATGAAGACACGCAGTGAATCACCTGTGGCCAAGTCTCTTTCTGGGATATCACTTCTGGAAAAATTGAGCAAATCATCTGTTGTTGGTGCGCCTTCTTGGACTTCAGATGGTGCACGGATGACTTTTGCCGCAGCCACGGACTCATCGAAAGCTGTGATGATTATCTGGTAGCACTCCGACGGTTCCACGGTGCCGAAAGGAATCACTTCAAAGTGGAGTACACAGGTCATGACGGCCTCGCTCTGCGGTAACGTCATGGAAGCAATGGCCCGATAGCGACCAACAGGAAGAACAGGATTGTCTTTTTTCAGAGCAAAGGGCGAACGTTCTCCTATAATAGAATAATTCAACCAAGAGCAGAAAGTCTCATAGGTTCGCTGCGGTTTCAGCGGAGGAGTGGGCATTTTCCAAGAAGAGAGGAAGTACCAGGGTACGCCCCAGTCTGTGCCGTCCTCGGAGAAGACACGGAACACATCCTGGTCCGAGAGGCAGATATCCTTATACACCCACACTTCGCTGCTGCCCAGGTTCGTGAAGCTGAGATGGAAGTACATGTTCTCGCGTTCACGGAAAGTGCGAGTGGTGTCACCTCGGCCATTCAGCAGGAAGAACTGCATCAGAATACTGTCCTGTTCCACGGAGAGCGTGTCCTGATCCGTAACGAACGAGTCAGGAACGATGACCGTAGAGTCTTCTGACCCCTCTTGGGGAGTTGGCAGAGGTGACAGATTGTCGTTTGCCGTTTCGCAAGAGAGCCAAGAAGTCAATATAAGGCAAATAATGAGAAGAAAAGGAACCTGTTTTTTCATAGAAATTCGTTGTTTCGGCGGCAAAAGTACAAACAATTCCTGAAAGGGCAAAGAAAAAGGGAGAAAAAGTGAGAATTCACAATGCACAATTCCCAGAAGTATAGGATATGATGCTGCAGGCAGTCAATAAGGGTTCCCGGTTCATTATCTGTGCGATATGAGGAAGGGCGACAGATGGATGTTATAATTGATTCTATTTCTTGACGGTCAGTTTGTCCTTTCTGAAACGGGCTTCTGCGATGTGCATCATGCGAGGATGGATATCCGTGGAAGAATGATGGGCATGATAGACGATGTGGAGGTGGCCGCGCTTGTCGGTGAAGAGGGAATGATGACCCGTGCCAGCGAGGCCGCGATGACGGTGCAAGATGGGGTTTGTTTTGGACTTTGTCCATGGGCCATGCGGCGAGGTGGAGGTGGCATAACCTACTGCATAGTCCTGACTTTCATAGTGGTTGGCAGAGTAGGTCAGATAATAGACATCCTTGTGTTTCACCACAAAAGGTCCCTCGGCGACCCGTGCCTGCTTCAGTTCCCAAGGCTCAGTGACTCCGAAGCAAGAACGCAGGGTTCCAGGAAGAGGATGCAGTTCGTTATCGAGGTCACACATCCAGATGAAGTTGCCATCGGTGAAGCGCACGAAGTAGAGATAGGCCCGGCCATCGGTGTCAAAGAAGACGGAGGAGTCTATGCATTTCTCGTCACCGATCAGGTCCTGCATCAGCAAACCGCCTTGTTGGCGGAAAGGGCCTGTGGGTGATGTGGCAGAGGCCATGTAGAGGTGCTCGTTGGCGGAGTAAAACATATAATAGATGTCACCTCTCCGATAGACTTCGGGCGCCCAGAACCAACGTGTCTCCGTGGTGCTGTCACGGTGCAGGGCAAGTCCTGCTTCTTGCCAGTGAATCAAGTCGTTGGATGTGAAAACCATGATGCCGTTGGGCGAGTGGGTGCCGTAGGCATAGTAGGTGTCTCCGTCCAGCAGGATAAAGGGATCTGCCAGCGGCACCTCTGTCTGTGTGGTGGGGTTTTGAGGATCTGAGTGAAGATTGTCGGCGCTGGTCACGACAGACAGCAGCAAGCACGCCAGCAGGCAGGGTATTTTACTGATGTAGGATGTCTTCATTGTGATGATGTATCGTTGAGGAAGTTGCGGAGGCGGGTTATGTTGGCTTCAGCAGTGGAGCGTCCGAGGTCGTAGGTCTGCTGCATGAGTCGTCGGCTGTGGGAGATGCGCCCGATGGTGAGTGGTCGCTCCGGACAGAGAACAAGTGTTTGTCCAAGGGCTTGCTGCTCAGAGATGTAGCGGAGCTCGGCGTTGTACATCTCATGGCGGCGTTCCCAGGCTGCAATGAGGGCTGGATAACGGCGCAGGGCGTGGTGGATGAACCAGCGATAGCGAAGGGGTGTCTTCTGGTAATCAGCGGGTTGGGTGAGGATAACGACATTGCGTTCAAAACCTTGCTGCTGAAAGTATCGGAGGGGAATGGAGTCGGCAATGCCACCGTCGATGAGAAGACGTTCACCGATGGACACCACGCGGGAGACAATCGGCATGGATGAGGAGGCCAGAATCCAGTCGTAGAGGTCTTCGCGGAAATGGTCAAAACGTTGATAGACAGCCTCTCCTGTGAGGACGTCAGTGGCCACGAGGTGGAACTGCATGGGGTCACGGTCAAAGGTGCGTATGTCAAAGACATCTAAGCGCTGAGGCAGGGTGTAATAGGCGAAGCGGGGACCAAAGATGCCGCCCGTGGTCAGGAGCGACCAGAGACTGCAGTAACGCGGGTCGTGGGCGAAGCGGAGGTTGTAACGGAGGACGCGACCTGGCTGATGGCTCTTGTAGTTGCAGCCAAAGCAGGCTCCAGCAGAGACGCCCACAAGGCCGTCGAAATGAAGACCTCGCTCCATCATCACGTCCAAAATGCCTGCGGTGAAAAGGCCTCGCATGGCGCCGCCTTCAAGAACCAGACCAGTCATTAGTTATAGAAATTCCAGGAGATGCCGAGATGGATGGCGAAGGGGTCGATGGGGTAATGAGGTGCCCAGAAGGCGCGTCCATCTGACTGATTGAAATGCTGAACGTTAACGTACATGCGAACGCGCTTGATGGCGAGGTTCACGTAGCCGTTGAGAATGGGATAGTTGCCGATTTTGATGCGTTCCTGTGATGGGTCCTGAATGGAGAACTGCCCCAGGAAGGGCGCGTAGTCGGGGGCGTAGTAACTGGTGAAATAACGCATGTCTGCACCAAGTTCCACGCGCAGCACTTTGGCCACGTGGAAGATGATGTAGGCGTTGGAATAGAGGGAGAGGGTGGGCAATGGAAGTGCATCGGCATTGGAGGTGGTCTGCCAGGTGACTTCATTGTCAAAGTGGAAGATGCCCGCTGCGAGGTCCTGCCGCAGTGTGGCACTCATCACTTGGATGTCGCTGGTCTGTTGGACTCGGACGTCACGACTGTAGGAGTTGATGGTGGTGCCGTTGGTGGCGTAGTTGGGGGTGAGGACGTTGGCAAAATGGGTGTAGTCCGTGATGTTTTCCACGCCAAAGCGGAAGGTGGTGCGTGTGCGGTCGATGGAGAAAAGTCCTTCGATGCGTGTGCGGGTCTCCTTGTTCAAGTCGTTGTCCCAGAAATGGGCGGCACTGTGGTAGTGATAGCAATAAAAGGAGGGTTCTTTGCGCTTGAAGTAGGCGTTGGCCGCCAGGTGAACGGTGTCACGGAAGAGCCTGAAGTTGAGGTCGGCAGTGCCGTGAACGTCCAACTCACCGGCTTTTTCACCCAACAGGCAAAACTCTGCTCCGCCCCGATAATGCAGCGTGTGTCCCTGAGTCTTGGAGATTTCGCCTCCTACGCTGACGTTGTTCTGGGTGTAGCGGTCAAAGAGGTCGAGGGTGTCACTGCTCAGTGCAGACGGCAGCTTGAAACGCTGGTAATCGTGTGTGGCAAAGAGTGTTACACCCGCTTTGGCCCAGCGGTTAAAGCCCTCTCGGAGTTGGATGCCGAGGGTGTTACGGAGGCTGATGGCCTGTGTCTCGTCTGTGAAGTCGGTGTAGGAGGAACGGAGATAGGGGTCGTGTGAGAAATAGGTGGAAGGAATGCCGTTGTTCTGGGCGTAGTTGTCGTGGGTGAGACTCTTGAACTGGGCGGTGTGGAAGATACTGGTGACGGGCACGAACTCCTGAGGTGTAATCTGCTCGGATTGCCATTTCTGGCGCAGACTGTCGAGGGTGAGGCTGAGACGGAGAGAGTCGGCACGAATAACGGTGAGGAGACTGTCGGACTTGATGCGTTTGAGGAGTTCCCCGTCTTCCGGCATCTTCGGCTTCAGGCTGTCGGGGACTTCGATGTCGCGGTCAAAGCCGAGGTTGATGCGGTGGGTGAGGAAGTAGGTTTGCTGGTCGTTGCGGTTCCAGACAGAAGAGAGGATTGTGGGTATGTCCTTACTGGCCACGCTGCGCGGAAAACTCTCTGGGTCAGTGATATAGAGGTCGCTCTCTATGCCTCCGTTCTCAGCCATCTTCATGTGCTCCCACGAGGCGAAAGCGTGCATCTCATATTTCTCTCCGCGATGGTAACCGAAGACGGTGCCTCCAAACTGTGAGTTGGCCTGGTTGTTGTAATAACCGCGGGCGTAGAGGTAGTCAATTTTGAAGCCCAGTGCCGACTGCTTATCGATGTTGGAGGTGAAGTATGCGAGGACCCTGTCCTGACCGTTCTCGCGGGTACCGCACTCGTGGTACTGTAGCTGTGTGAGGGGGCTTTTACAATTGGAAAAGAGGAGGTTGGATGGTGTGGTGTGGAAGTAATCGTAGGGCTGGAGGAACATGAAGTCCTCTATCTGCTCACGATCCAGGAAATTGCGATGGAGGCGTGGTGAGCCGAGGTTGCCCAGGATGTTATACTCGCCTCGAAAGCCCTCTGTGGCGTTGAAGTTCTGGAAGAGGTGGGGGAGTGTGTCGTTGAAGGCCAGAGGCTGAATGGTACCCAGACGTTCATCGATGCGCCACTGGAAATAGTCGGTGGGTATGACTTTATCCACCTTGGAAGTGTCTCTGCCCCAGGTGCTTCTCTTCTGCTGCGAAGGGTTGGTGGTGTTCTCATCGCCAAAACTTCCGAAGTTTCCTCCCTGTCCGAATGTGTTGAAAGGGTCTTGTGCCATTGCGGGGGAGCTGATGGCCAAGAAGAACAGGAGGGAGAGGAAGATGAAAGGGCGCATAAGGGGGGGACGAGGAGGAGGAAGGGCCGCGCGAATACGCGCTACACCTAACCATTATTTCTGGGTGATGATTTCCATGCCGCGACGAAGGGCTTCCTCGTTGGCGGGGATGAGGTGATGGTGGCGCTCGGGGAGGGTTTTGCGGAGGGCGGCGAGGACATCATCAATATTGACAAGGCCACGGATCTTGAGGAGGCCTCCGAGGACTATCATGTTGAAGCCCTTTGGGTTACCCATTTCTGCGGCAGCGTCCATGGCATCGATTTCATAGATGTTGATGTCTGTGCGCTTGGGTGGTTCGCTGATGCCGTAACCGTCATAGATGAGGGTGCCGCCTGGCTTGATTTGTGGCTCAAAGCGTTCCAGGGAGGGCTGGTTGAGGATGACTGCAGTGTCAAACTGACTGACGATGGGGGAACTGATGCGCTCGTCGGAGATGATGACGGTGACGTTGGCTGTTCCGCCGCGCTGTTCGGGACCGTAGGCGGGCATCCAGGATACTTCCTTTCCCTCGACGAGAGCAGAGTAGGCGAGGATCTTGCCCATGGAGAGGACGCCTTGTCCTCCGAAGCCGGATATGATGATTTCTTCTGTCATAGTAGGGGTTTCATTTTTCACTTTTCACACTTCACTCTTCAAGTCTCCAATGTGGTAATAATCAAACATGTGCTCTTCCATCCATGCGTTGGCCTCGATGGGTGTCTTCTTCCATCCGGAGGAGCATGTGGAGACGATTTCCACGAGGCTGGAGCCACGACGGTTGACGCTGTTCTCGAAGGCCTGACGGATGGCGCGCTTGGCCTTGCGGATGGCTGCCACGCTGTGTACGCTCTGACGGGTGACATAGCAGGTTCCTTCCAGCTGTGCAGCCAATTCGGTGATTTTCAGAGGATATCCATGGAGGTCGGCCTGACGACCATAGGGGCAGGTGGCCGTCTTCATGCCCATGAGTGTGGTGGGAGCCATCTGTCCGCCTGTCATGCCGTAGATGGCATTGTTGATGAAGATGATGGCGATGTTCTCTCCACGGTTGAGGGCGTGAATGGTCTCTGCGGTGCCGATGCAAGCCAGGTCGCCGTCGCCCTGATAGGTGAAGACGAGATGCTCTGGCCAGAGTCGCTTGATGGCCGAGGCAATGGCTGGTGCCCGACCGTGGGCAGCTTCCTGCCAGTCAATGTCGATGTACTTGTAGGCAAAGACGGCACATCCAACGGGCGAGACGCCAACGGCTTTCTCTGTGACGCCCATTTCCTCGATGACCTCGGCGATGAGCTTGTGAACCACGCCGTGGGAGCATCCGGGACAGTAGTGCATGTGTTCGTCGTTCAGCAGCGCAGGCTTCTGATAGACGATATTCTCTGGTGAGATGATGTTTTCCATAATTTATAACATAAAGCGGACGAAGAACTCCACGACCTTGACAATCATGCCGATACCAATGACGATGAGCCCAATGATGTGGTGGGCCGGGATGGCGAAGTAGAGCACCAAGCCGATGATGGCGAGGAGCAGGAAGATGGTGTTGAGGGTGTTGCGGAGTTCGTCGCGGTTCTGCATTGTTGGGGGAGGATAGATGCTATAGAAGGGATAGATGCTATAGATGCTATAGAAGTTATAGGGTGATGTTGAAGTGGTTCTTGAGGGTGGCGATGACCTCGTCAGGTGTGGGCACGATGCCACCCATCTTGCCGTAGTGGGTAACGGGCGTGCGTCCCTCGACAGCAAGGCGAACGTCTTCCACCATCTGGCCTGCATTGATCTCGAAGGTGAGGATGCCTCGGACCTTCTCGGAGAGTTCGCGGATGCGGTCGTAGGGGAAGGGCCACAAGGTGATGGGGCGAAGTAGCCCCACGCGGATGCCGGCAGCACGGAGGTCACTGATGGCTTTCTGTGCGATGCGTGCCGCAGATCCGAAGGCGACGATGAGGTAGTCTGCATCCTCTGTCTGCAGTTCCTCATAACGGACTTCGTTCTTGCGGATTTCAGCATACTTGGCCTGGAGGTGGAGATTGTGCTGCTCCATGGCCTCTGGACGGAGTTCGAGAGAGGTGATGACATTAATGGGGCGCATTCCCTTGCGTCCTGTGCTGGCCCATGGGCACTGCGCGATGACCTCTTCATCTGTGCGGCGGGGCTTGAAAGGAGGCAGTGTGACTTTCTCCATGACCTGTCCGATGACACCATCTGAGAGAATCATGGCCGGGATGCGGTACTTGAACGCGAGCTCGAAGCTGAGATCCACGAAGTCTGCCATCTCCTGCACGGTGGAGGGAGCCAGGACGATGATGTAATAGTCACCGTTTCCGCCACCGCGTGTGGCCTGGAAGTAGTCGCCCTGTGAGGGTTGGATGGTTCCCAAGCCTGGGCCGCCACGCTGTACGTTGACGATGAGACCAGGGATTTCGGCACCAGCCATATAGGCGATGCCTTCCTGCATGAGTGCCACGCCAGGGCTGGAACTGGATGTCATGACGCGCTTGCCAGCACCTCCGCCGCCATAGAGCATGTTGATGCTGGCGACTTCGCTTTCTGCCTGGAGGACGACCATACCTGTGGTTTCCCAGGGCTTCTGTGCGGCAAGGGTTTCAAGGATTTCGCTCTGAGGGGTGATGGGGTAACCGAAATAGCCGTCACATCCGCAGCGGATGGCTGCATGAGCGATGGCTTCGTTGCCCTTCATCAGTAGTATATCGTTGTTTGCCATAATGGGCACGGCTTCCGCCGTAGTTTAATGTTTAATCTTTTAAGTTTAACGTAGATATATCAATTCTCTACTTTCTTTCGATAGACGGTGATGCATCCGTCCGGGCATACGATGGCGCAGGATGTGCAACCCGTGCAGCTGTCTGCATCTATCTGTTCCACATAACGATATCCACGACGGTTAACCATCTTGTCTGCCAGTTGAATGATGTTGAGGGGACATGCGACGACACAGAGCGAACAGCCTTTGCAGCGCTCTGTATTGACGACGATAGCTCCTTTCATTTTTGCCATAGTGTGTTGTTTTTGGTGTGGTTGTGACATTGTCACAACATACGGGACATTATTTAGGGGTTGTAATACTCTTTGCAGCGATAGTCCATGATTTGTTGGAGCATCTGACGGGCGTGGACAGCTGGCGATGCGGGGTCGAGGTTGGCTGCCTGCTCGTATGCATTGAGGGCGAGGCTCCACTGCTGCTGTTTGCGGTAGAGATTGCCTTCCTCATAAAGGGCTTGCGCCTGCTCTCTGATGTCCGTGGTCATGGGTCTTTTGCTTTTTCGGGGTGCAAAGGTACGGCTAATTTGTGAAATAACCATAAAAAGCCGCAATAAAGTGAGTTTTACTGCGGCTTTTTTATACTTCATTAAGAGAATAAGCGTCTTTTACTGAATGACAGTGGTGCTTTCCTTCTTTGTGACGGGTTCTGCGGGCTTGTCGAAAGCGGCCCGTGCGGCATCGAATATTTCCTGCACACGGTCAATGGTCTTGCGACGGAACTTGCCGCTGCGGGGGTAAAGTTTTGTGCCGGCTTTGTTGATGGCTTTGCTGTCCGAGATCCATTCCTCGGCCTTGTAGTTCTCACCGCCTTTGCCTTCGTTGTCGAAGAGGTACTGGTAGGAGATTTGTTTGATGATGAGGTTGACTTTGCTGTCGGCGGTGCACTCGGCGGAGATGAGATAGCGGAAGTAGCAGTGGTCCCAGTTGAGGAAGACCTTGCGGAAGGTCATGATTTCCTCGATTTTGGCGACGATGGTGTTGTTCTCATCTGAGATGACGCGTGTGCGGAGGTCTTGGCGTCCGTCTGCCACGAGCTGCTTGACGAAGGCTTGCATGACGGGGTAGATTTCGGCCTGTGACTTGCCTGTGACGGCGAAGGTCTGTTTGAAGACGATGAGCCCGTCCTGCTCTGGAACGGCTCCAGCGAGGTACTTCGGGTCCTCGCTCTTGGCGCTGACCAGGAGGGGAAGGGCGAGGAGGATGGTGAAGAGAATCTTTTTCATTATTTTAGAGAGAATTGGTTGATGGCTGTTGGGGGAGTTTCCGCGCGAATACGCGCGGCACCCGACGGGGGGTAAAGGGGGATAATGGGG
>JAFZSP010000007.1 GCA_017619335.1 Bacteroidaceae bacterium
AGGTTGAAAAACAGGTCTGCATACAGGCCATAGAATCCCCGCTTATCCAACTTGCCATGCGGGTCATCATACGGAGCCAACCAGTAAGCATGATGATTGATAATGATGCTGTTCTGCCAGTTAAAGCCTCCACGCACACCAATTTCCGGCGTGAACCACTTCCCCAGCCCGAGATTGATGCCGAAGGAATGGCCATTGGGAAAGACATTGGCGAAATTGGTTCCGTAGGGCGTTTGCAGCGTCATGTCGATGCCGGCCTGCACGAACCAGTTGTCCCAGAAGGAGTTGAGCACAGCGCCCTTCTCATAGAGCGCTTCTTGATCCGACAGCTGATGGAAGGTGCGGTGCCGGGACAGCGCCATCTCCGCACCGACAATGATTTCTGCAAAGCTGTTGCCGCCGTGGTCTGTACCTGATGCTATGCCGTTCAGACTCGGAACAAAATTATAGTTCACGTCACCAAACAGTTGCCACTTGTCACTGAGACGATAGGTGTTGTGCAGACCGACGCCCAGAATGGGAGCCCCCTTGAATTCCTTCACATTGATCCAGCCACCGGCGCGGGGAGACACGATCAGGTTCCACGTCCGGTCCGGCCGGTAGGCACAGAAGAGGTTGTGCACGTTCAGTTCAATGTCACCGCTGAAAAGGATGAATCCCCCGTGGTTGTGGCTTCCGCCAGGCACGCCGTAGGGGTGATACCAGACGTTATGCATCTGCCTGATGATGCCATTATTCCAATTGAGCTTGAACTTGCCGCCGAATTCGGGGGAGAACCATTTTCCCACCGCTGCACTCAGGCCGAGTCCCTTGCCATTGGGGAAAACGTCCTTCACGTCGTGACCCACAGGGAAGAGCAATGTCATGTCTCCACCGAGTTGTCCGTACCAGTTGTCCCAGAAGGAGTTGGTGACGATGGATGTAGCGTCAACAGCCTGTGCGGGCTCCTGTGCGCGGAGCACGGAGCAGTTGAAAATGAAAAGTGAAAAAACGATTAAATACCTCATGATGCATGATGATTTGTGGCCGACTTCACCTGTGACGAGTACCCGTCGTGCCGTTTGCGGGTGCAAAGGTAGTGCGAAAAAAGCAAAAACAAGAAAAAAATCATAATTTGTTTGGCTAATTGGAGAATTTTGTGTTATTTTGCACAGATTTCGGTGCCTAAACCGGCTCGACCCAAGGTCAAACGATGCCACAAAAGAAGACCAAAACAAGCGCGTCTGCCCGGGTGTGGCTGAAAGGATTCTTTCAGCACAACACCAGTCTGATTGTCATCATCGCAGCAGCACTGCTGATAGAGCTGACAAGCGGTGTGATGTACTATTCTTCCCAGAACATCATCCAGAAGATGGTGGACAGGCTGGTGACGCGCGAGATGAATGCCATCTACCTCTGCATCCGCAATCAGCTGGCCAAGGTGGAAGTGACGGTGGATAACATGGCCTGGGTGGTGGCCGACGGTCTGGCAGAACCGGACGGTATCTTTGACGTAGTCCAAAAGATGGTCAATCATAACCCATCGTTTTGGGGAAGCGGCGTGGCGTTTGTTCCTGGCTATTATCCGGGCACAGACAAGTTCTACGAGCCGTACGCCGTTCGCAGGGGACAGGATTCCATACAGTCGATGCAGCTGGGGGCCGACGGCGTGGACTACACACAAGATGAGTATTTCCGGATTCCCGTCACGCAGGGGAAAGCCCACTGGAGTGAACCGTATTTCGATCATGAAGGTGCCAAGAATTTCATCACCACCTACGGTGTTCCCGTGCGTGACAGTCTGAACAAGGTCGTCGGAGTGGTTTACGCCGATATAGCCCTTGCCTGGCTGGACGACATCATCAACGAGGAGAAAGTGTATAAGAGTACGCAGCGCTTCCTGGTAACAGGCAATTATCACCTGCTGGCAGGCGAAGACTGTCTGATATTCCGGACAGCACTTGAAAAACTGAAGGCCGACGAGGACAAGAGCGGTTACTTCACGATGGATGACGAACACGGCAACAAGAAGCACGTGTACTTCACACCTGTGGGCGGGATGACGAGCTGGATGCTCATCAACGTGCTGGACGACAGTGATGTGTTCAGGAAACTCCGCATGATACGCCTGTCCCTGCTACTCCCATTGATGCTGGGATTGTTCTTTGCAGGCGTCATCGTCTGGCGCAGCTCCCGCAATCTGGAGCGCCTGCGTCGGGTGAATGCAGAGAAAGACCGCATTGACGGAGAGTTGCGTGTGGCCAGTGAGATCCAGCAGAGTATGCTGCCTCGTCAGCAGCTGCATCAGGAGGACGTGGATATCTGCGGGTCACAGGTGCCTGCCCGCGAGGTGGGCGGTGACATCTATGACTACTACATCCGTGACGAGAAGCTGTTCTTCTGCATCGGCGACGTCAGCGGCAAGGGAGCCGCCTCGGCCATGTTGATGGGTGTCATTCATGCCCTGTTCCGTGCGGCCTCGGCCCACGAGAGTAATCCTGCCCACATTGCGCAGGCACTGAACGAGGCTTCTTGCCGGGGCAATGAATCCAATATGTTTGTCACGTTCTTCGTGGGCGTGCTGGACTTGCCCACCGGCCGTCTGCGCTACTGTGATGCAGGTCACGATGCACCTCTGGTGGTCTCTGCCAACAGTGCGGGGGACACGCCGGCGGAGAGCACCATCGTCCCGCTGCCCGTGAATCCCCATCTGCCCCTGGGCGTGTTTGATGACGTCCAGTATGGTGTCCAGGAAGCACAAATCCCGCCAGAGAGCACCATCTTCCTCTATACCGACGGGCTCACCGAGGCGATGAACGCCGGGAGGAAACAATTCGGGCTGGAGCGCATCAGAGAGCAGCTCGGCCAATGTGCCCAGCGACGGCTGATGCCCAAGGAGATTCAGGACACCATCATGGAGGCGGTACACCAGTTTGTGGGCGATGCCGAACAGAGCGACGACCTGACGATGCTGGCCATCCGCTATACGCCCAAGCTCTTTGAGAGCACACAGACCGAGACCTTGACCATCAAGAATGATGTCCATGAGGTGACCCGTTTCAGCACGTTCATGAAGACGGTGACAGAGAAGTTCGGCATAGAACAGTCACTGGCCCGCCAGCTGCGCCTGGCTGTGGAAGAGGCGGTGGTGAACGTGATAGATTATGCCTACCCCATTGGGACAGAGGGCGAAATAGAAGTGCAGATGATGTCCGACGGGAAGGTGATGAAGGTGGTGATTACCGATGCGGGCGTGCCCTTTGACCCCACCGCCAAGGAAAAAGCCGACACCACCCTCTCTGCCGAAGACCGCCAGATCGGCGGCTTGGGCATCCTGCTGGTCAGGGAACTGATGGACACCATCAACTACGAACGCGCCGACGGCAAGAACGTCCTGACGCTGGTGAAAGAAATGAAAAGTGAAAAATGAATAATTAAAAATTATAACAACAATGAACACAACCATCGAAGAAATTGACGGCAAATACATTGCCACATTAGAAGGAGAAATGGACACCGCCGCTGCCCTGCAAGCAGAGGAAGTCCTGAAACCGCTTTACAACTCAGACGGCAAGGATGTCATCATCGACTGCAAGGGCCTGGAGTATATCGCTTCCAGCGGATTGCGCATCCTGCTGAGCATCCTCAAAGGTGCCAAGACCAGCGGCAGCAGAGTGGTCTTGCGAAATGTCAACGACGACATCAAGAACGTCTTCAAGCTCACGGGCTTTATCAGCATTTTCGAGTTCGAATAAGTAAAAGTCAAGCGTGTGAATATGACGAGTGAAGGATTGGTCACCACAGTGAATGAAGGGAAATACGGAATGGCTGTGAGGCGGATGTGGGCCTGTGCCACGTTCCTCATTCTTCATTCGTCACTCTTCATGACCCCTGTTTGTGCCCAAGAGGACAAAGACAACCAGCTGAATGTGGAGTTTGAGTTGCTGACACAAGGTGAGATACGTGACGGCGGCGTGGTCAGCAACAGCGAATGGGAGAAAGAAAAGCCCGAGGACCGAACGAATTTCGTGATTGAGCGCTCTCGCTTCATCGTGACCTACCTGAACAAGAGCCAGCTGCTGGAACTGCGATTCGTGCCCCAGCATCAAGGCGTCTGGGGACAGTCGGGCAAGGGTTCCTTCAATATCTATGAAGGCTGGGGCAAGCTCTCTGCCAAGTGCGGACTCTTTGCCCAGATCGGACGACAAGCGCTCTCCTACGACGATGAACGCATTATTGGTCCCAACGACTGGTCGATGGCTGGCATCTCACACGATGTGCTGAAGTTGGGATATGAGGGCAAGGGACATCAGGTGCATCTGGTGCTGGCCTACAACCAGAACGCAGAGACCATAGAAACCGGCGGCACCTACTACACCAACGGTGCCCAGCCCTACAAGACGATGCACACACTCTGGTATCACTATGATGTGCCGAAGTTCCCATTCGGCGCCTCGTTTCTGCTGATGAACTTAGGTATGCAAGGAGGCGAAGATGGCAGCGAACGCCGGACCCGTTACCAGCAACTATTTGGCACCTACCTCACCTTCACCCCAAAATACGGCACCTTTGAAGGCTCCTACTACCGGCAGACAGGAAAAGAAGAGCACGGTATGGATATGGATGCATGGATGGCCAGTATCAAGGCGGAATGGAAGCCCACAGAGCGGTGGTCACTGGATGCCGGCTTTGACTATCTCAGTGGCGACAAGTACTTTGCGGTTCCTCATCCGGGGCAGTCCGGCCTCACACGCCACACCAAGATGCAAGGATTCTGCCCCGTCTATGGTTCCCACCACAAGTTCTACGGCTCCATGGACTTCTTCTATATCAGTACCTACGTCAACGGCTTCTCGCCAGGTCTCCAGAATGCGTTCTTCGGCGGCAGCATCACACCCATCAAGGATCTCACGTTCAAAGCCCACTATCATTACATGGCGACCGCCACCAAACTCTCGTCCATCGATATGACGCTGGGGCACGTCGTGGAATTGGAAGCATCCTTCAAGCTTCGGAAAGACGCCGAACTCTCTGCCGGTTTCTCCTATATGACGGGCACCGAGTCCATGGAGCGGCTGAAACGTGCCAGCGATGACGGCAGCCTCAGATGGGGCTGGCTCTCACTGAAAATCAATCCCACCCTGTTCACATCAAAATGGTAAAACAATCTATTCAAACACGATAATAAACTACAATTATGAAATCTTCTGCACCATTAACAAAAGTACAATACGGCCTCTATGTGGAGTGCGTGGCACACCAGGGAGAGGCGTGTTATAACCTTCCTTATCTCTATGTGCTCGACGGGAGCTTGGAGGAAGAACGCCTGAAAAACGCCATCGAGACGGCTGTGGCCGCCCACCCGACGCTCTTCACACGGATAGAGTTGGACAAGGAGGGAGACCCCCTGCAGACCATTGACGATGGAGAGACCTTCTCACTCTCTGTGGAACACATCGACAACCTGAACCTGGAAGGCAAATCCTTCACCGAGCAGCTCGCCACGCTCAACTACCTCATCGTGCCTTTCGACATCTATAATGACAGACTCTTCCACATCCAACTGCTCAAGGATGCAGAGCACTTCTACTTCTTCCTGGACATTCACCACATCATCGGGGACGGCACCACATTGAAAGTGATGCTCGGCGATCTGGAGAAAGCCTACAACGGCGAGGCGCTCCAGCCAGAAGCGCTGACAATGGCACAAGTGGCGCTGGCCGAGGTGGAGCTGCGACAGTCTGCGGCGTTCGAGGAAGGCAAGCAGTGGTATGCCCAGAACTTTGACTGCAGCGACTGCTTCACCCAACTGATGCCCGACCTGGAAGAGCCGGAACACTCGGAGGCCAGTATGGTGCGAACGCTGGATGTGGAGATGGCCACGGTGGATGCCTTCTGCAAGGAGAAAGGGGTCTTCAAGAGCAATTTCTTCACCACCGCCTACAGTTTCCTGCTGGCGAAATATAACAATGAGCAGGAGTCGCTCTTCACCACCATTTATAACGGCCGCTCAGACAAGCGTTTCCTGCACTCTGTAGGCATGACAGTGAAGACCCTGCCCGTCTATGCCAAGTTTGACAACGACACCAAGGTGTTGGATTACCTGAAGGCCGGACAAGACCAGATGAGCGGTGTCCGCCAGCACGAGGCTTACGCCTTCAGCGATGTGGTGAACGACCTGGGTCTGCAGAGCAACTCGATGTTTGCCTGGCACGGACTGATGTTTGCCGACGAGCAGCTCTGCGGCAAGCCGATGAAGACCATTCGCCTCTGCAACAGCACCTTGGAAGCATCGCTCTATCTGAAAGCTTTTATACTGAACGGAAAATACCAGGTGAAAGCCGAGTACAATAGCAACGAGTACTCCGCAGCACTCATCGCCCAGTACTTGGAGAGTTACGAGGCGGTGGTGAAGGGAATGCTCTGCCACGAATACCTGCGCGATATAGATATTGCCACCGCTTCACAGGTGGAACTGCTCGACAGCTTCAATCAGACCGACGTGCCGTATGACGACACACAGACCGTCGTCTCCCTCTTCCGCCGTCAGGCACAGGAGACCCCGGACAACATTGCGGTGGTCTTCAAGGACAGACGCTATACCTTTAAAGAGGTGGACGAGCTGAGTGACGGCATCGCTGCTGCGGTGATGGCGAAGGTGCAGAACGCGAAACCGACGGCTGCCGAGGCCGCCCACGAGCCTGTCGTCTCTGTCCTCATTCCCCGCTGCGAGTGGATGGCCATTGCCTCACTGGGCGTGCTGAAGGCCGGCTGTGCCTATCAGCCCCTGGACCCCAGCTATCCCGCAGAGCGCCTGAACTTCATGATGCAGGACGCCAATGCCAAATTGCTCATTGCCGATGAGGAACTGCGGCCCCTCGTGAATGAGTATCAGGGTGAAGTGCTCCTGACCAGAGACCTCCCGAGTCTGGAAAAATCGGAAAGTCCGAAAGTTGAGACGACCCCCGATTCTTTATTCATTCTACTCTACACCTCCGGCTCTACGGGCGTTCCCAAGGGCTGCCAGCTGACCCACAGGAACCTCGTCTGCTTCTGCCACTGGTACCAGCGCTATTATGGTCTGAAGTCTGGAGACAAGGTGGCAGCCTACGCCAGCTACGGCTTTGATGCATGCATGATGGACATGTATCCCGCACTGACTGGTGGTGCCACTTTATACATCATCCCGGAAGAGCTCCGACTGGACCTCATCGCACTCAATGACTACTTCGAGCAGAACAATATCACCCACTCCTTTATGACCACTCAGGTGGCCTACCAGTTTGCCACCAGCATAGAGAACCATTCGCTGAAAGTCCTCTCCACGGGTGGCGAGAAATTGGCTTCCCTCACGCCTCCATCGGGTTATACATTCTATAACATCTATGGTCCCACGGAGACCACCGTGCACGTCACCATCTACCCTGTGAAGCAGAAAATAAAGGAAATTCCCATCGGAAAAGCGCTGGAAAATGTGCGCCTGTATGTGGTTGACCCACAGGGCCGTCGCCTACCCGTGGGTGCTGCCGGTGAACTCTGGGTCAGTAGCCCACAGGTGAGCCGAGGTTACCTCAACCGTCCAGAGAAGACGGCAGAAGTCTATATCCAGAATCCGTTCATTTCTAGTGAGACTAGTTCTTCTAGTGAGACTAGTCCTTCTAGTAAATATTCCCGCTGCTACCGCACCGGAGACATCGTCCGTTACCTGCCCGACGGCAACATCCAGTTCGTGGGACGCCGGGACGGACAGGTGAAGATTCGCGGCTTCCGCATTGAGCTGAAGGAAGTGGAAAGCATCATCCGCGAGTTCCCGGGCATCAAGGACGCTACGGTGCAGGCCTTCGAGGAGGAAGGCGGCGGCAAGTTTATTGCGGCCTACATCGTCAGTGACCAGCAGATTGACATTCAGGCTCTGAACGACTTCATTCTGGATCAGAAGCCTCCTTATATGGTGCCAGCTGTCACCATACAGATTGACGCCATACCACTGAACCAGAACCAGAAGGTGAACAAGCGCGCCCTGCCCAAGCCTGTTCGGTCTGCTGCGACAGAGTCTCGACCAACAGAACAGGCGCCCCTGAATGTATTGGAGCAGGAACTTCATGAAATGATTGCAGCCATCGTGAACAACACGGACTTCGGCATCACCACCGTCCTCGGCTACGCTGGTCTGACCTCTATTTCTGCGATCAAGCTTGCGGTGCAGGTGAACAAGCGTTACGGCATCACCCTGGACTCCAAGACTCTCGTCAAGACGGGCACCCTGCAGAGCATCGAGAATGAAATTTTAGCCCTCCTCATATCCCCCGAGGGGGAGGTAAAAGCCCCAAAGAGTAATGAAGCCCCCTCGGGGGCCGTTGGGGGGGCCAGTCCCTCGGGGGCCGTTGGGGGGGCCAGTCCCTCTGGGGCCGTTGGGGGGGCCAGCACTTGTCCATTGAGCTACGCCCAGATGGGAGTCTATGTGGAATGTATGAAGAACCCCACATCCACCATTTACAACATCCCGTGCAAGGTGGCGTTCCCGCCGACAGCCGACACCCAGGCGCTGGCAGCTGCCCTCCGCCAGTTGGTGGCGGTGCATCCACAGCTGACGGTGCACTTCGGCAGTGAAGGTTCCGAGACTGTCCAGATCGCAGACCCGCAACAGGAAGTGGAAGTCACCTTCACCAACCTCTCCGAGGAAGAACTGGAGCGTTACAAGCACGAGTTTGTCAGACCCTTCAACCTGAACCGCGGACCGCTTTACCGCTTTGAAATAGTGACCACAGAGAAGAAGGTGTATCTGCTGATGGACATCCACCATCTGGTCTTCGACGGCGCTTCGATGGACCTTTTCCTGAATCAGCTGTGCGCAAGTCTGGACGGGAAACCCATCGAGCACGAGGCACAGAGCTATGCCAGCTTTGTCTATGAGGAAAAAGAGGCCGAGAACGGGGCCGACTTTGCGGCTGCCAGTGCCTGGTTCCAGGAACGCCTGGGTGCCATCGAGGGCGTCACAGAGATTCCTGCCGACCTCACCAACCCCATCGAACAGGGCACCATCAGCCTGGCCACAGCACCGTTTGACAATGAGGCGGTCAACGCCTTCTGTCGAGCCCACCAGCTCACACCTGCCCATCTGACGCTGGCCGCGGTGTTCTATGCGCTGTCACGCTTCGCCAACAACGAACGCCTCTGCATCACCACCATCAGCAACGGCCGCAGCAACCTGCGCATTCATGAGACGGTCGGCATGTTCGTCAACACGTTGGCACTCAGCGCACAGGTGGGCGAGCAGACCGTGCAGGAGTTCCTGCAAGAGGTGAGTGAGAACTTCGACAAGACCCTTGCCCACGAGAACTATCCCTTTGCCAAGGTGGCTGCCGACTACGACCTCTCGGCAGAGATCATGTTCGCCTATCAAATGGGCGTCATCAGTCATTATGCCTGCCTTGGGACGGAACTGGCGATAGAGAACCTGGAGCTGAACGTTCCCAAGTTCCGTGTGGCGTTCTATATCAAGGAGTATCAGGGGCAGCCTTCTGTCTGGATAGAGTATGACAACGGCCGCTATTCACAGGGGCTGATGCAGAGCCTGGCAGACAGCGTGAGCCTGGCCATCGCCGCCTTCATCCGTGAACCCGAGGCTCGCCTGAAGAATGTATCGCTTCTGGATGAGAAGCAGACCGCACTGCTCGACAGCTTCAATCAGACCGATGTGCCGTATGACGACACACAGACCGTCGTCTCCCTCTTCCGCCGTCAGGCACAGGAGACCCCGGACAACATTGCCGTGGTCTATAAGGACAAACGCTATACCTATAAAGAGGTGGACGAGCTGAGTGACCGCATCGCCCAGTATGTACAATCGTTGGGACTCGGACTGGAGGAGGTGGTGTCCGTGCTGATTCCTCGTAGCGAATGGATGGCCATTGCCTCGTTGGGCGTGCTGAAGGCCGGCTGTGCCTATCAACCCTTGGATCCCAGCTATCCCGCAGAGCGCCTGAACTTCATGATGCAGGACGCCAATGCCAAATTGCTCATTGCCGATGAGGAACTGCGGCCCATCGTGGATGAGTATCAGGGCGAAGTGCTCCTGACCCGAGACCTCCCAAATCTGGAAATATCGGAAAGTCTAAATGTCGAGATTAAGCCCCAGAATCTCTTTATCCTACTCTACACCTCTGGCTCCACCGGCACGCCCAAGGGCTGTCAGCTGACCCACGCCAACCTCGTCTGCTTCTGCCACTGGTACCAGCGTTACTATGGCCTGAAGCCGGAGCACAAGGTGGCAGCCTACGCCAGCTACGGCTTTGATGCCTGCATGATGGATATGTATCCGGCACTGACCTGCGGCGCTTCGGTATATATCATCGGAGAAGACATCCGCCTGAACCTGCCCGACCTGAACGACTACTTCAACCGCGAAGGCATCACCCACTCTTTTATGACCACACAGGTAGGCTGTCAGTTTGCCATGAACTTCGACAATCATTCACTGCTGCATCTGTCTGTGGGCGGGGAGAAGGTCTTGCCGCTGACCCCGCCGACGGCCTACCAGCTGCATAACGGCTACGGCCCCACGGAGTGCACCATCTTCACGACCACCTATCCCATGCAGGAGTTTGAGCAGAACGCCCCCATCGGCAAGCCGCTGGACAACATGCGCCTCTACATCGTGGACAAGCTCTTCCATCGCCTGCCGGTCGGAGCCGTAGGAGAGCTTTGGGTCAGTGGCCCGCAGGTGAGCCGAGGGTACCTCAACCGCCCAGAGAAGACCGCAGAGACCTATATCGCTAATCCGTTCACGGCCCCCCTGTCGTCCCCCGAGGGGGACACGATTGTCCTAAAGAGTAATGAAGCCCCCTCGGGGGCCGTAGGGGGGGCCAAATATTCCCGCTGCTACCGCACCGGAGACATCGTCCGTTACCTGCCCGACGGCAACATTCAGTTCGTCGGACGCCGGGACGGTCAGGTGAAGATTCGCGGCTTCCGCATTGAACTGAAGGAGGTGGAGGCTGTCATCCGACAGTTCCCCGCCATCAAGGACGCCACCGTGCAGGCCTTCGACTACGAGACGGGAGGCAAGTTCATCGCCGCCTACATCGTCAGTGACCAGCAGATAGACATCCGCGAGCTCAACGCCTTCATCGCCCAGCAGAAGCCGCCCTATATGGTGCCCGCTGCCACCATGCAGATTGACGCTATTCCGCTGAACCAGAACCAGAAGGTGAACCGCAAAGCACTGCCCGCTCCCGTCATACAGGCTGCCGATCGGGAATATGTGGAACCGAAGACCGAGCAGGAACGCCTCTTCGCCAAGATCTTCGGCGACATACTCACGATGGACAAGGTGAGTGCCACAGACAACTTCTTCGAGTTGGGCGGCACGTCGCTGATGGTGACACGCGTCGTCATCGAGGCCGACAAGGCGGGCTTGCACGTGGCCTACGGCGATGTCTTTGCCAACCCGACTCCCCAGCAGTTAGCCAGCTTCGTCTCCGTCACAGACAGCGCGGGCGAAGGGACACCCGCTGCCGACGAGGTCTCCGGCTTCGACTACACCGCCATCAACAACCTGCTCCAGAAGAACACCTTCCGCTCCTTCCAGAAAGGAGAACGCCAGCAACTGGGCAACGTACTCCTGACGGGCGCCACAGGTTACCTCGGAATCCACGTCCTGCGAGAACTCATCGACAGTGACGCCACCAACATCTATTGCATGGTCCGCGGTGACAGCCAGGAGGCCGCAGAGAGCCGCCTGCGCACACTGCTCTTCTACTATTTCTCCGATTCCTTCAAGCAGCTCTTCGGACAGCGACTGCACGTCTTGATAGGTGATGTCACCCAGGACTTCAGCGCCGTCTGTTCAGACGACATCGCAGCCACCATCAACACCGTCTTCAACTGCGCCGCCAACGTGAAACACTTCTCCAAGGGTACCGACATCGAAGACGTGAACATCGGAGGCGCCATGAATTGCGTGAAATTCTGCCTGAAGAACGGAGCACGCCTGATTCATGTGTCCACCACCAGTGTCGGAGGCCTCTCCGTGAACGGAGTGCCCGCTCCAGACGTGGTGCTGACAGAGCAGAACATCTACTTCGGGCAGTACTTGGGCAACCAGTACATGTATTCCAAGTTCATGGCAGACCGCACCATTCTGGAGGCGGTGGCCCTGCACGGACTCAATGCGAAAATCATGCGTGTGGGCAACCTCGCAGCCCGCTCCACAGACGGCGAGTTCCAGGTTAACTTCCAGTCCAACAGTTACATGGGACGCATCAAGGTCTATAACATGCTGGGCTGCTGCCCCTATACGATGTATGATGCGCCAGCAGAATTCTCGCCCATCAACGAGACGGCTCGCGCCATCGTCCTCCTGTCGTCCACCCCGAAAGAATGTACCGTCTTCCACCCCTACAACAACCACATCCAGCTGATGGGTGACATCCTGACCCAGCTCGGAAACATCACAGGCGGTATCAAGTTTGTGGAACCCGAAGAGTTCGAGAGCGCTATGGCCGAGGCCCAGAACGACCCGCAGAAAGCCAAGCAGATGTCCAGCATGCTGGCCTACAAGGATATGGCCCACGGACAGAAGTCGGCCAGTGTGGGACGCCAGAACAATTACACCTCCCAGGTGCTCCACCGTCTGGGCTTCTTCTGGTCCACCACCTCCTGGGACTACGACCAGCAGATGCTCGCCGCCATCGCCGGCTTCGGATTCTTTGAATAACACCCATTCAATCGTCCGACAGAATAAGTAAACCGAGCAAATTTGCTTCTACGCCAAGACCGCAACGCGGTCTCCGTTCAGGTAGCCGTGGGTGCGAAAGCACCTACGGCTATTGAGCGGAGACGGTTTCACCGTCTTGCAAATGGACGCGTCTTGCTCCGATGTAGGGTGCCCCGCCACAATCCAATAATCTTGTCTCCCTTCACAGACTCATGAGCCAATCATCCACCTCTTTGGGGTCGTCGGGCGTTTTGTCGTGTACCTTCTCATAAAGGCGTTTGCGAGCCTTCGTCACTCCAGAAGGTGAGAGAGACATCAGTTTGGCAATTTGAATGGGTGTGAAGCCCGTCTTGATGAGCAAGGCCAAATGCAGTTCTCTTTCCGGTAGCGGTAACACTTGTTGGTGCAGGGCAGGAATGAATTGTGGGTAGATGGCCCTGACTTTACCTGAAACAGGTACACACTTTGTTACCTATGTTTACTATTGTAGTGCACACATGTCAGTTTCTCTTCCTGAGCAGTGCACAATCTCCTCAGATGCTTCCTGTGTAGCTGCATAGGAAGCCTGCGGGTGCATCCTTTTGGGTAACCGCTCTTCATGAAGACCCTTTCTGTTCGCATAATCTTGCTAAATGTCTTTGAGAGGTCTTCCTGCCTTCGTTTCTAATCGTTTCAGGCGCCGGCTGATAACGGAGCGATCCACGTGCAGGACGCGGGCAGCCTCAATGGGTTTCAGACCTGCTTTCAAGAGATAAAGCAACAGCTGATTGGCTGA
>JAFZSP010000047.1 GCA_017619335.1 Bacteroidaceae bacterium
GATAAGAATCTGTTGTCGCGTACCTAAAGGCACGCGTTTTCCTCGCCATTGCATACCAGCCAATGAATTGGCTGGCTACCCTTATCATGCCCCTACGGGGCTTTGAATTACAGTGTGTTGGCATACTTGCGAAACTTGAGTTATTTTATTATTGTTGATTGACGAGTCGATTGATGCCGATTGACGTCTTCCTCACCAGTGGACGTGAATGATGTTTTACTTTGACGTGAATGATGTTTTTTCTTGGACGTCAATCTCCGTCAATCTGATCGTCAATCATTTTTTAATCTCATTGTATTTTAGATAATTAATTATGTCATGTAAAGGGAGATTACAGCGCCGATTCTTTCAGTCGCTCAGCATTCTCGGCCACGGTGAGGCGGTCAATACATTCTTGGATGTCGCCGTCCATGAAGGCAGCGAGATTATAGATGGTGTAGCCGATGCGGTGATCAGTGATGCGACCTTGCGGATAATTATAGGTGCGAATTTTGGCAGAGCGGTCACCGGTGGAGACCATCGTCTTGCGGCGTGCAGCGATGTCGTCGATGTATTTCTGATGCTCCTTGTCATAAATAAAGGTACGTAGGCGCGCGAGAGCCCTTTCCTTGTTCTTCGGTTGGTCGCGCGTCTCGGTACATTCGATGAGGATTTCCTCTGTCACCCCCGTGTTGGGATTGGTCCACATGTAACGGGCCCGCACGCCGGACTCCACCTTGTTCACGTTCTGTCCGCCGGCACCCTGGCTGCGGAAGGTGTCCCACTTGATGGCACCCTCGTTGATTTCCACGTCGAACTCCTCGGCCTCGGGCAGCACAGCCACGGTGGCAGCGCTGGTGTGCACGCGGCCCTGGGTCTCTGTGACCGGCACTCGCTGGACGCGGTGGACGCCGCTCTCATACTTCATGGTGCCATAGACCTTCTCGCCTGTGACGCTGAAAATGATTTCCTTATAACCTCCGGCAGCCCCTTCGGTGAAGCTGCTGACGGCCACCTTCCAGCCCTTCATCTCGCAGTATTTGGAGTACATCCGGAAGAGGTCGCCGGCAAAGAGTGCCGCCTCGTCGCCGCCTGTGCCGCCTCGGATTTCCATGATGACATTCTTGTCGTCCTCGGGGTCGGCAGGAATCAGCAGCAGCTTGATTTCCTCCTCCAACTGCGGCACACGTTCCTGGGCGGCGGCGAGTTCTTCGCGCGCCATTTCCTTCATTTCAGGGTCGTCCTCGGCGGAGAGCATCTCCTTGGCTTCGTCAATGGTGGAGAGTGTCTGTACGTACTCTGCCCGCTTCCTGACGATGGCTCCAAGGTCCTTGTATTCCTTGGTCAGTTTCACGTAACGTTTCTGGTCGGCAATGACGGCGGGATCCGTGATGAGTGTGCCCACTTCCTCATAGCGGCTGACCAGTCCCTCGAGCTTGTCTAAGAGTTGATTATTATCTGTTGCCATAATTGTTTTTTTCGTTTGCGCTGCAAAGGTAGTGACTTTCTTCCAATCGCCCAAAAGAAATGACCATAAAATGCTCTTTTTAGTGTTAAGACGCGTGACTTCACGGCCCTGAATCGTTAAATTTTCCGAAACCAGCCCCGAGAACCGTTAAAATATTCAAGTCTATTTCTCCAAGTCGCTAATTATTCCGACATTTGTACTCATTTTAGACGAAACTATTAAAAAGAAACCATATTTGAAGCGATGAATTATCTCGATAGAAATGAATTTAACTTCGAGCCCAGTCAGCAGGTGTTGGACGCCATCAAGAACTTTGACCCCAAAGACCTGTGCTTCTATACCCGCATTTTTGACCAAGGCAAGAAGAGCGTAATATCTGTGCGAGTCAGTGAAATCTATGGCGTGCCTGAGGACCAGGTGCTGCTGGCCTACGGCGGCGAAGATTTGCTGAAGAACGCCGTGCATTATTTCCTGGCACAGGGCGACAACCGCACCATCCTGCTGCCGGAGTTCTCCTGGTGGTATTACAACCGTGTGGCCAGTGAATGTGGCGGCACCTACGAGATGTATCCTCTGCACGAGACAGAGGACACCTTTGCCTACGATGTGGATGAAGTCATCGAATATACCAACCGCATCCATCCGCGAATGCTCCTGCTGGCCTCGCCCAACAATCCTACCGGTAACAGCCTCACTCCCAGTGAAGTGGGACGGATCATGGAGAATATCCCAGACGATGTGATTGTGCTCATCGACGAGGCATACGCCAGTTTCATCACCACCGACACCGCCTACATCGCTCCGTTAGTGGAGAAGTATTCCAACCTGATTATCTCCCGCACCCTTTCCAAGTTCTACGGTCTGCCCGGCCTGCGCGTGGGCTTCGGCTTCATCGGCAAAGGTCACGACCAGTTCTGCAGCTACGTCAACAAGTACCTGGGTTTCAACCGCTTCTCCGAGGCTGTGGCACTTGCTGCACTGGACAGTGACGAACACTACCGTCAGGTGGCAGATGATATGGAGTGGGGGCGTCAGCTCTACAAGCGCGAGCTGGGTAACCTGCCCGGCTTCAAGGTCTATCGCTCAAGCGCCAACTTCATCCTCATCAAGTACCCCGTGGAAATCAAGGACGAGCTGCTGAAGGCACTGACTGTGCAGGACTACAAGATTAAGTTCATGGGTGACAAGGGTTTGGAGTCCTGTCTGCGCATCACGCTTGGACGTAAGGAGCAGACACAGGTTGTCTGTGACACCATCCTCTCCGTCTATCACAAATTGAAACCTGAATCTTGAAACTTGAAACCTGAAACTTGAAACTTCAAATCCTTCAATGACCGGAGTTATTCTTGCAGCCGGAATGGCAAAACGTCTGCGCCCGCTGACCGACCATCAGCCCAAGTGCCTCCTGAAGGTGGGAGGCCGCACGCTGCTGGAGCGCACAGTGGATGCCATGCGGCAGGCGGGTATCACGGAATTCGTGGTGGTCACCGGCTATCTGGCAGAGCAGATTCGCGAGTTCCTGACACAGTATGCAGCGGAGCATCAGGATATTACTTTCCACTTTCTGCACAATTCAGATTACGAGCACAATAACAACATCTATTCTCTCTGGATGGCTGGAGAGGTCGTTCGCGGCCGTGAGTTTCTGTTGATGGACAGCGACATCCTCTGTGACCCAGCTGCGGTGGTGCGCATTGCCCAGGAACCGGGTTCTGCATTGGCACTGAACCGTCACGAGCTGGGAGAAGAGGAGATTAAGGTGATTGTGGATGCCAATGGTTGCATCACTGAGATCAACAAAACCTGCAACCCCAAGGACGCCATGGGAGAGTCTGTGGGTATTGAACACATGTCCACGACCTACAGCACGGCCCTCTACCGTGAGCTGGACCAAATGATTCTGAACGAAGGACTTATAGATGTCTTCTATGAGCGCGCCTTTGAGCGGCTGATACCGCAGGGGCACACCTTCCGAGTTGTCGATACTACTGATTATTTCTCCTACGAACTGGACACACCCGAGGACTTTGAGCGGGCTCAGCAATTGTGGGAGAATGCAACACAATAAAAATGGATACAAAGAAAGTTACATACGCCCAGACCCTGAAATCTTCCGAGACCGAGGACTGGCTGGATTATCACGTCATCAGACCGTTCTGCTTCCTGTGTGCAAAGGTCTTTGCACGCTTCGACATTCACCCCAACACCGTCACCATCTGGTCCATGATCATTGGTGCAGTGAGTGCCCTGTTCTTTGCTTGTGGCAGTTTCTATTATGCTGGCACACAGGGACTCATCATGAATATCATCGCCATCCTGCTGCTGATGGTGGCCGACGTGCTGGACTGCACCGACGGGCAGTTGGCTCGAATGACGGGCAAGAAAAGTCGTCTCGGACGCATTCTGGACGGCATCGCCGGCTACGCCTGGTTCTTCCCCATCTATTCCGCCCTCGTCTATCGCTTCTTCCAGCATCACACGCTGGAATTCAACTTCTTGGGCATAGCAGACACGCCGCAGAACGTGTGGATTGCCACCGTTGTGGTCTTCATCCTCGCCCTCTGCTCGGGCTTGGTGGGACTGGCCGGTCAGCAGCGCTTGGCCGACTATTACATTCAGGCACACCTCTTCTTCCTCAAGGGCGAGAAGGGCAGCGAACTGGACAACTCTGTGCGCCAGCAGGAAATCTATGACCAGATGACCAAGGACACGCCGCTTGTGGAGCGCGTCTTCCAGAAATCATACATCGATTACACCCGCAAGCAGGAACAGGTCACGCCTCAGTTCCAGCGAATGTTGGCCACAATGCGTCAGCGTTTCGGCAGCTTAGACAATGTCCCCGCCGAAGTGCGTGAGGACTTCCGCCGTCAGTCGCTGCCCCTGATGTTCTGGAACGGCCTGCTGACCTTCAATTTCCGCAGTTTCTGGCTCTTCCTCTTCTGCCTCTTGGACGTGCCGGCAGTGAACTTTCTCTGGGAAATCTTCGCCATGTGGCTCCTGATGCTTTACGTCAATCACCGCCACGAGTCCTTCTGTCGTCGCATCACCCAATCCATCAGCGCCTGACAGTCGGTTAGGTTTTGTTAGTATACAGTTGAAGGATGTGCTTAGCACGTCCTTCAATGCATTATGATGGTTGTGTTCACAGGGACGTTGTGTCATTCTTGACATAAATTGTGTCCAAAAGAGCAATATTTGTAAAAAAAGTGGATGAAAGACAAAAGGAAGTGATTATTTTTTGTAACTTTGCCCCCGAAAAAGATAGAAAACGTATAGAAGTAAGCCTAAAAGATAATCAACCAAAAAAGAATACGTACGATGAAGACTAAGTTTAGATTCCTCCTGACGACGCTGCTGCTGGCGGTGTTGCCAGTGAAGTTGTTGGCTGCCGACGGGCAGTTTGACAGCCCGACTCAGGCGTTTAGCTGGTACTCCAAAGGGCCAGGATGTATGCACCTGAAACTTTTGAGTCTGGAACACTCAGCAAACAGAACGCTGGACAAAGCCACTTATTTCCTGAAAGACAGCAGTGGAGAGCGGATAGAGGTCCTGTACTTGCATGAGAAGGACAGCTACTCGAAGGAAAAGACCTACGTGCGTTCCGAGATGATGAACAAGCTGCCGGGCGAGTCGCTGCTCTACTTAACCAACGATACCTATTGGAAACCGCTGTGTTACGTCTGGGGCGTAGAGTATCAGGAGCATGACCACACGCGCAACACCACCAGCGAGAACTGCTATGCGGAGTTTGACTGGTACTTCCCTGTCCGCTTCTATGGTCAGAAGATGACGTTCTGTGTGGAGGGAAAGATCAATGACAGAGGCGGTCATCTGACAGATTATTCGAAGGAAATCGGCACGATGGAGTTTGATGACATCACCTTCGAGACCTACGACGCCGTGCCAGGTACAGAAGCCGGCGACGAGGCCACCATACGTATTCCGTTCTACTGTGACCACGTAATCAATTCTGTGTCTGCCACCTATACAGACCGTGACGGCAACGAGCAGACGCTGCCGGAGATGACGATAGAGAAGGACAGCTACTTCGGCTTCCTGAATATTCCTGCCACAGAGAAGGTGACTAACCTGAAACTCACAGCCAATATCCGTTCGGCATCCATTGACAAGGCCAATATTCCTCAGAGCAATTGGCCGGCAGTGCTGAACGGCGACATCACGAAGACCATCGAAAAGGTGGGTCTCATCCATAATCCCCGTATGTTGAAGGCCACCGTAGATAGCGTGGGCGCCGTGAAGCTGCAATGGAAGGTCTTTGACCGTGATGCAGAGGACCTGCTGGAGGGCGATATCTTCCAAGTGCAACGTTCTCTGACGGGCAAGACAGAGGACTTTAAGAACCTGGAATCCACCGAGATGTATGATAAAGACAAGGAGAACTACGAGTTCACCGATTCCACCCTGATGTCCTCCCTCTCGGCTGCACAGATAGACCAGAAACTGGGTATCCCCCTGGTGCGTTACCGTGTGTTCCGCGCCACGACGAATGAGATTTGGGGTCTGGAGAAGAACCCGACGGTGGCCTACGTCCAGCCGCAGTTCTCCACCCTTACACTCTTACAGCCGAAGGATGCGGCTGTGGTATGGAGTAATCAAGAGGAGCGCAAGGTGAAGGTGACCTGGAACTGGATGGAGAACGACGCCTCCCACAACTACGTCTGGGACGATCGCGCCGAGATGCGGTTGGAAGTGAAGATGTTTAACCGAAGCCAGCAGCTGGTGGACAGCATCTCGACCACCCTGACCGACGCGCAGTTCCGGCAGCGTGAAGTGGAGCTGACGCTCAACCGCTCCTGCGTGACCTACGAGATGCGCCTCATCGTGGATGGCAGCCAGTCTCCCATCGGACGGGGTGAGGGCAATATCTTCAAGCTCATTGGGTCGAAGCGTGATTTTGAGCTTTTCGCCGATATCTTATTTGATGGGAAACCGTCTGCCATACCCAATGCCATCATGACAGCCGATATCACCATAGATTCAGAAATAGCAAATTATTGGCTCGGCTACAAGGAAGACAAACCCTATACCGGCAACTTCAACGGCAACGGTTACACCCTGACCTTCGACTACCCTGAACTGGGTCATCGAAACGACGAGTACTTGGCTCCTGTGCGTTTTGCAGGCAAAGGTGCCGTCTTCTGCAACCTTACTACAGCTGGTACAGTGAGGAATGAAAAGCGCTTTGCCGCAGGATTCGTGGGCAAGATTACCACAGGTGAATTGCACATTGAAAACTGCATCTCGAATGTTAATTTCCGTCCAGTCCAAAGCGGCGATATGTCAATGGGCGGATTCGTTGGTATCATAGATTTGAACAATGGTTCTGATAACACCAAGAGCCTGCGCATCTCTAACAGTATGTTTGGTGGCGATTTCGTACTGACGAGTTTAACTACACACTGTGGCGGTTTCGTGGGTTGGCGACGTCGGGGCACCTACGGTATGTTGTCCAACTGCTATTTGAGGCCACTTAATTACAATGGTTCGTTCAGGGGATGGCAGAACTTCATGCGTGATTTGGGTCAGGATCCCCAGTTCGGCATTATCCAGGACTGCTGTCACACAGGAGGATACCCCGATTCTCATCAGGGTAAGCTGAGCTCCACCGCACCTCAGAACTGGTGTTGGGAGAATGGCAAGCCCGCCGTGAAGCAGGTGGCGTTCTCCACACCCTATTCCGGCAGTGTGACAGAACTGGTGCTGCCCGAGGGTAAGTTCTATTATGAGAACCTGGGTCACATTAACAAGGATTCTCTGACGGTGGAGACGCAGCAGAGCTCTGTGGTGCTCCGATGGCAGAATGTGGATGAGGAGCCCGTGGATTACTATGAGGTCTGGCGTCGTGACGTGCTGGCACCCAACGATTCCGTGTGCCTTGCCACCCAACTCATCGACATGCAGTATGAGGACAAGACCACCTCTCCCGTGCATACCTATGAGTACCGCGTTCGTGGCGTGAACGACTGTGAAGGCCAACATTCCGAGGCCACCAACTGGGTCACTGGTCACTGCGTGCAGACGGGGCGCGTCTCGGGTTACGTCCGTTTCCCTGACGGCACAGGCATCCCCGGGGTTCCTGTCATCATCAGCAACGGTTCCACCACTTGGGAAGTGACGACAGACGAGAGCGGTTACTTCATGCGCGACAGCCTGCCCTACTGGAACAATGGCGGTGAGAGCGCCTACGACGTCACGCCTCGCGTGGCAGGCTACGAGGGCGTTCGCTCCATTAGCTTCCGCACGGTGCCTGGCAGCAACCAGGTGAGCAATGTGGAGTTCCTCATCGAGCAGAGTGTTAAGTTCTCCGGTTATGTCCGTTACTTCGGCACCAGTATTCCCGCCCAGGGCGTCTCGTTCCTGGTGGATGGATATGAGGTGCGCACGGCAGCCGGCAAGGTGACCAGCGACTTCGAGGGCAGTTTCTCCTTCCGCATGCTGCCCAATGTACAGCACAGCATTCAGGCGGTGAAGGACGGGCACACCTTCTATCAGAACGGTTTCTACCACGCGGATGAGAAAGACCCGGAAGACAAGATCATGTATGACTTCCCGACGGACAAGGCTGGCGTCTATTTCTATGATGACACCCGAGTGACGCTCATCGGCCGCGTGGCCGGAGGACGGGAACAGGCAGAGATACCGCTGGGCAACTCGCTCTCCAAGAACAACTTGGGCGACGACCTGAAGATGGTTTTCGTGCTGGAAGGTGACAACGCCTCCCAGCTGGTCTTCGATGTCACAGACCGCACCAAGAAGGAACGTGACGAGGTCTTCACCCACAAGGCACACGACAGCAAATACACCTATCAGACCCGCGTCCACACCACTTCTCATCGCGTGGAGGTGACGCCCGATGTGCACACGGGAGAATATATGGTCAAGCTGCCGCCGGTAAAGTGGAAGATTCAGCAGATTACCGCCCGCGGCTATGCCACGCTGTTCCAGGACGGGCAGACGGGTGACGTCATTGACCTGACAGATTCCATCAGACCCCACACAGACCACTACGAGGGTGCCTGGGCCAATGCCAATCGGGACACCATCCGCAGTGTGGATGTGGAATATCATGCACAGTACAACCGCATCTACCGCACACCCGTCCTGCTGGAACGCAAGCAGGTGGGCTTTGACAAGTTCGACTACTTCGGAGACCGCATCTATACTGCTCAGTCGCTCGTGGGCGACAAGGTGAAGGTGCCCTTGGTCTATCAGGCTCCGAAAGCAGAATACCTGAAGGACAAGAAGAAGTGGGTGGGCAAGGACTCGCTGGAGGTGCGCTACACCTTCGGCCATCCCGTGTTCAATACCGAGCGCGGCTATCCGCTGCTCCTCTCGGCGGTGGAGCGTTACTATTATAATAATAATGTGAAGACAGACACGGTGGATGTGGTGAAGCTGAGCGGTGGCGTCGTCACCGTCCGCAACGGCCTCGTCAGCGGAACCCATCGTGAGACTGTCAAACTGGACGAGAACGGTGAGGCCACCTACGTGCTCACAGCCGCTCAGCGTCCCTATCTGGTCACGGGTGACAACGCCCTGTGCACCGTCAACTTCACGATGGAGCGTGATGGCGTGACCTACGAGGGTGAGCCCATCAAGGCCTTCACGCTGAGCCAGTATGTGAAGCAGGGTGCCAAGGATTACATGAGTTTTGACGCTCCCATCCTGGTGGATGTGCTGCGTGACCCGCCCGGAGGCGGTTCCTCTGCCAAGCTGAGCAAGGGCTCCACGCTGAAGCTCACCTACCAGATGGATATGTCCTGGAAGGCCGGTCTGAACTTCAACATCAGTGCCGGCTCCAAACTGAGCACCTACTCAGGCGTGGCAGCGTTGGCCATTGAATCGGGTATCCTGAATCTGGCCAGCAGTGACTTCACCGTGGGCTTTGACCTGTGCTTCTCCGGCAGTGGGCAGCGCGCCTTCTCCTACACGATGACGGCCAATGAGGACATCTCCACCGATGCCGGTTCCACGATGGTGGGTGCCGACGCTGACGTCTATATGGGCGTGGTGACCAACGTCTATCTGAGACCCACGGTGGCCATCCGCGCTATTCCGGACAGCACCTTCGTGCACAAGTCCGGTGAACTGGTTTCTGGAGACATGGTGGAGATTGCCCAGGGTTATGACGAGCAGGGCGGCCTGTTCCATCTGGTGCGTGACGAGAGCGTGGGCTATGGACAGAAGGTGAAGTCCAACTTCATTCATTCCCAGCAGTATATCGTCAAGCAGCTGATTCCGAACTTGGCAGAACGCAGCATGTCACTCATCTATTCCGGGACAACTCCGGAGAAAGCCCGTGCAGAGGCACAGACGCTGGCCGATGCCACCGGCAAGCGTGTCTATCTCTCATTGCGTGACAAGAAAGACCCCAAATTCGGACTCGTCAACACAGACTCCATCACGGGCCAATACATCTATAACTCCACGCGCCATCCCTACGAGGGTTCCTCCAAACTGAACTATCTGATTGTGGTGCCCAATGGCGACAACGATGACAGCAAGCGGGACGAGGTGAACGAGCTGACCCAGCTGATGGGAGCCTGGTTCAGCATCATCCAGCAGAACGAGAAAGAGAAACTGGAAGCCACGGAACTGGTGAAGAACTTTGATGTGGATGGTGGTGGCACCATGAGTTACAGTGAGGACTTTGCCAGTGACTACACCAACGCCCACACCTTCACCAGCGCCTTTGCAGGGATGAATCACAATTACTTTGACTGGGACGATCCCAATAACAAACCCGGCGCCGGCGATGTCTTTAAGAATGTTGTGCCAAGCCTGGTGGGAATCTTCGGACAGTTGGCAGGCAGCATTCTGGGCAACCTGCTCAAGATGGATGGTGGCAGCACAGGCATTTCGGGTGTTCAGGAAAAGAACAAGGGGGCAGATGATCAGGACTATACCGTGATGGAATTCTCCTTCCTCGGCACGTCATACAAGATGAAGATCACCCCCATGATCGCATACAATGTGGTGCCCAAGCAGAGCATCAACACCAAGTACAATCGCAAAGAGAGTTTCACCATCAAGATGGACAAGAAGAGTCACCTGAACTTCGATGTCTATCGCGTGAAGACCATCGACACCTCTTCCAATGATGACGTCAACGCCATCCGTGAGGGTAACCAGGATGTCTTCCTGGAGACCAATTTCGCTCGCAATGTGGAATATGTCAAGTACTTCCTGGATCGCGGCGTGGGCGCCTACGAGAAGGGTGACTTCTCCTATCCGAAGAGCTTCGTCTATCGCACCCGTGCCGGTGCCACCGTGCGTCCGTGGGAGAATGAGCGCAAGACCATTACCTATCACAAGGGAACTGTACTGGACGAGCGCACCAAGAAGATTGAGAACCCCATTATCAAGATGGACAAGCAGAGCATCAGTGGTGTGCCCGTGGACCAGCCTGCCCGCTTCAAGCTCTACATGACCAACGAGAGCGAGCAGCCCGAGGCCATCGGCGGTGCATTACAGTTCTATACCCTCTATCTTGATGACACCTCGAATCCCAAGGGTGCCCGTCTGCTGGTGGATGGCATGCCGCTGTCCCGTGCCGGCATGACCATCAAGGCCGTTCCCGGTGAGGTGACAGAGAAGACGATGGAGGTTTGGGCCGGAGAGGATTTTGATTATGACAACCTGAAGATCGGCCTCATTTCTCAGGGCGACGTGCAATGTGTGCAGGAGGTGGCCTTCTCTGTTCACTTCCTGCGCCAGGCCGGAGCGGTCGATATCGCGATGCCTGGTGACAAGTGGATCATGAATACCGACGCACCCTACGACAGCATCCGCGGCTGGTACATGCCCGTGATTATCAGTGGTTTCAACAAGACGCAGGCCAACTTTGACCATATCGAGTTCCAGTACAAGGAGAGCACCCGCGGCGATGATTACTGGACCAACCTCTGTGGCTTCTACAATGATTCCACCCTCTATGCTGCCGCCAGCGGCACCAAGGAGATGATACCCGCCAACGGTTACATCCAGACCCGGTTCTATGGTGACGGGAAGGTCATGGAGAAAGCCTACGACCTGCGTGCCCGTCTCTTCTGCCGCAATGGTAACAGCTTCGTCACCAGTGACTCCAAGGTGCTCACGGGCGTGAAGGACACCCGCCGTCCGCAGCTCTTCGGAACGGTAGAACCCAAGGACGGCATCCTGGGTGCTGGAGACAACATCGTGTTCAACTTCTCGGAGAACATCGAGTATAACTATCTCCAGACAGACAACTTCGAGGTGATGGGCGAGACCAACGAGACCGCTGTACAGGAGGAACCCGCCCTGCTCTTCAGCGGAGGAGGCTATGCACAGAGCGAGGCCCGACGCAACTTTGCCGACAAGAACATGACGGTGGAAGTGCTGATCAAACCCGACAACACGGGCAAGGCGATGCCCATCTTCTCCCACGGCACCGACGGCAAGAAGCTGCAGCTGTGGCTGACGGCAGACAAGAAACTCATGGCGGTGGTGGATGGACGCTCGCTTGTCAGTGACGCGGCCATCAACATCGACGGTTACCGTCAGGTGGCCCTCGTGGTGAACAATGACAGCAGCCGCGTGTCCCTCATCGGAGAGAACTTCGAGTGCAGCATGGACAGCGTGACCTACAGCGGTTACGGCCCCGTCTTCTTCGGCTCCACTAACCAGACAGACGTCAGCCAGCGAGAGTTCTATTCCGGTCGCATGCTGCAGGGGCGCATCTGGAACCGTGCCCTGAACAGCGCCACCCTGAACCTCTATGCCAAGAAGCTCCTCACGGGTTACGAGATGGGCTTGACAGACTATTATCCGATGAACGATGGTGACGGAGACTACGCTGCCGACCAGGCACAGGGCGCCCACCTGAAACTGACGGGCACCAGCTGGGCACAGCCACGCGGAATGGCGCTGAAGCTCAACCGCGATGAGCAGCGCGAGGTGAAGGGTATGCAGGTGCGTTCCGAGCGCTTCAGCCGCACCGACGAGCAGGACTACACGCTGATGTTCTGGTTCAAGACCGACAACAACGGCCGCGGAGCCCTGTTCAGCAACGGCGCCGGCCAGACCACAGACACTGATGCCCGCAACAAGTTCTTCATCGGATTTGAGGGCCCGACGCTGAAGTACCGCACCAACGGAGCAGAATACCCGCTGGGCGACACCTTCAGTGATGACAAGTGGCACCATTACGCCATGACTGTCAACCGTTCCCATCAGGTGGCCAGTATTTATGTGGATAATAACCTGAAAGCACAGTTCGCCACAGACTCCCTCGGAGGCATGACGGGCGAGAACTTCTACTTCGGAAATATGGTGTGGTATGAGTCCGGTCTGCACGATGACGTGCTGCATCAGAACTTTGCCCTCACGGGTTGGCTGGACGGCATCTGCCTCTTCGAGCAGGCCCTGCCACCGACCCTCATCCGCCGTTACAGTGAGAAGTCCGTGGGCGGACTGGAGCGGGGGCTCGTCACCTTCTTGGGCTTCAACCGTCAGGAGCGTCAGCAGAACAACGAATACACGCTGCATCCCTACCCGCTGAGCCAGAAGATTTACGTGGATGAGGGCACGCAGATGTTGCGCCGTGATACGGTGTTCTATGACTCCATCCAATACGTCATTGACCACATTGACCAGAACTACGGCGCTCCCATGCAGGCCTATCAGGAGCTGCGTAACCTGAACTTCAGCTTCGTGGGACGTAACAACCAGCTGCTGGTGAACATCGACGAGCGTGACGCCCGCATCAACAAGCGTCAGGTCTTTGTCACCGTCTATGACATCCCCGACCTGAACGGCAACTACATGGCTTCACCCGCCATGACAGAAGCCTTCGTGGATCGAAATCCCCTGCGCTGGTCACAGAAGACCTACAAGGAAATCATACAGTATGATGCCACCGAGGATGTAGTCTTTGACATCAACGTCATCAACAGCAGTGGCGCGCCCCACACCTTCAAGGTGGAGAACATGCCCAAGTGGCTGAGCGTCAGTGAGCAGACAGACATCGTGGATGCCAAGAGCGAGCGGACACTGACCTTCACCATCAGCCGTGATACCAACGTGGGCACCTACGATGACATCATCTATCTGACAGACGAGGACGGCCTCTCTGAACCCCTGATGCTGAACATCACCATCGAGGCCGACCAGCCCCTCTGGTATGTGGATTCTCGCTTGAAGCAGTACTCCATGAGCATCATCGGTCGCGTGAAGATCGGCAACGACATCGTGACAGACTCACATGACATCGTGGGCGTCTTCGATGCCATGGGACGTTGCATGGGAACCGGTAATGTCAACTATGACCCTGCATCTGCCGAGAGCCTGGTCTATCTGACCGTCTATGACAGCATGACCGTGGAACGCCCCCTGGGATTCAAGCTCTGGCACTATGAGACGGGCAAGACGATGGTGCTGACACCGTCTGAAACCATCCTCTTCAAGCCCGAGTCCTTCCGAGGGACCACCAAGGAGCCGATCATCCTCATGGCGGGTTCACAGTATGTCCAGACCATCAGCCTCTATCCCGGCTGGAACTGGATCTCGCTGAACGTGACCACCAACGCCTATCGGGATGTGGAGAAGCTCCTCAGCTGGTATCCCTGGCAGGAAGATGACATGCTGACAGACGAGAACGACAACCTCTCGCTGCTCTATCATGATAACAAGTGGATCTCCAACAAGGGCAGTTACGCCTTGTCGGATGTCATGCTCAGCGTGGGCAAGAGCTACCGTGTCAAGGTGGCCAACGCTGTGGAGGTGGAGATTGTGGGGGATGCACCCAGCGCTGTCGGAGACCGCACCATCCATGTGAAGAACGGATGGAACAGCATCGGTTACACGCCCATGGTGAACCTGCCTGTGGCCACCGCACTGGCCGACTATCTGGAGGAAGCACAGGACGGCGACCTCGTGAAGAGCAAGACGGAGTTCGCCATGTTCACCACGGGGGACAAGGGTTCCCGCGAGTGGAAGGGCAACCTGAAGTACATGAAGCCCGGAGAGGGGTATATGCTCTACCGTCAGAAGCCCGGCGACGTGACGTTCACCTATCCCTACTATGAGCCCAACGCCACCTTCTTCCAGTCCTCTGGAGGCGCCCGTCGTGCTCCCAGCCGTCATGCACGCAACATGTCACTGACCGCCATCACAGACGGCATAGAACTCCAGGAGGGGGACCGTCTCGTGGCCTTCACAGCAGGAGAAAGGGTTGGAGAGACCCTCGTGGGCACCGCTTGGGCCGCAGACACCAGCGAGCCTCTCTACCTCAGCATCTCCGGTGACACCAGCGCTCCCGTCTCCTTCGGCATTGAGCGTGACGGAGAGATCATCGCCCTCACGCCAGAGGTACTCCACTATCAGCCCGATGCCATCAGCGGCTCGCCAGCCCGACCCACCAAGATTCACTTCACCCAGCGTGATTCCCGCGCCGTGGGTGACTGGTACAGCGTACAGGGCTTCAAGCTCGGCAAGCGTCCCGCACAGAAGGGCGTATATATCAATAACGGTCAGAAACAAGTCATCAAATAATTCCCTGAAACTTGAAACATGAAACTTGAAACTTCATGACTATGAAAACAATTAAGATAATGCTCTGGATGGCTGCCCTCACCCTCGCGTGGGGCTGCTCATCCTCCGATGATGACTCCAGCAGTCACTTCACCTTCACGCCCGCCACAGCCCCGGCATGGGACATTGACTGGACGTGGAACGACCCCGCACCCGACTGGCAGGAACCCTCTGCCACACAGTACGAGTGCAGCATGAATATGCTCGTGGATCTCAACAGCACCTTGAGGCCCCTCTCCACAGACGCCGACATCATGGCGATGTTCATCAACGGCACCTGCCGGGGCATCAGCCGCCGCAATGTCTATCCAGACGGCAAAGTGGTGTTTCTGCTCCTCATCAAAGGTGCCAGTCAGGAGACCGGCGAGAAGATGGAACTGCGCTATTACAGTGCGGGATCACAGCAGATCTTCGTGGATTCAGGAATACCGCCCTTCACGCCCAATAACCTGATGGACGAGGCCTTCTCGGTACTGCTGTTCCCACAGTGCAGCAGCACCAAGTACCCTCTCTACACAGAGCTGACCGTCATGTTGCCAGACGTCACACCCTTCACCGTCACAGAGAAGGACATCATGGCCGTCTTCGTGGGTGATGAGTGCCGGGGCATCTGCAGCAGAGATGAAGAAGAGTTATTTCCCGGATGGAAGGGCGATGTCTTCAGTCGGGAGACGGGAGAGACTGCGCACGTCCGCTATTACAGCGCATCCGATGGAGGCATTTACATCTTCAATCCTCCCTTCAAGCTCAACAATCTCCTCCAACAGTATAATGTCACATTCTAAAACATACGTCATATGAAAAGACGCCTTTTCCTGCCCCTGCTGGCAGCCACCATCCTCGCTGCCTGCTCCAAGGACGATAACCCCACACTCGGCCAGGCACCGCGACTCTTCACCGTGAGCGTCACCGAAAACCCCTTCACAGACCCCGGCGGCACACCGACCACACGCGGGGCAGAGATAATGACGGAGTCACTGGCTGCGTTCTCCATGAATTATGAGGGAAGTAAATATGACTTCACCAAGACGGGTGGCACGTGGAGCACGTTTACCTGGCCCGGTGTAGCCAATAGCACCAAGATTGATTTCTATGCCTACAACGCCGGCACGTTCTACTGGAACAGCGGAGCTCCCTATCTCTCGTTCACCGTGGATGCCAACGCCTCCACACAGCGGGACCTCCTGGTGGCCACCCATCAGCAGATCTCATATAGCGAATCCGGAGGAGAGGTCAGCCTCACCTTTGACCACGCCTGTGCCGCCATTCAGTTCAATGTGTGCAAGACCAGTGGGGTGGCAGACAAGACCGTGGTGGTCAAGAGCGTGGTGCTCTCAAATGTCAAGAACCAGGGCGATTATCATTATGCCACGGGCTGGAGTCTGAAAGCCCCCACCACCAGCTACACCCTCACCACCGGTGACATCACCCTCACCACAGAGAAGCAGCCACTCCCCTGCGGTTTCCTCTTCCTGATTCCACAGGAGAAGTCGGGCGTGACACTGACTGTCAACTATACCGTCAATGACGGCTCCCCGCAGAGTCACGACTTCAACCTCACAGGCTCCTGGCTGGCAGGTCACGAGTACACCATTAATATCAACATGGGTACTTCCATTATCCATTGACACAACACGCTTATTTCCGCATACTTATGAAAAAGACATATCATAAGCCAGCATGTGTGACAGTGCGACTGCAGAGTCACCTGCTCCAGTATGTCGTCACCTCATACACCAAGGAAACAGAAGACTTGGGGGGAGATTCCGCTCCCTCCAAGTCCAACAACTGGTTCGGTGACTGGTATAACCTGTAATCTCAGCCTGTTACTCCACCTCTTCGGGGACGATATACTGGAAGTCGTCTGGGTCGGTGGGCTGATAGGTAATATACATTTTTATATCACCCTCAAACTTATAGGTCTGCACCTCGGTCTTCCCGTCAGCAGAGAAGAAGATGTCACGGGGCTCCAAGCCGGGGAAGTGAACCTTTCCAGCGAACTGGTAACCCTGCTTGATGAGGCTGGCCTTGACCTCCTCGAAGGTCAGATCCTCTTGCATGGAGGTGATACAAACCTCACACAGGTCCTGGCCGTCTTCGGTATTGAAGACGTACCGTTCCTCCGTACCTTTAGCGATAAGCTCATGCACCTCCCATTGATCATAGAAGGGCGTCAGCTCAGTGGATAGATCCCAAGCTTTCTTGGTCTGCATAGCCTGCAGCACTTCATCCACACCGCAGCCCCAGTTGAGGTAGGGATGGAAGTCCAGGATGCCGGCATCACGCTCGGCTTTCCAGGGGGCGAAGTCCTCGGGACTGCCGAAGAAAGTGGGCTGGCACCATAGGCGGTTCATGTCGAAATAAAAGACGGCGTGCGAACCGGGTTCCAACTGATAATGGTCGTAGAGGATGAAGTCTCTCGAGTTGTTTTCTGCAATGTAGCCTTGAAGAAGCAATTCCACGTCGCCGTGGGTGAAGGTGAGGTACTTGTTAGTGGTCTCTCCTGTATAGTTGTAGCCGACCAGTTCGTACTTGGTATCCCCCAAGATCCAACGGTCTTCCTCATCCAGGGAGGGATCCAGGCGTACACCACTGCAATAGCTATCATACCTTTCCAACAAGACCCCGGCGTACCCCTTGTCCTGTGTGAGGTTGTCCACATATAGCTCTATGATCGAACACGGAGACTGGGGCATCATCGTTGTCTGGGTGCTGCTGCCATCCACAGTGACCGACGCAGTGGCATAGCCGGAGGCCCACATATACTGTATGGCACCATTCTTGGAGTACATGTGAACCGTGGAGAGTTGCTGCTCGCCGGCCAGGAGGTAAAACGTGTCCCCCCCTCTGTCGATTACATTCTGCCAGACCACGAAGGTGTAGGTGCCCCGCGGCAGGTCATTGACCTCGATGGTCAAGGGATCCATGGTGCTGCTCTCGGCACCGAGTTTGGTCACCAGGTTGCCCGTCTCATCGTAGATGAGCACGGTGTCCACGATGGTTAGTGCATTCTCCAGCCAATAGTACATCGAGTCGGTGATGCCCAATTGGTCATAGATGGCGGCATTATCCACCGTGATCACCGCCTTGCCCGCTGTCGGAGCGGCAGGGTTATCCTCGCTCGTGCACGAGGTGAAACACATCGGCAGCATCGCTGCCACACACACTGGCAGCACCACACTCTGGGCGGCTGCCATCGCCCACTGGAAGAAACTTCTTGCTTTCATAAAAACAAACATTTAATTAACTTATCATCAAATTACATGCGGAACTGTCATGAATTTATTCTATCACGGTCTTGCGGCCATCGTTGATGTAGATGCCGCGTTGGGTGGGCTTGCCGCTCAGTCGGCGACCGTCGAGGGTGTGCCATGCACCATTGGGATTGGTGACATTCATGTGTCTCGTGGCCGTGATCCCAGTCTCCACAGACGAACCGCCGAAGTTCAGGCAGAAGGCTCGGACGGGCGCTTGCGGGTCGTTGGGGTCGCCCGCCATGATACCGCCGCATCCGTTGGCATTGTCCTCGGCGAACTTGGCTGCCGTCTTGTAGCGCACATAGTACATGGGGGTCTCACCTGTCCAGGTAATGAGCGCACTGGTCGCAGTGACATCTGCCGCAGCAAGGGCACTGGGTGCCGCAGGAGGTGTAAATTCCTCGAAGGTGAAGTTATCAAACACAAGATAAGAACCCTCCAAACCCTTGATGGCAACATACCTGGTGTGTGCAGGACAGTACAATTAGAAATTTGCTGCAAAAGTACACATTATTTAGAGATTGGCCAAAAGAATGTGGAAAAAAGTGCAAAAAACATAAAAAATCTAACATTCCCTTCTCTGAAAAAAATGCATTTCCCCTGAAAAAAGTTGGAGAAAAATTTGCATAATTCGCTGATTTTTTGTACCTTTGCAACGTGAAACAAGAGAACAAGCACACCGCTCCAGAGAGCAGCGTCAACAGCCCAAAGGACGGGCGCTTAAAGCCCGAAGCACGAGACGAAAGTGCCGAAAGCACGGGCGCTTCTGCCCGAAAGGACGGGACGACAAAGCCCGAAGGACGGGTGCTTGGAGCCCAAGACAAAGGAGTCTGACCCGGGAGATGACAATGTCAAGAGCTCAACCTCCGATTCACAGAGATCTTCAACCCTATTTCATTAACATTAAATCTTTTACACCATGGCAAAGTTTGCAAGAAAGAAGCGTGCGACCATCGCACTGCAGAGCGTGGAGGAGATGAACTACAGCATCTCCATGCGCAAGAACCCAATGAATGAGAACGACCCCCGCAAGGCCTACGCCAACGTCCAGTACGCCGGCACTGTCCACCTGGAACAGCTGGCCAACCACATGCTGGAGCACGGCACACCCTACACCATCGACATGATCGTGGGCGTGGCCACAGCACTGGTCAAGTGCACCCGCGAGTTCCTCACCAGAGGATTCAAGGTGGAACTGGGAGGACTGGGAACCTTCAAGATCACCATCGCCCAGCGCGCCGCCAAGACCAAGAAGGCCTTCACCGAGAACAACATCACCGATGCGTGGGCCGAGTATGAGCCCGGAGGCTACTTCGTGGACCTGCGTGACGAGATCAACTTCATCGAGAAGCCCAACCGTCTGGTACAGCGCGTGGCCGCCAAGCTCGTCAAGGAGGGCACCATCACCCAGGAACAGTGGCAGGCCATCATGGACGGCGATGCCACCATCGAGATCGATGAAAGCGGCAATGTCACCCCTGTGACCCCGGAGCCGTAGCCTCACCCCCGAACCCTGCCTCACGTGCTTAACGGAGACTGCTACGATTAGGATAAACCTATCGTGCAGTCCCCGAGCACTGAGAAGTCATCTTCGATAACAACACTCAGTTGTTATCTTTGATGCCACCCAAGAGAGGGGAGAAGGGACCGGGGAGAAGCGGAAAGGCAAAGCCCCAGCGAGCAGACAAGGGAAGCCCCGTAGGGGCGTAATAAAGGTAGCCAGCCGTTTTAACGGCTGGTATGCAATGGCGGGAAAAACGCGTGCCTTTAGGTACGCGACAACTGATCCCTCTCGCGTACCTACAGCACGCGTTCCATTATACAACCTCTTACCAGCCAATGAATTGGCTGGCCGCTCGGCGCTCTGCGACGCTTCACACTTGAAGAACCTCTATAAAATGCCTACGGCATCAATCCACGCAATCAAACACAACTCAAACAACACTAAACGCTAAACTGAAAAGCTTATGAAAAAGGAAACTTGGAAGCGCATTCTTGACATCGTCATCACCATCCTGACGGCGATTGTCACCGCCCTGACCACCACGAGTTGCGCCGGTAAGGGCCCATTCTGAA
>JAFZSP010000048.1 GCA_017619335.1 Bacteroidaceae bacterium
CTCGGGCAGCATCGTCTTCTATGCCGCCAAAGGCAAGTACCTCTACACCAAGAGCGTCAGCAAGACCCTCACGGCCGGACACCTCTATCCCGTCAACCTCAGCATGTCGACCGTGGAAGGCGCTCTTTCCGGCCTCTTCAGCGTCAGCGCGAGCAAGAAGGTCTACTTCTCGAAGGGCAACCTGCGGGCCTATTTCGCCACCGCGGGCACCAGCCATACTTGGGACTTCGCAGACAAACAGTTCAACGCGATTGGCAATGACGCAGCCAACAACGCCATCAACGGCGACGGCTCCGTCTCGACAGGTGGCAAGTGGGTGGACCTCTTCGGCTGGAGCACTGCTTCCACCACATACGGAATCAATAACTCAACAACGGCCAGCGACTACAGCGGCGATTTCCGTGACTGGGGCACCAATGCTATCACCAACGGCGGCAACATGGCCAGCATTTGGCGCACGCTGGGCAATGATGAGTGGAAGTACCTTTTCGTCACCCGCGCTAGCGGCAGCACCGTCAACGGCACCAGCGATGCCCGCTACACCCACGCCGCCATCATCGTCAACGAAGGAACAAATGGCGCGAAAGGCATAATCCTCTTCCCCGACGGCGTGACCATCGATGGCAGCGAGGCCGACTCTTGGGGTACCATCAACGGCAATAGCAACTGGGACACCAAGTGCTCCATTGGACAATGGGAAGCCCTCGAGGCCAAGGGTTGTGTATTCCTGCCCGCTGCGGGCTACCGCACCGGCACGGATGCCAGCAGTACCTTTGGATACTTCGGCAAATACTGGTCGTCCACTCCCACAAATGACGACTATGCCTACAGCATATCCTTCGAATCTAACCAGCTCGGCGTCTACAACCACACCGACTACCGCCACTTCGGGATCTCCGTGCGCCTCGTCCGCGACGCTAACTGATTTTTTAACCGACTCCTGCTACACCGCCATCTCTTCAGTTGAAGGGGTGGCGGCTTTAACAAGATACTGTAAATGCTCAAGAAATAGCTTGGAATCACTCGCATCAGCACTTTGAAGGCCGATAGTCCATGCGGAAAGAGGAACCCCTGCCACTTCTTCGGTATTCAAAAGCGTGTTCACGTCTTGTAAATAATCCTCATCATCTCCAGGATACTTCTCGTAATACACAGAACCATCATCCTCGCCATCTGTAAATGTGACGATGGATGCGCTGAAAAGGTCCGCCGGATAATACGCGTACTGAAGTGTTCGGATAGATTCCTTGACAGAGTAATACAACAAGGTCATAAAACGCCATTCTACCACATTCTATGACGTATTAGACAGAAAAAGGATGCCATAGAATGACATCCTTCGTGCCTCGGACGGGAACACTAACTTTTCGGTGTAAATAACTGACCGACAATGAAATACAGATTTGTGATTTGTTTTTACTGAAACTATACTGAAACATTTCTGTCAGTTCGTGTCTTTTTATGTCGTTGAGTTTCCTTGTTTAGACACAGGTCGTTCCTTTCCCACTCGGTTTTGCAGCTGATCCATTATGGCCCACCCGCAAACTTCCGTGTCTGACTAATCCTCAATTTTCTTCCTAAACCCTTGCTGGTTTCATTTTTGTTACCTATATTTACAGAATGGTTTTGATATGCCCGAACTATTCAGATCATACGGTTTCATCTTCATGTTCTTCTCCCGTTCAACTGGGACGGCGAGGGCTTTGTGATGGAGTATGTGCACAACATCAATCGCTGGTACGAACTGTTCAAGACTGCCGATGAAGACGATAAGTAAGATATGGTTTGACGGCGACTGGATCTACGGTCTGGGTGACGATGGGAAAACCTATCGCCAGTCCGTCCTGTGGTATTCACACCTCAGGAACGCCACCGACGAGCAGCGAGCCAAGTACGAGATCAGCACCATCGGCATCCATTGGCACGACCTGGACGAGGACGTGAGCTTCGAGAGCTTCCTGTATGCCGATGCCGAACCCACCCGCCTGCAGCATTTCTTCCTGACACATCCAAAGATCAACGTGAGCGGATTCGCCCAGAAGTACGGCTTCAGCGCTTCGCTCCTGCGCAGTTACATTAACGGCTTCAAGACGCCATCCGCTGCACGTGAGCAGGAGATTATGAACTGCATTGAGAAACTCGGCAAGGAGTATCTTGCCTTAGCCAGTTAACACGTTGACAGCTATCAAATCATCATACTATACATCTAATGCTCTTCCTCTGTTTAGAGGGTGGGGGTATAATCGATTAATTATCAATACGTTTAATAGTAATAAAGGCGAGTCCGGCCAGGACTTCGCCTATGTTTCCGTACCCGAAATTCAAGCGCTCTAATCATATGGACACACAAAACAAAGACTTGTACGAAGCCCCCACAATTACCGTTGTGGAGATGAAACACGAAGGCGTCATCTGCGTCAGCGGGAATGCCACCAAGAATGGTTATACCTACGATAACGAAGAAAATTGGTAACAGTAGGACAGTGAAATGAGAAACACTTTTACATATATCAGCCTGGCAGCCGCAATAATGGTGGCCGCCTGTTTCACAGCTTGCGAAAAAGTAGAAGTCTCCACGGGGGATGAAGTTCCCGAAGAGATTGTTACCCCTGCCATTACCATGTCCGTAAACGCCACCAAGGTAGGGGAAACCAAGGCCCTTTCTGACGACGGCTCTGCCATCACGTCCACCTGGACGCAGAACGATGAAGTAGAAGTCTGGAACAGCGACGGCACCACTAAATACGGCACCATTACCGCCCAGAACAGCGGGCCAAGTACCAGGCTCTCCGGCACATTGGACTCCACCCCTTCTGACGGCGAGTCGCTCCTGCTGAAGTATCTTTCACCGAATTACTCCACTCAGGACGGCACCCTCACGGGCAGCGCCACCAGCATTGACAAAGTGTGCGACTACGCGGAGGCCACTGTTACCGCCACTGTGGCTGGCGGTTCCGTCACTACTAACGATGCCGCTTTCACCAGCCAGCAGGCCATCCTGAAACTGAACCTTAACGGCGGCAGCGTGGACATCACCTCCGACGTCCGCCAGCTGACAGTCACGCTCGGCGGCCAGACCGTCACCGTCGACCGCAGCACCCCCGCCGCAGGGCCCGTCTACGTGGCTGTGCCCGCCGCCTCGGGCAGCATCGTCTTCTATGCCGCCAAAGGCAAGTACCTCTACACCAAGAGCGTCAGCAAGACCCTCACGGCCGGACACCTCTATCCCGTCAACCTCAGCATGTCGACCGTGGAAGGCGCTCTTTCCGGCCTCTTCAG
>JAFZSP010000049.1 GCA_017619335.1 Bacteroidaceae bacterium
GCGATTATGCCGTCTATTCCTTCTTTCCAGAGGTGGGCGAGTTGGTCGTGGATCATGAGAAGCGCGCAGCCAAGTTCAGTCACGCCAACGAGATAGGACTGCCGTATTACTATAGCGTGACCTTCGACAACGGCATCAAAACGGAATTCTCGCCCACGGAGCGCGGCGTACACCTGCGCTTCACTTATTCCCGCAAGGGCGATGCCTGGCTCATCATCGACGGTTACACGGGGCAGAGCGACTTCGAGGTGGATGTCGAGAAACGACAGGTGCGAGGATGGGTGAACAACCAGCGCTTCGTGAACAATCCGGACAACTTCCGCTGTTACTTTGTCATTCAGTTTGATAAAAGACCCACCCCAACCCTCCCTGTGAGGGAGGGAGTTGTTACTTTGCGCTTCCCCGCTGGTTCCACAGTTCAGGCCAAAGCTGCCTCGTCTTATATCAGCTACGAGCAGGCTGAGTTCACCTTGCAGCAAGAGCTGGGTGACGACAAGACTTTGGAACAAACCAAAGCGCGCGGACAAAAGACTTGGAATAAGCTGTTGGGAAGGATTCGCGTTGAAGGGGGCACTGATGAAGACATCCGCACCTTCTACTCCTGCCTCTTCCGTGCCAATCTCTTCTCTCGTAAGTTCTACGAGCTGAAGCCCCCCTCCCTAACAGGGGAGGGGTCGGGGAAGGGGCAACCCTATTATTACAGTCCCTACGACGGAAAGACCTATGACGGCTATATGTTCACGGACAACGGCTTTTGGGACACCTTCCGCTCGCAGTTCCCCCTGACCAACATCCTGCATCCAACACAGCAAGGCCAATATATGCAAGCCATGCTCCACGTGCAGCAGAAAGAGTTGGGATGGTTCCCCTCATGGTCGTTCCCTGGCGAGACGGGCGGTATGTTGGGCAACCACAGCATCTCGCTCTTTGCTGACGCGTGGGCCAAGGGCATCCGCACCGTCAACCCCGACTCATTGTTGAAGGCATACGCTCATGAGGTCTTCAACAAAGGACCATACGGTAGTGCTAATGGACGAGGCTGCTGGCATGAATACTTCACGCTCGGCTATGTGCCTTTCCCCCTGTCTCATGGCTGTGTGTCGCAGACACTTGAATATGCCTACGATGACTGGTGCGCCTATCAGATTGCGTGGCAGTGTGGCAATAAACACTATGAAGAAATCTTTCTGCGCCATCTCTACAATTACCGCAACTTATGGGATCCCACCACGCACTTCTTCCGTGCTCGCGATGAGGAAGGCCACTGGAATGACTCCTTCGAGGGCAACGCTTTCGACCCGCTCGTTTGGGGAGGTCCCTACACCGAGGGCAATGCCTGGCACTACGTCTGGTCTGTGTTCCACGACATTCAAGGCCTTATCAACCTCTTCGGCTCCGATGAATCATTCATTGCCAAGCTTGACTCAGTGTGGTTGCAGCCCTCAACCGTCAAACCCGGCTGGTATGGCTACAAAATTCATGAAATGACGGAGATGGAGATAGCAGGAATGGGGCAGTACGCCCACGGCAACCAGCCTATCCAGCACATGCCTTATCTCTACAGCTACGCAGGTCAGCCCTGGAAGACGCAGTACTGGGTGCGGCAGATCATGCGTCGCCTCTACAATAGCACGCCCGACGGCTTCCCAGGTGATGAGGATCAGGGCGGCATGAGCTCTTGGTACGTTCTCTCTGCTCTCGGTCTGTATGCCGTCACGCCCGGCACCGATCAGTACGTCATCGGCAGCCCCCTCTTCCGCAAGGCGACCATCACTCTCGAGGACGGCAAGCAGTTCGTCATCGAAGCGCGCGACAACAGTCCCGAGAACGTTTATATTCAAAGTGCCACCCTCAACGGCCATCCACTCCTGAAGAACTACATCACCTACAGCGACATCGTCCGCGGTGGCCACCTCATCTTCCAGATGGGACCACAACCCAACAAGCAACGTAACATCACCAAGGACGCCGCACCTTTCTCAATGAGTAAACCATCATAATAGACTATTATACAAATTGGAGACAAAGCGCCCGAGGTATTGGGCCACTCATGCAAAAAATCAGTCAGACGAATGACAATCTTGTGTCAATCGTGCTTGGTTGGAGGGTAGGGAGCAGACTATTATTGGATGGGATGCGGATAAGTGAAAATAATGATGTACTTTTGCAGCGCAATAATCATTTGAAATCAAAAGTATGAAAGGATTTTTTAAGACGATTGTCTGCGGTGTCATGCTGATGGGCAGCTTTGTGGCACAGGCCAATGTGGTGTATCAGGATGCCAACGTGCGCTTCACACTCATTGATGAGGGCACACTCCGTTTGGAATACGCCCCCGACGGCAAGTTTGTGGATAACAAAAGCTTCATGGCTGTCATACGTGACTACCCCAAGGTGGACTACACCATTAAGAACGGTAGCAAACAGGTCATTATCAGTACGGCCAAGCTCAAGCTGGTGTATAAGAAAGGTACTGGACCACTGAGCAAGGACAACCTGACCGTCAGCAGCACGAAGGCCCTCTCCACGACTTTTGTATGGCAGCCCGGGATGCAGCAGAAAGGGAACCTGAAAGGCACATACCGCACGCTGGACGGTTACGACGGTGCTGAATATCAGTATGCAAATCCCAAATATGAAATGCCCATTGAGGACGGTCTCCTGGCCACAGACGGCTGGACGCTGATTGATGACAGCAAGCGCTTGCTCTTTGACGATGACATGGACTGGGAATGGGTGACGGAGCGCAAGAGCGCTGAAGGTGCACAGGACTGGTACTTCATGGCATACGGTCACGACTACAAGGGTGCCCTGCTGTCCTACACGAAGTTTGCCGGACGTGTGCCGCTGCCGCCGCGTTATACCTTTGGCTACTGGTGGAGCCGCTACTGGAGCTACAGCGACCAGGATTTCCGCGACTTGATCAGCAACTTCCAGCGTCTGAACCTGCCGTTGGACGTGCTGGTGATAGATATGGACTGGCATCCCATCAGCCCCGAGGCTGGTGGCGGTTGGACGGGATGGGATTGGAACGAGCGCTTGTTCCCAGATTATAAGGCGTTCCTGAAGTACCTCGACGAGCAGGGCGTGAAAGCCACGATGAACCTGCACCCTGCTGAAGGTGTGAGACCTTACGAGAAGAAGTACAAGGAGTTCATGCAACGCCTGGGTAAAGACGAGGGGCCGACCTACGAGTGGTTGGGTTCCGACAAGCGTTATGTGAAAGCGCTCTTCGACACCTATCTGCACGACTACATGGATGACGGTGTTGATTTCTGGTGGCTCGACTGGCAGCAGTGGGAGAAAGATCGTGCTGTGAAGGATCTCGACAACGTGTTCTGGTGCAACTACATCTGGTTCACGGATATGGAGCACAACGGACAGAAACGCCCCCTGCTCTATCACCGCTGGGGAGGACTGGGTAATCACCGCTATCAGATCGGCTTCTCCGGCGACTCCTACATTACGTGGAAGAGCCTGAAGTTCCTGCCTTACTTCAACGCTACGGCTTCCAACGTGCTCTATGGCTACTGGAGCCACGATATCGGCGGACACCAGAGCAAGAAGCACGGCACACCCGTGGAGCCGCAACTCTACACCCGCGCCATGCAAATGGGTGAGTATATGCCCATTATCCGTTCCCACAGCACCAAGGATCCCAGCCTGAACAAGGAGCCGTGGGCCTTTGATCAGGCTACACAGCAACGCCTGGCCAACGTCATCAATGGCCGTTACTCGCTTGTACCTTATATATATACCATGGCGCGCAAGACCTGCGAGACAGGCATCTCGCTCTGTCGGCCGCTCTACTATGACAACCCGGAAGCGCCTGAGGCCTACCAGTTCAAGGAGGAATATATGTTTGGCGACAATATGCTCATCGCCCCTGTCACCGATGAGGTGAATCCCGAGGACGGCTATGCCACGGTTAACCTGTGGCTGCCCGAAGGCAAGTGGTTGGAATATGAGACGGGCACGATGTTGCAAGGTGGAAAGACCTATGAGCGTCGTTTCACAATGGACGAATATCCTGTATATGTCAAAGCAGGAAGCATCATTCCTTATTTCGGGAAACTCAAGAATCTGTCCGGTACCGAGCAAGCCGTGACAGTGCGCGTGTTCCCTGGCGGCGACCGTGGCGAATTCACGATCTATGAGGACAACGGCGAAGACAAGAACTATCTGACGGAATATGCCACAACGCCCCTTTCCTATTCCCGCCAAGCGGGCAAGCTGAGCGTAACCATCGGAGCACGCGAGGGACAGTACAAAGATATGCCGGCACAGCGCCGTTACTACGTGGCACTGCCTTGCCAGAAAGCACCACTGCGCGTCTCGTGTCAGGGCAAGGCGCTGCCTTTCTCCTACGACGGCATGAACCTGGAAACCACCATCGACCTGGGGATGGTTGACTGCGCTGCTGGTATCACCTTGGAGATGGAGATGCCTGAGACGGCGGCGTTGGTGAACGGCACCAAGGCCCATTTCCGCCACATACAGACGGTGGTGAGAGACTACAAGCAGCACGAAGCAGGGATGGTCTATACAGAGGATTTTGGTTACTTGGAGGCCACACCGCTGCGTTTGGCCTATCACCCCGAGAAGCAGGAAGAGACATTGAAGGCCTTCAACGAGAAATTCGGGCGGATCAACAAAGTACTGGTAGAGCAAATGGGACTCGGAGACAACTTCCAGCGTGCCGTGAGACTGCTGAACCTGCAGAATTCACTGCAGGAAGTGCC
>JAFZSP010000050.1 GCA_017619335.1 Bacteroidaceae bacterium
CGAACTCCTGGTCGTAGCGTCGCATCCAGCCGGTGGCGTAGCCCACGTAGATTTCGTTGGGCCATGCCTGTGCGTCGATGCTCGGCACTAATGTTACGGGAATTTCCATAAGCGTGAATTTTTTTATTTGTTAAACAATTGGGTTAGAATATCGTTCTCTGTGGGGTACATCGCGGGGCATTCCCATGTGCAGGGAGCGCGATGTGGGGTACATCGAGGGGCATTCCCACGTGCAGGGAGCACGATGTGGGGCGCATGGACGCACAGATACGCGACAAGGCACGCAGCAGCCCCGCTGTGGGACTTCTGCGTGCCTTGCGGACACATTTCGCCTCGGCGCCCTTTTCCGCGCCTGTAGCCGATTTAGGGGGGGTAACTATGCCGCTCACCACCAAGCAGTTACGGCCGCTCAGCGTCAGGGTCCGGGCGGTGTCGGGAGTGTGGGGTATGTGGAGGTAGCGGGGCATGAGAGGATCAGAGAGTGATTATTATTTGTTTACGTTCAGTTTGAGCAAGTCGAAGTACATCAGGCGGGTGTTCAGCGGGAGCCGGCCAATGCCGTGACGATAGTGTCGGGCTGGTCTTTAAGGCAGAAGAGATAAGTCTTGCCGAGCAGACGGTGCTGGTTGACGAGGCAATCCTTGGCGAAGAACTCGTCAAGGTCTGCTTCGCCACAACTGAAGGGCTTGCACTCAGACAGTTTCTTCTCCGAGGCTCGAACGAGGTCGCATCGGGTCAACAGTTCGTCAACGGTCATAGTGCGTCACAGGTTTTCAGAAAATTAGAAACCACCTGTGCCTCGTGGCGGTAGTCCTCAGTACCGGGGTTCTGCTCGGTGAGGTTCGCCTCGCTCTCAAAATGCTGTGCCGTCTCGCCGTAGAGCGTCGGGATGGCTCTGATTGCTGTTGCCATAGATTTTAATACGTATTAAATGTGAAATTTCGGGGGCAAAGTTACGGAAAATAATTCAAAAAACCGCATTTGGGGAGGATATTAACACGATTTCCACACTAAAGTGTGCATTTTGTCAAGAGAAGCGTTATATTGAGGATGGGAATAGTCCCAGAAAACAATTTAATTCTATTAAAATGATGAACAGAAAAGTTTTGTTCTGGCCGTTGGCGGCGGTGCTGCTGACGGCGTGTGAGAAAGGACTCGACGAGGGCATCGCGGATGTCGCTCCGGCGGGTCAAGTAACGAACTCCGTGCTGCAGGTGCGGACACGCTCCGGCGGTTCGGCGGGAGAAGAGGCGACGGTGGCGTACCCCATTGAGGTGTATGTCTTTGCCGGCGAGGAATGCCGGGCGGTGCAGACCATCGGCGACGAGGGGCAGACGCTGAACATCGGGCTGACGGAAGGGACGTACTCGGTGTATGCCGTGGGCGGGGCTTCTTCATCGGACTATGTGCTGCCGACGACGGACGATGCTGCGGCGACGTCGGCCATTGCGCTTCGCGAGGGTCACAGCCACGGCGACCTGATGGCGGCACAGGCAAAGGCAACGCTCACGGACGGGGGCACGAACACCGTGACGCTGGGCATGCAGCGACGGACGATGCTCATCCAAAGCGTGGTGGTGAAGAAGGTGCCCACGGCGGCAACGGCGGTGAGCGTGACCATTGCCCCGCTATGGCAGGCGCTGACGGTGAGCGGGACTTTTGCCACAGCAGGCACCAGCAGCACCATCGCCCTGACTCGTCAGGAGGACAACCGCACGTGGACGCTCCCCTCCCTTTCTGGGGAGGGCTCTTCTGCCGCTCTCCCCTCCCATCAAGGGGAGGGGCCGGGGGTGGGGTCTGTATTCCTTCTCCCTCCCAGCTCTCAGCCCGCCAGCGTCTCGGTAAACATCACCATTGGCGGCGCCACCAAGACCTACACCTATTCGTGCAGCGACCAGCTCGAAGCGGGCTACAAGATCAACATCGACGGCACCTACACCGAGGCTGTGGGCGTAAACCTGACCGGCACCATCACGGGCGCTACATGGCTGGGCGAAAGGACTATCAGCTTTGAGTTCGATGAAAGCGGTTCGTCAGCGAGTGAGCCCAATAATCCATCCGACCCGAGCGAGCCCTCTGAGCCGTCGTCAGACTTCCCCGCCGTGGGCGACAACTATCAGGGCTGCTATGTGCTGGCGGTATCAACGGTTGATGAGACCTCGGCAGAACTGACGCTCCTCTCGCCCAACGAGCAGGCGGCAACGACCGTCGGGAATGCCGATGCCGCCCTTGCCGCCCTCGGCGCAGTAGGCATCAGTGACTGGGCCGTACCCACCAAGGCGCAGATGCAGCTCGTGGAGGCGAGGCTCCTGAGCGACGATGCATCGCTTGCGGGCATGAAGTACCTCTACCGCAAGAGCAACGACGGCCTCGGCTACCGTACCCTCGGTGCCGCAGAGACTGCCTGGCCCACCGCCAATACGACGGACAGCTACCGCCTCCGTCCCGTCGCCGTAGTATCCATCACTAAAGAATGATTTTGTCTTTAACACGAATTTCCACGAATGAACCACGAATTATCATAAATAATTAATGGGCAATTAATGGCAATTCGTGTTCAAAAAAAAGAAAAGCATTATGAAGCAATTAATGTTTATCGCTCTCGCCCTGCTATTGGCAGCGTGCGAGAAGCCCGTCCTCGACAACGAGGATGCTGTCACGAAGAAGGAAGCCAACGTCATCCTGCATTTCAAGCAGTACGAACAAGAATCGTTCACCCGCTCAGCCACCGACATCACCGAACTCTGCTCGCGCCTGAACATCGCCATCTTCGACGCTGACGGCACGAAGGTCAAGACCGTGGCGCAAAAGGAGAGCGATGCAGGCTACGGCACTGTCGCCCTGACACTTGCCGCCGGGACGTACCAGCTGGTAGTCATCGCCCATAACGGCGAAGGCTCGGCCACCATCACCTCGACGGAAAAGGTGACCTTCCCCAACAATAAAGTGACCGACACCTTTTATTATTATGGCGACCTGGTGGTGACCACAGAAGTACAGAGCTATGACCTCACGCTGACCCGTGCCGTCGCCATGTTCCGCCTGGTGCTGACCGACGAAGAAATGCCATCGAACGTCGCCAAGCTGAAGTTCTACTACCTCGGCGGCTCCAGCACGTTCAGCCCGAAGGACGGCTACGGCTGCGTGAACTCGAAGCAGACGGAAATCCGCCCTGTCAGCGACGACGGCATCTACGAAATCTTCACCCTGCCCCACACCGAGGACGATGTGCTGACCAAACTCACCGTCACCGCCCTCGATGCCAACGACAACACTGTGAAGGAGCGTATCTTCGAGAACGTCCCCGTCAGCCGCAACCAGGTGACCCGCTACACCGGCAGTTTTTTCGGTAGCGGCGGCAGCGGCGGCTCGTCCGACGGCACCATCCGCCTCACCGCCGATCCCAACTGGGACAGCGTGAACGGATATACGTTCTGAGGCGCTTTTGACACTCGGTCATTTGCAAGTTACACGACTGGCCATGCTTGCATGACCAAACCTCTATTAACTTCGAGAGCCGAGGCGCAGTTGCCCCGGCTCTCGTTGTACTTCCATCATATCTTACACTATCCACTTGAAGTACACGTAGAAAGTGTGAACTTTCGTCAATCATTGACACCCATTGTCAACTCATTCCACGGTGCCGTCCTTCACGGTCACGTTGTACGTGGTCTGCGCCGTTGCGCCCACGACTGCCAACAGCAGCAGGGCGAGAATAGAAAATACTTTCTTCTGCATAAATGTTTGTTTTTAAAATGTTATTAATATAATGAATTAAACTCGTTTCCCGTCGGAAAACAACATGCACGAAAAAGCACGTCTGCGCCCCGTATCGGGACACAAACGTGCCTTGTGGATTTCGGCGACCCTCGCGCCGATTTCGTTGATTGACCTTTGGTCTTCCTCCGTCGCGACTCGGAAAAGCTCAAGCAAGCTTGGCTCTTCTCTCGCTGCTCCGTCGGTTCTAAGCCCCTTACAATGCGTAGGGGGGGTTAATTTCGCTGCCGCTCAAAGCACACGCCGAAAGCCCGCCGCCAATCGTCAGGCAGCGTAGCGCATCAGTGACAACATCCGGAGCAGCGAGGAAGACCGAGCTTGCTCGAAGTCTTCCGAATCGCGACGGATGAAGACGAAGTCAGATGTGAGGGTGAGCGGAGGCATGAATTCTTATGATGAGGATTGTTATTATGGGTGATTATTCTCCCAACAGGTCACAGAACATCAAGCGGGTTCTGAGTTTACGGGGTTGTTTCAGACGATCTTCACGCTCTTCGTCGTCCTTGGGCGGCTTGGTGTAGAGGTCTTCGTCTATCTCTCGGGGAAAGAGGGGCTTGAAGTTGTTCTTTTCATAAAATCTAAGCACATCCGGCTCGTTCTTGGCATCGACAATGGCAAAGCGGCAGCCAGTCTTGTTGGCATCGTCGAGGAACCACATACGTATGAAGTCCAGCACCTCAGAGCCGATTCCCTTGCCTGAGAACCGCGAGGCTACGGCGAGACGCCCGACGAGGACACCGGGATAGCGGGTGAGCATCTTCTCACGCTTGGTGATTTTCCACATGGCGTTGCGCCGACTGCTCGGAAGGTCGTAGATGCGGATGCTGTCATTAGATACAGTGAAGCAAGCGACGATGGTCTCGGCATCGTCTTTCATCCTGAAGCAGTAGGACTTGCCCATGCGGTAGCGGGTGTAGGCAAGGGCATCTTTCTGGAAGAACTCGTCCATGTCGTCGTCGCCACAAGTGAACGGACGACATTCGCTGAGAATGCCATCCGTCAGTACGTCAAGCACGCAGTTTTCTTCAAGGAAAGCCATACGCCGTGTGTCAGTATTTTATGTTAGACCTTTCGAGGATGGTGCGCATGGCTTGATAGCGTGGGTCGGTGGTGATGTCACGCTTGGGGCTCATGTCGAACTTGCGCTCGGCCTCGTCTGCCATGTCGCGGAATCGGCGGGCCTCATCGCCGTAGAGTGTCGGGATTGCCTTGATTGCTAATGCCATAATCTTGTTTGTTTTTGATTTTTCGGTGCAAAGGTACAACTTTTTTCGCAGAAACGATGCGAATATGGCGTTAAAAGTGTAAAAAAGCGGGCGAAGATGCGTTGTTTTGGCAACTTGCCCGCGCCAGAGATGCTGACGCGGGCAAGTTTGTGTGTGGGATTACTCTTCTTCTCCTTTTCTGACTTCTCCGGGAGTGAGGCCGAATTTCTTCTTGAAGATGGCAGAGAAGTGTGAAACGTTCTTGAAGCCTACATCAAAGCAAGTGTCGGAGACGCGGCGTCCACGTTTCAAGAGATCATAGGCGGCTCTGAGGCGACGAGCGGTCAGCCAACGCTCTGGCGAGAGTTCGCTTATGCGCTTGAAATCGCGCTTAAACGTTGATAAGCTGCGACCCGAGGCCCGCGCAAAATCTGTCATGGAATAATCATTCGTGAAATGCTTTTCCATGAACTCTTGCAAATCGATTTTTTTGTTGGTTGTGACGTTTTTGGACATAAATGGGTGTCGGGTCTTGTTAAGTGGGAATTGGATTGCAGTGAGAGTCTCTCACATTCCGCTGCAAATATACGACTTAATCAATCAACGCGATTTGTTTTGCGGGTCAATTTGTTTTTTCTTCTGTGTTTTATCTTGAAAAAGTGAAAATATAGGTCTTTTCACGATAGTTCAAGTAAAAAAAGTCATCGAAAAGACACTCATTCGGGAACATTTTTGTATTTTTGCAGCGAAAACGAACTTTTCACTTTTCATTCTTTCATTTTTCGCTCTTCATTATGAAACGTTTTGCTTTTAAAATGTTCCTCAAGCCCGGTTTCGAGGAAGAATACGAACGCCGCCACGCCGCCTTGTGGCCGGAACTGAAAAAGGGTATCAAGGATGCCGGTGTCGGTAACTACAGCATCTACTGGGATCGTGACACGAACATCCTCTTCGGCTACCAGGAGATCGAAGGGGAGCAGAGTTCACAGGATATGGGCGCCGACGAGACCACACAACGCTGGTGGGCCTACATGAAAGATATCATGGAGACCAATCCCGACAATAGTCCTGTGACGATTCCCCTTCAGGAAGTCTTCCACCTGGACTAATTGACAATCGTGAATCGCAGGCTGGCTGCATCAAAGCGGATTCCAGGTCCTGAGAAGAAACGGGGCAGGGCTCCAGAAGCGGCCAGCTCCATGGGTGTTCCGATACAGAGGGAGGACGTATCGGACATTTGTTGTTCGTCCTTGCCCAGCAGCCACAGACGGTCGGCCGTCTGCAGGGCCAGCTCCAGGTCGTGGGTGGAGAGGAAAACGGTCTTGTGCATCTCCCGAGCCAGCCGACGCAGCAGTAACATCATCTCCACTTTCGAGGGAAAATCCAGGAAAGCTGTGGGCTCGTCCAGGAAAATAACGGGCGTCTGCTGGGCCAGCGCCTTGGCAATCATCACTTTCTGACGTTCGCCGTCGCTGAGGGTGTGCACCATCCGATGCTCCAGGGCCGTGATACCCACTTGTCGGATAGCTTCTGTGACAGCAGCCTCATCAGTCTCTGAGAGTGTTCCCCAAAAGCCAGTATAGGGACTGCGGCCCATCGCCACCAACGCGCGCACGCGCATACCTTTTATATTAGGGCGTTCTGTGAGCACGACACCAATGCGTGTGGCCAGTTCATGGGCTGTATAATCCTCCAGGGGTTTTCCATCCAAGCGCATTTCTCCACCGAGGGATGGCTGGAAGGCTGCCAGCGTGCGCAGTAGGGTACTCTTGCCAGCACCATTCGGTCCGAGCAGGCAGGTGAGTTCACCTGCCTGCAGTCGGGCCGTAATGTGTTGGCTCACCACGCGGTCACCTTTCTTCGTGCGGTAACCCGTGCTCAGGTCTTTCAGTTCAAATTCCACTGCTCTAAACTTTCAACTCTGAACGCTCAACTCATCCCCCTACTCCACCTTATGGCAGTAGGCGATGCCGAGTTTGTCATAAAGCTTGAACATGTGGTTCAGCCGCTCCCTGAAGTTGTCGTAGTTCTTCTGGGCAGGCTGTGTCCACTGCACCTCACTGATGGCATCCAGACGCGGCAATAGCATATAGAAGACGTGTTCCGGATAGGCCACATACTCTGTCCAGAGGTTCACCTGGGCACCGAGGATGTATTTCTGTTCTTCCTCGGAAAGGGCTTCGGGCTGCTGAGGTTCGAAGGAATAGACCTTGCTGACGGGAAGATAACCGCCGATGCCAAGGGGCTGTGCGCCAGCGTCTTTCAGCTGATAGTAGTCTATGTAACAGTGGGATGTGGGGGTCATGATGACGCGGTGATGCTGCTTGGCTGCCTCGATACCGCCCTGACTTCCACGCCAGCTCATCACGATGCCGCCCTCTGTCAATCCGCCCTCGAGTACTTCGTCCCAACCGATCATGTCACGGCCGCGCTCACTCAGGAACTGCTCCATTTCATGATTGACCCAGGTCTGCAACTGGTCTGTCAGGCTGTGCTTGCCGTCCTCCTTCAGACCCAGTTCCTTGATCTTGGCCTGACACTTGGGGCACTCCTTCCAGCGGTCTTTCGGACACTCGTCACCGCCAATGTGGATGAACTTGGAGGGGAAGACGTCACAGAGTTCTCCGACGACGGTCTTCAGGAACTTCAGCGTCTCGGGGTTTCCGGGGCAGAGCACATCGCGGCTGACACCCCAGATGGGCCACACGGGATAAGGGCCACCGGTGCAACCCAGGTTCGGGAAGACGTGCAGCGCACCCATCATGTGACCGGGCAGGTCAATCTCAGGGATGATGTTGATGTAGCGCTCGGCAGCATAATTCACGAGTTCGCGGCACTCGGCCTGGGTGTAGTAACCGCCGTAGGGCAGGCCGTCATAGACACCGGTGTTGCGGCCGAGGACGGTCTTCTCGCGCACACTGCCTTTCTTGGCCAGTTCGGGCAGAGCCTTGACCTCAAAACGCCAACCCTGATCCTCGGTCAGGTGCCAGTGCAGCTGGTTGCAGCCGTGCAGGGCCAACATATCCAAGTACTGCTTGATGACATCCGGAGAGAAATAATGACGTGCGCAGTCCAGCATCGCTCCACGATACACAAAGCGGGGCTCATCTGTAATGGTGGTAAAGGGGAGTTCGATGGAGCTTACGGCTTTGATGGGGAGCGCCTTGCGGATAGTCTGCACAGCACGGAAGAATCCCACGGGCTTGCGGGCAGCAATCGTCAGACCGCTCTGGTCAACAGTCAGTATGTAGGCTTCCTGCTGTTGTTCGGTCAGTTCCGCAGGCTTCTGACCCTTCTTGACCTTCTTGGCTTTCTTGTCGGTGGGGAACCCAAGGACGAAACGGATGGGGGCTTTTTGGTCATCAGGCGTCAGTTGGAGCTTAACCCCTGTCAGTTCCTCCACCCACTGGCGCAGGAACTGTACGTTACGAGCCACCTCGGGGTCGCTGGCATCGTATGCTATTCCCATACCCGTCTGGAGGGTAAACACCTGGCTGTCGTCTGTCTGAATGCTCTGGGGCATAGGAATGACGTGGAAGTCTGCGCGCTCGGCCATCATCAGTGCGGGGGCGCAGACGAGAAGAATGGATAACAGAATCTTTTTCATAGTCTTAATTAGTTATAATTGTGAATTATGAATTATGAATTGTGCATTATGAATTGTGAATTATGAATTATGAATTGTGAATTATGAATTACTCACCCTATCACACGGTCGCCTCGCTGGCGACCTATTTCGGATTGAATATTCTTGATCTCCTGGTAACGTCGCATGAGTTCTGTGCAACGCTCTTTGTCTGAGAGAATCGCGGGATCACGCATCTGCTGCATGATGGTGCGCAGCTGCTCTTCCACGATGGCCAGCTTGTAATCGGACATCAGATGGGGCAGCAGTTCCACCAGCCGCTCTTCCTCGGGTTTCACCGGCATACCTTTCTCGTGAATCTTGCTCAACGCCTCGGGATCATGCCCTAACTCATTGGCCAAATCGGCAATGGCCAAGTCCGGATGATTCTCGAAGTAACGGTCACAGCGGAAGCCCTCACTGCGGAAGTTCTGCAGGGCTTCTTCCAGTATCTGACGATGCAGAGGGCTCTGCAGTTGCAGGCCGTCCTCATCCAGCGAATAGCGGATGAACTCCACCACCGTGAGCGGCTGCTCCTGACCTTGTTCGTCTTCCACATTGCACATCACCTTCTCTCCGTGCCGCACGATTTGCTGGATGAGCAGCCGTTCAGTGGGGAGGAGAAGGGAGGAAGAGGAGGGAGAAGAGGAGGGAGCAGTTTGTATTTGAGTGATGGTAGAGGGATCAACATACGAGGGATTCTCGGAATCCTTTGTATCATCAGATATTACAGACTCTCCTCCAGCAGTCAATTGGTGACCACCCTCCCCCTTTAGGGGGAGTGAGGAGGGGGTCCCTTCCTTTTCCTTTTCTTTCTCTTTCTGCCACTCTTCCCGCATTTTCTTCCGGACCTTAGCCACTGCTGAGGTGATAATGCGCTCCTCGAGTGACAGCATCTGGGAAGTCTCCTTAATATAGAACGTGCGCGTGATTTCATCGGGAATCACAGCCAGGCTTTCCACGATGTTATTGACCAGACGGGAGAGCTTGATGGGGTCTCCCTGTGCCTCGGCCAGCAGTAAGTCGGTCTTGAAGCGGATGAAATCCACCTGATGGTCCCGCAGGTACTCCTGATATTCAGTAGCGGTGTGCTTACGGGCAAAGCTGTCGGGATCATCTCCGTCTGGCAACAGGAGAAGTTTGACGCTCATGCCTTCGGCCAGTAACATATCGATACCACGTTGAGAAGCTTTGATTCCTGCTGCATCACCGTCATAAATCACCACGATATTCTCCGTGAAGCGATGGATGGCGCGTATCTGTTCGTGGGTCAATGCAGTACCACTGCTGGCGACGACGTTTTCCACGCCCTGCTGGTGCATGGCCATCACATCGGTGTAACCCTCCACCAGGTAACAGAGATCCTGCTTGACGATTTCCTTCTTGGCAAAGAAGAGACCATAAAGCTCGCGTTTCTTGGAGTAAATGACGGATTCGGGCGAATTCTGGTATTTCACCTGCACGCCCTTGGTGCGGCTGTCGAGGACACGACCGCCGAAGCCCACCACCTTTCCCGAGATGGTGTGAATGGGGAAGATGACGCGATTGCGGAAGCGGTCGTAGGTCTTGCCTTGCTCATTGCGGATGCAGAGTCCGGTCTTCAGGAGGAACTCCTCATTGTAACCTGCTGCCTTGCCGGCCTGCCACTGGGCATCATATTTATCGGGACAGAAACCCAACTGGAACTTCCGGATGAGGTCATCACGGAAGCCGCGCTGCCGGAAGTATGCCAGTCCCACGGCACGTCCGTCAACAGTGTCGTTCAGCTGCTGCTGGAACCACTCGTTGGCCCACTCGTTGACCACGAACATACTTTCCCGCTCGCCTTGTTCGGCTTTTTCCTCGTCGGTCTGTTCGCGTTCCTTAATTTCTATGTGGTATTTCTTGGCCAGATAACGCAGGGCATCGGGGTAGGTAAGCTGCTCGTGCTCCATGATGAAATGCACGGGCGTGCCGCCCTTGCCGCAGGCAAAGCACTTGCAGATGTTCTTGGCAGGCGAGACCATGAAGGAGGGCGTGCGGTCATCATGGAAAGGACAGAGCCCCTTCAAGTTCGCTCCTGCTCGCTTGAGGGTCACAAAGTCCGAGACGACTTCCACGATGTTCGCCGCGTCCAGTATCCTATCGACGGTCTGCCTGTCTATCATAGTTACTTGACTGCTTCTCCTTTTCCGTCTTCTGTGAGATAGAAGAGCGGTGCCGGATTGGTTTGTTCCTGCTCGTAATAGTGCAAGCCGCTGTCGTTGGTGCGCGGGTACCACTCACCCAGCAGATTGATCATTTCTGCAGCGGCCCAGATGACGGGTCCATAGCCGTGGGCAGCAGCAGACGAGACGGGACGATAATAATAGAACGCGGGATCGAAAGCCATTCCAGTGCCCACACACGTGCCAGCCACCTTTCCTTCCTCGGTAATCTTCGTGCTGATGGCGTGCCAGGCCAACTGCGCCACACCGCCGTAGGTGATACCTTCCAGCCAGCCTTTGCGAATGGCGTGGGCGATGGAATAGCAGTAAATGGCGGTGGCAGAGGTCTCTAAATAACTGTCTGTGCGGTCCAGCAGCTGATGCCAGAAGCCTTCACTCGACTGCAGGGCACAGAGTCCGGCCACGTGGGCACGCAGTTGATTGAGGATGAACTCGCGATCTGGATGATTCTCGGGCAACATATCCAACACCTCCACGGTGGTCAGCAGTGCCCAGCCGTTGGCGCGGGCCCAGTGATAGGTGGGTTGTTGGGCCAGACCTTCCACATAGCCGTGACGGTAGATCTGCTTCTCGGGCACCCACATACGCTTCACAAAGTTCTTGTACATCGTGGCAGCCTCGTCAAAGTACTTGGGGTCGTTGAAATAGATGCCAGCGTATGCAATCGTCGGGATTCCCATATACATATCATCCAACCACACGGTGTTATGCTGTGGACGATGGCGGGCAAACATTCCGTCGGGCAGACGGTACTGGCCCTCTTCCACAAAACGGAAGTAGTTGGCAATAATAGGGTTGAGGTCATCGGCGCCGAATTTCATCATCGCCGTGCACATCGTGCCGCAGTCGTCCAATGCTCGCGGATGGATAATCTGTTCCATCTGAGCATCCTCGATGTCGGCCTTGACGGCATCACGTTTCATGAAAGCAGGAACAGCCTTGACCAGCAGGTCAAACTGCCGCTGCACATAATCCTTGTATTTCTGTTCACCCGTGGCTTTGGCGGCATCGAGCAGTGCCTGATAGGTGATGCCCCATTCGTAGCTACCGATGCGGAAGGCACCTTTCTCCACAATGGCTCCCTCGGGCAGATTGTCCAACTCGGTAACCTCGTTGCCGTCCTTGTCAATGATGCGGTGGGGCGTGTTGGCATCACAATAGGTGAACACACGCTCGAGTGCGGCCTTCACCTCGTCAGCCGTGAGTTCCCCGTATGGCACTTTATACTCGGGCTTCAGCAGATGAAGCGGCGTGGTGGAGTCATTGACCTCCTCAGCTGGTGGAGGAGTGCTGGTGCAGGCGGTGAACACGGCCAGACACATTATTAAGATTAAGAGAGAGAGTAGCTTTTTCATATTGGTGGTTTGAATGATTCTTTATCAATGGTTGGCGGGTAAGAGACAAATGCATCCTGCATAATCCGGCTCGCCTGTTTGGAGCATCATGAACTGCGCCTCGGATCCCGGCACCTGGGCTGGGAGCTGCAGGCCTCGGCCCGTGGCTTTGGCGAAAGCTTCGGCCCTGCACCAGCGTTCCGTGAACAGCGCCTCACGGGCTGCCTCGGAGGTGCAGGCAGCCATTGCCGCACACTCTTCTGGAGTGAAGACGCGCCGCACTATCTCGGGTTTGTAACGCGTCACGTGCTGGACATCTATTCCAACGCGATAGGCCGACGGACGATTGATCAGTGCTGCAGCGGCCAGGTGACCAGAGTGGGAGAGGCTGAAATCTCCGGTGCCCACGACGGTGTCCGTGAAGCGGGGTTTGCCGTGCTCGCCCTCGACGTATTGCATATTCTTTTCCCGCAGCCCCACATCCTGCAGCAGCATATCCAACAGTCGCGAGACACCGATGCAGAGTGCACGGCCGCGGGGAAACTTATAGGCCTCTGCTTTTGCCCGACGTTGAGGGGACAGCAGCGGTAGGCTGGCGGCTTGTATCTCGTCCTTCAACAGGTCCGTGACATCACCCACCAACACCCGCAGCCGAGTGTCTGCCTCCCCCGGAAGGGGAATCGTCTGGTCCAGCAGAATCTTCATCAGCGAATCACCATCTTATGACCATTGCGCACGTAGATGCCCGATTGCTGGGGCTGATGCGACAGACGACGGCCATCCAGGGTGTACCAGTCAAGGGCATTATGCTCGTTGTTCTGAGATGCAGTCTCGCTGCGCTGCAGAAGCAGGTCTGCGATGTCGGTGGGCAGTTCCTCACCATCCTCAAACTGGAGACCGAAACTCTTCACGCCAGCCTCAGCCACCAGGGCGGTGGGAAGCGGCAGGTATGCCTTGCCGGCAGCCAATGTGCCGCCATTGCTCTTGTAGAAGCCGATGCCGTCAGCGCCGTTGGCCAGGATAAAGTTGGTCTTGGAACCGGAAGTCGTTGAGAGGGCTTTGTCCTGAGTGACACCCACGAGCAGGTTGCTGAGCACAGCCAGACCGTCACCCACGGGAACGGTGTAGGTTCCCTTTTCTCCCATGAGCACGAGTCCAGTCCCAGCCGGCACATTGGTTACATGCGTGAGGGTGATATTGCCGTGGGTATAGCCGCTGGCGATATAAGCTTTCATACCTTCCACCTCTGAGAAGTCCAGATCCAGCGTGCTGCAAAACGTGGCGATATTGCTGGCCAACGTGATGTCAAGCTCGGTCTCTGGTTCTGCCTCCTTAGCGGTGTAAATGGTGATGGCATCAATGAAACAACGTTTGGCAGAAGTGGCAAACGTGATTTGCGGGTTGGCTGGCACATCTTCAAAGACGGCTTTCACGGTCTCCCAATCGGTGCCCATTGTGGCGGTATAGGTTAACTCGTGGCTGAGATTGGTTCCTTCGACAGACACTATCAGCTTGCCTTCCACACTCGTCCATCCTTTCACCTGAGCCGTCACCACCAACTGTCCGCCGGCAAAGTTGAGCGCCTTGGAAGTGAGGCTGCCCACCTTGGAACCTGTTCCCAGTTTGACAGCACCGCCAGCCTGATAGGCGGCATTGACGGTCGGGAAGTTGTCGTTACCATTCCATCCGCTGGATGAGCCTTGATTTTCTGTACTATTTCCATTGGATGCAGAACTGAAATCCTCTACCAACAGCACATCGCCCACCTCCACATCATCACCGGGCTGCGGGATAACGGAGCCGCCGGAGTAATCATACGGAGTGATATAGTACAGCTCTGCGGAAGAGAGGTCAAAGACATCCTCCATCAGACAGCCCCAGATGAAGTTGGCCAAATCGGGATAATCCACAAACGGGTTACGGTTGCCCTGATAACCGAAGACCCGCTCCTGGCGTGTCTTCTCCCAGTCACTCACGGGGTCGTCCTCGTTCCACTGCAACAGCAGATTGGTGTATTCACTCTTAATGGTGGGATAGGCTTCCTGATTGAAGGCACACTCCGCGCCATTCGGGGTCTGCCAGTTGACATTGGGATAGCAGGTGGCCACATAGAAATAGATGCGAGCGAAGTCCCCCTTGTACTCGTCACAAGGCTCAAAGACTGTTTTGCCGTTGGCGTCCTTGCCCACCTTGATACGATTGTTGCTGTAGGTGATGGCTCCTGTCACCTTACCCACGGGGTAGTTGCTCTTGGCTCCATTAGCCTCAGAATCAGAGGGAAGCACCTGGAACAGGTCACTGCCCACACTAATGCTGGTGCCCCCGCCCCACCAGCTCTGGGGACAGACGTGCTCACGATTGAGTCCAGCGCTTTGAGCAGAGCCGTCGGAGACATAATGTTCATTATCAGAGTAATAGTCAAAAATACGCGAAGTGGTGCCCACGACATCTGTGACGGCGTAGGCTTCCCAAAGGCCATTGTAGCTGATGGTCTTGTGATTGGAGATGATTACGTTCAGTTCAGCCTTGAGGTTGGACTGCTGCTTGCCGTCAATACGCTTGTAATACGTGTCCGACGGCTGAGCCAGTACAGAGACTGCACTCAGCAGGACAAAAGAAAGAGAAGTAAAGAATCTTTTCATAAAGGTAAATGTGGTTATTCCTGTACAGGAAGAGTTAAGAATACGTTAAAGGATGGTGCATAGCACCGTTTCACGGTGCAAAGATAGTTGTTTTTTGTAAAAAAGGAGATATTTTTCTTCATATTTTGTGTCTGTATGAAGGATTTTACCTAACTTTGCGCGGGCAAAGCCCCTAAAACGGCAAAAAAACGTCCCACTCAACCACCGATAAACATATAATTCAACCATAAATCCTACACAATGAAGAAAAGAATTCAATTCAGCCTCGTCTATCGAGACATGTGGCAGAGCTCCGGCAAGTTCCAACCCCGCAAAGACCAACTGGAACGCATCGCACCCGTCATCATTGACATGGGTGTCTTTGACCGTGTGGAAACCAATGGCGGTGCCTTCGAGCAGGTCAACCTGCTGGCCGGCGAGAATCCCAACGCAGCTGTGCGCGCCTTCTGCAAACCCTTCAACCAGGTGGGCATCAAGACCCACATGCTGGACCGAGGCCTCAACGCACTGCGCATGTATCCCGTGCCCGACGATGTCCGCGAACTGCAATATAAGGTGAAGCACGCACAGGGCGTAGATATCCCTCGCATCTTCTGCGGCTTGAACGATGTCCGTAATATCATTCCCTCCGTGAAATGGGCCAAGGCTGCCGGTATGACACCGCAGGCCACCCTCTGCATCACCACCTCGCCCGTGCACACCGTGGAGTATTACAGCAACATCGCCGACCAGGTGATTGCCGCCGGTGCCGAGGAAATCTGTCTGAAGGATATGGCCGGCATCGGACAACCCGCACTGCTCGGTGCCCTCACCAAAGCCATCAAGACCAAGCACCCCGACGTCATCATCCAGTACCACGGCCACAGCGGCCCGGGTCTCTCCATGGCCAGCATCCTGGAAGTCTGCAACAACGGCGCCGACGTCATTGACACTGCCATCGAGCCCCTCTCCTGGGGAAAGGTGCATCCAGATATCATCAGCGTGCAGTCCATGCTGAAGAACGAAGGCTTCGAGGTGAAAGAGATAAATATGAACGCGTACATGCAGGCGCGCTCGCTCACGCAGGAGTTCATCGACGACTGGCTCGGCTACTTCATTAATCCGGGCAACAAACACATGTCCTCCCTCCTCCTCGGCTGCGGACTCCCGGGCGGCATGATGGGTTCGATGATGGCAGACCTCGCCGGCATTCATGGTGTCATCAACAACACCCTGAAAGCCAAGGGCGAACCCGAACTCTCAACGGATGAAATTCTCGTGAAGCTCTTTGACGAGGTGGCCTACGTATGGCCGCGAGTGGGTTATCCTCCATTGGTCACGCCCTTCTCACAGTATGTCAAGAACATAGCCCTCATGAACCTGCTCACCATCGCACAGGGCAAGGGCCGTTTCGTGATGATGGACGACAGTATGTGGGGAATGATTCTGGGCAAGAGCGGGAAGATTCCCGGCACCATCGATCCCGAACTCAAGGAACTGGCCAAGAAACAGGGACGCGAGTTCACCAATGCCGACCCGCACACGCTGCTCAAGAACGCCCTGCCCGACTTCATCAAGGAGATGGAAGAGAACGGATGGGACCGCGGTCAGGACGACGAAGAGCTCTACGAGCTGGCTATGCACCCCGAGCAGTACCGCAACTACAAGAGCGGACAGGCCAAGAAGAACTTCCTCGCCGACCTGGAGAAAGCCAAAGTCGCCAAGATGCAGACCGCTGCCGGGCCCAAGCTCTCCATCGAAGAACTCTCTGCCTTCAAACACGCCAAGGCCGACCCCATCACGGCTCCCGAGAACGGACAGATTCTCTATGAGTTCAGTGGCGATGCTGGAGTGACACGTTGCACAGAACCCGCCATCGGTACCGTCTATAAGCCCGGTGACACCGTCTGCTACCTCCAGACACAATGGGGTAAGTACATTCCACTGACTACCGGCCTCGGCGGCAAACTCGTGGATATAACCGCTTTCCAGGGCAAGAAAGTCATCAAGGGACAGCCCATCGCATGGATAGAGCGCGACATCAAGTAACCCTTGAACCCTTGAACTCTTGAACCCTTTATTATTCCTTGTGTGCCTGGCGGTTTGCCCGCCAGGTCACACAACAGATTCTATAACAGTCGCCAGGGACACACTCCGCACCGATACCTTGCGAGAGATTACCGTGCGTGCCGACAATCGTCTCCCCTTCGAGATTATGTTTGAGGAGAAGATGAAGGAAGAACGCGGGAACCAGATTCATGTGCCCAGCCTCGGCGAGGTCCTGCAGAAGCGCTTTCCTCGCCTCAACGACATCATCTGCAACCCGACAGCCATTAAGGAACGACGCCGTGAGGCCCGTCGGCGGCGGGCACTCCGCGTCATAGAAGAGTACGACAAAGTGCGCACCTTCGACGACCTCCTTCGCGAGGCCTACGAAAAACAAATGCGCGAGGATTCCCTCCTCATGCACAAGTAAACACAGGCAGGGCGGGAAACCCCTTTGGGGTTTCGCCTATTTACTTGATTCGGATTCGGAGGATATTCACCGAGAATGCCGGCACATCGAAGGTGACCTGTGTGCCACTCTTGGCCTTGGCCTGTGCCTTCGTGGGAACAATGGCCTGCGGGTTATCCAGCGTATTCTCGTCATCACCGCTCGCAGAGGAGAGGCGCACAAGCGTCACGGCATCTTTCTGTGAACGGTCCACCTCGCAGTTCTGCAGGTTTAGCGTACCAGGCGCGTGGCCCTCACCCACATTCACCACTTTGACATAGAGCATCTTAGCCTCGTCGTCAATGGTCGTGGAGGCATACACGCCCTCCATGGCGCTGCTGCGCTGCAGACGACACTGGAAGTCCAGACGACCATCGACATAGCAGTGCAGGCTGTCACCATCTACATCCACCTGTAGCTCATACCAGCGGCCGCTTTCCACTGTGAAGCCCTTGCCCGTGGAGAGCTGCATCTTGTCGCCGCCCAGAGCCTGCTCCACGTTGTTCTGCGTGTTGCCCCATCCGCCGACGTTGTACCACTGGAAGTGCTGACGATCCTTCCATCCCACGATCAGCAGGAAGCCCTCGGCACCGTCGTTCTTGCGCGCCCGTACCTTATAAGTATATTTAGTGGCGCTGATCTGCTCCGGGCAGATGATGATGGCCGGCTGCTCGCTGCTGCTCTGGGTCAGTTCGGCAGAGGTGGGGGTCCATTCGCCGTTCTGCACATTCCACTGTGCGAAGTCGTCCAGGGCTATGGTCTTGCCATCGACGATGAGCTGGGCGTTACTATAGGTGACATGGGTGTTCCACGTGCCGAGCCCCACCTGTACCGGCGTGGCCACTTCCTCCACGTCGGGCTCGGGCAGGATGAGGTTGTAGGTCCAGTCGGTCTTGAGCACCTGCGTTCCGACGTTGTTGGGGAAGAGCTGCTGGACATAATAGGACGGGGTACCCATTACCTTGGAGGAATTGAACCGGATCATATCGGGACGCCAGCGGGCATCGTTCTCGTTGACGAAGATGGGGGCGTAGGAGTTCATGGCCACCACGTCGGAGTTGTTCTCCATTCCCATCATATAGACGGCCTCGCCCAGGGCAGCGTTCAGGTTGCCGATCTCGCCGAACTGGCTGGTCACGGCATACTCACCCACATAAATCTTGTAGCGCGAGCGGTCGTAGGTGTCATACTTGTGGAAGCGGTCGGCAAACCACTTCGGATTCCGGTAGTAGTGCTCATCCACGAGCTCCACAGGGTAGTCGTTGCGCCAGGACGGGTTGTCCGTGCCCCAAGACTCCACATTGCCGATGCAGTGAACGTATGGGTAGCGTGCCTTGATGGCCTCATAGAACTGCATGTAACGCTCGGGATAATGGTCGCTCTGGTCGCTGTTGTCATTGAAGTGGAAGTTATAGTTCTCGTTACCGATTTCGATATACTCCAGGCCGAAAGGCTCTGGGTGACCGGCCTCGGCGCGCAGTTTACCGTAAGGAGTGGTGACATCGCCGTTGGCATACTCGATGGCATCCAGACACTCCTGAATCCAGCCGTCAATCTGGTTGTAAGGCGTGCAGCCGCCGTGCCAGATGCCCACGTTGACCACAAACAGCGGCTTCGCACCCAGGTCTTCGGCCAGCTGCAGGTACTCGTGGAAACCGATACCGTCACTGGTGCGGTAGCCCCAGTTCACGTTAGGGTGTCCTTCACGTTCCTCGATAGGACCGATGGTGCGCTTCCATCGGAAAGCGTTGTCGGGGCTGATCTGTCCTTCCACAAAGCAACCGCCCGGGAAGCGCATGAAGCGCGGATGCATATCCGCCAGCATCTGTGCCAGGTCGGGGCGCATGCCGTTCTCGCGGCCCTTGAAGGTCGGGGGGAACAGGCTCACCACATCCAACTGCAGCTCGCCGGCCTTGTCGGCAGTGAGGGCAAACTCGGCACGCGGGTCGTTGCCGGTGGCCCTGATGACGGCCGTCAGCTTCTGCCAGCGCTGGTCCAACTGGGCACTGATGGCGGCGCTGCCCAAGGGCTGCCCGTCAGCTGTCTGCAGCAGAGCCGTCAGCGTGCCCTCGAAGCCGCTGTCACTCTTGGCCCAGAACGAGAGCCGGTACTCGGTGCCCTCCACGGCGTTCATGCCCCAGAAGCCCTCGTTCCTCACGCCGTCACCAGCCTTCGTCACAGCTAAGTTCAAGGCGTTGTGCTGCACGCTGTTGAGCAGACCGTTCTGGGTGAGACGCAGCGTGGCATCACCCACAGCCGTCCAGCTGCTGACACCCTCGCCGGCGGGAGTCCCCACCATCGTGTCGTCCTCGAAGGAGCGGTTCCGAATGAGTTCTGCATACAAGCCACCATCGGCAGCGTGATTGATGTCCTCAAAGAAAATGCCGTAATGTGTCGGACTGATCTGAGGGCCTCTCTGCGCGGCATCCACGTTGATGACAACCTGGTGCTCAGCGTCGCCAGCGGGGCTGCAAGCCGAGAGAAGCAGTGCAGCGGCGACCGGAATCAATAACAGTTTCTTTTTCATGAATCTAACCATAAAACCATTCATTTTGAACTTTTCTGCCGCAAAAGTACACATTATTCATATTATAGCCAAAAGAATGGTCTAAAAAATGTCAATCATCCCAAATTCTTCCTCATTCAATCGTTGGTTTCAGATATCAAATATGACTCAAGTTTCGCAAGTAATGCCGTAGGCATTTTGATTTACAGCTCATTAGCATACTTTCGATAGTTGAATAAGCATCAATTGGGAAAACAAACTGATTGTCATCAAAGGTGCCAAGGGCGTGGGTAAGACGACGATGCTCATGCCGAGCATACTAAGACTTGCCCGCATCCTCATTCTTGACGCGGGCAAGTCTGCTGAAGAAAAAGTTTTGTTGAAAACCCTACGAACCCTACGAAACTGCGTCAGGCAACTTGGAGGGGAACGGCATAGTAGGAGCGCTGCAGATGCCCGTCATCACGCTGATAACCAAGGTGCTGGAGGGCAATGCCCAGACGGACGCGGGTGGACTCGTTCTCCTGAACAGCAGGATAGGCGTTGGAGATGATGGTCAACATCTCATGACTGGACAGGGGGCTGACAAACTCGCTATCCTCAGGCTGTCGGAAGCAGGTCTCCACCATTGTCTCCATATCCAGGGTGTTCTGGTAACGGACGTTGGCGCGCTGGATGGAACGGGTCTCCTCTGTGGTGAACCAGAAGCGCTGAGGCTGCTTGCCGGGCAGGGACTTGAGGGCGTGTGTAACGGGGTCTCCCACCAACGCGAGCTCTGCCAGCAACTGGGCGTAGAGCTGTTCGTACTCAATCTCCACAGTGTTGTCAATCTCCTGTCCACGAGGCACTTCGATACAGATGTAACGTCGGGAGCCTGTACGGTCTCGCAGCGGGTGACGGTTGTTGGTGGTGGCCACGAAGGAGGCGTAGCGCAGCCGGTCGGACTGCTCGCGTCCATAGATGGGTCGGCCATTGACACACACCTTGGAGAGCATCTGCTTCAGCTCTGCCTGCTGATGGGGCTTGATCTGGTCCAGTTCATCCAGGTTGACGATGAGGTTGTTGGTCAGGGCCATCTCCTTGTCGAACTTGTTGGAGAGGTTGACATGATCCAGATAGTACTCGCGCAGATGCGTGGGCAGGAGCCGCTGGCAGAAGGTGCTCTTGCCGCAACCCTGCTCTCCGATGAGCGTGGGCACACACTCGTTGCCGTGCAGGGTATCCATCTGCAGCCAGTGGGCCACAGTAGAACGCAGCCACACGGAGAGCCAGTAAAGCTGCTCCGCCGTGATAGCGGGAATGAGCCCGAAGAGGTGGGTCACGCGATTGCGGCCGTCCCATGCAGGCAGGCTTCCCAGCCAGTCCGTGACGGGATTCCAGACGGGAGTGGCACAGCTGTAGATGATGCTTGTGAGTTGGGTCTTCAGCTCACGCTCTTCAGGCAGTGCCTTGCGTGCTGCCACCAGGATACTGTTCAGCATTCGAGTGTCCAGATGCTGCCAGTCCTCGTGTGCACGCAGGCGTACCTCTGTCTTATTGGAGATGCAATTGAAGCGGAACTCATAGTGGTCGCTCAGGTAGATCTCCAGAGGCAGCTGGTCGGACAGCTGCTCGTTCTGCTGATTGTTCAGCGTTGTGTGCTGGCTTGTAGCCAGACTTTCAGTGTAATTTTCTGTCATAAGTTTTACTGAATTTAATAGTTAAACATAGCTCGCCATGTAGGCCCGCGGATGCCCCACAGTCGAGTTTTCGGGTGCAAAGATAATAAAAAAAAATGCCGTTGTCAAGTTTGCACCTCCTTTGGTATCAACGGCTTACAACACTGGATGAAACCTCAAACGACACTTGCAAATAAAGTCCTCGAGACTGCTTGACAATCCCTTGTCTTCTTTTTATCTATCAAGAATTAATGGGTTTTATAACAATAAGCGCGACGTGATGCAAGAGAACCCCATTGGGATGTCAAAACATCTCAACGAGAATCTTAAGCATCACATCGTGCTTTTAACAATATTTATATCCGATTATTTTCGGATATTCAAAAGCTTTTGTATCTTTGCGCCGTCAATACATGTTTAACTTCTCGATACGTTATGTTAAAGTACTACAAACAAGAGATTCGTGACCTGCGCAATCCGGAATCCGGAAAAGTGCGCGAGGTCTATAAAGTGCTGATGAATCGCAGCATCACGGCCAAGGATTTCATGGCTCATCTGAATCGGCACTCCCAGTTGGGCGCAGGTGTGATGGATGGTGCCATGTATATGATTTCCAGCTGTCTGGCAGAACTGCTGGCCAAGAATGGCAGTGTGACGATTCCTGATATCGGGACTTTCAGCGTCGGCATACGTCCCAAGGAAGGTAAGGGCAAGGGGCTGATAGATCCCAATGTGCCGGAGGATGGCAAGTCCCATGAAATCAATGCGTTGAGTATAGAGGTGGACCACATTAACTTCCGCCCCAACAAGCGACTGCTCCAGAATGTGAGAGGAAGGTTGACAGGCAAGGAGTCCTTCAAGCTGGAATATGGTCACGAAGGCGTCCCCTTGTACAAGCCCTACCTGTCCAGCCGTAGGGATCGCTTCAAAGTGGCGCGTCAGTACTTGTCCACACATCATTACATGCACATTTCAGACTATGCTGCCCTGACAGGTCTCTCCTATTCTTCTGCCCAGAGAGAGCTCAGCCTGGCAGCAGAACTGGATCATTCAGGCATCATCTCAGACGGCAGACGCAGCCACCGGATTTACATCCTCCGACCTGCTGATGAGCCACAGACCTCAGTTAACGAACCACAAGCTGCCAACTCACCGCAAGCCACTGTCAATGAACCGCAAAACCCCGCAGAAGGGTAAGGTCTCACTGGCAGATGGATACCATTTTTCGTAGGGTTCGTAGGGTTTTTCGCAAAACTTTTCGACCTGTAAGGTTGAACTTTTTTCGCATGTTTTTATTGTTTTTATTTGTTATAATTTTTAATTGTTACTATTGTGACAAAACAGTTCCGCCGGGACTCCTTGCGGAATCTCGGCGGATAAAATCTGTAGGGGGGAAATGTGCGGGCTACTACTCCGTTTGCGAGGCTTGGTTGACAGGTTCACGACGAGTATCCCAAAAATCAACGATATAGATGATATCTCCTTCAATGCGATAGACCATCTTGTTAAGACCATTGATGATGACGCTGCGGTAGGTCAGCGGGCGGTCGGCGTAGAGTGGGTCAATTGGGCCGATGTTGGGCTGAGTTGCTATTCGCTTCTCTGCGTCCCGGACTCTCTGCATGAATTCTTGCCGTGCCTTGCGACCAAACCTTTTGTTTACGTAACGAGCCACTTGGCGCATGTCGGCTCTAGCCGTAGTGTTCCATTTTATCTTCATACCGTTGCAAGCAGCTCTTCTTCATGGTACGCGGCGAGTTGCCGTGCCTCCTCCTCTGCATCCTCGCTGACGAACTCTTCTTCCAGCTCACGCCACACGTCTTCATCATCGACAACTTTGCCTGCGGCAATCTCTGCCTCAGCCTGGTCAATCCTTGCATTCAGTTCCTTCATGGTGAAGGGACGCAGGGAGTATTCCTCGTCGTCGGTTTCCACAGCCTTGGCCACTGCAGGCTTAATACTGTCAATTAGTATCGATACCAATTCCAGCTTCTGGCTGTCATCCAAGTCCTTCACCAGACCCCAGTAGTGGCTGATGGGGTGCGTCGTGCGCTGTCTTCTTGCGGTTATTGTTGCCATAATCTTGCGTTTTTTACTTAATCTGGCTGCAAAGATACAACATTTTTCCGAGAATCCTTCTTTTTTCACATGAATTTTCCATTAATTATCCATTAAGGATGAATTATATGGGCCATTATAGGAGTATTACATGTGAAATCCCCGAGATTTTATCCGTTTTTGTCATGTACCGATTCGAATAAACGTATGTACTTTTGAGGCCAAAGTCGTAAGTTCGAGGTATCAGCGTCGTAAATAAATTAATGTTTGCGCACGCGAGCGGGCACACGAAGAATTCGCCCAAAAAGTTTTTCACACAAAAGTATGTGTGTCTTGAAAACGGCTTGCCCGCGCCTCAGTGTAAGGCGCGGGCAAGCTCATAATCGGGACTGGGTCTGGGAAAAGACCGCAGGTCGGTCATCAATAGGTGACAACGGGTTCGAGAGCCTTGGCTCCTTCCACCATCTTCTGAACCTCCTTCAGAGAAGGTACGCGACGAACGAGGTGCTTCTCATTGTTGGTCTCTTCCAACTTTGGTTGCAGGTTTTCTGGCACGCGGTGACGGAATTCCTTCACGGTGTCCACGCCGGCAGCTTCCAGGAGTTCAGCAAACTGAGGACCTACGCCCTTGATGCGGAAGAGGTCTGCATGGTTGGTCCAGCGGAGGATGAGTTTGTCACTGATGTCGGTCTGCTCTGCCAACTGCTGGCGGCCTTTGGGAGTTGCACACTTAGCCAGGAGGTCGCTGACTTTGATGATGCCCACTTCGGTGAGTTTCTTTGCATAGACGTCGCCTACGCCTTCGATGTCGATAATCTTGTAATCCATAATACTTGTAGTTAAAGGGTGGGTAAAATAGTGATTGGTTTGTATGAAAGTTGCAGAAAACTGATGCAAAGTTAAGAATGAAGTGAACAAGTTGGTTATTCCGCCTCGATTTTTTATGAAAAGTTAACGATTTAGCCTCTTTTTTAGTTAAAAATTCGGCAGAAAAAGAAAAAAAACGGGATTGGTGTAGAAAAGTCACTCTTTTTTCTTACCTTTGCACCGAAATATTCATCATACTAACTCAACTATCTAAATGAAGCGATTCGTTTTGCTCACTTTGGCTTGTGCCGCACTGCTTCCCGTGCTGGCCAAGAAGGATGCCACGCCGTCTGCGGGCTATCCGATTACACCTGTTCCCTTCACCTCAGTGAAAGTCACCGACGCTTTCTGGGGCCAGCGCCTGAAAGCCAGTCGCGAGGTGACCATTCCCCTGGCGTTCTCCAAGTGTGAGGAGACGGGACGCTACACCAATTTCAGCAATGCTGCCGCCCACCTGAAGGACCCCTCCAAGGTCTTCAAAGTCAGCGGCTACAGTTTTGACGACACCGACCCCTACAAGACCATCGAGGGAGCCTCCTACCTCCTTCAGACCTATCCGGACAAGAAGCTGAAGGCCTACATCGACTCCGTCATCAACGTAATCGCCTCTGCACAGGAGCCCGACGGCTACCTCTATACTGCCCGCACACAGAACCCGGAGCACCCTCACGAGTGGGCTGGTGACCGCCGCTGGGTGAAAGAAGAGGATCTGAGTCACGAGCTTTACAACCTGGGCCACATGGTGGAGGGCGCCATTGCCCACTTCCAGGCCACAGGTTCCCGCAAGTTCCTGGATATTGCCATCAAGTATGCCGACTGTGTCTGTCGCGAAGTGGGGCCCAACCCGGGTCAGGCCTGTGTGGTACCGGGTCATCAGATTGCCGAGATGGCGCTGGCCAAGCTCTACTTGGTGACGGGTGACAAGAAATACCTGGACGAAGCCAAATTCTTGCTGGACTATCGCGGAAAGACCACCATCGTACACGACTACTCCCAGGCCCACAAACCCGTGGTGGAACAGGACGAGGCCGTGGGGCACGCCGTTCGTGCTGCATATATGTACGCCGGAATGGCCGATGTGGCAGCCCTGACAGGTGACGAAGCCTACATCAAAGCCATCGATGCCATCTGGGAGAACATCGTTTCCAAGAAGCTATACATCACGGGCGGTATCGGCGCCACCAGCAGCGGCGAAGCCTTTGGCCGCAACTACCAGCTGCCCAATATGAGTGCCTACTGCGAGACCTGTGCCGCCATCGGCAATGTCTATGTGAACCACCGCCTGTTCCTCCTGCATGGCGAGTCCAAGTACTACGACGTGCTGGAACGCACGCTCTACAACGGACTCATCAGCGGTGTGAGCTTGGACGGCGGCGGCTTCTTCTACCCCAACCCGCTGGCTTCCATGGGTCAGCACCAGCGCCAGCCCTGGTTCGGCTGTGCCTGCTGCCCCAGCAACATCTGCCGCTTCATCCCCTCGCTGCCCGGCTACGTCTATGCCGTCAAGGACCGCAACGTCTATGTGAACCTCTTCCTCTCCAACACCAGCCAGCTGCAGGTGGACGGCAAGGCCGTGACACTCAGCCAGCAGACCGCCTACCCCTGGGAGGGAGACATCGACATGGAAGTGGTGAAGAATGCCGCCGGCACCTTCGCCCTGAAACTGCGCATACCAGGTTGGGTGCAAGGTAAGGTGGTGCCCAGCGACCTCTACAGCTTCACCGACGGCAAGCGCCTCAGCTGGAGCGTGACGGTCAACGGCGAGCCCATGGGAGAACTCACCGCCGACGGCTACTGCACCATCCAGCGCCAGTGGAAGAAAGGCGACAAGGTGAGCCTCCACCTGGAAATGGAACCCCGCACCGTTCGCGCCAACAATCGCGTGCTGGACGACCGCGGCATGGTCTGTGTGGAGCGCGGCCCCATCGTCTATTGTGCCGAACACCCCGACAATGACTTCGACATCTCCGGCGCCCTCATCAACCAAGACCCCCAGTTCACCATCGGACAGGGCACCATCGCTGATACACCGCTCACCACGCTGATGACGGATGCCCAGGTGCTGACCTTCGACAAGAACGGACGCCTGCAAACTGCCGACAAGCGCATCAAGCTCATACCTTATTATGCCTGGTGTCATCGCGGCAGCGGCAAGATGCAAGTGTGGATGGCACAAGACCTCAGTGCCACAACGCCGGCCCTGCCTCCCACCCTGGCCAGCGAGAGCAAGATTGAGAGTTCCTCGAAGATTCCTGCCCTCAGCAGCCTGAACGACCGTCTGGTACCGCGTGACGGCAACGACCGCAGCATCCCCTACACCCACTGGTGGCCCAAGCAGGGCTCCACAGAGTGGCTGACCTACACGTTCCCCGCTGCTGCCACCGTGCAGTCCAGCACCGTCTATTGGTATGACGACCAACCCTGGCAGGGCTGCAAGGTGCCCGACAGCTGGCGCATCCTCTACAAGGACGAAGCCGGACAATGGCAACCCGTGAAGAATCCCGACGCCTATCCCGTGGAGAAGGGAGCTCCCTGCACCGTGAACTTCGACCCCGTGAAGACCACTGCCGTGAAGTTGGAGGTTAAGATTAACAAGGACAAATCTGCCGGAATTTTTGAGTGGAGTGTGAAATGATGAAAAAGTTTTTGTTCCTCATCTTGGGTTTGTTGGTCACCAGTATGACCAGCGCCCGTGAGCTGGTGGTGACACTGCAGAACGGGCAGCGCATTGCCTTCCATCTCTCCTCCTCTGAAGATGTGGTGATGACACAGGCTGAAGGTCATGTGACCCTTGGCGGAACCACCTTCAACCGTGCAGAAATCCAGGAGTTCCGCATCTTCCAGCAGTTGCCTGCCGACGCTATTCCCGTAGGTATCCAAGCTGCAGAAGATGAGCTCGGGTCTGCTGATACCGCTGTCTATGATCTGGGTGGACGCCGTGTGGCCGACTCCGCCCTGGAGTTCGCCACCCAAGTCTCTCGCCCACGTGCTGGCGTGTACCTTATTAATAAAAAGAAAGTTGTCATTCGCTAACGCTCAAAAAGAATCTGTCATGAAAAAGTTTCTTCTGTTCCTGCTGCTGGCGATGACAAGCTTCACAGCCACACGCGCCCAAAGTGACCTGTGGGTGGAATCCACCAACCCCTACACCGTCCCTGCCAAATTGGATGCCGCCAACGCAGACTCCGTGATGTTCCGCAATACGCAGATCAAGGTCTTCAAGGACGGACGTGCCACCACCTATATGTATAACAACCTCCTGGGTCTTTCAGCCCAGGCCGACTCCAGTGCCGCCCTCGTCTTCGACTTCCCGGGCCGCGCCATCTGGAAGCCCACCACTTCCGACAATAACTACAACAACGACTACTTCAACCCCAACTCCCAGTGGAGCTTCAAGCGTTCGAAGGAGTCGGAGCACTTCATCGTCTATTGGGACAAGCGATTCGGCGAGAATCCCAACGCCAGCAGTGTGCCCTCAGCCCTCCGTGTGGATGTCAACGACCTGCTGACGAAGGCCGAACAGTTTTATGCCACCAACGTGGAGAAGCTGGGGATGGCCACTTTAGGCGAAGGCACCTCCCGTCTGGACGAGTACAAGATGATCATTCATTTGCTCTACGATGAGGGCTGGACAGCTGTGGGGTCTGGTTATGACGATATGATTGGTGCCCTGTGGGTGACGCCCTCCACTTGTCACCCCGTCGGCAGCACCATCGGTCACGAGACGGGTCACTGTTTCCAGTACCAGGTGGCCTGTGACTATCGCAAGCAAGGCGTCGCGAACTATGGTCAGCGCGGCTGGCGCTACGGCTACGGTGCCAACGGTGCTGGCGGCAACGCTTTCTGGGAGCAGTGCGCCCAGTGGCAGAGTTTCCAGGATTATCCTGCCGAGACCTTCGGCTACCACGTCAGCGTGTGGCTACAGAACTATCACCGCCACTTCAACCACGAGTGGATGCGTTATGCCTCCTACTGGTGGCCCTACCACCTGGTGGAGAAACACGGTTACCAGGCCTACGGACAACTGTGGCGCGAGAGCCGTTATCCCGAAGACCCGCTGCAGACCTATATGCGTCTGTTCTGCGACAACGACGTGGAGACGTTCTGGGATGACTACTTCGAATATGCCACCAAGTTGCAGAACTACCAGTTCACAGACGTTCACCAGTACATCACCAATATGTACAGTGCACGCAACTATAAGACCAAGCTCTACAAGACCGACGATGACTTCTGGCAAGTGGCCTACGCCAGCTGCCCCGAGACAAGCGGCCTGAACATCATCCAACTGACGGGTTACAAAGTGGGCGATGCCATCTCTGCCGAGTTCGTGGGGCTGGAGCCGGGCGCTGCCCTGCACGCCTCCGACCCAGGACACGCCTTCACCGAGGACGGCGGCGGCAAGTATGACCTCGTGACCAAGTACAACAGCGCCGGCAAGGCTGCCAACTGCGGTTGGCGTTATGCCTTCGTGGCAGTGGTCAACGACGGCACCCCTGGCGGCAACACCGTGGTCTCTGAAATGAGAAAGTCCAATGAGGGAACCGCCTCCTTCACCGTCCCCGAGGGCACCATCCGACTGAGTTTCCTCGTCGTGGGCACGCCCAAAGCCTACAACCGCCACGAGTGGAACGAGAAAGACGCAGACGATGCACAGTGGCCCTACAAAGTACAGTTCCAGGGCTGCCGACCGTACGGACAATAATAATGTAAAATGTAGAATGTAAAATTCACAATTAACTCAATATTAACTTTTAAACAATTCAGACGCTTATGAAAAAGTTCTTTACGCGTTTGCTGGCTCTGGTCACCTGCATGGCTGCAAGTCTGACCGCCAGTGCACAGTTCAGTGCCACTCTGGAGCAGAAGCCCGTGGGTTACACGGTGCAGAATGCTACCTTCAAGCTCACAGAAGTGGCTGAAACCCTTTCTACAGACACCGCCACACTGGCTGCCGCGCTCAATGCTTGGTTTGCAGGTGAAGTGGAAACCAACTATTTCTTCCTTGTTGGAGAAGACGGCACCCGCTATTCCGACTACACCCAAGGCGGCAAGGGCGGTTTCTGGATGACTTCTGCACCCGCCCCCACCGGCTGGACGGGCGACGTGGGCGATGACGTGTGGTACAACACCCTCGCCATCAGCCCCGTGGATGATGAGTTCATTATTGGTATCGGCCAGCACCCCGACGCATTCGAGGGCGGCGAAGAGCTCAATGCCAAGTATGTCCTCGTCTTCAACGAGAAGGAGGCCACCTTTGACATCACCCTGAAGATTATCAAAGAGGAAAAGCCCGAAGTGCCCGAAGCCACCACCTTCATCAGCAAGCTTACCATCGTGGGACAGCAGACCGTGGAAGTGGAACAGGAACCACGTGGCAGCTATGCCAGTGACGCCGTGGACGTTGACCTCACAGGTGTGGCTGAAAAGCTCGGCACCACCGATGCAGCACTGGAAGCTGTCATTGCTGACGTCCTTTACACCACCACCTTCGTGACAGAGAACGAACTGCCTATCAAGACGGACTCCCTCAGTAACGAGTCTTCTGCAGGCGCTGTTCCGGGCTGGTGGTTCGCACAGGTCTATGATCCCGAACAAGAGATTACCAGCGACGAAGTGGTGCGCAAGGGCTATTCCGGCGACTGCTCCTTCTACATCGAAGCACTGAGTTACGACGCTGAGTCAACCACCCTCACGGGCAACCTCGGCCAGTACCCCGGCAACCTGGACGTGGATGACGTCCGCATCGCCAACGTCTATATCATCTGGGGCGACAAAGCCTATCAGATTACCTACAAGCTCACCATCGTGGCTCCGGAAGAGACTGGCATTGAAGATATGAACAAGGTCGGCAGCGTGGACGCCCGTCTGGAATTCGACACCGATGCAGACTCCTACAGCGGCGACAGCTTCTCCTTAGACACTGATGCCGTCATCGCAGCTCTGGGCGTGGAAGCCTGGAAGGACATCACTGTGATGGTTATGAGTTCCACCGGCGGTCTCACCGTGGGCGGCACTGCCAACAGCGGCGGCAGCTGGCTCACCGCAGAAGGCACCCTCACCAACTGGGGCAACAACTCTGCCCTCTTCTTCGAGCCCGAGTCCAGCGACGATTGGTCCACCATCAACGTGGGACAGTACCCCGGCGCTCTGGATGATGACACAGAGTACAAGTTCGGCATCTACTTCGTGCACGGTCAGGACTATTACGTCCTCAACGTTACCGTGAAGACCACCGAGGCTCAGGATCCCGGTCCAGACCCAGGCGAGAAGGTGGCTCAGAGCGAGTACCACAGCGTGGGCGAGATTGCCGTGAAGATCCAGGCCGTGCCCAGCTCCAGCGTCTATGAAATCCCCATGCACTTCACCTACAATGGTGAGTACGTGGCAGAGCTCGTGGGCACCGAGAAGCCGACCCTCTTCACCGATGCCGCTCCCTCTGACGATCCCGAGGCCGACAAGTATTCCAATGGTTACACCTGCACACCGTACCCCGGCTTCTGGATGAGCCGTGACGGTTATGTCACAGGATGGAGCAGCGCCAACAGCCCGTGGGGTGCCACCTTCGCCATCGCCGATGCCGAAATCACCTTCTACCAGTATCCCGGTTTCTCCGACAACGTGGCTGGCAAGTCCTACAAGGCCAATATGTATCTGGTCAATGAGTTCACCGGCGCCATGGTGACCTTCAAGATTGACCTGCGCTTCGTCAACGATATCGTGACTGTCGAGGAAGTGGGCTCCGAAAGCATCATGCTGCCCGCTACAGACGGCACCGCCATAGACCTCACCGCTGCCATTGATTCCCTGGGTCTGAAGGAACTGGAAGAACCACTGGATGCCTTCGGACTGCTCAGCACACCCTCACTCGTGCTGCTCAATCCCGACGGCTCCTTCACAGAACCCATCGAAGCCACTTCCGGTGCCTACCTGAACGCCAAGGGCTTCATCGACGAGAGTGCAGAGAATGCAGAGGGCGTGATCTATCTCTACTTCGATGCCAACGATGAGAACTCCGTCAACATCATCATTGAAGAAGAGAACGACTTCAAGCTCACTCCCGAGACTCGCATCGATACCAAGTTCGGCTTCCTCAGCGAGAACAAGCTCTACGTCTTCAACCTCGCCATCGTAGATAACGAGACCTACGTGGGCATCAGTAATATCTCAACGCCCAACGCTCAACGCTCCACTATTTACGACCTCACCGGCCGCCGCGTGAAGGCTGCACAGCGTGGCCTCTACATCCAGAACGGCCGCAAGGTCATCCGTTAATACACGATAACCTGATAACCTCGGAGGGCTCTGCACTAACCAGCAGGGCCCTCCGTTTACCTTTAAAGCCTCATGAAGAAACTACTGTTTACGCTCCTGTTGCTGGCCGCTACTGCGACCTTTGCACAGCGCGCCGATTACCGCATTATCCCCCTGCCGGGAAGCATCGAGACAGACACCCCCCAGTGTTTCACCCTGCGCAGCGGCATGGGCATCTCCTTTGATGCCACGAATCCAGAAATTGCCCGCAACGCCGCTTTCCTCCAGCAGTGGGTGCAGGAACTCACGGGCCTGCAACTTGCCTTGACACCCGATGACCCGAAAGCCGCCATCCGCCTCTCCCTGAGTCTGGATGCCTCCACAAAAACCAAGAAAACCAAGCGAGCCAAGAAGGGCCTGCAGCCCGAAGAACTGACGCCCCAGCAGCAGGAGGCCTACGCCATCACCGTCACCGCCAGCGGCATACAGCTCCAGGCCCGCCAGCCCGTCGGCCTCTTCCGTGCCGCCCAGACCCTCCGGAAAGCCCTGCCCGTCACAGACGGCGCCGCCGGTGGCATAGAACTGCCCTTCGTGAAACTGGCAGACCAGCCCCGCTTCGACTATCGCGGCACCCACCTGGACTGCTCACGCCATTTCTTCACCGTGGATTTCATCCAGCGCTACCTTGACGTCCTCGCAATGCACGGCTGCAACCAATTCCACTGGCACCTCACCGACAACGATGGCTGGCGCTTCGAGGTCAAGGCCTTGCCCGACCTTGCAGAAAAAGGACAGTGGCGTGACCAGTCACCACTGCGCCGCGCTGGCCTCTGGGACGGCACACCCTACGGCGGTCGCTACACCCAAGAGGAGTGCCGCGAGCTGGTGCGCTACGCTGCCGAACGCTACATCAACATCATCCCCGAGATTGACATCCCAGCACACATCGCCAGCGCACTGAAAGTCTATCCCGACCTCCGCTGCCCTGTGCAGGGCGAGTGGGGAGTGGACCAGGTGCTCTGCGCCGGCAACCCCAAGACGCTGCCGCTCCTGAAAACCATCTTCGGAGAACTCTGTGACGTCTTTCCCTCCCGCTACATTCACATCGGCGGTGACGAATGTCCCAAGGGAGGCTGGCGCAAGTGCCCCAAATGTCAAGCAAAAATCCAGGAACTCAGCCTCCAGGACGACGGCCATCATGCCCCCGAGAACCAACTGCAGACGTGGATGAACCGACAGATAGGACAGTTCCTCGCCGAGCGCGGACGTGACATCATCGGCTGGGACGAGATCCTGGAAGGAGGCCTCACAGACGGCGGGCTCGTGATGTCCTGGCGCGGTGTCAAGGGAGGCATCGAAGCCGCCCGCCAGCACCATCGCGTCATTATGACACCCACCGACAACTGCTACTTCGACTATTACCAGCTCCGCGACCATGACCGCCAGCCGCCAGCCATCGGCTACTACCTGCCACTGACACGCGTCTATGCCTTTGAGCCACTGGAAGGCATCCCAGAGGAGGAACAGCAGTACATCCTCGGCGCACAGGCCAACCTCTGGACAGAGTTCGTAGCCTACCCACAGCACGTCTTCTACATGCTTCTGCCCCGTCTGGACGCCCTCAGTGAAGTGCAGTGGTGCCGACCGGATCAGAAGGACTTTGAAGACTTCCGCACCAGACTCTCCCGCCTCCAGCGCACCTACGACCGTCTCGGCATCAACTACTGTCACGACATCGAGTGACAATTGGATATGAAAGGACAAGAAATAATTATGGGCTTGGAAAGAAAGCGGTCTGCTGGCCAATAAAATTCATCCAACGTTATCTCTTTGACCGATTTTTCACTCACATTGACCTGAAATTTGCTCTTTATAATATAATAAAGGTGTACTTTTGCCCCCGAAATATTGAATCAACCTATTGTTTAACTCTCTTAAAAGACAGTTTTTATGAAAAAATTCTTTCTTTTAGCAATCGCACTGTTTGGGGGAATTCTCTCATCACAGGCACAGAACTCACCTTATGAAGGTTCTGTGGCAGCTGCTGGCGACTTCTTCATTTATAATGTGGAGTCGGGCTATTGGTTGCAGAACAACAACCGTAAAGGTGACTGGAACTCTCAAGTGGAATTGGACCCAGAGGGTTTCGATTGGGAACTGATCGCCTTAGACGGCGGTACGTGGCAATTGAACCCCAAATTCGGCAACAACCACAGCTTGAATTCAGATGCCGACAACGGTTACATGGACACAGGTAGGCCCGTGAGTGCCTGGACGCTGACTCCAGTTGAAGGTGTCTCCAATGGCTACACCATTTCCTCCAATGGCACCACGCTGGGAACTAATGCTGACAAGTTCCTTATTAAGAATGCAGAGGGTTCTGCTGCAATCTTCCAACTCGTTACTGCTGCAGAGCGTCTTGCTGTTCAACAAGCCAAGTATGCCGAAGTCAGCGGTTCGAATCCCATGGACCTCACTTGGATGATTCCCGGAGCAAATATGAACATTGCCGACGAGCATGCAGATGCTCTTGTCAAGGTGGTTCCTGAGAAGGCCGCTGCCCGTTTCGTTACGGGACAGACCAATGTCAATCCAGGCAACGGCGTCCGCGAAATTTGGAGCAACGATGGTGGTGCTTACGATATCGGTTATAAGCTGACAGGTCTGCCCGATGGCGTTTATCGTTTCACCGTTAGTGGTTACTACCGCGATGGCAGTTGCGACAATACGAACTGGACTGGCGTCATAGGACAAAAGCACAAAGAAGGAACAGAGGAAATCCGTCCAGTCATCTATCTCAACGACAAGACGCAGCCCATCCTGTCCATTTGTGCTCCCGAACTTACTGCTGCTGCTCATGGTTGTAACAGATCTTCAGCTGGCATCTTTGTGCCTGACAATACAGGACAGGCATCTGAAGCCACAGCCGCTGGACTGTATCTGAACAAGACCATGAAGATTGTGATTTCCGATGGTATTATTGATCTGGGTGTCCGCGCCACAGATGGAGTCGGCGATGACTGGCTCATCCTTGACAAATTCCAATTGGTTTACTACGGTCCCGACAATCTTCCCAGCTATCTTGCCCTCTTGCAAGCAGCCATTGACGAGGCTGAGGCTTGGGATGCTTCCAACACCAGCACTGCTTTGGCAGATGCCCTGGACGAAGCTGTTTCAGCAGGCAAAGCAACGCTGACCAGTGACGACACAGATGAAGTGGAGGCTGCCACAGAGGCCATCAAAGCAGCTTTGAATGCAGCCAAGGCTATTGATGTCTCTATCTTGAAGGCAACTATGGTCCTCGCAGAGTCAGAAGGTGTTGACGTTACTGCTGTTTCCGATGTAATTGCCAACGCCACGAACAGTGGTGAGGTTTCAAGTGCGCTCGACGCTCTCCGCATTGCTCGTAAGATTAATGCTCTCGGCGGTGCTCCTGATATCTACACTGGTTCCGTTCCCACTGCAGATAAAGAATATTATTTCTTCAACCTCGGCACAGGAATGTGGCTGAGCGCTGGTTCTGACTGGAATACGCATGCTGCTGTAGATCAAGCTGGCTGGCTCTTCAAGCTCAACGAGTCTGGCGAAGGATTCACCATCACCAGCTCTATGGGTTCATTCAATAACACTCCCTATGTAGATACCGGTGCCAACACTGTCTATACATTCCAGGCAGTCGAAGGCAAGGAAGGTGTGTATAACATCCTCGAAGGCGAAGACCTTCTCGGTTATAACCCTGATGGAAAGACTGATGGAAAGAAGTACTGGAGTAGCGTTTCCAATGTGGCTGGTGCAGATGCCACAGATGCCAACTACCAGTGGAAGCTGGTGACGAAGGAAGAGCGCGATGCACTTCTGTCAACTGGTGCCGTGGACAACCCTGTGGATGCCACCTATTTCATCAACAACCCCAGTCTGCTGCGTAAACCTGGCTACAATATGTGGGAAAAAGTTGTTAATGGTGGTAACGGTGGTGCCCGTGTCTCCTCTCAGACCGACGGGAATGACGACCGCGCTGCTGACTACGGCTATGAGTATTGGAACTGCGATAACTTCAAGTTCTCACAGTCACTGACAGACCTGAAGCGAGGCCTCTACGTCGTGAGCGTACAAGGCTTCTGGCGTGAAGGTGACGGTAGCAACCAAGCCAATATCGTTAATAACGGAGGTGAACTGAAACAAAAAGCTTACGTCTTTGCAAATGGTGAGCAGGCTCCTCTTCCCAATATCGCAAGCTATCTTGACTTCGTTCCTGGTGTGGGAACTGCTGTCACCGATAACGGCAACTTCCCCAACTGGCCTCGTGAAGCTTTTGAGTATTTCGAAACAGGTGCTTTCACGGCTTCAGTTCAAGTGGTCGTGGGTTCCGATCACAAACTGACCCTCGGTGTCGGCGTAGATGAGAAAGTTGCCTATGGTGACTGGGTTGTCTTTGACAACTTCCGTCTGGCCTATCTGGGAAGTGATGTAGATATCAATCTCTATCTCTCAGCGCTCACAGAGGCCCTGAATGCAGCAAAAGAATTCGACGCTTCCACCACGACCGCCAATTTGGCAGAGGCTCTTGAAGAAGCTGTTGCTGCAGGTGAACTATTATTGGATTCTGATGACCCCGATGAACTGGATGCCGCAACTGTTGCCATCAAAGAAGCCTTAGAAGCTGCAAAGGCTGTGAATGTCGTGGCTCTGAGACAGACCATCGTATTGGCTGAAAAAGAGGGCATTGTAGTCGAAGAAGCCAAGGAAGTGTCAGAGAATGCAACAACAGCTGCCGAAGTTGACGACATGCTCTTCCAACTCCGTGCTGCCCGCAAGGTGCTTGCACTTGGTGGTGCCCCCGACATCTACACAGGTTCCGAACCCGCTGCTGGTGAGTTCTACTTCTTTAACCTCGGCACTGGTATGTGGCTGAACCAGGGTTCCGACTGGTGCACCCACGCTGCTGTTGACCAGGCTGGTCTGCTTGTGACCTTCGAAGAGAGCGAGGATGGTGAAGGCTTCATCTTCCGCACTCCTTGGGGTTCCTTCAACAACTCTCCTTACACTGATACGGGTGCCCAGACCGTCTATAAATTCCAAGCTGTGGAAGGCAAGAAGAATGTCTATAACATCCTCGAAGGCGAAGACCTCATGGGTTGGAATCCTTATGGCAAGACTGATGGCAAGAAGTATTGGAGCAGCGTTTCCAACGTGGCTGGTGCAGATCCTGCCGACCCATGCTATCAGTGGAAGATTGTGAGCAAGGCAGAGCGTGACGCACTCCTTGCAACTGCAACACCCGACGATCCCGTGGATGCTACTTACCTCATCGGGAATGCCAGCCTGATGCGTCAGCCCGGCTACGATATGTGGATTAAGGAAGTTGATGGCGGCAACGGCGGTGCCCGTGTCTCCTCTCAGACCGATGGCGATGGCAACCGCGCTGCAGACTTCGGTTGGGAAGTATGGAACAGCAATAGCTTCAAGTTCTATCAGAAGCTGGAGAATCTTCCCGCAGGTATCTACGAAATCAGCGTTCAGGGTTTCTGGCGTGAAGGCGACGGCGGCAATCAGGCTCGCATCGTCAACGAAGGAGGCGAACTCAACCAGTTGGCATACCTCTATGCCAACGATGAGGCAGAGCTGCTGCCCAACATCGCCAGCTGTCCCGACTTCGTTCCTGGTGTGGGAACAGCTGTCACCAATTACGGCAACTTCCCCAACTGGCCAGCAGAGGCATTTGAATACTTTGAGACTGGTGCTTACAAGACAAGTGTGGAAGTCTTTGTTCCCGGCGATGGCAAACTGACAATCGGTGTTGGTGTTGACGAAAAGGCTGAAGTCGGCGACTGGGTGGTCTTTGACAACTTCCGTCTCCTCTATCTCGGTCCCGTGGTAGAGACTGTTGACGTGACTGTTACCGACGCTGGTTACGCCACCTTCGTGGCTCCCTTCGAGGCAGAAGTTCCGGAAGGTGTTACCGCTTACTACGTTGAGGTCAAGACCGACGGTGTGAACTTGGAACTCACAGAGGTGAACCCGATTCCCGCCAACTCACCTGTGGTGCTGAAGGCTGCTCCTGGTGATTATATATTCTCTGGAAATCTCGTCGGAGAAGTAGAGTATCCCGTTGCAGGTGACCTCGTTGGAACCTACGAGGATATCGAAGCTCCCTTCGACTGCCACGTGTTGCAGAACCAGGACGGTGTGGTCGGCTTCTATCAGGTCTTGGACGTGCAGCCCACAGTGAAAGCCAATCACGCTTACCTCACGGCTCCCGTCTTTGACGATGAGGTCAAGGTGTACCACCTCGGCGACACCGCCACCGGTATCCAGATGGCAGAGTCCGAGAATGCTCCCGCCGTCATCTACAACCTTGCTGGTCAGCGCCTCAACCGTGCTCAAAAGGGTATCTTCATCGTGAATGGCAAAAAAGAGGTGAAGTAATTTCAAATCGCAAATCCTATCATTTCAAATTTGAAAGTATAATCTCAAAATGTACAAGACAATGAAAAAGACATATATCCTTCCCACCATGAAGGTCGAGGACCTCGGTGTGACACAGATTATTGCTCTTTCCCTCAAGGACGGCCAGGCAGATGATTCTGATGCTTTGGTGAAATCCAATGACAACTGGGACATTTGGTCATCAGAGGAAGAGTAACCCCTCAGCTATCACACATTAATAGTATTAAGAGAGGCAGAGACGGCAGCGTTTCTGCCTCTCTTGATTTGTTTGACCGTTTATTATCCCTTTTTGACGAGATTCTATGGAGGATAATGGAAGAAAAGCCGTACCTTTGCAGCGCAAAACAACGAACAATGGAACGAACAATGAAACCGAGACTATGGCTCTGTACGGCACTGGCGTTGCTGACCAGTTGTGTGCAGGCAACCGTCACTGTGGTGGACAGACCACCGTTGGCCGATAAGGCCAACTACCCCGCCTACCGTGCCCCGCTTCATGGCGGACGCCTGCTGAAACTGCCTGTGGGACAAGTGCAGCCCCGTGGCTGGCTGCGCCAGCTGCTGGTGCGCCAGCGCGATGGCCTGAACGGGCAGTTGGGCACCGTCAGCGCCTGGTTGGACAAACGCAACAACCAGTGGCTCAGCGACGGCGGCGACCACGGCTGGGAAGAGGTGCCCTACTGGCTGCGCGGCTACGCCAGTATGGCCTATATCCTGAACGAGGACGCCCTGAAGGCCGAGGCGCAGACGTGGTTTGAAGGCGTCTTCCAGAACCTGAAGGCCGACGGCTTCCTGGGTCCCCGCAACCAGTCGGGCGGACGCCCCGAGGTGTGGGCGCAGATGATCATGCTCTGGGCACTGCAGACCTACTATGAATTCACCGAGGACCCGCGCGTGCTCACTGCCATGACCAACTACTTCAAGTGGGAACTCTCTGTGGCCGACGACCAGTTCCTGGAGGACTACTGGGAGAACAAACGCGGCGGCGACAACGAGTGGAGCGTCATCTGGCTTTACAACCGCACAGGCGACGAGTCCCTGCTGCCGCTCATTGAGAAGCTGCACCGGAACACCGCCGACTGGACCCTCCAGCGTGACCTGCCCAACTGGCACGGGGTGAATGTGGCACAGGGCTTCCGCGAACCCGCCACCTATTATGTATATACGGGCGACAAGAAGATGCTGCAGGCAGCCTACGACAATCAGGCCTACATGCGCGAGCGCTACGGTCAGGTACCGGGCGGCATGTATGGTGCCGACGAGAATGCCCGCAAGGGTTACATCGACCCCCGCCAGGGCGCCGAGACCTGTGCGCTGGTGGAGCAGATGGCCTCCGATGAGATTATGATGAGCATCACCGGCGACCCCGCGTGGGCCGACCACTGCGAGGATGTGGCGCTGAACACCTTCACGGCTTCCATGATGCCCGACCTGCGCGGCCTGCGCTACATCACCTCGCCCAATATGGCCATCAGTGACGGCAAGAACCACGCCCCCAGCATCGACAACAGCTTGCGCGGGATGCTCTCCATGAGTCCTTTCAGCAGCCGCTGTTGCCAGCACAATCACGGAATGGGATGGCCCTACTATACCGAGCACCTCGTGATGGCCACCACAGACGGCGGCCTGGCCACGATGCTTTATGCGCCCAACGAGACCAGCGCCCTCGTGGCCGACGGTCAGCAAATCAACCTCACAGAGGACACCCATTATCCCTTTGAGGAGGACGTGACGCTGACGATCCACACCGCCGCTCCTGTGACGTTCCCGCTCTACCTGCGCATACCCGCGTGGGCAGAGGGAGCATCGTATAGCCTCTCCCCCGACCTCTCCCCTATTAGGGAGGGGAGAAAAGTTACTTCTGTAGGCACCCTGTCACCCCTCCCTAACAGGGGAGGAGCTGGGGGAGGGGCTAAATACCTCTGCATTACCCGCAAGTGGCAGGACGGCGATGTCGTGACCCTGCACTTCCCCATGCAGTTGCGCGCCCGCGTCTGGGCAGAGAACAAGAGCAGCGTGAGCTTCGACTACGGCCCGCTGACACTCTCCCTGCGCATCGGAGAGGAATATCGTCAGCGCGACAGCCGTGACCACGAGATTGTGCAGGACGACTCCCATTGGCAGGAAGGCGTGGATGCATCGCTCTGGCCAGCATACGAGATCTTCCCCACAACACCCTGGAACTACGCCGCTGTGGTCGATGAGCAGAACCTGCCGCAGCAGTTCACTGTCACGCGCCGCGAGTGGCCGGCAGATGACTATCCCTTCACCCTCGAAGCTGTGCCCCTCACCTTCACCATTGCCGGGCAGCGCGTGCCCGACTGGGGCTTTGACGAGACTGGTATGACAGCCACACTGCCCAGTGCTTTCCGCCCGCGAGAGACAGAGAAGGAGACGCTGCAGCTGGTACCCATGGGTGCAGCCCGCCTCCGCATCGCCGCCTTCCCCCGTGTAGTGGAGACGGATGTGACCACGGATTGCGAAGAGGAATAAACTACTAACATTTTAATATATGACACTCAATGACATTGCGCTACATCGTCGTAGCATCAGAAAGTACAATGGCACGAGCGTGAGCCGTGAAGAGCTGGAGACGCTCGTCCGCTTCGCCCAGGAAGCACCCAGCTGGAAGAACCAGCAGACTTCGCGTTATCACATCGTCACCTCTCCTGCCCTTCTGGCCCAAGCCCGTACCTGTCTGGGCGGCTCCAACCCTCAAAAGACAGAGGGCGTGGGAGCACTCATTGTGACCTCGTTCAAACACAATATCGTGGGGCACACCCACGGAGAGCCCGACAACGAGGGCGGCAACGGCTGGGGCTGGTATGATCTGGGCCTGCAAAATGCCTACCTCCTGCTGAAAGCTGCTGAAATGGACTTGGACACCCTCGTCATCGGTATCCGTTCTGCGGAACAGCTCCGCAGCCTACTCGCCATTCCCGAGGACGAGACCATCGGTGCCGTCATAGCCGTGGGGCATCGCGTGGAAGACGCTCAGCGCCCGCCACGTAAGGAACTCAGCGAGATTGTCCAATTCATTTAGAAAAAGCGCGTGAGTCTTTCGGGGCATAATCCCTACTGAGCATTTCCCAGCAGAGTTTCAGCCAGACAAGTGTGATGGGCAGAGCTTTGAGGGCGTAGGGCTGCACCCACTCCTTGCGCAGGTAGGCGGGGAAGAGGTCGGAGGGTGACATGCTGGAGAGGATGAAGACGAAGATCAGCAGTGCGACGTCCCATCCCGTTCTGCGCCAGGGAGCTGCAGTGTACCAGATACAGACTCCGATGAAGGGCGTGATGTAACCGCTGGACTCGCTGCCTGTGGAGAACAGCACCACAAACATCAGCACAGATGCCAACAGCGTCTGGCGGAAAGCCGTGTGGCGGTACTGCGAGAAGCGCAGGTAGGGCAGGCCGAAGAGGGCCAGTCCGGGGAGAATGAGGCAGAGGTCGGAGTAGGTGGCACAGTGGGTAACCTTCCTGACAAGCCCCAAGAGGGAGATGTTGGTGCCGCTGCCAAACATATTGTCTGCGTTTTTGGCCGTGAGGCTCTCGTACCATTCAACATATTGTCCCACAATATACTCGGGGCTGCTGATGATCATGGGAGCTGCAAAGAGGACAGCACCCCAGAAGAGCAGGGACAGGACGAGCCGCACTCGGTGGCGGGAGAAGAAGAAGAAGGCCAGGCCGACAATGCCATAGAGTTTCACCAGCGTGCCGAGAACGATGAAGAAAGCCGCCCAGAAATCCTTCTCGCGCTCAATACAATAATAGGAAAGAAGGATGATGGCGGCGATGGCGATGTTAAACTGCTGCATGAAGAGCGCCGTCAACAGTTCGTGGGCACAGAACCAGAAGATGAACAGCTGCTGGCGCCACGTGAACTGCGACCATCGCACAGCCACATAGAGGAAGCCCGCCAGCACGAGCAGCCACGTGAGCAGTCCCACGAAGAGAGGCGTGACGGCAAAGGGAGCAATGAGGAGCGAGAACAGCGGCCCGTAATGATTCATGTCAAAGTACTCGGCAGGGTACTCGGCATAGAGTGAAGTCTGCTGTATGGTGTGCCAGAAGACACCTCGGAAGATGAGGAAGTTATTGCAGCTGTGCAGCTTGGCCACTGCTGCCGCCACCGCCAGAATCATCCAGAGGGCGAAGGTGGTGCGACGGTCACTGAAAAAGGGCTTCTGAAGAACGTTTGTGATGGAAAAATGCGACATCTGAAGGCTGTTTTTGATGAAAAATGTGTGCAAAAGTAACAAATCCGCCGCAAAGAGAGGCCTTCCTGAGCGAATTTTTTACCAAATCATTGGCCATACCCCGTTTTTTCCCTAATTTTGCGCCACAAAGACCAAAATGGTTTCAAGTTTCAAAATGATATCCGTCGTTATCAATACCCGCAACGCTGCCGAACACCTGGAAGAGGTGCTCACCTCTGCCCACGGCTTCGACGAGATTCTCATCTGTGACATGGAAAGCACGGATGAGACGTTGGATATCGCCCGCCGCCACGGCTGCCGCATTGTCACCTTCCCAGCCGAAGGGCACGTCAGCGCTGAGCCCGCCCGCAACTTTGCCATCCAGAGCGCCAAGAACCCCTGGGTGCTCGTGATTGATGCCGACGAACTGGTGACGCCCGAGCTGAAAGAATACCTCTACTGCCGCATCCAGCAACCCGACTGCCCCGCAGGGCTATACATCCCCCGATGGAACCGCTTCATGGGACAATACACCCGCAGCCTGGCACATGACCACCAGCTGCGCTTCTTCCGCCGAGAGGGCACCGTCTGGCCGCCCCACGTCCACACCTTTCCCACCGTCCAAGGTCCCACGGAACGCATCCCCACCTCTGCCCGCAACGTCCGACTCATCCACCTGGCCAACGAGAGCATTAGCGAGCTCCTGCAGAAGACCGACCGCTACACCGAAAGCGAAATCCGCAAGCACGCCGGCCATCACAACTCCATCTGGGCCCTCTGCTTCAGGCCAGCATGGCGCTTCTTCCGCTTCTACGTCCTACAACTGGGCTTCCTCGACGGACGCCGCGGCCTCATCCAAGCCGGAATGGCCGCCCTCTATCAGTTCGTGAAAGTGGCAAAAGCCATGGAAAGGGATTTGAAATCAACGACTGATGAATGAAGAGTCCATTCTCCATTGTCCATTCTCCATTTTACATTGTCCATTTTACATTTTACATTTATATAAATGCCCTTCTCCATCCTCATCCCCACCTGGAACAATCTCGCCTTCTTGAAGTTGTGCGTGGAAAGCATCCGCAAGAACTCCGCCTGCGAGCACGAGATACTCATCCACGTGAACGACGGCAGTGACGGCACCCTGGCTTGGGTTCAGCAGCAAGGCCTGAAATACCGCCACTCGCCGGAGAACATCGGCGTCTGCTATGCTCTCAACGGCCTGCGCCCCCTCATGACCACCGACTACGTGCTGTTCATGAACGATGATATGTATGTTCTCCCGGGCTGGGACGCCGCACTGATGGACGAGATCCAGTCGCTGCCGGACAACCGCTTCTTCCTCTCGGCCACCCTCATCCAGCCGCGGCCCTTCTTCTGCCGAAGCGTCATTGCCCCTGCGGACTACGGTCAGAGCGTGGAGACCTTTGATGAGGAGCGGCTGTTGCGGGAGTTCGCGTCCCTACCCCACTCCGACTGGCAAGGTGCCACGTGGCCACCCAATGTGGTACACCGTGACATCTGGGACCTCGTGGGAGGTTACAGCGTGGAGTACAGTCCGGGGATGTATTCCGACCCCGACTTCTCCGCCAAGCTCTATCACGCTGGCATCCGCTATTTCAAGGGCATCAACCGCAGCCGCGTCTATCATTTCGAAGCACGCAGCACACACCGCATCGTCAAGAACGACGGCAGCACACAATTTCTACGCAAGTGGGGCATCACCTCCGCCAGCTTCATGCGCGACGTACTCCACCGCGGAGAACCCTGGCCCATTCAACAGACGCTGGACGGGACCGAACAAGCCTCCGACGTCTCACAACTCCAGCGAGACCTCTTCCGCAGCCGCTGGAAGAAACTCTTCACCATCTTCCGGAACACCCACGCACGTCCCATCTGGCCGTGAACTAATTACACATGATCTCCCCCATCTACAATGGCTGACTTTGCCAATTGGTAATGTTGCGTGTCTCCGAAGAGAAGCAGAGTCCAACGAGAGTGATGGAGCGGCCATCAAGACGATATTTATCTGCATAGCCGCGGTCACGGATTTGCTGGAGGGCATTGGCTGCCACAGCAGTTCCATCTGCGGGCTGATGGTCCTGTAAACGTTCGCACTTCAACTCCATGATATATATGCCTTTGGGCATCAACAAGGTTAGGTCTGCTCTCCCCTGAGCCGAAGGCTCTTCACAACGAATGTTGGCACCAAAAGCCGTGAGCAACGTATAGAGGATAGAGTGGTAATGGGCCTCGTTCTTGTTGTTCTGCTCCAAATAATAGGGTAAGCCTGCAAAGAAAGTCTGCAAGGCAGCTATAAAGGAGGACAAGTCAGCAGAGTCACGGAAGTCATAATAAGCATCTAGGAACGCACTGCGTCCCCTATCAAATCCCTTCACGGCTGTCACGTACTGGTACAGGTTGTCAGCAAATCCACGTCGCACTTCCTTATTGGGGAAGCCAAGAGTAAACATCTCACGGTCTGGCTGATAACCTGTTATTGTGAGGTAACCACTCTGAAAAAGAACGGGCAGTGGATTGTCAAAGCTCTCAATGGGGCGGTCAAAGGATGTGGCAGGACAACGCACAGGTTCCAGCTCCGTCAGTTCCAGCGGCGGCATCTGTGACAGCAAAGAAATAAGGGCACTGGGCGTAGCACTCTCAAACCAGTAGTCCCTTAATTCTGCACCATCTATAGCATTCAAAAGACTGAAAGGATTGTACATGTCTGTCAATCGCGAACTAAAGTGATAACCGTCATATCTTTCTTTCAGTTCTGACAGTTGCTGATTATAGTCCAACCCACGTTCTTCAGCAAGCCATTCTATATCAGGCTGCATCGCAGTGGTCAGCTCCTGTTCACTGATGCCACAAATGGTCTCGTATGAAGACAGCATTGAGATGTTCTTCAGCTGGTTCAGTGAACTGAAAACACCCATCTGTGAAAACTTGCTTATTCCCGTGATGAAGACAAACTGCAGGTGTTCATCAAGATTCTTCAGCGGACTAAACAACCCCTTGAAACGGATGCGGACGGCTTCGGCTTCTTCTGGATTGCCAATACTGTGAAGCATCAGTTTATCATATTCATCCACGATGACCACTACACGCTGTCCTGTTTGTTCATGAGCTGCCTTAACGATTTTTGGGAAACGCAACACTGGTTCCGGTTCTTTGGAGGAGAGACCATACTTTTGTTCGAAGTCAGACAGAATATCATTGATAAGTTTATCCAGTTCCCCTATACTCTTCAAGTCTCCGCTAAAATCAAAACGCAACACAGGATGTACTTCCCATCGCCAGTCCGTTCCTGCGATGAAAAGAGCCGGTTGATGCACGCCGTCAGCTGTGGTAAACTCTTCAAAGAGGTCACGTTTCCCTTCGAAAATAGCCTGGAGCGTGGTTGTCAGCAACGACTTCCCGAATCGGCGGGGACGACTCAGAAAATACGACTTTCCCTCCGTAATCATCTTGTAGATGAGCGGGGTCTTGTCAATATACAAGTATCCATCCTTACGTAAGCTTTCAAAACTCTGAATCCCTATAGGATACTTCCTTTTCTGTGCCATAACGGTGCAATCTTATCGTTTTCTGCTGCAAAAGTACAAACTTTTTCTGAACGAGCAAAGAAAAAGAGAAAAAAAGTAAATAGGGTTTGCCATTTTAAAATATATATGCGGAAACAGTATGAAGATGTCCCATATAATCATCAAGCTTCATGCATTCCACCTTTTATCTATGATGAATTTGACATTGCCGTCACCGATTACATAACGAAGCCGAGGAGCAGTAGGAGGTTTCCTCTCCTGCTGCTCCTCGACTTCAACTTATTGACTTCTGTGAATCTTATTCAAAGGGGCTCTCCTCAAAGAGGGCTTTGTCCTTGACATCAAATTCGTCTGTCTCACCACCGATGGGTGTTTCACCGCCGCTGAGGGCGATGATTCGTTCTGAATCCATGAAGGTAGGCTTCATGGCAGGAATTACATAGCGCTTCTTCATTTCTTGATCATTTTTTTACCATTCATAATATAGAAGCGTGGCCGAATCGTAGAAAATGTGTTTCTTTCTTGATTACCTAATCAAAGAGGAAAGCGATGGTTTCATCGAACTCTTCAAAGACTTGTTGCAATCGTGGGTTGTCCTTTCGAAGGATAATGGCCATAAAATTCATCTGCCCGTCCATCTTTCCTTCGGCTTTTTTAATTACATATTGTTCATGGTGCTCATAGGTTTTGAACCATCGCACAAAAAGTCGGTTGCGCGAGGCTTGCTTACTGTCTTTTGTTTCTGTGACGTAAAGCATAACATCGTTGTTCTTCTTGAAGAACTCTTCGACAATAGCTATCAATGTCTGCCTGAATTTTTCATCACCAGGTGAGGCATGATCGTTTTTGTTTCTTATATCAAGAGAAAAGGCACCACTGGGAACAAAGGTATCATTTGCTTTTATACATATTTCATACTCTACATCAAAATCCGTATAAAAGTAAAACAAATAGGGATGGTTCGCATCTGTCGTTACTTTGTAAGGAGCATGCTCGTTGATGCTCTTGAAATCTAAAGCGTTCACAGGCAGATTGGATTAGATGTACTTTGTTAAACTAAACCGGCAAGTCTTCTCTGGTGATATGCTTCCAACCGTATGAGAGCGGCCTTCCGCTCCTCTTCCTTTTCGCGCATAAACGCCCTAAAAGCGGCACGGACTTCCTCGCGTGTTCTTTTCTTAGTCGTTTCCATAATAGTATTCTTTTCGTTTTACGCTGCAAAAGTAAGGATTCTGCGGGAACTGACAAAGAAAAAGGGAGAAAAAGTGATAATTAGAAGGAAAAAAGGACAGAGAAAAGAGGAAAATGAAGGGAAAGACGCCCCTCGTGATCACTTTTTCTTGAAAAAGTTCTTCAAATATGAAGCGTCCAAAGGAGTAAGCACGAAGTGCCAGAGTCGGAAGTCGATTGGGCCAAAGTCGTGTGCAGAGTGAAAGAAAGGGGGTACACCAGGGAGAAGGCTACAAATAATCTGAGGAATAGACCCCGACTTCGGCGATGGAGAGTGTGTTGTTCTGGGCGGTGAAACGCACCCTCACGGCCTCGGCCTGCACGGGTGTGAAGCGGCAGATGTGCACCCGACGCGGAGCCGTTACAGTCTGATGGTCAACTGTTTTCCACGTTTTGCCCTGACGCACTTCCACCGTGAGCGCTTCCATGCGACTGTTGTTGCCTTCTGTGACGACCACCATATTCACGGCTGTGGGCTTATCCAGTTCCACCATCCACCAGGGCGACTTCACCTCGGGACTGGAAACCCAACATGAGCCAAAATTGTCGTCGCAGGCAAAGTCCATCAGATTCATATCATCAGACCACGACGAGTCACAACGTCGGCCCACGGCGATATTGATATCTGTGATTGGTTCGGGTGCCTCGGGTACATCCACGATGTGCCCGGTGTTCTTCCACAGCTGACCGATGCGTTGCATGGCCGCCACCGCGTTGGAGTCTATGAGGCCTTCACGATTTGGCGCGGCATTGAGGATGTAGGTGCAATAGGCTTTGTTGTAAGGGATGATGTTCTCCTGGACAATCTTCTGCACGTCCTTGAGTTCGTCCGTGGGAAAGGACTCTTTCCAGAACCAGGTGCGCTGCAGGGGATAGCAAGCCATAGCAGGCAGGCGGTTGTCGTCGGCCGAGATCTTCTGGCCTGCGCCCTGTTCATAACAACTGATGTCGGAGTAGAAAAGAGCATCCTTGGGGTATTTGGCTCCGTTGAGATCCATCACTAAGCAGTTGGGTTGCAGGCTTTTCACGAATGTGTAGATTTCCGGAAAAGAGATATCCGAGTAGGATATGCGTCCCCACGGTGCATCCCAGCCGTCGAACATAATGGTGTTCACCGGACCATAGTCCGTCAGGAGTTCGCGCAGCTGCGCTTTGATGAAATCGGTCTTCTCGCGGGTAAAGGGCCAGGTGGGACGGATGCGGTGGTGTGTATCCAGAATGGAGAAATGAAACATCACCTGCATACCCGCCTCCCGCAGGGCGGTGGTGAGTTCCTTGAGTACGTCGCGGTGCAGCGGTGTATGCATCACGCTGTAGTCGGTGGTGGCGGTGTTCCACATGCAGAAACCGGCATGGTGTTTGACGCTCACACAGATGAACGTGCAACCAGCTGCCTTGGCCGTACTGACCCATTGGCGGGTGTCCAAGCTAGTGGGATTGAAGACGTTGGCATCTAAGTCCGGGTCGGTCCAGTCGGCATTCTGGAAAGTGGGAAGTCCGAAATGCACAAACATACCAAAGCGCAGATCCACGAACTCCTGCTGCAACTGATGGAGGCTCTTTGGCTGGGCTGGGAGCGCCTGTGGGGTGGTCGTTTCTATGGGGGCTGCAAAGCTACTCGTTGTCAGCAGCAGAAGCAGGAAAGGAAGGATTCTGAGTCTTTTCATATCATTATCTGTGAACTTTGATTATTATTTTCGGCGACAAAGATACAGAAGTTTCTGTGAACAGCCAAAAAAACATACGATAAAATCCATTTTCTCTCTCATTTTTCTCTTCACGGGCAAAAATAGGTTGCTGACGGGCGGACAAGCATTATTCATCTGCAAAAGGTTCAAATATGGGGCGTGTAGTGAGCTACTGGAGACGAAAGTGCATAAAAAGTATAGGTGGAATGCGATTTTTGGGGGTCGGAGCGTGTCTGAATGAAAAGAAATGTGTATTTTTGCAGCGAAAATATTAAATAATATTGCATTATGAGAAAAATTCTTGTTGTGGCTGCGCTGTCATTGGGCACCTTGTGGGGCTGGTCTCAGGAGATGGTCATGAAGGTTCAGCGGACGGACGGGAGCAGTACCCGGACGCCCGTGGCTGACGTGAAGCAGATCAGTTTCCTCACGGCGGAGGAAGGCAGTGATGTGATGCTGGAATGGCTCACCAACGGTACACTTCTCCGCACAGCGGTGGACTCGGTGGAAGAGATCACGTTTGCCGACACGACCTTCGAGTACAACAGCAGCGGTTACCGCATCCTGGAAGCTGCGGATCTGTGCTGGCCCGAAGACCGCCTGCTGCCCTGCTTCCTGCCTCCCGCCAGCTCGATCAGGGCGCTGGATATGAATGCTGCGAACCTCAGTGACGAGGAGCGTATCATGTTTTGCACGCTGCAGGGCATTGTCAACCGCACACAGCCTCGTATCCTGCTCTACAACCACAACGAGGAACCTCGCTCCACGTGGCCCACGGCGCACAACCTGAACACCACTACCCTCACCCCGACACGCGCCTACAACCTGGTGAAGCAGTTCCGGGAGGAACTCCGAGGGCTGGTGCTCTACAGCAACGAGAAGTGCGCGGATTTTTCCAACCTCGCCGTCACCATCGCAGGGCTGGATCGGTTGCTGCCAGTAACGGCGGAGATTATGGAGAAGCTGGAGGCGAATGGAATTGACCTGCCTGTGGTGGAGGACCTCACGCCGCTGAACTTGACCACAGCCCTGGAGGTCTATACGCATCTCTACAACAACTACTGGAGCCGCTGTAACCACCGCCTGCTCATCAGCCTGCGCCCCACCATCCCCTACGTGCATGACATCGGCACCGCCGCAGGTTCGGCCTGTGTCTGGCTTGATCCTCGCAAGACGCCCGAGCGCCTGCTGCTGGACAAGATGCTCAAGGAGTTGACACCCGGCCGTGACATCGTGCTGGGCTGGTACCCCGAGGAGCGCTCCGGCGTGGGCGAAGCCACCAAGTACGGACTATCGACGGTGCCTGCCGACTTCTTTGAGAACACCACCGTGTATGCTGCCGTGAACAAGCCCGTCAGGATCTCTCCCGTGCCCAAGCGCCCGCGTTTAGAGAACAAGGTGTATGCCGCCATCTACATCAGTGACGGCGACAATATCCAGTACTGCCAGCACGCTATGGCCAAGATTTTCGAGCAGGGCGGACGAGGACGCATGGCCATGAACTGGACCATCAGCCCCGCACTGGCAGACTTCTCGCCCTCCATGCTGAACTACTATTACGGCAAGGCCACGCAGAACGACTGCTTCGTCAGCGGCCCCTCCGGCGTGGGCTATGCCATGCCCTACGATGCCCACAATTCACGCTATTATGCCCCCGCCAACAGCGAGGTGATCGTGCCCTACACACAGCTGACACAGCGCTATCTGGAGAAATGCGGACTGCGCGTCATCACCATCTGGGACAACATCAGCGCCACGCAGCGAGCCGCCTACGCCGAGCACTGCCCCTACCTCTACGGTCTGACCATCAACGACTGGGAGCGTCAGGCGGGCCGCCTGCCCTACGGCGTGCAGGCAGACTGGCTGCCCATCGCACCGCTGTACCCCTGCTATGCCAACGGCGCAGATGTCATCACAGACTTCTTCAATCGTGATATCAAGAACTTCCAGGGCACGGCGCCAATATTTGTCACGGGTCAGGCCACCGTTTGGGATGCAGGCCCCGACAAGCTCGTGGCCCTGCAAGACCGGTTGGACGCGCTGGCACCAGGCAATGTATGCATCGTCCGTGCAGACCACTGGTTCAGCTATTACAATGAGACCCACCACCTGCCCTTCAACCTCACCCTGATGGAGGACATGGTGATCACCTCCTCTCCCTCCAGAACCAATGCCAAGCTGGCCGCCGACGGGTCTCCGTCACAGGGATATATATGGATTTCCAAGGATACCGATGGCACCGGTTGGGTGCAGCTGGACTTCCAGAAGCCGTTCACCGTCTCCCGTTACGTGGTGCGCCATGCCGAGGCCGGCGGTCTGGAGCCCCTGCAGAACAACCGCGACTTCACCGTGGAGACCAGCCTGGACGGCGAGAACTGGACCCGCGTGGGCACCCACAAGGGGAACATCGCCGCCGTGACAGATGCTTCCTTCTCACCCGTGGAGGCGCGCTACCTCAGAGTGAATGTCACCCGAGGCGGCAGCGACGGCCACGTCCGCATCGGCGATATTGAGGTCTATGGTGCCCATTAACCACAAACTGTAGGCGTTATTTATAATCTATCTCAAGTTTCGCAAGTATGCCAACACACTGTAATTCAAAGCCCCGTAGGGGCATGATAAGGGTAGCCAGCCAATTCATTGGCTGGTATGCAATGGCAGGAAAAACGCGTGCCTTTAGGTACGCGACAACAGATCCCTATCGCGTACCTACGGCACGCATCCCGTTATACCACCTCTTACCAGCCAATGAATTGGCTGGCCGCTCGGCGCTCTGCGACGCTTCACACTTGAAGAACCCCTATCAAATGCCTACGGCATTACTTGCGAAACTTGAGACAATTGTAAATTGTCAAATAGTAAAAAACATCCGAAACTATAGTAATGTAGCTTTATGAAAAAATATCTCTTGACACTCGCAGCCGTCCTCTGCACAGCCATGAGCATGACGGTGCTCACCTCCTGCTCCGTCGAGGACAACCCCGTGAATCCACAACCGCAGCCGGAGAACGTGGCAGACGTGACCATCATCTTATACGGCATGGGAGGCGCTTCCCTCGACAATGCCCTCATCGACAACCTGCGCCAGTTTTACAGGGCCGATGCTTCGAGCTACGACAATGTGAAGATTGCCGTTCAGTACAAGTTCTCGGCCAAGGAAGATCTTCCTAATTTCAGCTCAGAGGAAAAAAGGGAACAATTCCTTGACTATGTTAAGACACAGGGGGAAGAAGTAATTGAGAATACAATCAACAGCAATTACTACATCGCCTGGATGGATCCCGAGGGACACAGCACCTTCCGCTTCGTGCTCGACCCCAGCCAGACGCTGCGTCAGCAGGCCGCCGACAACTATCTGCCCCAGGAGAACTGCGACTTCAGCACCCCCGACTCCCTGACCAACTTCATCAACTGGGCCGCCCAGCAGTGTCCCGCCAAGAAGTATGTGTTGCTGCTCGCTGACCATGGTATCAGCTACTTCCCTCCCTATGAAAAGGAAAAGGCCCCAAGCACACGTGCCATCTTCGAGGACCATGGCCATGACAAAAAGCAATTATCGATCAAGGAACTTGCCAGTGCCATCGCAGCCTCCAACATCAGTCCCGCCGTCATCTACTTTGATGCCTGCCTGATGAACACCATTGAGTACCAGTTCGAGCTGAAGGATCTCACAGACTACATCGTGGCCTCCACCTACGGCGTCCCTGGTCCGGGTGGTCTCTACAGCTCACTGGTGGAATGCCTGTCCGGCGCGTCTGACAATCTTGAATACGCCCTTGAGAAGTACATCGAATACGCCAACGAGAATTGGGATGAGTTTTTTGCTCCATATTATGATCAAGGCATACCAATTTACAATGACATAACCGTCACCCGCACCGCCAACATCACCCGCTTGGGTGAGGTGATGCGCGAGTTCACCGACCGCCTCTGTGACACCTACGAGAACGGCACCGACGAGCAGCGCCAGCGCATCGATGAAGTGACCCGTCATGCCGTGAAGACCTCCGCCAACTATCCCTCATACGATGTGGCCAAATACATGACCAATATGATGAACGCTCTGCCCGAGGTCTATGACGATGACTTCTATAACAAACTGGCCGACAGCTTCAACAACTGCCTCGTAGCCCAATTCACCAGCCAGTTCCTGCTCGACCACAACTATCAGGTCGATTACAATGTGTTGCTGGGTGCCAAGGGGCACTTTACCTTTGCATTGTGGAGTGATTTTGACCCACTCGTTCAGACGTCCTCCAGCACCCTTGAGAATTTGGCCTTTTATAACGCCGACGGAACGATGATCTATTACAAGGTGATCAACGGCGAATTCTCATCAGAAGGCGAGTCCAATTACACGATGGAATACTTAACGGCCACCTCATGGGGAGGTACACTTGAATCCGTGTACAGCCAGACGGCTTTCGACCGCGCTGTGGGATGGTGCCGCTGGCTGCTCCTCAACCAGCAGGAGCCGCCCGTGTGGGCCCGCAACGAAGCCTACGGCCACCTGCCTGATGGAGACCTCGCGGATGATCCCACCCTTTGTAAGGGACATCAAACAAACATGATGAGTATCAGTTATAAATAACAAAGTATCGTAACAGAAATGAATGCCAAGTTCAAGATGCCCAAGTATGGGCGCGAAATCAAACTGAACAACGTGGTGAAGGAGACCCTGCTGACCATCATCGCCACCTCCATCTCCATCATCCTCACCTTCGGCACCGCCCACTATCTGGAGCAGCGCCAGAAGGAGCAGACCCGCAAGATCATGGCCATGACAGTCATTCATGATATGGACGTGTCACTGAACACCC
>JAFZSP010000051.1 GCA_017619335.1 Bacteroidaceae bacterium
CCTAAAGGCACGCGTTTTTCTCCGCCATTCCGTACCAGCCAATGAATTGGCTGGCTACCTTTATTACGCCCCTCTGGGGCTTGCCTTTCCGCTGGGTTTACCCTTATCATGCCCCTACGGGGCTTTGAATTACAGTGTGTTGGCATACTTGCGAAACTTGAGTTATTATCGTTATTCTTGCGTGATTTCTTCACGATTCTGTGGTGAATTCCTGTAAATTCGCGTCAAAGATAGTTCTTTTTTCGCAATTCACAGCCGTTTGTGAAGAAAAACGACACATCACCACCCTCTTTTTGCAACTTTAACGCCAGAAACGCCTATTTCATATAGAAAAGAAGTACCTTTGCCGCCGAAATCGTTACACATATATATATAATAAGGTGTCACACCCATTCAGCATGAAAAAGAAGATAATGACAGCCCTCCTGTGCTGTTATGCCATCGCCCTGTTCACGGCCTGCGTCCATACAGACAATGCCTCATCGCCCGCATCGGACGGCTTGGCAGACTACACCGTCATCTACTTTGTCTCCAACGGTTACGGCCAGGACCACGACTTTGATGACCAGATAGCCGATGTGCAGCCGCTGCTCACCGACAGGAAGGTGAGGTTCTACTGCTTCAACAAGTACTGCCGTCTCGACGACGATTTCTCGGGACGTTATGGCGACCCAGGCATGGCGCTGGAGTTTGAGCTCACTGCGCAGACCTGCCTGGACAGCCTGCGTTACACCAGCGTCGTGGGCGATTCCACCCTGGTCATCTTTGACCCGGCCGTGCTCAGAGGCGTGCTGGATCGAGCCTACGAGAAGGCACCGGCAAGGCAGTATGTGCTCGTGATTGAGGGTCACGGTCTAGGCTTTGCGCCCGACATCGATTATCCCAAGGACGGCCCCAAATGGGGCGAGTCACAGCCCTACAGTCAGACGGTTCACTATGCCCCCCGACCTGCCGATGCCCCCAAGATGAAAGGCTTGCTCCGCGACTACTTCCACGGGCGCAACGACATGAACATGTATGAACTGCGGGCAGCCATCGCGTCTTCGCAGCTGGGACACTTGCCGCTGCTGATGTTCAACGTTTGTCTCATGGCCGATTTAGAGTCCATCACAGAAATCAAGGACGTGGTGGACTACCTCATCGCCTCGCCCTTCTCTGTCAGCGAGAGCACCGGGCCTGTGACGGAGCTGGTGCGTGCCCTGCAGGAGCAGAAGGGCCTGGAGGCACAGGTAGATCAGATGTTCCGGCAGATGCGGCCGCGGTGGATCCGGGAGTATGTGGAGTCCGGCGGTTGGACGGGCAATTTTGCACTGTATGACCTCTCATGCATGGACGAGGTCATAGACCTGATGCGGCAGCTGGGAGAGCGGCTCTGCCAGCTGTACCCCACCCGGCAGGAAGCCATTGACCGCGCCACGGACCACGTCTATCAGTACCAGGCGTCGGAACCGCACTATGATTCGATGGACTACACCCGCCTGTTGGCACAGGAGACGGGCGACAGCGTGCTGCAGGACATCTATGAGCGGATGCAGAGGGTCAATGACAGCCTGGTGGTGATGGAAACCGTCTATGCCGACAGTCTTCCCTCGCTGCCCCGTTTCAGCATGGCTGTCAGCCTCTTCGGCCGCGACCATTTCACCACCGCCCACACCCGGGGAGCCTGGAGCTTTGACGAGAGTTATGAGCGCTGCACCTTCCACCAGCTCACCCACTGGGGACGCTGGCTGCGCATCAACCAGCAAGAACCCACCAACAATCCCGCGGGACAACCATTGTAGAAATCACTCCTTCTTTTTCGCATCCAAATGGTAGGTGAAGGTGAGGCTGGCGTAGTGATGACGGAAGTCCCGCCAGGAGGTGGTTTGCTGGTAGGCGGTCTGGCTGGACCACTTGGAGTCCTCCTGATTGAGGATGTCATCCAGCTCTAAGCAGAGGCGCGCCTTGTTCTTCATGATTTTCCAGGTGACGGCAGCGTCCCAGACAAACATACTGCGGTTCATGGATTGGATGGCATAACCTCGGAAGACCTGCTCGTAGAGGCGGGTATTGAAGACGAAGCGACCGCGGGTCACCTCGCTGTTCAGGCCGAAACGGTTGTCCCACTGGGTGGTGTTCTGGTCGGTGGACTCGGAGTAGCGCAGGCTGTTGGGACGCAGTTCTCCGAAGACGGACAGCTTGAGCCAAGTCCAGTCGAAGCTGAGGGTGAGGACTTCGGAGGTTGAGAACAGGGACTGACGGTTGAGGGAGGGAGAAGCCCCCTCCAAAAAACCTACCCACACGGTCGGTTTACCCCCAAGGGGGAGGGGTGATATTTCGCCAGTTCCAACGATCTGTGTCAGGAATCCGTAGCTCTGTTCGGCTGTGATATTCAGGACATTCTGCAATCGAACGATATCACCGAAGCCCTGATCATAGTTCAGTCTGAAGTTCCAGGTCTGGCCGCCAGGCACGTTCTCCGGCCGGCTGGTGTAGATACCGGTGGAAGGCTGGTAGGTCAGGGCGTTGCGGGCCATTCTGTCGTTGTGGGTATAGGCCACGGTGGCGCTGAGCGAGAGTTGCTGCTTGGCCAGGATGGTATTGAAGTCCAGCGAGACGTTGTTGGAGTGGGTGTTCTTCAAGGCCGGGTTGCCCTCGGTGATGTAGAGCGGGTCGGTCTGGTCACGGTAGGCGAGCGTGCTGATGAGCGAGGGCTGTGTGGTGGAATAGTTGTATTTCAGTTCCAAGCCCATGGTCTTGTTCATCTTCCATGTGACGCGCATCTCTGGGTTCAGCAGCAGACTGCGACGTGTGGCGGCGGTGTCGAGGAGTCCGCGCTGGTAGTCCTGCCGCTCGTGCAACCATTTGACGTTGAGAGTAGGCATCATCTTCACAGTCGAGAGGTCGATGGTGGAGCGCAGATTCAGGCTGTTGCTTGTAGCGTGGTTGTGGTCACGGTAGCTGTTGGCAGGGTCTGTGAGGCCGTTGGTCTCGAAGTCCTGCTGGTTCTGCTTGCGGGCATATCCGATACTGTAGTCGGCATCCATGAGCCAGTGCTGCGTAATCCAGCGTTTGTAGAAGGCACCGGCACCGAAAGAGAAAGAGTTGCTGGGGGTGTGGGCATGCTGGGACATGGACTCGGAAGCCCCAGCGGGAAAACCGCTGGACACCAACGCTAAGGGATTGCTGCGCAGGTCTTCGACTTCACGGCTGGTCCAGGATTCACTCTTGCCATCGGTATAGCGGAGATTGAAGTCGGCACCGAAGGCGTTGTCCTTGTCAATGAAGTGATACCAATGGGCATCTGCGCTGACGCTGGTTTCCTTGCCCTCGCCGTTGGAGCGTGTCAGTTGCTGGAGCACGTCATCTTGACGCATATCCCGACGGCCGTTGGTGCGGGTCTGCTTGTGATTCACATCGATGTCACCATAGATTGTATTGAGCGAGTCGATGTCCCAAGCCAAATCTATATTGAAGTAGGGGTTGAGCTTATGGTTGCGGTTATAGTCTTCGGTATAAGTGCGTTTGGTGGCAGCATTCTCCATGAAGTTGAGCGTCTCGGTGTAGTTGGTCCGCCAGTCGTCTGTGTGTAACAGTCCGCCGCTCACGCTGTAGCTGCTGCGCATCTCCTGCGTGCCTTCTTTCTGTCGCCAGTTGTGCTGGTAGCCGGCCGAAGCACCTTGGCTCTGTCCGAAGCCGTTGCCCCAGTTGGCCCAGCCGCCGTGCATGGTGCGATGTCGCTCTATGTTCATGTTGTTGGCGTTGGCACTCACCATCATTGGGTCGGTCTTTGACAGGCGGTTCATGCGGAGGTCAGCGTTGAAGTGCTTGGGGGTCTGATAGGTTCCTTCCACGTCGCCATACCAGCGGTCCAGGAAGCCGGGCTTGATGGTCAGGTCCAGCACCATATCCTCGCCGCCATCGTCCTTTCCTGTGCGCTCGCTGAACTTCGATGCCTTGTTGTAGGCCTTGATGTTCTCCACTGCTTCCACCGGCAGTTGTTTGATGATGTCATCGCCGCCGAAGAGGCTTTCGCCGTCCATGGTGATGCGGATGGGTTTGCCGTTCCATGTCATGCTGCCGTCCTCAGCCACCTCCACACCCGGCAGCTGGCGGATGAGCTCATCCAACCGCGTGCCCTCCTCCAAATGAAAAGCCTCGGGGTTAAAGACGATAGTGTCACCTTTCACCGTGAAGCGTCGTGCCCGCCCCTTTACTTCCAGCATCTTCATCAGCGTCTCGGAGGGCTTCAGGGCGATGTCGCCCACGTCAATGGTGTCCTTGGTGCTGTCTGAGAAGCCCAGCACCACTTTCTGTTTGGAGTAGTAGCCCAGCATGGAGACTGAGAGCGTGCCTCGTCCCTGCAATCTCATGTTGAAACAGCCCAGCGAGTCGGTGTTGCTGCGCATGATCCACGTGGCTGTATGCCCATTGTAGTCCATCTGCTGCATCAGCTCAAGAGAAGCTTCGGGCAGCGGCTCCCTGGTCTCGGCATCGATGACACGACCCTTCAGGATGTCGGCGTGGGCAGACAGCGAGAAGAAGACAAGCAGTACTGTGAGGATGGTTTGCTTCATAAAACATTTGATTCGTTACTTATATAACGCACAAATGACGTTTTTCTCAACCTTCAATAGTAGGTTTTATGAATATTTAACATTGGAGAATTCATTATTCCATGACCTTGGAATGATGTCAGCCTACACCACGGTCATCCAATCTTTTCGAGCTGTGCGAGAGCCATTTGGAGATAGCCCCGGAGGGTGTCGCCCTGACTTTTGCTCTTCATTAAGTTGATGTCGCGCTTGAGTTGCTCCAGTTCTGCCTTTGCATTGGAGTCGGTGAAGAAGCCATACTCGCGGGCTCGCTTGCAAAGTGTGTAGATGGAGATGGCGTTGAACTCGGTGTTCTGTCCTGCGAGGAACTGCTGCTTCAACTGCGAGAAGATGAGGAGAATGTTTTCGTTGCAGAGCAGGTCGTCTGAGTTGACGAGCTGGCCTTGGTGCAGACGGACGATGACATCTGTCACAGGGTCATATTCGTGTTCGAGGGTATCGCTCCAGGCGACAATGCTGTCATCGGTCTGGAACTTCGGCTGTGAAACCTTTCTGATATGGCTAAGACTGATGCTTCGTTTCGCTTTTTCGAAACGCTCTTCACCTTCTTTCAGTTTCCGCTCGGCCTCGCGGATGAGGCTGTCAGCGGACTCCATTGAGTAGTCCTTGCCGAGCCACCACACCCGTGGGTTATTGGGTGCTTGGATGGGGCCGTTCTTTTTGGGGATGCGTGAACGACCAAGGTCTAAATAAGGCCACGAGGGTTGCGTGATGGTGGTGGTGGCAGGTGGAATCTTGGCGTAGGTGACGATATAGCGAACGTCTATCGTTTTTCCTTTCTCTCGCCACTCAACGGCATAGGCATAGCGGTGGCTCTTCGTCACATCTGCTGTATCAATGGCATTCACGTTATAAAAATGGTTATAGTCCTTACCTATACTAATGTAGTTCTCTGGGTCTTCTCCAATCATCAGCCGCCGCATTTCACCCAAGATGTCGCCATTCGACGATTCGCTCATGCTGTTGAAAGAATAGCAGTTAAGGTCTTCACGGCCTTCCGTTTCCATCGCACGAAGCATCTCATCCAGCAACTCACGCTGATACGAATCTTTCTTCTTGAGCGTGAAGTAATACATTTCGCATTTGGATGTCAGTGGGCGGTTTGGTTTGTTTAGGTCTCGCGTCTCGTTGATTGTCTTGTCGGTGCAAAACTCTTCGCCATATTCTGAGATGAGCATGGCCAATCGCTTCTCCAACTTCACACATTGTGCCGTTGCGGTCATGGAGGCGAGTAGCAAGCTCGCCGTCAATAAGCTTTTCAATAATGTTTTCATAATTTTATAAGTGGTCTTTCGTGTGAATAGAATATTGTTTAATGGTTAGAATGCAATGATTGGTTGTGGCGTTTCCGTTTCTTCTTCCAAATCCAAGCCGGCAAAGTAAGCCCGCAGTGCCTCCGCTTGTGCCTGTTGCTCGTAGGTCACTTGCAGCGCCACTTCTGCCAGGTAGATTTCTGCCAGAGCTTGCTTGTCGGGAGGAATCAGAGAGGGTTGCTGCTCTTTCTCTTTGGCAAGTGTCTCTTCTCCTTCCAGCATGGAGCAATCCCCTCCTAAACGCATCGTAACACCTGGTCCTAAGTCTGCCGAAGTCGGGACAATCGTCAGGCCTGCTATCTTTTCTCCCAGAGGTTCATAGACATCCATTTTTTCTTTCAAAGGCTCTTCAACCTCTTTTTGAGTATGTGAGCGCCCTATCTTTTTGGAGACTATAGGATGCTCTTCCTTGATCTGTTGCGCCAATAAGGGCTGTTCCGTAGATTCCTCGGGAGTTACTGAGGTCCTCCCCCCATTGGGGGGAGCCAGAGAGGGGGCCTCAGGCCTCGGCCACAGGAGGAAGACCACCACCAGCATTACCGCCACTGCCGCCCACGGCCAGAGCGGAATGTGACGTGCTGGCCGTTTGGCAGCAGCCACTACCCCATCGAACTCCACTTCTGCAGCATCCAGTTCTGTGTCCGACGGCAACCGCAGACGGTCGCCGTGCAGAGGTGCCTGGCCGGCAAGATACCGCTCCAGCCATTCGTCACTGCTAACCCTACATTTTTCATTTTTCATTATTACCTTTTCATTCCTCATAACATACCTCCTTTCTTTAATGATTCCATAATATGACGACGTGCCGCACTCAGCATTGCACTCACACTGCGTACGGCAACACCTGTGGCAGCAGCTATCTGTGCACTGCCCATCTGTGCTTCGGCATACATTGTCCACAACCTGCGCTCTGCTGGCGGCAGGGCCGCAACGGCCTGTTCCAGCGCTTGTTGCAGTTCGGCATCTTGAACTGTATTCTCTGTTACAGCCGCCGTGACCTCCATCAGCATCACCGTCTGCTGTTGCTGCCGCCGACGAAAGGCATCGATGCAAGCGTGTTTCGTAAGCCGCACGGCCAACCGCTCTGCATCAGCCTCCTCTGCCAGCCCTTCCCAGACCGTCCACAAACGCATCAGCGCCTCCTGCACAGCATCCTCGGCTGCATCGCGATCTGCATCAAACTGCAACGCGAGGCTCAACAGCCGAGGGCGAAGGCCAGAGACGAAGGATGTGAACTTTTCTGCATTCATACATTCATATAACGCAGAAAACTCAAAATGTTAAGTACCCATTAAGAATCTTTAACGCTTTTTTGTTCAGTATGGAATTGGGGCACGCTGCAGCGTGCCCCAAGAGGCTATAGAGCGGTGATCGCGTTGCGGTCTTTTCCCCTTCTATCGTAGCGTGACCTTCTGTCGCTGTCGTCCTCGGAGGAGGATGTAGGTCTGACGGTGGCGTGGTGCGGTGACGGGTCGTCCCTGGAGGTCCAGCCACTGGGGTTCAAGAGTGCCGGGCAGGGGGAGGGAGCGGATGCCCACAGGGGCCTGGTCTGTGACGCGGAGGATGCCCCGGGACAGGTCTTGGTCATCCCAGTAGAGGCCTTTCTCGGCGGAGACCACATAGCTCTCCAGGATGGGTGTGCCGGTGACGGTGGTGACGTTCTTCCAGAGCAGCACGCTGTCGCCGGCGTGGAAGTCCTGGTTCCCGGGGATGTGGAGCCGGATGGTGGCGTTGGCGGTGAGTTTGCCGATGTTCTGGAGGCTGGTGCCGCCGGTGTTGGACGCTGTGGCACAGCGGCCGACGCCCAGACAGAGCAGCGAGCCACTGGCCAGGGTCACGTTCTTCCCGCCGAAGCCGAGCTGTCCTGTGGTGGCGGTCTCTGTGGCTCCCACCAGGAGGGTGGCGCCTACATTGACGGTGACGGATGCGTTGGCGAGGTTCTTGCTGGCAGCCAGTGCGCCGGAGAGTGTGGCGCCGCGCTGGACGGTGAGCGGGCCGGTGCCTAATGAGGCGTTGCCAGTCAGATGGAGCGTGCCGGCCTCCACGGTGGTGGCGCCGGTGTGGTCACTGGCACCGGTGAAGGTGGCCTTGCCAGTGCCCACCTTGACCAGCTTGGAGTTGGAGGTGACGGTGCCGCCCCAGCTCCAGTCGGCATCGTTGCCCACGCGCCAGGTGTTGGTGCCGCTGCCGCCGTTGTTGGAGAAGGAGGCATAGCCGCCGAGCTTGCCAGTGCCAGTGAGCTTGCCGATGGCGAAGGTCTTGCCGGTGTTCTGCACTTCGAGCCCGGCGGGGATGTTCAGCGTGCCCTGGGGCAGGCCGTTGGCGGTGTTGAGGGTCCAACGCGCGCCGCTGTCGTCACTGCGGCCGGTGGCGTTGATGGTGCCCTGGAACTCACGGAAGTCCAGGCCCAGCTGTGTGCGTGTGGCAAACCAGCCGCTGCCCTTCTCTTCCTCACAGTAGATGGTGAGCGTGCCCTCGCCCGTGACTCGGTTGGTATAGGAGGCGCGGTTGGCGCTGTTCCAGGTGCCGGACTTGCCCTTAGGGACGTAGATGGTGAAGCTGCTGCCGGTGTTCTCGGTGTAGGTGCCGCCCTGGAGTTCCAGGGTGGCGGCCACCTTGTTGGCGTTCACACACTGCACGGTTCCTGCCGCCACGATGAGGCGCTGGAGGGTGCTGGCGGTGTTCATCTTCATCCATCCGCTGCCTTTCTTGGTGAGCACGGTACCGCCGATGGGCTTGGTGACGATGTAGTCGGCGCTGTTGTTGATGACGCCGCCCTCCTCGGAGAGCATCTGCATGGGAGAGCCCATGGTGACGGCCGCCGTGGTGCGCAACTCTGCGCCGTTCTCGATGATGAAGCGGGCCGCAGCAGTGGTCACGCCGCCCAGATTGCCGGCGGACTGGTTCTCGTTGCTCAGTGAGGTGACGGCGAGCACACCGCCGCTGAGGCGGGTGCCGCCCGTGTAGGTGTTGTCATTCTGAATGGTCAGCGTTCCTTTGCCGCGCTTGATGAGCTTGCTGGTGCCGGCGATGGCGCCAGTGCCGTTGAAGGTATAGGCCTTGGTGGCATCCACGATGATGCTGTCTGCCACGATGTCTCCCTTGATGGAAACGGTGAACTTCCTGGCGTTGTCACCGAACAGCACGCAGTCACCGCTGACGAAGGTCTCCGCGGTGCCGGAATCATCGTTCAAGAGGAAGTTGGCCTCGCCGCCGAACTCCCACGTGGTGCTCTCGGCGCCTGTCCAGACGATGTAACCGGCATCACGCACGCCGCTGATCTCCAGATAGATGTCCTCGCCGTCCTGCACGAGCTGGCTCTTGAGCGTGGTGCCCAGGCCCTCGACGATGATGCTCTTCAAGTCGCCCCGGAGGTGCTTCACGCCCTGGGCTATCAGGTAACGGCCTGCCAGAGTCTCGGTGGTCAGCGTCCTGGGCACGGCGAACTCAAAGACGGGTGCCAGGTACTGGGGCCCGTACTTCCAGTTCTTCACGTCGATGCTGATGCCGCGCACGGCGATGCAGTCTGCCAGATGGCTGTCTCCCTCCACATTCAAATCCAGCTGCACACGTGAGCCGAAGCCCAGCGCGAGGGTGTCTGTCTGGATGCGACCAATGGTGCCTTCCCCGCCGGGTCGCAGGGTGGAGGCGTAGTCCATGCGGATGCTGCGGAACGCGCCGCCAGAGGAGTTGAGGCTGGCAAAGCGGTTGAGCCAGAGGTCGCTCTGGAGCAGCTGGCCATCGAAGTTCAGCGTGCCGGCCCAGACGTCTGTCGGGCCTGTATAGGTCTGATTCACAGCAGGCAGGGTGAGGATGCCGTCGCCCTGCTTGACCAGTCGCATGTCACCCGTGAAGGCCGCGCCGGTCACGGTGCAGGCATAGACCTGGGTGTTCACCTTGGCGGTGCCGTTGAGAATGGTGCTGTTGGTGCCTTGTACCCATGTGGGGACGTTGAAGGTGAAGACGCTGGGGGCGGCGCCTTCCTGGACGGAGAGGACGGTGTTGGCGGTCTCACAGAGGAGGAGGTGCTGGCCGTTGAGGTCCGGCCCGATGGCGGAACCATCGGGCACGAGGACGCGGCCGGTGGTGGTCAATGGCGGGGGTGCCTGGGTGATGCCTTCCATCTGTCCGAGGAAATAGCTCTTGTGGGGCGGCTGGTTGTAACCCACGCATTGCCAGACCATTGCGTTGCGGTACTGATGGTCGTGCCAGAGGGTGTAAATGCGGAAGGTGGTGGGAATGGCGGTTGTCCAGATGCGGATGCGGGAGTTGTTCTCGGCACGCATGACCAGTTCCTCACGCCAGTCACCGAAGATGTCGGCAATGGCGCCGGGATTGTTCTTGGAACTGTTGCTGGTGTTGCAGCCGGTGGTGGTGAACATGCGCCCTCCGCCGGGCTTGTAGATGGCGCCCTCGCGGGCATTGCTACCCGGGCTGTCCATGACCTCGTCACAGAGATCGCCGTCCCAGTAGATGCGCTGGTTCAGGTGGCTCCAGAACAGGGCGTCGTTGGTGTCGGAAGTGCCGGGGCCGCCCTCGATGACCTTGTAGGCCGTGAGCGAGATGAGCCCGCTCTGGGTGCTGCGTCCCATGGAGCCCGGGAACGAGTTGGAGAAGTTGCCGGCCAGGGCACGACCGTCGTCACCCGTGGAGGCGAGACGATAGAGGATCTTGCCTGTGGTGGCATCAGAGAAGGTACACGCGGGCGAGGTCTCGTTGCAGACAAACTGCTCGTTGCCATGGCGATAGGGGTCCAGGTCGGCGCAGTGCTGTGCGTCGCCGTGTCCCAGGCCTGTGGTGCAGAGCCCGCGGCCATTGTCATCAATCATCATGCTGCCAAAGATGATCTCGTCCCTGCCGTCCCAATCCACATCGCCGATGGCGAAGTTGTGGTAGCCCTGTCCGAAGTAGGGGCTGCTGCCGCTGTACTCGTTCCAGCGCCAGCGCTGCGTCAGTTCGTGGGTCTGTGGATTCACGTCCAAGGCACACATCTTGTGGCGGGTGTAGCAGCCGCGGCCGAGGAAGATGCTGGCGTGACGGCCGTCCAGGAAGGGCGCGCCGAAGTAATGCTTGGAGGAGCGGTGCCCGGTGTCGTTCTTGCCCCAGACCTTCTCATAGTCGCTCTCTCCCGCCTCGAAACGCGGCAGGGGATAGGCCATCGGGGTGAACTTGTCGGTCTGGCCGTCCCAGCCGTAGGGCTCGCCCGTCTCACCGTTCAGATACAGAAGGTATTCTGCGCCGTTGCGGGTGTACTCGTCACGGGGGGCGAAGTAATTCATATTGCCTATCTTGATGTCGTGGCCCGTGGAAGTGTGGATAATCATGTTGTCGGCTCCGCGCATGACGCACTCGGCCTTGCCGTCCTCGTCCCAGTCAAAGGCCACGAGGTCCCACTGCTCGTCGGGGCCGGCCATGAGGTTGGGGCCCAAGTCTATGCTCCACAGACGACGGCCGTCCAGCGTGTAGCACTCATAGAGGTGGAAACGGGTCTTGTTGGCGGCATCGTTCACGCCGCCCGTGTAGTTGCGCTTCACCATGAATTCCGTGATGCCGTTGCCCGTGACGTCACCTAAGGAGATGTCGTTCAGCTCGTAGGAGCTCGTGACGTCAACGCCGTCACGGTCGGTGACCTTGGCCACCATCACGTCCTTGTAACCGCCGTTCCAGCGGGTGACCTCGGCGCTCTTCTCCTGTTCCACACCGTTCACGACGGCTGCCACCTGGTACTTGGTGTTGGCGTTGCCGGCCGTGTGACTGTAGCAGCCCACGGTGAGGCCGCCTTTCAGCAGGTTGCCGTTGGCATAGAGGTTATAGGTCACGTCATAATATTCTTCGCCGAAGATCTTCCAGCTGACGAAGTTACCGCTGCCGCTGCCGCCATTCACATTGGCCGGCACAGCCACGAGGCCGCGATCCAAAAGGTCGGTCTTGCGCTGAGCTTCCACAGAAAGAGTCAGGAGCCACAGCGCCACAAGGGTAAAAAGAGCTTTTTTCATTTGAGACGATGATTATGTGAGTGCGTCTTCACCAGTTGGTGGGTTTTGCGGGGGCAAAAGTACAAATAAAACTTTATATAAAAGCACAATAGTGGGCTTTTAACCTTTCTTTTTGGCCGAAAGCGCCACTTTTTCTGAAGAAAAACGCCCAAATGCTTGCAAAGCCCGCAAAAAATGTGTTACTTTGCAGCACATAAATCACAAATTATAAATCGTCAAACCATAACAGATATGTCTTTTACAGAACTCGCCCGTCCCATCTTTGACCAAGCCATCAGGGACTACCATCGGACCGACTGCGTGGATACACCCATCCAGAATCCCTACACCGCCGGCACCATCGAGGCCGACCTTTACCGCAAATGCTGGATAGACACGGTGCAGTGGCACTTTGAGGACATTATCCGTGACCCGCACATCGATCCCGCCGAGGCACTGGTGCTGAAACGCCGCATAGACAAGAGCAACCAGGACCGCACAGACCTGGTGGAAACCATCGACAGCTACTTCTTCACCAAGTACCACAACATCACTCCCCTACCCGACGCCACCATCAACACCGAGAGTCCCGCCTGGGCCATTGACCGCCTGAGTATCCTGGCGCTGAAAATCTGGCACATGCGGGAACAGGTGGAACGCCCCGAAGCCAGCGCCGAACACCGCGCCACGTGTCAGAAGAAACTGGACGTGCTGCAGGAACAGCAGCGAGACCTCAGCACGGCCATCGACCAACTCCTGGCAGATATCGAGGCAGGACGCAAGTGGATGAAGGTCTATAAGCAGATGAAGATGTACAACGACCCCTCCACGAACCCCGTGCTGTATGGCGCCAAATCCTAAAACTTGAAACTTGAATCCTGAAACTTGAAACCTTCCACGTGAAGCACCTCCTCGTCCTTCGCTTCTCGGCCATTGGTGACGTCCTGATGACGGTGCCCGTGATAGATGCGTTCGCACGTCAACATCCCGACGTGCGGCTGACCGTTTGTAGCCGCGCGTGGGCGAAACCAATCTTTGACCTCTTGCCAGAGAACGTGGCGTTCACCGCGGCCGACCTCAAAGGGATTCACAAAGGCTTTCACGGACTGAACCTTCTGGGCCGCAGGCTGTTGGCCCTGCAGCCTACGGGAGTTGCCGACCTTCACGATGTGCTCCGCACCAAGTGGCTGCGGCTGCGTTTCAGGCTGGCAGGGCGCACGGTGCGGAAGATTCACAAAGACCGCACTGCCCGTCGCCGCTTTGTCACGGCGGAAGAGAAGACACTGCAGCTCAGCGTCTTTGAGAAATACGCAGATGTCTTCCGGCGGTTAGGATTCCCCGACTTCCATCCCGACTTTCACAGCCTCTTTCCGGCTGGCGGCGCCGACTTGAGCACAACCCTGCCCGACTTCGACCTCTCACTGCGGCCAGAGCCTCATTGGGTGGCAGTGGCGCCTTTTGCCACACACGAGGGCAAAGTCTATCCGCTCACGCTCATGGAACAGGTGATTGCGCAACTCTCTGCAAGAGAAGATGTTCGCGTGTTCCTCTTCGGTGCAGGGCCACGGGAACGTGAGGTGCTGGAAGGCTGGGCGACCCGTTACCCTCGGGTGGAATCCATGGCGGGACGGCTGAGAAATATGGCAGAGGAAGCAGCACTTATCTCCCACTGCCGCGTGATGCTCTCGATGGACTCGGCCAATATGCATCTGGCGTCCTTGGTGGCTGTGCCGGTCGTCAGCATTTGGGGCGCCACACATCCTCTGGGCGGCTTTATGGGTTGGGGACAACGGATGGAAGATGCCGTCCAGCGAACAGACCTCGACTGCCGTCCCTGCTCCATCTATGGCAACCGTCCCTGCCGTCACGGTGATTTTCCCTGCCTCAATGGCATCAGGCCCAAGGATGTGACGGAGAAAATGCTTTCTTATATATATAAAAAGGTAGAGGCATGAGCGCAGGGCATCACCACACAGGGTCGTTGAACTTTCCACTGTCATTCATCTGGAATCTGGCGTTGGCCTATTTAGCCTATTGGCTTTGCCGGCTGATTTATTGGGCAGAGAACGCCGGGGCTTTCACCGGTTTCTGGAGCCACAACACGCTGAAGGACATCTTTGGCGGAGCATGGAAGTTTGACACGTCCGCCATCCTTTACACCAACGTTCTCTATGCCTTCCTGATGCTCGTTCCGCTGCCCTGGAAATGGAAGGGAAGTCAAGCGTGGCAGAACGTGGCAAAGTGGCTTTTTATGGTCGTCAACGGCTTGGCCGTCTGCATCAACCTCATGGATGCAGCCTACTTTCCCTACACGGGTCGCCGCACCACCACCACCGTCTTTCAGGAGTTCCAGAACGAGGGGAACCTCATGGGGGTCTTTGGCGTGGAAGTGTTGAGGCACTGGTATCTGGTCCTCGCGGCGGCGGCACTGATAGCGCTGCTGTGGAAGGGATACAAGTCCCCCTCTTGCTCCCCACAAGGGGGGAGAATCCCTTCTTTCCTCCTTCAGCTGCTCTTCTTCGTGGGGTATATTCCTCTGTCTGTCATAGGGATGCGAGGAGGTGCCACCACAGCTGTGCGCCCCATCACCATCTCCAACGCCAACCAGTATGTCAGCCGGCCAGCCGAGGCTGCCGTCATACTGAACACGCCCTTCTCACTGATCCGCACCATCGGCAAGGCCGTCTTCGTGACGCCGGAATACTTCTCTGATGAGGAAGAACTGGAAAAGGTTTATTCACCTGTTCATAAAAGCCCCCTCCCAACCTTCCCCAAGGGGGAGGGGGCTCCCAATGTGGTCGTCCTCATCGTGGAAAGCTTTGGCCGTGAATACATTGGCGCGTTGAACGAAACGTTGGAAGGCGGGAAATACCAGGGTTACACGCCCTTCGTAGATGAACTGTGTGACAGCAGCGCCACCTTCCGCTGGAGCTTCTGTAACGGAAGGAAAAGCATTGACGGGATGCCTTCCATCTTGTCCGGAATACCGATGTTCATCGAACCGTTCTTCCTCACGCCGGCTTCCATGAATGAAGTGGGCGGACTGGCCCAAGCGCTGGGCGAAGAAGGTTACGAGACCGCTTTCTTCCACGGCGCCGAGAACGGTTCAATGGGCTTTCAGGCCTTTGCCCGCAAAACCGGTTTCCAACACTACTATGGCCGCACAGAGTACAATGCAGACCCTCGCTTCGGGGGCGATGCAGACTTTGACGGAATGTGGGCCATCTGGGACGAACCCTTCCTGCAGTTCTACGCCCAGCAAATGAGTGCCCTGCGAGAACCGTTTATGACAGCCGTCTTCACCGCCAGCAGCCACCACCCCTACAAAGTGCCCGAGGCCTATCGTGACACCTTCCCGGAAGAAGGCATCGTCATTCACAAGTGCATCCGTTACACAGACCACGCGCTGCGCCGCTTCTTCGACACCGCCCGCCAGCAACCGTGGTTCCGGAACACGCTCTTCGTCCTTACCTCCGACCACACCAACCTCAGCGACCACGCCTTCTATCAGACAGATTTAGGAGGTTTCTGCTCTCCCATACTTTTCTATGACCCCTCCGGACAGCTGTTCCAGCCCGGTCGCCGATCCGCTATTGCCCAACAGACAGACATCATGCCCAGCGTGCTCGGACTCTTGGGGTATGACAAACCCTTTGTGGCCTTCGGCTGTGACCTGTTCCACACACCGCCCGATAGCACTTGGGCCGTGAATTATAACAATGGCACCTATCAGTATGTGAAGCACGACCTGCTCCTGCAGTTTGATCCGTCAACCGCCCGCACCACCGCGGTCTATGCACTCTCGGACAGCCTCCTGCACCGGAACCTCCTGGGGCAGCGGCCCGAACAGCCACAGATGGAACGCGAGCTGAAAGCCATAATCCAGCAATACATGAGTCGCATGAACTCCGATCGTCTCACTCCCTCTCCAAAACCCTGAACCGTCATGGCACGTTCCACCTACACCCTCACCTTCTGGCAGCGAATCGCTTACGGTCTGCTCTTCGGCATCGCCTACACGTTGTCACTGCTCCCGTTGCGGGTGCTATATCTGTTGTCGGACTTCCTTTATCTGCTGGTCTTTCACCTCGTGGGCTATCGCCGCAAACTGGTGCAGCGCCACTTGGCCGACAGTTTCCCAGAGAAGGAAGAGGCAGAACGGAAAGACATCGAGAAAGCCTTCTACCGCTGGTTCTGTGATTATATTGTGGAGACCCTGAAGCTCTTCTCCATGAGTCCTCGGCAAATGCGCCGCCGCCTGGTGTTCCGAGGGGCAGAGGTGGTGCAGCAGTGCATTGACCGCGGACAGGGAGTGGCCCTGTACCTGGGGCACTACTGCAATTGGGAGTGGGTTTCCAGCATCCCCCTCTGGCTGCGTGGCAACCACTACGCAGGTTCCCAAGTCTATCACGTCCTGGAGTCACCCGCGATGGACAAGTTGCTGCTGTACCCCCGCCACCGCATGGGGCCCGACAACGTTGCCGTTATGGATGTGCTGCGTTACATCGTTCAGAACCGCAACGAAGGACGGCCCGTGGTGATGGGATTCATTGCCGACCAGGTGCCGTTCTGGAATAATATCGGTGGCTGGCTGACGTTCCTGAACCACGAGAACACTCCCGTGCTGGCCGGCACCGAGCGCATTGCCCGACGCTTTGACCTGGCTTGTGTCTATATCGACATTCAACGATTGCGGCGCGGGTACTATGAGGCTGAATTCCAACTGATGACGGACTGTCCGAAGGAACAGCCCGACGGTGCCGTGACAGAAGAATATTTCCGCCGCCTCGAAGCCACTATCCGCCGTCAACCGCCTTTCTGGCTCTGGACCCACAACCGCTGGAAAAGAACCCGCGAGGAGTTTGACCGCATGGTGGATCCCGAAACAGGGAAACCGAAGTTCTGATTTTTATCAAGTTATTCAAGTTTTGGAAGTTATGAGTATTTTGAACATTAGCCCTGAAGGGGCGACAGACCACAGGCAGGGGTGTTAACCCCTGCATCGAATGGCAACGCCACACGAACCCCGACGGGGTGACAGAATGAAAATGGCGCTCTTTCACCCCTTCGGGGTTTGTACCCACGCTCCTGGTTGCAGGGGTTGCACCCCTGCCTGTGGTCGGACGTCCCTTCGGGACTAATCTCACCACCTGCCTGTGGTCTTAACACCCCTTCGGGGTTTAAAATCCGAAAGTTCAGTCAATTAAAACGTAAAGCAACAGATGATTTTACTGAGTTTTGATACAGAGGAATTTGATGTCCCGCGCGAACACGGCGTGGACTACGACACGCTCCATGAAGGGATGGAAGTTTCTGTCCAGGGCACGGAACGAATCCTTGATATCCTGAAGGCCAACGACGTCCACGCCACCTTCTTCTGCACAGGCAACTTTGCAGAGCACGCCCCGAACCTCATGCAGCGAATTCTGCGTGAAGGGCACGAAGTGGCCTGCCACGGCGTTGACCACTGGAACCCACAGCCTTCCGACGTCCAACAGTCCAAGGAAATCGTAGAAAGAGTGACGGGCGTCACGGTCAGAGGCTACCGCCAGCCACGCATGTTTCACGTATCTGACGAGGCCATTGCCGCCGCTGGCTACACCTATAATTCCTCTCTCAATCCTGCCTTTATTCCAGGCCGCTACATGCACCTGAACGCGCCCCGGACGTGGTTCATGAAGGACCAGGTCATGCAGATTCCCGCCTCCGTCACGCCCTGGATCCGTTTCCCGCTGTTCTGGCTCTCGCTCCACAACCTGCCGGAGCCGCTCTACCACTGGATGGTGCGCCGCACGCTGCGTCACGACGGCTATTTCGTCACCTATTTCCATCCGTGGGAGTTCTATGAGTTGCGCGAGCACCCCGAGCTGAAGATGCCGTTTATTATCCGCAATCACAGCGGCCTCCAGCTCTGCCAGCGCCTGACCCGTCTCATACAGATGCTGAAGGCAGAAGGCGCGACCTTCGGCACCTTCACGGAGTTCGTGGAAAAGCATCGTCCCCAGTGAGCAGTGCCTCATTAAATCATTAACAGTCAAACCATTCACAGCCATTATGATTCGTCTCGTCACCGTCTCACCCTGTTATAACGAGGAAGCTGTACTGGAGCAGTCCGTGCGCCGCCTCACCGAACTCTTTGACCGCCTGACAGCCCAGGGCGTCATCAGTCAGGACAGCTTGATGCTGTTCGTCAACGACGGCAGCCGTGACCGCACCTGGGACATTATCTGCGAACTGCATGAGCAGAACCCACACGTCTGCGGCGTGTGCCTCACTCGCAACTGCGGCCACCAGAGTGCCATCCTCGCCGGTATGATGACAGCCCGTCAGTGGGCCGATGCTGTCATCACCATCGACGCTGACCTGCAGGACGACCTGGAAGCCATCCCTCAAATGTTAACGGCCTTACAGGACGGCAAGGAGATTGTTTACGGCGTAAAAGTCTCGCGGACTGCCGACCCCTGGCTGAAACGCCTTTCCGCCGAAGCCTTCTATCGGCTGCAGAGTTCCATGGGCGTGGAAAGCATCTTCAACCACGCCGACTTCCGTCTGCTCTCCCGTCGTGCACTGGACCTGTTGGCAGAGTACCGCGAGAGTAACATCTACCTGCGAGGCCTCATCCCCCTTCTCGGACTGCCATCGACCACAGTAGATGACGTTATCAGTGAACGCACCGCAGGCACTTCCAAATACAACCTCAGCAGAATGATGGGGTTGGCGCTGGACGGCATCACCTCCTTCTCTGTCAAACCCCTGTATATGATTACCTACATGGGGCTGTTTTTCCTCTTCATCAGCCTCCTCATTGCCATCTATGTGGTTCACGCCCTCATCGTCGGCACTGCGGTTCCCGGCTGGGCATCGCTCATTCTCAGCATCTGGATCGTCGGCGGTTTCGTACTCATCGGAGTGGGCGTCACGGGCATTTATATTGGCAAGATTTACAACGAGGTCAAGCACCGCCCGCTTTATCACATCAAAGAAATCCTTTCTCCCCATGCACTCTGACTTCTGGCGCTTCGTTCGATTTGGCATTACTGGCACGGTCTCCTCGCTCATTCACTACGGCGTTTATTGTCTGGTCCTCCCGTGGAGCAACGCTGCGGTGGCCTACACGGCAGGCTACGCCGTTGGCCTCTGCTGCAACTACGTCCTCACCACGTATTTCACCTTCCAGCGCCGTCCCACCAAGGGCAACGCCGTCGGCTTCGTGGGCAGCCACGCCCTGAATTACCTGCTGGAAATCATTCTGTTGGAGCTGTTCCTCTGGATGGGCATAGGAGAACTGATTGCCCCGATTGTGGTCTTGGTTATTGTGGTCCCCATCAACTTCCTGCTGCTGCGATTCGTCTTCATTCACCACAGCCGTCCTCTGTACTTTGTGCACGACCGCGGCCAGATGTGCAACAATATTCTCCAGTTCGGACACCTCTACGCTTGGGCTCGTGAGAATCAGGCGCGCACCATCTCGGTCCGCTTCGCCTACAAATATCAGTATTTCCGTCTGTGCCACACGCGCTGGCACCGCTTCTCGGTCTATGTGCTGGCCAAGTTCGCAACCCGTCTGCATCTGTTGCCAACCATCGATTTCGACCTCACTCCCCAGCCCGACGAAGCCTCGATGGACGCCCTGCTGCGGCAGCATCGAACGGCGTGGGTTGACGGTTGGAACGTTCACTTCCACGACCTCTTTATCAAGCACTTGGACGAGATTCGCCACCTCTTTGCCTTCCTGCCCGAGGTGGAGCAGAAAGCAGCCGCCGTGATACAAGAAGCAGAGAATGCGGTGCAGGTTCCTGCTGCAAGAGACAGCGCAGAGACGTCCGATGGCGGACAGGAGGTCATCCGTTTGGGTGTTCACATCCGTCGCGGAGACTACGCCCGCTTCCTGGGTGGACGTTATTTCTTTGACGATGCCACCATGCAACGTTTCATCCGTGAGTTCCAGGCCTTGCACCCTGTGGGGCAACTCTTTGTCTATGTGTGCAGTAACGACCCACAGTTGGATGAAGAAGCCTATCGCCGCGCCCTTCCCACCGCCACCTTCGTCTTTCCTCACGGCTCGCCTGGTGAGGACCTCTGCGTCCTCTCCCACTGCGACTTCCTCATGGGTGCGCCAAGTACCTTCTCCCTCGTGGCTGCCATGTATCACGACGTGCCCATCTGGTGGATTCCCGCTGCCGATGCCTCCCTCACGGCAGACAGCTTCTCGCGCTTCGACCCGCTCTTCCGGCAGATTGAAGACTACCATTCTTCCCCTGAACGCTGACCTTCTTGTCTCATCCATCTGTCTCAATGGTGAGACAGTTTTGTCTCATTGGTGAGACTGTCTTGTCTCATTGGTGAGACACGGTTGTCTCAATAGTGAGACAGCTTTGTCTCAACAGTGAGACTATTTTGTCTCAAATGTGAGACAACGCTTCACGTATAGCAAGCTATGCCATAGGCATTTGATGGGGGGTTGAAGGGTTTTATGCCGTAGGCATTTGATGGGGGTCTGAAGGGTTTTATGCCGTAGGCATTTGATGGGGGTCTGAAGGGTTTTATGCCGTAGGCATTTGATGGGGATAGCCATGCCCCATCGGGGCAAGATAAGGGTAGCCAGCCAATTCATTGGCTGGTAAGAGGTTGTATAATGGAACGCGTGCCTTTAGGTACGCGACAGGAATCAGTTGTCGCGTACCTAAAGGCACGCGTTTTTCCCCGCCCCTTCATACCAGCCATTAAAATGGCTGGCTACCCCTATTAAGCCCCGATGGGGCTTGCCTTTCCGCTGAGCTACCCCTATCTCGCCCCGATGGGACTACCCTATCTCACCCCGATGGGACTACCCCTATTACGCCCCTATGGAGCTTTACATTACAGTTTGTTCTTGATGAGTCAAGCGTCCCTTTGGGCCGAGCGCTTCGAAGTGTCGAAGCGACCAGAGGTCAAGCAATCATCATTGCAAAAGTTGAGTTATATCAATTTTTTATGCTATTTCCCTGCATTTATGCAAATAATCGAGAATATATGCGGCAGTATGGAAAATTATTCATACCTTTGTGCCCTGTATTAAAAAAGAATCGGTAAAGAAGAAGATGATTCAATCCAAGAACACACGACTGGAAGTAATCAAGATGATTGTCTCAAGTCAGGAACTGAGTACACAGGACGAGCTTCTCCGCGAGCTGGATAAGGCCGGTTTCCCCTCCACACAGGCCACGCTGAGCCGCGACCTGCACCAACTGCGCATCGCCAAAGGTCACAACGCGTCCGGGATACAGATTTATATGCTGCCCGAACAGCGCCGTTACCAGCGCGTCAGCGACACGCATGTGACTGTCCAGCAGTTGAATAGGCTGGGAGCGCTGTCGGTGCGCTTCAGCGGAAACATGGGCGTGCTGCGGACACCGCCGGGTCACGCTGCCCACGTGGCATACGATATTGACAATGCACACATACCCGAAATCTTAGGCACCGTGGCAGGTGACGACACGATTTTCATGGTCATTGCAGAAGACACGGAACGGGCTGTGGTGCTCAACCGATTGGCAGAACTAAACATTGTAGAATAGTATATGGAAACAACTGAAATAAAAGCAGAAGACATCCAGATTATGGTGGCCGACGAGACGCACGAGCGCTACGTGGACACCATACTGAAAACCATCGAAGACGCCGCCAAAGTGCGCGGGACAGGCATCGCCAAGCGCACCCACGAATACGTGGCGAACAAGATGCGCGAGGCAAAGGCCGTCATCGCACTGGCTCCCCAGCCCAATGGGGAGGAACCCCGTTTCGCCGGCTTCAGTTACATCGAAACTTGGGGAAACAAACAGTATGTGACAACCTCTGGTCTCATCGTGCATCCCGACTTCCGTGGGTTGGGTATTGCCAAGAAAATCAAGGACATGACATTCTCGCTGGCTCGCATCCGTTGGCCACACGCCAAGATATTTTCCCTCACCAGCGGCAAGGCTGTGATGAAAATGAACACGCAGTTGGGTTACCTCCCTGTGACCTTTGACGACCTCACAGACGACGAGGCCTTCTGGAAAGGTTGCGAAGGCTGCGTGAACATTGGCGTCCTTCGCGAGCGCAATCGGAAGTTCTGCATCTGCACCGCCATGCTCTTCGACCCCGAGGAACACCTGCCGGCCAAGATTCCGCAGAACGTAATTGACCGCATCAACCGACTGGAAGGGAAAATCACCAACAGTCAAGAATTCAGAGATTAAACAGAATAAATACAAAAACAACATATTATGGAAAAGAAAAAGGTAGTGGTCGCCTTCTCTGGCGGCCTGGACACGAGCTACACGGTGATGTATCTCGCAAAGGAACTGGGTTATGAAGTGCATGCAGCCTGCGCCAACACGGGCGGCTTCAGTGCCGAACAGCTGAAGACCAACGAGGAGAATGCCTACAAACTGGGCGCCACCAAGTACGTGACCCTCGACGTGACGCAGGAGTACTACGCCAAGTCGCTGAAGTACATGATCTTCGGCAACGTCCTGCGCAACAACTGCTATCCGATATCAGTGAGCAGTGAACGCATTTTCCAGGCCATCGCCATCGCGCGTTACGCGAAAGAAATAGGTGCAGACGCCATCGCTCACGGCTCCACAGGTGCCGGCAACGACCAGATTCGTTTCGACATGACCTTCCTGGTGATGGCACCTGGTGTGGAAATCATCACCCTCACCCGCGACAAGAAGCTGACCCGCAAGGAGGAAGTGGATTACCTCAACGAGCACGGTTTCAGTGCCGACTTCGCCAAGCTGAAGTACAGCTACAACGTGGGCATCTGGGGCACCAGCATCTGTGGCGGCGAACTCTTGGACGCAACACAGGGACTGCCAGAAGAGGCTTATCTGAAGCACGTTACCGCCTCCGAACCCGAGAGCCTGCTGAAGATTCAGTTCGAGAAAGGAGAGATTGTGGGCGTCAACGGCGAACGGTTCGACGACCGCGTGAAGGCCATCCAGAAGATTGAGGAAATCGGTGCCAGCTACGCCATTGGCCGCGATGCCAACGTGGGCGATACGATTATTGGTATCAAGGGCCGCGTGGGCTTCGAGGCTGCCGCGCCCAAACTCATTATCGAGGCACACCGCCTCTTGGAGAAATCCACCCTCTCCAAGTGGCAGCAGTACTGGAAGGACCAGGTGGCCAACTGGTACGGAATGTTCCTCCACGAGAGTCAGTACCTGGAACCTGTAATGCCGGATATTGAAGCTTTCCTCTTCTCGTCACAGCGCAACGTCACTGGCACCGCCATCCTGAAGCTGCGTCCCTTCGGCTTTGAGACAGTGGGCGTTGATTCCGCCAACGACCTCACCAAGAGCAAGTTGGGCGAGTATGGCGAGACACAGACAGGCTGGACAGCCGACGAGGCCAAGGGCTTCATCAAGGTGCTCTCTACACCGCTACGTGTGTATTACGGAATTCATAAAGACGAAGAAAGATAATGAAGGTTGGAATCATAGGTGGCGCCGGCTACACAGCGGGTGAACTCATCCGACTGCTGCTGCACCATCCAGAGGCGGAGATTGCCTTTGTCCACAGCTCCAGCAACGCCAAGAATCTCCTCACGGACGTCCATGAGGGGCTGCTCGGTGAGACGGACTTGAAGTTCACCGACCGCCTGCCCCTGAAGAGCGTGGACGTGTTGTTCCTGTGCATGGGGCACGGGAAGAGTGCAGAGTTCCTGGCAGAGAATCAGGTGCCAGCCAACGTGAGAATCATCGACCTCGCACAGGACTTCCGCCTCGCTGGCGCTCACGACTACATCTATGGCTTGCCGGAACTGAACAAGGCAGAGATAACGAAAGCCCTCCACATCGCCAACCCAGGCTGCTTCGCCACCGCCATTCAGTTGGGCTTGCTGCCGTTGGCCGCCAACTGGCTGCTCCACAGCGACATCAGTGTCAACGCCATAACAGGGTCAACGGGTGCTGGCGTGAAACCCGCTGCCACAACGCATTTCTCCTGGCGCGCGGGTAACATGAGCATCTACAAGGCTTTCCGCCATCAGCATGTGCCCGAGATAAGGCAGTCACTGGCCCAGTTGCAACCAGGTTTTGAAGCTTCCATTGACTTTATTCCCTATCGTGGTGACTTCGCCCGTGGCATCTTCTGCACAGAGGTAGTCCGCATTGACCCTGCGGTGCCCGAGGAAGAGTTCGTGAAACTCTACAAGCAGTTCTACGAGACCGCCGCCTTCACCCATTATGTGGATCGAGACCTGGACCTCAAACAGGTGGTAAACACCAATAAGGCCCTCGTCCACGTGGAGAAGTTCGAGGACAAACTCCTCGTCACCAGCGTTATAGACAACCTTCTGAAAGGCGCCAGCGGTCAGGCCGTGCAGAATATGAACCTGATGTTCGGCATTGACGAGCACGCAGGTCTTGACCTGAAGCCCAGCGCTTTCTGAGTAAGCATCTCATCCATCATCACTCACTATTCATCATTCATCAATATACAGTGAAACTCTTTGACGTTTATCCTCTGTTTCCCATCAATATCGTGCGCGGCAAAGGTTGTCGCGTGTGGGACGAGCAGGGCACAGAATATCTGGACCTCTATGGAGGTCACGCCGTCATTTCCATCGGTCACGCCCATCCGCACTATGTGGAAGCTGTCGGCCGGCAGGTGGCACAGTTAGGTTTCTACAGCAACTCTGTCGTTAACAAGCTCCAACAGCAACTGGCCGAGCGGCTGGGCAAGGCCTGTGGTTATGACGACTACAGACTCTTCCTCATCAATAGCGGTGCAGAAGCCAACGAGAACGCGCTGAAACTGGCCTCGTTCCACACGGGCCGCACGCGCGTGCTCTCAGCAGAAAAAGCCTTCCACGGGCGCACTTCGTTGGCTGTGGAAGTGACGGCGAATCCGAAAATCATTGCCCCCATCAACGCCAACGGGCACACCACCTTCCTGCCACTCAATGACTTGGCAGCTTGGAAGACTGAGCTGGCAAAGGGCGATGTGGCGGCCTGTATCATCGAATGCATCCAAGGCGTGGGCGGCATTCAGCTGGCAACGGCCGAGTTCATGCAAGGACTGCGCGCCGCCTGCGACGAGACGGGCACCGTGCTCATTTGTGACGAGATACAGTGCGGCTATGGGCGCAGCGGACGTTTCTTCGCCCACCAATGGTTGGACGTGAAGCCGGATATCATCACGGTGGCCAAGGGCATCGCCAATGGCTTCCCCATGGGTGCCGTGCTGATTTCGCCCAAGTTCGAGGCTGTCTATGGACAGTTGGGCACCACCTTCGGAGGAAATCATTTAGCTTGTGCCGCTGCATTGGCCGTCTTGGATGTAATGGAAGGCGAAGGGCTGGTGGAGAACGCCGCCAAAGTGGGAACATATCTCCTTGAATCCCTGAGCGCCCTCGGCACGAAAGAAATCAAGGAGGTGCGCGGTCGCGGTTTGATGATTGGCATTGAACTGGACCAGCCCTACAAGGAAGTCCGCCAGCGTCTGCTCTTTGAGGAGCACGTCTTCACTGGCTGTGCCGGCACCAACGTGCTGCGACTTCTGCCGCCGCTGTGCCTGACCACAGAGGAAGCAGATGAATTCATCGAGAAACTGAAAAAAGTCCTATAACCCCCTTTAATTCCATCATTCCCAGAAACTATCATGGATCAACAACTCAAACAAATCGGCGAACGTCTGCGCGGCTTGCGGGATGCGCTGGATATTGAAGCACAGGAGGTGGCCGACCTCTGCGGTCTTCCTTTAGAAACCTACGAACGCGTGGAGCAAGGTGAGGCAGACATCACTATCTCCAAGCTGATGATGATAGCCAACAAGTATGGTGTCTCCACCGAGGCGCTCATCTTTGATGAAGAGCCCCACATGCACGGCTATTTAGTCGTCCGCAAAGGACAGGGCATGAGCATTGAACGCACCAAAGCTTACAAATACCAAAGCCTGACCGGTGGTTTTTCAGGCAATAAGGCAGAAGTCTTCATCGTCACGGTGGAACCCAAACCCGATGCACACACCATTTACAAAAACTCCCACCCTGGACAAGAGTTCAACATGATTCTGGAAGGAGCGATGGAACTGTTCCTGGGCGGCAAAACCATCGTGCTCGAAGAAGGCGACAGTATCTATTTCGACAGCACCAAACCCCATGGAATGCGCGCCATCGGAGACCGACCCGTGCGCTTCCTTGCATTCACAGTAGAATAACACGACTATGGTAGAAAGATTTCTCAAACAAACGACGTTTACCTCATACGAGGACTACAACGAGCACTTGGAGTTCATCATCCCCGAGCATTTCAACTTTGCCTACGATGTGGTGGATGCATGGGCCGAGGAAGCCCCCGACAAGCTCGCCCTCCTATGGACCAACGACCAGGGCGAGGAGCGTCGCACCACCTTCGGCCAACTGAAGGCTGAGAGTGACCAGGCCGCCGCCTATCTGCAGAGCCTCGGAATCGGCAAAGGGGACCCCGTGATGCTCATCCTCAAACGCCGCTACGAGTGGTGGATCACGATGCTGGCCCTGCACAAGCTGGCCGCTGTGGTGATTCCCGCCACACACATGCTCACCAAGCATGACATTATATATAGGAACACGCGCGCGAGCGTGAAGGCCATCATCTGTGTGGACGACGACTATGTGATGTCCCAGATCCAGGAAGCGCTGCCCGAGAGCCCCACCGTGGAGGTGCTGGTGAAAGTTTCCGGCAACACCGGAGATTCCGGAAATCCCGGACTTTCCGGAGAACCCAGAGTATTTAGGTCGGACGCAGCGCGTACTCGCGCTGAATGGCATGACTGGCACTCCGAAATCTCCGCCGCCCCCTCTTTCACTCGCCCTGCCGTGAAGAACAACAACGACGACACCATGCTGATGTACTTCACCAGCGGCACCAGCGGCGAACCCAAGATGGTGGCACACGACTTCCTGTATGCAATGGGACACCTTTCCACTGGCGTCTTCTGGCACAACCTCAACGAGAACAGTCTGCACCTGACCGTGGCCGACACGGGTTGGGGCAAAGCCGTCTGGGGTAAGTTCTACGGCCAGTGGTTCGCAGGTGCCACCGTCTTTGTCTTCGACCACGAGAAGTTCGACGCCGACCGCCTGTTGCGCCAGATGGAGAAGTACCACGTCACCAGCTTCTGCGCTCCGCCCACCATTTACCGCTTCATGATTCGCGAAGACCTCTCCAAGTACGATTTATCATCCCTGGAATACTGCACTACCGCTGGTGAGGCACTGAACCCCGCCGTCTTCGACAAATTCTATGAGAAGACAGGCATCAAGATGATGGAAGGCTTCGGACAGACTGAGACAACGATGACCCTCGGAACGATGCCTTGGATGGAACCCAAGCCAGGAAGCATGGGCAAGCCCAATGGACAGTACGAGATTGACCTTCTGAGAGCAGACGGCACGCCTTGTGAAGACGGTGAAAAAGGAGAGATCGTTATAAAAGCCCCCTTCCCCGCCTCCCCGAGGGGAGGAGCTGCTTCGCAAAAGTGTCCCCCTCGGGGGACGAAAGGGGGGCTTCCCATCGGCCTTTTCAAGGAGTACTACCGCGACGAGGAACTGACGCGCCAGGCTTGGCACGACGGTTACTACTTCACAGGCGATATGGCTTGGCGCGACGAGGACGGTTACTATTGGTTCGAAGGTCGCATAGACGACGTCATCAAATCCAGCGGCTACCGCATCGGCCCCTTCGAGGTGGAGAGTGCGCTGATGACGCATCCCGCCGTCGTGGAGTGTGCAATCACGGGCGTGCCTGACGAGATCCGAGGTATGGTGGTCAAAGCCACTATTGTCCTCGGAAAGGAATGGAAGGACCGTGCCGGCGACGCCCTCATCAAGGAACTGCAAGAACATGTAAAACGGGAAACAGCTCCCTACAAATATCCCCGCATCATCGAGTTCGTGGACGAACTGCCCAAGACCATCAGCGGTAAGATCAGGAGAGTGGAAATCCGCAATAAAGATAAGAAAAAATGAAATTCGCCATTATCGGAGCCGGAAACATCGGCGGTGCGCTGGCCTTTGGCCTCGCACAAAGCAAGCTTGTCCGCACAGAAGACATCAGCATCAGTAATACACACCCCGAAAAGTTGGAGCGCATCAAGGCCTTTGACCCTGCCATCCGCACCACCACTGACAACCGCGAATGTATCGACGGTGCCGACGTGGTGGTTCTGGCAATGAAGCCTTGGAAACTGAAAGAAGCTGCTGAACAGCTCAAACCTTGGCTGGACTACGACCATCAGATTGTGGCTTCGATGGTAGGAGGTGCAGGACTGAAGGACTTACAGGAAGTGTTTGAGAAGGACGGCAAATGCCCTGCCCTCTACTACCTTATCCCCAACACCGCCATCGCTGCTCGCCAGAGTATGACGTTCCTCTCTTCCGTGGGTGCCACGAAGGAACAGGACGAAGCGCTTTTAGCTGTCTTCAAGGATTTGGGCGATGCCATGCTGGTGGAGGAACGCCTGATGAATGCAGGTTTGGTGCTGGCTTCTTGCGGTATTGCCTACGCCCTGCGTTACATTCGCGCCAACACCCAAGGTGGTGTGCTCCTTGGTTTCACGCCTGCCGATGCACAACGCATTGTGGCACAGACTATGAAGGGTGCTGCCAGCCTCCTCAGCGTGGACCATTCCCATCCCGAATCGGAGATAGACAAGGTCACAACGCCCGCTGGTCTCACCATTCGCGGCCTCAACGCGATGGAACGTAACGGCTTCACCACATCCATCATTGAAGGCCTCATGGCCTCCATTCCCCAAAGTAAATAGCCACCCACTATCAAGTTGGGTGTAGCGCGTATTCGCGCTTAAAAACGATTATCCAATGCGAATAGTCATCAAAATCGGCTCCAACGTCCTGACCCGCGCCGACGGCAAGTTGGACGTCACCCGCATGTCGGCTCTGGTGGATCAGGTAGCTTGGCTGCGGCAACAAGGTCATGAGGTCATCCTCGTGTCCAGCGGTGCTGTGGCTTGCGGTCGCCGGGAGTTGAAGGTAGAACACTCACTGGACTCTGTGGAGCAGCGCCAGCTGTTCTCCGCACTCGGACAAGTGAAGCTCGTTGGGCTCTACTATGATTTCTTCCGCGAGTTCCACATCCACGTGGGCCAGGTATTAACGATGAAGGAGAACTTCCAACCAGGCGAACAGTTTGAGAACCAGCGTGCTTGTATGCGGGTAATGCTGGAGAATGGTGTGCTGCCTATCGTCAACGAGAACGACACCGTCTGCGTCACTGAGTTGATGTTCACAGATAATGATGAGCTCAGCGGCCTCATCGCCCAAATGATGGAGGCCGACACGCTCATCCTACTCTCCAACATCGATGGCATCTTCACAGGCCACCCAGATGACCCACAGTCCCAGTTGATTCGCAACGTAGCTCCAGGCACAGACCTCTCGGCCTACATCCAAAGTGAGAAGAGTGCCTTCGGACGCGGCGGTATGCACTCCAAATATACCACTGCCAGCAAGGTCCAAGCCGCCGGCATCAGGGTCATCATTGCCAACGGCGAGCGAGAGGACATTCTCATTGACCTGATGCAAAGGCCCGCTGAGACACCGCATACTATGTTTAGTGTTGAGAGTTTAGAGTTATGACAGAAGAACTATATCAGGTAAAAGTTGCCAGCAAACAGTTGGCTTTGTTGAATGATGACGAGCGCAACGCCATCCTGCTGGATTTGGCCGAGAGCACAGAAGCACATGCTGCAGACTTGTTGGCAGCCAACGCCCTGGACCTCGCCCGTATGGACAAGGCCGACCCACGTTATGATCGTCTTCAGCTGACAGAAGGCAGGTTGCGGGACATCGCAGCAGACCTGCGCAAGGTGGCTTCCCTACCCTCTCCATTAGGTCGTGTGCTGAAACACAGCATCCTGCCCAACGGTCTCGAACTCACTCGCATAAGCGTGCCTTTCGGCGTGATTGGCATCATCTTTGAGGCGCGTCCCAATGTGTGCTTCGACTGCTTTTCCCTCTGTCTGAAAGCGGGAAGCGCCTGCATTCTCAAGGGCGGCAGCGACGCCAAAGACAGCTGCACAGCCATCGTCGCCCTCATCCATGAAGTCCTGCAGCGTCACGGCCTCCCCAAGGAAACCGTCCTGTTGCTCACCAGTCACGAGGACACAGACCGCCTGCTCACCGCCCACGGCCTCGTGGATCTCATCATTCCCCGCGGCAGTAGCCGATTGATTAATTATGTTCGCGAGCACGCCCAAGTGCCTGTTATCGAGACAGGTGCCGGTGTGGTGCATTGTTATATTGACCGTGCTGCCGACCTCGAAAAAGCCATCCCCATTGTAGTGAATGCCAAGACCCGTCGCGTCAGCGTCTGCAACGCACTCGACTGCCTCATCATTCATCGTGACCGCCTCAAAGACCTGCCAACCATCTGCCAACCTTTGGTGGCAAAAGGAGTCATCATCGAAGCTGACGAAGCAGCCCGTTCTGTATGCGGCGATTTCATCGCTGCCACACCCTCGTCCTTCGGCACCGAATTCCTCTCCCTGCGCATGGCCGTGAAAGTCGTTGGCAGCTTGGACGAAGCCCTCGAGCACATCGCCCGCTACGGCTCCGGCCACAGCGAGAGTATCGTGACCGAAGACCCAGAAGCCGCTCGCCGCTTCCTTGCCGAAGTGGATGCCGCCTGTGTCTATCACAATGCTCCCACCAGCTTCACCGACGGGGGACAGTTCGGTCTCGGCGCAGAGATTGGCATCAGCACCCAGAAACTCCACGCTCGCGGCCCAATGGCGCTCGAAGAAATCACTACTTATAAATGGCTCATTAAAGGGAATGGCCAGACTCGCCCTTAACAACAGGGTCACAAATAGCAACAATTCAGCATAAAGAAGCGTTTAAACATTACTACATCAAATGAAACTGCTAAAACTATTTGTTTTATGTCTGTTGGCACTGACGACCACAACTGTCGTTGCCCAAACTGCTGACAACGACACGCTCCTTCGCGTCCTCCGAGAGGAGCTGAATGCCGACTTCCAGGAGCTGCAACAGCAGGATGTGAAGCCCTACTTCATGAGCTTTCGCGTGCAGGAGAGCTGGAACGCCCGCATCGCAGCCACCTTCGGTTTCCTTGGAACATCCCTTCAGGACCACACCCGCACCTTCACCCCGCAGGTTCGTGTAGGTACGCCCGAACTCGACAACTTCAAGTTCAACAACCAATCGCGTAGCGGCTCACAAACTCTCCCGCTGGCAGATGCCTCCATCGATGCCCTCCGTGTGGCCATCTGGACACAGATGCTCACCGCCTACGATCGTGCCTCAACAGCTTATCGCGATGCCCAGAGTCGCCTCCGCTCCCTGGCCGACAACGAGGACAAAGCCCCCTGCTGGAGTGTGCTCGGCGGTTCTTTCGCCGAGACCTACTACGAGCCACCTCTCCCCCATCCCTCCCTCAACCCTGCCGAGCAGCACACTTGGGAAGAACGTCTCTGCCGCATCAGCGCCGTCTTCAAGCAGTGGCCTCAGTTCAGCGACGCCGTGGTCAACCTGCAGGTGGAGAACCAACGCACACATCTTGTCAGCACCGAGGGCACAGCCATTGTACAGAACCGCGTCAGCTACCGCGTTTTCATTCATGCAGAGGTCAAGACCGACGACGGAATGATGTTGCCCCTCACACAGACCTACTACGCCACCTCGCTCGATTCACTGCCTGCTGAAGACATCATGATTCGCGACGCTGAAGATGTGGGCCGCCGTCTCGTGGCTTTGTCCGAAGCACCTGTGGCCGACCCCTTTACGGGTCCAGCCCTCATGAGTGGCCCTGCCAGCGGCGTCTTCTTCCATGAGATTTTCGGCCATCGTCTCGAAGGCCATCGCATGAAGACGGGTGGACAGACATTCCGCAAGATGGTGGGTGAGCGTGTGCTGCCTACTGACTTCCAAGTCTATTGCGACCCCACACTGACACACTACGGTTCACAACCGCTGAATGGCGGCTATCTTTATGACGATGAAGGCACGCGCGCCCGCAGAGTAAATAATGTAGTGGATGGCGTACTGAAGGAGTTCCTGATGAGCCGTGTACCTTTAGACAGCTTCCCTGAGAGCAACGGCCACGGCCGTACAGCCGAAAGTGGCACACCTGTCTCGCGCCAGTCCAATCTCGTTGTGGAAACGCGCAAGCCCTATGCCGAAGCCCAGCTGCGCCAAATGCTGCGCGATGAGGCTAAGCGGCAGGGCAAGGACTACGGTTACCTCTTCCAGAGCGTCAGCGGCGGCTACACGCAGACGGGCGAGGGCAATAGTATCAACTCCTTCAACGTTACGCCCTTAGAGGTCTTTCGCATCTATGTCGATGGCCGCCCCGATGAGCTTGTCCGCGGTGTGGATCTCATCGGTACGCCGCTGTCTATGTTCTCCAATATCGAAGCAGGCGGCGACACGCCCTCCACCTTCATTGGCATGTGCGGTGCCGAAAGCGGCTGGGTACCCGTCTCTGCCACCTCCCCGATGGTCTTCTGCTCGAAGATAGAGACACAAAGGCGGCAGCAAAAAGCAAGCCTGATGCCAATTCTTTCACCTGTTGCTTTCAACGCCGACGGCGTTGAAAGCAACAGGGACTCCATCGTCTTCCGCGCTCTCTCCGACGAACTCCGCCGCTCCATGGACAGCCTCCGCATCGAGGGGCAGCCCGCGCCCTTCATCATCGACTACCGCCTTCAGCGCTCTCGCAGGTTCAGCCTCTCGGCTTCGTTTGGCGAGATCACAACTTGTCCGCCCTCATCTTGGTCTCAAAAGTTCGATGCCGAGGTGATCCTGGGCGACTACCAGCACAGTAGTCTGCGCGCACCCGAGAGCGGGTTTCGAGGCACATCTATTCCGTCGGCTGCGGACTACAACAACCTGCGTCGCCAGGCCTGGTTAGCCACTGATGTCTATTACAAACAGGCCATTGCCAACCTCGAAAACAAACGCCAACAGATGAAGAAGGTGCAGCTGCCTGCCGACGAGGCAGCCCTCCACGACCTCATCCCTGCACAACCCGTCACCAGCATAGACCTGCCGCCGCGTGAGTTCAGCGACACCCTCGCCGACGAACTCGCCACCTACCTCCGCCGCCTCTCGGGCATCGCCAAGGAGTTCCCCACACTCATCCTCAGCAACGCCGACATGAGTCAGGAACAATCCTATATTTATCGTCTCTCCTCCGAGGGCGTGCGTGTGGCACAGCTGCAGGGCGACATCAGTTCCCTCCTCTTCCAATTCGCCTTCGCACGCGGCACCAGCCCCCACAGACATAGCCACGACTACGCCTCTCCCTCCGAACTGCTGGCCGATAGTGCCCGCTTCACCAAGGCGGCACGCGAATACGTCTCTCTCCAGTACCAGCTCTTTTGCGACTCCATTGCCGAGGAAGACTACTACGTGGGGCCGGTACTCTTTGATAACGGAGCAGCAGGTCGTGTCATCTACAACCTTGCCAGCGGTGATCGTCACAACTTCCGTGCCTGGCACCCTTACCTCCAGAGCGATCGCGCCATCTATTCTAAGCTCAACCGTAAGATTGTGGACGATAAGATTACCATCCGTCAGGATCCTACGCTCACCACATGGAACGGTCACGCACTCGTAGGCGCTTACACCGCCGATGCCAACGGGCAGGCACCACAGGCCGTCACCCTTGTTGACCGTGGCATCTTCCGTGCCCAGCTCTGCGGCAGCACGCCCGCACTCGGCACCTCGAAGCCCACAGGCAACCTGCGCTTCAACAATCCCCGTACATGGAACGGAGCCTTGGCGGCCAGCACAGCCCCTGGTGTCATCCGCATAGAGAGTAGCAAGACCATGCCGCTCAAGAAGATGCGCAAGCAACTCCTGCGCGATGCCCAGCGCGAGGGTTATGACCATGCCTACATTGTGCGCAAGGGTGCCCTCTACCGTGTCAATGTCAAGGACGGCAGCGAGACACCGCTGCGCAAGCCCAACCTCAACCCAACCCTGAGCATGCTGCGGCACATCAGCGCCCTCTCCACTGAGCAGACAGATGTCGTCAACAGCGAGGACAATGGTGCCCGCTTCTCCATCGTGGGTCCCAAGGCCATGTTACTCAACGATGTCGAGGTGCCCACGACCACACCCCAGCAGCCCGCCAAGGTGCCACTCACCTTCCCGCTGCATCGCCCATAAATCCTATAAGTCTCATAAGTCCTATAAGACTTATAAGCTCTATAAATAATCCATTATGAAAGTCTTTCAACACGTTACAGACATCGGCGACCTGCGCACCGCCCTCGCCGAAGCAGCGGAAGTCAAGCGCGACCGCTATCAGTGGCAGCACCTCGGCCGGAACAAGACCGCGCTGCTCATCTTCTTCAACAACTCCCTCCGCACACGCCTCAGCACACAGAAGGCAGCTATGAACCTTGGTATGAACGTCATCGTGCTCGATGTGAACCAAGGTGCCTGGAAGCTGGAGACCGAGCGCGGCGTCATCATGGACGGCGACAAGAGCGAGCACCTCCTGGAAGCCATCCCCGTGATGGGGTCCTACTGCGACATCATTGGCGTCCGCAGCTTCGCTCGCTTCGAGAGCCGCCAGGATGACTATGAAGAGAAGATTCTCAACCAGTTCATCAAATACAGCGGCCGCCCCGTCTTCTTCATGGAGAGTGCCACCGTTCATCCTCTGCAGGCTTTTGCGGACTTAATTACGATAGAAGAGCACAAGCAGACCACGCGTCCCAAGGTTGTCATGACCTGGGCACCGCATCCTCGCGCCCTGCCACAGGCCGTGCCCAACAGTTTCGCCGAGTGGATGCTGGCAGCTGATGTGGATTTTGTCATCACCCATCCCGAGGGTTACGAGCTTGATTCGCAATTCGTGAAGGGTGCCCGCGTGGAGTATGACCAGATGAAAGCCTTTGAGGGCGCTGACTTCATCTATGCCAAGAACTGGAGCTGCCCGGGTGTCACCCGTCCCGAGGATTACGGAAAGGTGCTGCATGACTACCACACCATGATGGACTGGTGCGTCAGTGCCCGTCAGATGGCTGTCACCAACGATGCCGCCTTCCTGCACTGCCTGCCTGTCCGCCGCAACATGATTGTCACAGACGACGTCATCGAATCGCCCCGCAGCCTCGTTATCCCCGAAGCCGCCAACCGCGAAATCTCTGCCCAAGTCGTTCTCAAACGCATGTTGGAAGCCCTATAAGAAATATGCCAGAAGACAGTCATCAATTGATAACTGTCTTTTGGCCATTACAGATATAGATGCCTTTGTGGGGAACAGGAACGCGGCGCCCTGTAAGGTCTAAGAACACATTGCTTCTTACTCTTTCATTCTTCACATCTTTCACATCGTCAGTCACTTCCTCGTCTGTCTGAACGAACTGCCAAAGGCTGGCACCCTGGTCGTAGGGCTTGAGCATGAGGTAGGTCCATGAACGGGGGTTGGTGAACCAGCTGAAGTTTCCTGTGCTTTCGACGATGGCAATGCCCGTGCTGCCGTCGCTGGCTGTCACCTGTCGGAGCGTCCAGGAGTACTTGCTGCCCACACGGATGCGCTTACCATCGGCACTCTCTTCCACATAGGCGGGGGTGCCGGTCTGTTTATTGCGGATGCTGGCGGTACCGTCGGCGTTCTTGACAAAGAACCATCGGAAGTTGTCGGTTTCGGCGAGGGTCTTGGGGATGACGCCGCCTGTGTTGGGGTTGGCGGCAGCGTAGTAGTTCTCGTAGGCGACGTTGCGGATGAGGTAGTAATGCTTCAGGTCCAGGAAGTCCAGGATGGAGAGACTGTTGAATTCCTGATATTTAGCCACGATGTCGAGATAGTCCTGTCGCGTGACTACTTCCTGCTCCAAGCGCTGATTTCCGGCATCAATAACCTCCGTGGTGAGGAACTGCAGGGCCTCTCCGGTGAGGAGGTCTGCGGACTGTGCCTGCATCTGTTCCCTGATGCTTTCTGCCTGAGAGACAAGTTTTTGCAGCCACGTGCGGTAGTCGGTAATTTCCACGATGCGCCAGGTGCCTGGATAGCACAGGGCGGAGTCGGTGGAAGCGATGATGGTGAGGTCACTGCCTGCAATGCGGGCGTAGAGATTGTAGCGGCCGTTTTTGATGTTGAGGGCTCCGGGGACGTAGGTGATGCCTCCGGCAGGTTTGGTGGCTTGGCGGATAGAGAGGCGGGAGCCTTCTTCCTGCAAGGCGGTGGCTTCCTTGTCGGCGGCCTTGGGCAGGGTGATGGCCTTGCCGGTGAGGACGTTGACAATCAGGAAGGTGCCGTCCTCTTGTGGAAGGAACTGCCAGGCTTCCTCGGGTTGGGTCTGAGGGGTGTAGTGGATGGCCAGTGCGCCGCTCTTGACATAGAGGGAGGAGCCGTTGAAGCGGTTGCGGAAGTAGGTGGAGGCACTCTCTATCTTGTAAAGGCGGTCTGCAGCGGGCAGGGTGACGGGAGCGCTCTTGTAGGCGGCGATGGCGGCGAGGAGGGAAGAAACGGCCTCGTCGGCCGAACCGACGAGCACTCCAGTACCGGAAAAGAGGGGCGAGGCCGAACCGACGAGCACTCCTGCGGCGGGAGAGGCATCTTGAAGAGAGGGCGCGTCTAAAGAGGCGAGGGCTGTTTCCAGGGCGGCGCGGAGGGCATCATAAGCGGCTTGGGAGGGATGGCCGACGGCACCGGGCTGACTGGCGGTGAGAATCTCACGGGCCTCTGCGATAGCAGCTTCCAAGGGGGAAAGCTCCACGGGTTCAAAGTAGTGCGGGGCGTAGGTGATGTCCTTGGCCTGGAGGACGGCGGCCTGCTGTTGGAAGCGACTGTAAAACCCAAGGAAGTTCTTCTTGGAGGTTGGTAGCCAGGCAATTTCACTGAGTGCGAGGAGACGTGGATAGTACTGGTATTCGGCCTCGCGGTTGCTGGTGCAGCTCTCTGTCCAGAGGTTGGCCTGTGTGCCGAGAACGAATTCTTCCCTTCCGCTGACAGTAGAACGTGGGTCAAAGTTATAGACACGCTCCACGGTATTCACGCTACCATCGCCGTAGCCACCCATGTAGGGGCAGTCAATCTCCAGCTGGTCGGGATTGCACTGCAGAAGGTCGAAGTACAGCGGACGTGTGGGCACGACGATGCTCTGGAACCCTTTGTCGGCAGCCTGTCGGGCATAATCCACCCCGCGCCATGACATGACCACGGGATGCACAGAGTACTTACTCTTCCAGTTGGCCAGCAGCTCGTCCCAGACGACGACGTTCTTTCCATAGTTGTCACGCAGGAAGCTTCCCAGCGTCTCCACCAGCCAAGCCTGAATGTCTTGGACGCCGCCGAGGCCCTCCTGACGGATGAGTCTCTGGCAGTCGGCATTGCTCTCCCAAGCGGTGGTGGGGCACTCGTCGCCGCCCAGGTGAATGAGCTGGCCCGGGAATACCTCGGCGATGTGCCCGAGGACGCACTTGAGGAAATCTATAGTCTCCGGACGACCCACGTTGAGGATGTCCCGACTGATACCGCCCTCTGTCATCACCTCGATTTTCTTCTCCGGGTTGCAGCCCAGTTCGGGGTAGGCGACGATACAGGCCGTCATGTGTCCAGGCATGTCTATCTCAGGGATAATCTGGATGTTACGCTCAGCAGCGTAAGCCACAATCTCCCGCAGATCATCGAGGGTGTAGAAGCAGCCGCGGCCGTACTCGGTGTCGTCAAAGAAGCGGATGCCGGCCGATGGGTCATAGACGGTGAGGGAGGCCTTGCGGATGGCTCCGACGGTGGTCAGACGGGGATATTCGGGGATTTCCACGCGCCAGCCCTGATCGTCGGTGAGGTGCCAGTGGAAGCGGTTGAGCTTATAGACGGACGCCATGTCGAGGAGCTTCTTCACCTCTTCCTTGTCGAAGAAGTGACGGCTGATGTCCAGGTGGAAGCCGCGATGGTGCATGGCGGGTTCGTCCTCAATGGCGAGGCAAGGAACGGTCCACGAGGGTTGCTGACCCGAGGATGAATCCTCGGGAACCGCGGCATCATTCTGGTGTGAAGGTTGCCCGTAGATGGCGGGCGGCATGACTTGGCGGAGGGTCTGGAGACCATTGAAGAAGCCGCCGTAGTCAGAGGCAAGGAGGTTGATGCCGGAGGTGGATATGGAGAGGGAATAGGCCTCCGAGGGGAGTTCTTTCTCTGCCAGTTTCAGGGCTATGGAGGGGCCTTCTACAGGGTCACTTGTCACGGGGAGGGTGATGCCGGAGGCGCGCTGGAGGTCATCGGAGAGGCGCTGGGCAAGGAGGGAGAGAGAGGGCTCGTCGGCCGAACCGACGAGCACACCAGTGCCGGAAGGGGAGCCCAAGGCTGAACCGACGAGCACACCAGTGCCGGAAGGGGAGCCCAAGGCTGAACCGACGAGCACACCAGTGCCGGAGGGAGAGCCCAAGGCCGAACCGACGAGCACACCAGTGCCGGAAGGGGAAGCAGAGGGGGAAGCAGAGGGAACGGGGGGCTGGCCCGAGGGAGAAGCAGAGGGAATGGTAATGGCCATGAGCTGATGGAGGTCCAGGATGCTTCTGAACCTGGTCACAGAGGCGGGATAGGGCACCACGTTCACGGCGGTGTTCTGAATGTCCAAATCTGTCTCTGCAATGAACTCCATGGGTGCGTTGGCATCGGAGGTGTTGTAGAGCTTGATGTCGTTACGCAGTCCCATTCCGCCCCAGACATTGAAGGCCTGCGCGGTATTGGAGAAGGGCGTGATGGCATAGTTGGAGCCTCGGGTGGTGATTTTGAAGCGTTTCAGCGAGGAGGGATTAGACGCTGCCCGCACCTCGGAACCTTGTGAGGTGGCGGTGACATAGAGGGCGAGTCCGAGACGATTGGTGAAGGTGTAACCTGTGGTGCTGCCACCCTCGACTTTCCAGAGTTGGGCGTCACGGCCCGTGGGAATGAGAGCCTTGCAGACTTCGCCGTCACCATTGGAGGCCACCACGTAGGCGCCCTGCGTGAACTTGAGGTAGTACCAGTACTCCTCAGTCCCGCTGCTAACTTGCGGGAAGCCCGCACCAAAGGCGGTACGGGCTCCTGCAAGAATTAGAAGGAAAACAAGAATTCTTTTCACTTGACAATGACTTTAACTCCGTTAACAATGTAGATGCCGGGCTCGGCACTGCGGAGGCTGTTGAGATTGCCGCGTTTCACGAGGCGGCCGTCCAGCGTGAAGATGTCACTCGTGCGGGCGAGCTGCTGGAGGGCGGACGTGATGCCGTCCTGTGCACCTTCGTCAAAGATGGCCTGAATCTCCAGTCCGCGCGGGAAGGCCTTTTCGTCGGCAATGTAGGCGCGGTTGGAGTTGACGGTGGAGGTGCTGGAGGCAGTGCGGGCAAATTTGTCCTCACGAATATCCAGCACACCAGTGCCCACGGTCTCACGAGTGAAAGTACCCTTGAGGGCGCCCTCGTTCAGCGGTGCAGCCACGAAGTCCATGCCGAAGGTGACTTCAATGAGCTCGGGCTCATCACCCTCGTCACGATCCTCGGAGGGCGTGTATTCTCCGTTGGAAAGGTAGATGAAGGGACGACCGGCCACAGCCACATTGTCGGCGATGGGTGCGAGCGTCACATTGAGCTGCCCGGGTTCTTCGTCCTCAGCCTCCACGTACTCGATGGAACTGACTGTCCACATGCCACCCTGGCTGTCGTCGGTAGCCTTCACGGTGATGGGATAGCAACGCGGAGTCATGGCACCTTCCCAGAGGGCAAAGCGGGTGTCGTTCACGGCATAGTCAGCAGCCACATCCTCTGCCTCTTCCACAAAGAAGCAGCCTCGGCGGCCGTCGGAGTCGCCATAGCCTCCATAGGTGATGACGACGTTGGTGTTGCGGGCAAAGTGCAGCGGGTTCTGGGTCTCGTTGGCATAGGTGCGGATGAAGAATGCGTTCTGTCCGTTTCCCATCACTTCCTGCTGGAAGAAGGAGGGTTCCAGGGAGAGATAGATGCCGTCGTTGGTCTCCACTTTCTTCTGGAGGAAGAGACCCGTGGCCTTGTTCTGGAGGATGAATGCAGTGTCACCCACAGCAATGAAGCGGAAGAGTGCCATGTCGGGGTCCAAGAGGTCTTCCAAGTCGTCGAAGTGCAGTTCCTGCCCCATTTCCACCTCCTCCTTCAGCAGCGGACTGATGACGTTGCGGGTGAATTCTCCTGCATCGTCTTCATCCTTCACGCGTTCCAACTTGGCCACCGCCATGTACTTGCCGAAATTGGCTTCATTGATGACTGCCTCTGTGGCTTCGCCATCCACGGTGCGGTACTGTGCTTCATTGCCACCCGTGGGCCAGCCATACTTGGCATATTCCTCCTCGGTGCCGAAGCGGAAACGGTACCACTTGCCCGTCTGAACAGGATTGGCAGAAGCCTTGATGTTGGCGGCAGCGGCATCCAATTCGGCGATGAAAGCCTTACTCTGTTCTGCGGAGTACTTTCCTGCCACATCGTAGGCCTGGGCATCCTGAATCACCTTGTTCAGCTGCTCGCTGGCACTCATGTCCTTCCAGAAACCCGGGTCGGTGCCCAGGGCCATGAGGGCGTCGGCACCCGTCACTGCTGCTATCTTCTCACGCAGAGGAGCGGGATTCACAAACTTGGCGTCGAAAGCCTCGTAGGCTGTCCTCAGAGCGTCATACTGCTCCATGGTAACTTCCTCGGGGTCAACGTCCTTCAGCTGTTCCAGGAGGTCATTCAGTGTGGTTCCGATGGCTCCCATCATGTGGTACTGGCTGGTGGCGGGGTCGATGATTTCTCCGGGATAGATCTGCAGTTCTGCTGCGTGCCAGTAGTGGTTTCCGCTGTTGGTGGCTTCTGCACAGATGCGCAGGTTCATCTTGCCCTGGGTGTCGAAGGGTTCCGTCATGACGGTCTCACCCGGGGCAATGTAGGGAGTGGCGGACTCTGCCAGTTTCACCCAGTCGGCATCCTCGGCATCGGGTTCATCACTGCCATAGATGCTCCACACGGTCACGTGGTCGGCGGTGCAGGGCGTGGTGGAGTTGTACTTGTAGAGGCGACGGATGCACTTCACGGAAACGAGCTCGTGAATGGGCTCTTCCAGTGTCACCTGCACATAGTGAAGACCGGCGTTCTTGTTCCAGTTGGTGTGCCAGTAGGTGAGCGGGTCGTTGTCCAGCAGATGCTCAATATTGCCTTCCCAGTCATGAGGAGCGTTCCAGGGTGAGCTCAGCTGATCCACACTGGTGATGTAGGGTTTCTCCTCGTTCAACTTGACAGAGAGGTCCTTGGCAATCTTCAACTTGGCGGTGGCATCTTCACGAATGAGCTTGAAGCTCTCCACCATGGCGGCGCGGTTCTTGTAGGGCTCGTAGGCCTTGATGATGGCCTCGGCGACCTCGTCACTGACGGGGACGAATTCCCATTCCGAGGCGCCACAATTGCCGTCGTTCAAGGTCTTCTCCCATCCCACAATGTTGCCTCCGACGCCAGCACCACTGCTGTGGCCGGCACCGTGGAGATAGAAGAAATCTTTGGCGTTCTGGGTGGAAACGCGGATGTTGACGTAGGGCACGCCATCCACGTTGCCTGCAATATCCAGTGCCATGAGGTTCTTACTCTCGGGATCCATGGTCTCGGCAGTGCTGCGGGCCACGTTGTTGAAACGAGCATCGGTGGCGCAGTTCACGATGTCCAGCAAACCGTCCTTGTTGGTAACCTTCCACAGTGACGGGCAGTCCGTGTCCACGTTGTCGGGCGTGTGCCAGCGGGCATAGATTTGCTCACCCTCAATGACGCTGTACATGTACTTCTCCATCTCGCGATCCTCGGTGATGGCATTGCCGTCCTCGTCCACCTCGCCCGTGGGTACATTATTAATGAATATCATGCCCGAACGCAGGCGGTAGTAACCATCGGCAACGGTCAAAGGAATCATGGAGTCACGCGCCACAGCGTAGGTGCTCTTGATGTTTTCTATAATGCCGCGCAGTTCTTCCGCAGTGAAGACGGCCCCTGGCTCATCCACCGCATTGGCAGCGTCCATCGCAGCCAGGAAAGCAGCCACAGCAGCCTCGTCATACATACCGGGCTCTGTGCCGGCATTGGTCTCGAAGTATTCCACATAGTCGATATACTGAACATAGACATCTGCCAAATCGCGCTTGGCAATGGCCAGTTCATCAATGCTCAGCACGGGATAGAGCTGGAACTCGGCAGCGTGCCAATAGTAGTTGCCCGAGTTGTTAGCTTCCACCACGAAGCGCAGGTACTGTTTGCCCTGGGGTTCAAAGACGGCCGTGACCACTTCGCCCGGCTCATTGTAGGGCGTGACCATGTGGTCCAGTTCCTGCCAGTCCCCATCGGCAGCATCGGGATCGTCACTGCCCAGGACACACCACTGAGTCGGATGATTCGCGGTGCAGAGCACCTCGGAGTTATAGTTGTACAAGCGACGTGTGACACGCATGGCAGTCAACCCGTGAGCGGGCTCGTTCAGCTCCACTTGGAGGTAGTGTCCGGGTACGTTTTTGCTCCATGTGGTGTGCCAGTAGGTGACGGGGTCGTCGTCCAGCAGGTGGGCAATGTTGCCCTCATACTCATGAGGAGCGTTCCAGGGGGAGCTCAGCTGACTGACGTCGGTAATCAGCGGCTTGGTCTCGTCCACTTCGATTTCGTCCTGTGCAAAAGCCGACGGGCAGAGCAGCGCCGTCAGCATCAAGAAAAAGAGTCTAAGATTCTTCATTGATTTTTTAGTTTTAGTTGTGTAAGTTTGTATATTTTTGACTGAATTATTGACTTTCGTAGCACAAAAATACGAAGAATGTGCAAAAGAGGCCTTCGCTGTGTCGTTAAATATCGTTAAAGAGCCGCCTTTCACCCTAAAATGCGCCGTTTCCCCTCTGTTTTCATCATCAAAAGAGCATTTAGTGAGGGTCTGGTGCCGCGAAAAAAACTGTAATCTGTAATGGTGTAATGGTTAGTTGGGAGGGAGCCGTGAAAAAAACTGTAATCTGTAATGGTGGATGGAAAGGGGCGCAAAAGAAACTGTAATCTGTAATGGTGGATGGAAAGGGGCCGCAAAAGAAACTGTAATCTGTAATGGTGGATGGAAAGGGGCCGCAAAAGAAACTGTAATCTGTAATGGTGTAATGGTTAGTTGGGAGGGAGCCGTGAAAGAAACTGTAATCTGTAATGGTGTAATGGTTTGGGGGCCAAATGCCCCGTAGGGGCAAGATAGGGGTAGCCAGCCATTTTAATGGCTGGTATGAAATGGCGGGGAAAAACGCGTGCCTTTAGGTACGCGACAGGAATCAGTTGTCGCGTACCTAAAGGCACGCATACCATTGGTGCCCCTAATTACCAGCCATTAAAATGGCTGGCCGCTCGGCCCAAAGGGACGCTTGACCCTTCAAGAACCCTTATCAGATGCCTACGGCATCATCGTAATCCCTTTTGCCCGATTTTCCCCAAACCATTACACCATTACTCAACTTTAGCAAGTAAAACCCCCGAAGGGGTGTCAAGACCACAGGCAGGGGTATAACCCCTGCTAATGGGCAAGACACAACACAAACCCCGAAGGGGTGACAGAATGAAAATGGATGC
>JAFZSP010000052.1 GCA_017619335.1 Bacteroidaceae bacterium
AATCATTGCGAATCGGCCAAGAAAAAAGAGGAAAAAAACAAGAAAAAGTGACCGAAAGGCTAAAAATTGTTGCCTCGCGCGCGGCGGTGACAGTGAAAAACTTCGCCTTGTCCAGCGGTGCGGGACAAGGCGAAGGGTTTCTGTGGTGTGGTCTTGGCTTCTGCTTATCTGACGAGCACCTTCTGGTGATTCTGGATGTAGAGGCCCTTGGCGGGTGCGGTGATGGCGCGTCCGTTGAGGTCATAGAGGGTGGCGGCGGGCCGGGGGTTCCCGGGGGTGACGATGCCGGTGAGGATTTCGGCCTGGAGCCACTGGAGCCACTCTGTCAGGTCACGGACGACCTCATTGTGATAGGCATAGGAGGTGTTGAATCCGAAACCGTGACCGCCTGTCGGGAAGTTCCTGGTGTGCACGGGCACCCCGGCCTCGCGCAGTGCGGCAGCGTAGTGGATGCTGTTGGCAGGGGGCACGGTGCCGTCGTTGTCGGCCCAGCAGAGGTAGGCGGTGGGGGTTGACGGGGTCACCTGTTTCTCATTGCTGTACTTGTCCACCAGGCTCTGCGGGGGATTGGCGCCTAAGAGGTTCTCGCGGGAGCCGGCGTGGGTGTAGCTGGCCTCCATGGTGATGACAGGATAGTAGAGGATCTGGAAGGCGGGGGCGTCGGCACCTGTCACGTGGGTGGCGATGGTGCTGGCGAGGTGCCCGCCGGCGCTGAATCCCATCACGCCGATCCTGTCTGGGCGGAGGTTCAGCTCCCCGGCATTCTTGCGCAGGTACTTGAGGGCGGCCTTGCCGTCGTTCAGCGGAATGGTGGGCGTGCCGTTGGGCATGCGGTAGGTGAGGACGGAGGCGGTGAAGCCGAGTTCGTTGAGCAGGGGTGCCCAGTCTGCGCCCTCGTAGCCGCCGGCGACGTAGCTGTAGCCGCCGCCCGGGCAGATGATGACAGCTGCGCCGTTGGCCTTCTCTTCATCGGCCTTGAAGATCTTGAGGGTGGCACCGGTGCTGAGCTTCACGCTCTTGACGGTCTGCTGTCCCACTTCCTCCACGGTGAAGATGTTGCCCACGTCGTCCTTGTTGCCCCAGAAGCCCAGGTCGTTGCCGGCGCCGCCGTACTCATTGATATACACTCCCTCGGACTGTCCCAGCAGGAAGCCCTTGGTGTGCTCGAAGATTTGCCAGTGATAGACGTCGTCCACGAGCACGGCCTTGTCCCCCTGGACGCCCAGTGTCTTTTGGGCGCCGGTGGAGCGGTTATAGACAATGATGCCTGCGTAGGGGTTGCCCTGGAAGGCCCACTGGTACTCGTCGCTCGTGAGTTCCTCGAGGGTAGGGTTGATGTTGCAGACGTAGTTGTTGGCTGCCGTCACATAGTCCGAACCTTCACGCAGCACCAGGTTGTACCAGTGTGCGTTGGCGATGTCCGGCGAGGTGCTGAACGGCAGTTGGAAGGACGCGATGACATCGACCACGTTGTCCTTGCCTTTCCCGATGGTGACGGGCTCCTTAATATTGTATAAGGTGTAGGCTTTGCGGGTCATGTTCACCGGCACTTCGGAGACGACTTTCCCCGCGTGCACCGTCATGGTCATTTCATCATAGACCTCTCCTTCGTCACTGACGATGCGGAAGACCGTGGGCACCTCGTTGCTATAGTAGTCTTCCAGTACCGCCAGTGCTTCTGTAGGGTCGAAGTCACCGGCCTCAATGATGGCAGTCTGGTTGCCGCCGTCGGTGGCACTGTTCCAGGTGTTCACGACGACACCCGTGCCGGTGCTGCCGGCAGAGTTGGCAATGTAGCCGCCGATGGTGATGCAGTAGGGGTAGTTGGCATTGACGCCCGTGTAGTGTACCTTCGTGGGCTCTATGTATTCATTGGAGAAGAGGACGGTGTACCAGCCGTTGGCGTCGGCGATAGGGTCGCGGTAGGCAAACTGCTTGTCTGCCACACTGTAGAGGAAGGTCTTGTCGTTGTAGGTGAGGATGGCAAACTCGCCCTCGGTGGCTCCGATACCTTCTTTCACGGTGTTGGACCATTTGCCGTCCAGTGTGCCGTACTTGCCGCGTGGCGTGGCCATCGTGTACTTCTTCAGGTTGCTGGGCTGAAAGGTGTTCCACGCTGTCAGGGGCTGCTTGATTTCCACGCCGTCGGCCTGGATGAGTTCCAGGAGGCTCCGGGCCCAGATCTCTGCCAAGCGCTGTGCACCCTGTGCATTGGGGTGGAGGAAGAACTCGCCGGAGTTGCCGTTCTCCTTGGTGAACAGCACCTTGTTGTCCTCGAAGAACTCCCAGACGCCGCGGTAGCCGGCATAGACCTGGTCGTACTCCTTGATGATTTCATCGAGCACGGGATAGTAACTGTGCAGGCGGTCGAGACCTTCCTGGAGGTAGGTGGCACCGTTGTGTGTGCTGGGACTGTACCAGATGGGGTAGTTCAGCACGATTTTGCATCCCGGCACGCCGGCGATGAGTGCATCAATGATCTTGCGGATGTTGGTGCCGTAGGTGTCGGGGCTGACGGGTGCTCCCTCTGTGCCGCTGCATGCGCTGTCGTTGGTGCCGAGCATGATGGAGACGTATGTGAGTCCTCCGTTGTTCTTCTGGTAGGCTTTGGCTGCTGCCAGCAGGCGGATGAAGTCGTCACGTCCCGGGAGGAAACCGAGGGTGGTGATGCCGGAGTGTCCGCCGTTATAGACGTTGGTGGTCACGCCCGTGGCACCTTCCACCAACTTGCCGCAGACGATGGGCGGTGCCTGTGTGGAGGCATTGCTGAGGGTGGCGCCGGCGGTGATGCTGTTGCCGATGAAGAGCAGGTTGATGTTGTCCTTGGGCTCAATGGGGTCGGGCTCGCCTTCCACAGCACGATAGACCTGGAAACGTCCGAGGGAGACGTAGGGATTGCCGTTGCTGTCACGGCGTCCGCTGCTGGCGGTCATCGTGTTCTTCACCACGAAGCGCAGGTAGGAGTATTCGGCACCGAGGTCGATGTGCGGTGAAGTATAGAGGTCGGGGCGGAAGCTGGTGAAGTCATTCTGCATGTCGGTGAGATGTGTGATCTCGGTCCACTCGCCGTCGGGCAGGGTGGCACCCTGGATAATCATCTCTGTGGGCGTGTCAAAGGTGGAGCTCCACATGGACCCGATCATGGAAAAGATGATGTGTTGTTCGGGTTCCTTGAACTGTACTTGCAGATAGGTGTCGGTGCCGGCAGGTGGCACAGGCGGGTTCCCCCACGAGGTGTGCCAGATGATCTCGCCGGTGCCGTAGCCCTCGCTCTCGGGTCGCAGGAGGTTGCTGGGCGGGAAGCCGTCCTGGGAGTTGTTGGAAGAGATCTGCGAGGCGTCGGTCAGCAGCGCTTCTTCCTTCTTCCAGACGGGGCCAACGGGGTCTGGGTCGGGCTCGCCCTGATAGGCCTGATAGACCTGGAAGCGGCCGAGGGAGACAAAGGGGTTGCCATTACCGTCATAGCGGCTGGCATTGCCATTGTTGATGGTTTTCTTCACGACGAAGCGCAGGTAGGAATACGCTGCGCCGAGGTCGATGTGTTCGGAGGTGTATTTGTCCGGACGGAAGGACGTGAAATCATTCTCCATATTCTGCAGGTGAATGATGTCGGCCCACTCGCCGTCGGGCAGGGTGGCACCTTGGATAATCATCTCCGTGGGGGTGTCGTAGGTGGAGTTCCACATGGACCCGATCATGGAGAAGAAGATGTGCTGCTGTGGCTCCTTGAACTGCACTTGCAGGTAGGTGTCGGTGCCGGCAGGCGGGATGGCCGGGTCTCCCCACGAGGTGTGCCAGATGATCTGGCCGGTGCCGTAGCCCTCGCTCTCGGGGCGCAGCAGGTTGCTGGGCGGGAAGCCGTTCTGGGAGTTGTTGGACGTGATTTGCGAGGCGTCGGTCAGGAGGGGATCTCCGATCTTCCAGATCAGTTCGGCTCGCACGGCGGTGGCGCTGAAGAGCAGGCCTAATGCCGTGATGAGAAATAGTAGAACTTTTTTCATAGGTAGAAAAGGTTTAAAAAAGGGTTGAATGAATAGGGTTTTGGTTGTTTCCAAGGGCGAAAGTACAGATTATTCCTTATCTGGCAAAATATTTATGCCATTTTTTTCCATTTCATTTGTTATTTCTTGATTTTGTCAGTACATTTGCAGCGCAAAGAAGTAAGAAAGCATGGAAAAACGCTCGGAAATAGACGCGAAAACCGTCATCGGCTTCGATGGCAAGCGGGCGGCACAGAACCGCACGGGATTGGGCAACTACAGCCGTTTCGTCCTGCGGGGTCTGAGCCGTTTCTCGCGGGCTGGGCGGCTGGTGCTCTATGTGCCGAGTCTCGGCAAAGCCACCTGTCTGGAGGGCGTGGACGAGGAGCGGGCGGTGGAGCTGAAGGAGCCTCGACGCGGCATCTGGCGCTGGCTGCGTTCGCTGTGGCGGGTCTGGGGTGTGACGTCGGAACTGGAAGGCGATGGCATCTGTCTGTTTCACGGCCTCTCCGGCGAGCTGCCGCTGAATATCTGTAAGGCCAGGAACGTCCGACGCATCGTGACCATTCACGACCTTATCTTCCTGCGCTATCCCGAGTATTACAAACCCATCGACCGCTGGATCTACCGCTTCAAGTTCCGCAGAGCCTGTCGGATGGCGGATCGGGTGATCGCCGTCAGCGAGTGTACCAAACGGGACATCATGCATTACTTCGGCACGCCGGAGGAGAAAATCAAGGTGGTCTATCAGGGCTGTGACGAGCGATTCCGCCAGCCCGTTTCAGAGGAACATATTAATAAGGTACGCGCGCGATACCAGCTTCCTCAGCGGTTCATTCTCTACGTGGGCAGCATCGAGGAACGCAAGAACCTGCTGCTGTTGGCGCAGGCGCTTCCGCTGCTGGAGGACAAGGAGGTGGAAGTGGTGGCTGTGGGGCGGCGCACGCCCTACGCTGATGAGGTGGAGCGCTTGGTGCAGGAGCAGGGACTCTCGGCACGTTTCCGCATGCTACAGGGAGTGACCTTCACAGATCTGCCTGCGTTTTACCAGATGGCTACTGTCTTTGTCTATCCCTCTCGTTTCGAGGGCTTTGGCATTCCGCTGCTGGAAGCGCTCTGCAGCGGCACACCCGTCATCGGTTGCACGGGTTCCTGTCTGGAAGAGGCGGGTGGGCCATCCTCCCTCTATGTGGATCCCGACGACCCGCAAGCCCTCGCCGCCGCCATGCATCGGGTGCTCTCTGATGGGCCCTTCCGCCAACAGATGATTGCAGATGGCCTCGCCTACGCTGACCGTTTCCAAATGGAAACGCTCACCCGCCAACTCCTCCAAGTCTATCAGGAAGTGTTGGAGAAGTAATCTTGTCTCAACGTTGAGATAATCATGAGACGCCAAAGTCCGTCCATCAACTCGTCCGCTCGGCGCTTGCGACGCTTGACACTTCAAGAATTTTAATTGTGTAACACAAGAAAGCTCCACTGCCTTGAAGCAGAATTCATTTTAATGAAAACCTGTGCAAATCCCTTTCTGTTCTTACCTTTCAACTCTGTCAAACCCTCAAAAAACCTTTCACAACCTTTCATTTAAAGAATTTTAACTAAATATCGCATACAACTAATTGCATTTTCCCTTAACTTTGTGCCCGAAAAGTCGTAATAATATAGCTAAGTCAACTAAACTCAAATGACAGATTTCTGTCCCGAACGATACATAAACCCCTACACCGACTTCGGCTTCAAGAAGCTCTTTGGTCAGGCAGAGATAGCGCGCTTCACCCCTCAGGACGCCAGGGAATATGAAGAAAGCATCAAGGTTTATCGAGATTTGACCAATGTAGTCAATACTGCTGAACGAAAAGGTCGCGAAGAAGAAAAAGTTGCGACTGCACTTCGAATGAAAGCCGATGGCGTGTCATCGGAATCAATATCTAAATACACAGGACTTGCCTTAGAGACAGTCAATTCATTGTGAGATAACCCGAAATAACCAATAACAACCCATTTACAGTCAACCTAATTATTAACTTAACTAAATTTTACTAACATGAAGAAAATCAGACTTTTCTTTCTCTCCCTGCTATCAATGATAGCTTGGACAGGTGTGTTGGCACAGACAGACGCAGAGTATGATGCTGCGCTCAAGGTCATTCAGGACGTTGCCTATAGTCGCATCAAAACGAATGTGGATGGCACATTCTATTACGTGACGGCTGATGGTTACCTCACAGCAAATTTTGATGAGGCACAACTTTTTAGTCTCGAGAAAGCTGCCAACGGACAGTTTAAACCTTATGGCTACAAAATTAACAGTGGCTCTACCAGATTCACAAATACAGGGTTGAATGGTGAGGGCGTAGCCGTTTTAAATCCAGGTAAGTTTGCAACTACGACAGGTAATCGTGATGTTTGGGAAGCACAAGTCCTTTTCTTAAATGAAAATGGCAAGTATGCTATTCGTGCTTGTAATTCAGAACATGCCACTAGTAGTTGGGGTGATGCAGGCCGAGTTTTCTGGACGTGGACTGTAGAAGACGTTGATGCCCCCACTGCAATGTATTCTTATACCCCAGCTTATGTTTGGGAATTGGAATTTGATGTGTTTAAGACTCGCCAAATCAGAGCTTTCAATGCAATGCACAATTGGCCTGTTACCGTTCAGGCAGCCAAGGGCCTTGTGAAGGACGCTTCCCAGTACATAAGCAATGCTAAAGATCCAGCTGAAGGCACCTATGCAGGATTATTGGATTATAATTACGGAACCTTCTTCCATTCTACTTGGCACGGTGGTGAATACGATCCGGGGGCTGATCACTATCTACAGGCGGAACTTACAGAACCTGTAGATGAAATCCAATTCTATTTCAAGAAGCGTCAGGACAACAACAACAATCGTCCAACAGACATTGTGATATCCGTCAGTAACGATGGCGAAAATTTTGAAGATGTCGATGAACTCACGCAAGAAGAAAATGGTCTTCCCACAGATGCTTCTGTGATTGACTATCTGTCAGAGCCCATTGATTTAGGCGCGAAGTACAAGTATGTCCGCTTTACAATTTTAGCGACCAATAGCGGTGCAAAGACAGGTGATCATGTGTTCTTCACTTTCTCGGAGTTCTATATTTTCCCGGCCATTGCAGAAGCAGCTGAGGCTTTTGAATTCTTGGATTCAAATAGTAACACATCTGCAACAGATCTCACGGAAGCACAAATTGATGAAATTGAGGCTTTGGACGCTGCGCTGAAAGAAGTACTGGCTACTGTGACCGTCACTTATGAACTCTATGAGGAAGATGGCACCACCAAGGTGAACACGAAGGACGTTATCCAAAAAGCAGGTAGCGAAATAGCCATTCCTGCTGCCTTTATCAACGAAACGTTATATGACTACGAGACCGTTGGTACAATTGGTGATCAAAACTGCACCATCAAGGTGATTCGTACCCTGAAAGAGAAGTTTGCTTATCCGTTCGAGAGACTGAGCAACGAAAAGGCTTACAACATTATCTGCGACCGCGGTGCAATGTTAACGAAGGATGGAACCATTGCTTCCACTTCACACAGCACTCTTGGAAACGCAACTCCTGGCAAATTCGCTGTTTTGAACTATGAGGACAACTATTATCTCTATAGCATCGACGATGAGATGTTTGTTCAGAACAATGGTCATTTGGCAGAGTTGCCGTCCAATGGCGAATACGATGCTATTCAGATGACCAAAAGGTCTGTTCCTTATTACTTATTCTATTTCCAGATTGACGAAAATACCAAGTATGGCGTCAACACGAATGGCACAGGTAATCTGTTTGGTATAGTCATTAATAGTTGGACGACTGCAGACCCAGGCAACCAGTACTACATTGAAGAGGTTGGTGACTTTGATCCTACAGAAGCACTCGCTGCTCTGGAGGCCCAGTTCAATCCCACACAATTCGTGACATACTATGTAGAGGATGAGAAAGGAAATACCATCTTTGAGTCTGAGCCAGAACCCGCTTGGCCTGGCAGAAAGATTAAGACGCTTCCTGCTATATACCAGCGTGAATTCATGGTTTATGAGGAGGTGAATGAAGTCATCGGTGATGACGAAGAAACCGATGTGGTTATTACAGGTATCTGGGATGGTCCGTTCGAGATTGCTGAAGACTTTGAATCTGCAAATTGGCAGAACATCTCCGTGCGCGGCTCTTGGTACTATACTTCAGACGAATATGCAGAAGATGGCGCTCTCTTGACCGTCAATGCAAATGCACTGGGTCTGGTGGAAGATGCTTATCAGTGGGCATTCATCGGTGATCCCTACCATCTGATGCTTGTGAATAAGGAACAAGGTGAAGGTGTCGCATTTGTTCATCACGATTTTGCAAGTGGTACTATTCCTGTATTTGAAGCCATTGAAGATGTCGAGAACGAAGAAGACCTTTACTGGAATATTATGAAGAGCACCAGCAACATAGAGAATTCCTTCTTGCTGAATATCTATGGCACTAATTCATGTGTGAATCAGTATGGTGGTGCAGGTGGTTCTCTGAAGCTTTGGAATAGCACGGGTAACCTCGGTGATGTTGGCTCTGCCTTCGTTATCTTCGACATTCCCACGAACTTTGCTGAGTTCACTGGTGAGATTGAGAAGGTGATGACCGATCCTGCAGAAGGTTACTTCACGCTGAATACGAATACAAAGAAGCTCTGGAAGGATAGCTATAAGGAAGACTGCCCCTATAATATTTATAGCAGACTGCAGAATGCCATTGACGATGAAGACAACTGGATTTGGCCCGAGACTGGTTACTATCGCATCCAGAGCAAGCAGTATCCTGGCCGTTACCTGAGCTATGTTGATTTCGAGGGTGTTCCTTGCGTGGGAGCTGTTGAGTATGATGAAGAACCCACGACTGTCAGCACCGTCGTGAAACTGGAGGAAGTCGGTGACCATGAATATTTCATCTCTTTGGCTGGTGGCTTTGTTCCCGATCCTCAGACGAGCAAGAAGATTGAGATTGGTGAAGAAGCAACCGTCTTCGAGGCTGTTATCGTTGCTCCGGGCGTGGGTGCATTCACCACAGAGAATAATTCCATCCACTGCGCTGATACTCAGGATTACTACTGTGTGGGTTGGACCTACAATGCTGGTGCTTCTCAGTGGACACTGACAGATGCCGAAGGCGTGATTATCGACCTCTACCAGGCTGATGACGAAGCTGAAAAGAGCTATGCTACCACTTATCTGCCCTTCTCCATCCAGATTGCTGATGATGCCGCTGCTTACACGGTGACCACCAAGGGTGACTGGGCTATTCCCGCAATCATCGGTGAAGGTGATGAAGTTCCTGCTTTCACTCCCGTGCTCCTCATCTCTGACTCTGGCGAACCCTCCATCTGGGCAGACATCGTGGATGATATGGATCTGCTCGTTGAAGACAATGTCCTGTGGGGTACGTTTGTCGATCAAGAACTTTCCGACGTATTTGTCCTGAATGCTGTTGACGGCGAAGCCGGCTTCTATGCTCTCAACGGAATCCTCAGTGCCAACAAGGCATTCATCCCGAATGCTGTTGGTGTCAAGGGCTTCAAGCTGGGTGACACCACCACCGCCATCAAGTCTCTCAACGCTGCCGAGAACAACACTGCCATCTTCAACTTGGCTGGTCAGCGTGTCAGCAAGGCTCGCAAGGGCGTGTTCATTAAGGAAGGTAAGAAAGTTGTGAAGTAAATTTCAAATCGCAAATGTTTAATTTCAAATTTGAAAGTTTAAAACCTCATAAATGTATAAGACAATGAAAAAGTATATTGTTCCCGCTCTCAAGAGAGAGTATGCATTGGGAGAGACCAGTATTCTGGGCGGTTCCCTCATCATTGATGGTGATAAAGAAGTCGATGACGGCTGGGTCAAGGAGAAGGCCGACTGGGACATCTTCAGTGACGATGCCGAATAATCATTGATTCATTCAATAACTCATTGCGGGGCGCACTTCATCACAGAGTGCGCCCCGCGCTGTTTCTGTATATCAGCGCGGTAACGAATGAGTCTGAGCTCAACGGTATTATTTACGGAAAGTGGAGGGAGATGGTTTTCCTTGTGACTGGAAAGCCTTGGTCATGGAAGAAGAGGAGGAGAATCCGCACTGCTCTGCGATGTCTGACAAGCGTTGGTTGGGATGATGACTGATGAGGCTGATGGCGTGGCGCACGCGATGCTGACAGATCATGTCGTAGAAAGAGGAGTATCCGCTGCGTCGGATGACCTCTGTGAGATACTTGGAGTTGATGCCGAGTCGCGGCACCAGCGTGTCGATGGTGATGTGTGACTCGGTGAAGATCTTCTCCTGTTCCAAGAGCTCTTGTAGCTGGCGTGACAGTTCGGCGAAGCGCTCGTCCTCCAGGAAGTGAGTGGCGGCGTTGGCGGACTCGTTGGTGTCGCTGGAGCTGTCGGATTCCATCACGTTCTCCTCGGAGGGCGTGAAGACTTTGCGCCAGGGGTTGAGGGTATAGATGCAGAAGGTGACGTTGGCGCCGATGAAAATGAGGTCGCGTACAAACTTCACCCACGGGTCGTTGGCGTAGAAATTGATGGCCAGCAGCACCAGCACCAAGGTGGGCACCCAACGGATGTAATAAGCAAAGCGCACGGGGAAGTCCTCGCTGTCGGCGTAGGTGCTCTCATTCACCTGACGGATGGTTTGCCCCAGACGGAGGGCCATGACGATGTTGCGCCAGAAGAAGACTGTGAAGACAGCCGTGACGATAATGAAAGCCCAGAGTTGCCATCCTGCGGGCAGCGTGATGATATCCACAGCCTGCAGGAACAGCGGTGCCAGAAGGATGACGACGGGGAAGAAGACCCAGTAGTCCTTGGCGGGGTGACGATGCTCGGGGAAGAAGTAGAGCTCGCACATCACCAGCATCTGTATGGAGAAGAACAGCAGCGCGAAGGCGTTGACAAAGAGCAACGCATCCGGGTCTCCAATTTGCAGGAGATAAGGGATTTCGAAGAGTTGTAACAGGTAAATCACGCCGACCGACCGCTGGGCAGGGAACAGCTCGTGGAAGTGCTCAAGGTAGGCCTTCGGACGGTAGTACCACTTCAGCAGCCACCCGTAGAGGTGGGTGACGATGAACGCCAGGTTGGCGGCGTAGAAGAGAGAATGCGTGGTACCTGTTATCATTTTTCAAGAAGCGGACAGAGATGCACTTTTTGTGTGGCATCTTTGTCCGCTGGAGGGTTTGTTGAAAGGAGGATTAAGCCTCCTCTTTGGCTGCAGCCTTCTTCTCGGCAATGCGAGCCTTCTTGCCGGTGAGACCGCGCAAGTAGTAGAGTTTGGCACGACGCACCTTACCCACCTTGTTGATGGTGATGCTGTCGATGTTTGGACTCGAGATGGGGAAGATACGCTCCACGCCCACTGTTCCGCTCATCTTGCGAACGGTGAAACGCTTCTGGTCCTGATGACCGCTGATCTTGATGACGACGCCGCGGTACAGCTGGATGCGCTCCTTGTTACCCTCGACAATTTTGTAGGCCACGGTCACGGTGTCACCTGCCTTGAATTTGGGGTAGGTCTTGCCCGTAGCGAATGCTTCTTCAGCAATTTTGATTAAGTCTGCCATTGTTGTAAATGGGTTTAAATTGTTGTTGTCGGTCGAGCACAGGCTTAACAGGGAACTCTGCATCCTGACAGCGGCCTGTGCCGAAAGCGGGCGCAAAGGTACAAAAAAGTTGAGAGTTGAGCATTGAAAGTTGAAAGTTTTTTCGTTTGCAGGCTGTTTTTTGTGCATTTTTCTGTATCTTTGCCCGCAAAATAAGCATTTTTTGATATGAAACGTACGTTTTTTGTGCCTTTTTATCTGCTTTTTGCGCTGTTCCTGTTTCTCCTATCAGGTTGTCAGAGCAAGCGTTATGTGTTGTGTGAGGTTCAGCCCCACCGCATAGAGGTCACCAAGGCGCTGGACGCTCGTCCTCTGGCAGCGGCAGAGGCCTTCATCGCTCCCTTCCGAGTTGGCGTGGATAGCTTGCGTGCTCCTCGCATCGGAGAGAGTGAACTTTATATGGCTGCAGGCCGTCCAGAGAGCCTCCTCAGCAACTGGGTGGCCGATGCACTGGTGGCCACGGGCCAGCGTCTGGGTTATCAGGTGGATCTGGGCATCTGCAACGTGGGCGGACTGCGTGCTGCGATGCCTCAGGGCACCGTTCGTCGCGGAGATATCCTGAGTATCTCTCCCTTTGAGAATTTCTTCACCATTCTCCGTCTGAAAGGTGCTGACGTTCAGACGCTCATGCAAGATATCGCTGCCGTCCGTGGTGAGGGCATCAGCAGTGCGGCTCGCCTCGTCATCACTTCCGACGGCAAGCTGAAGAGTGCTACCCTCGCTGGTCAGCCCATTGATCCCGAACGCATCTACACCATTGCCACCCTGGACTATCTGGCCGATGGCAATGACAAACTCTACTCCCTGAAACGCTCCATCGAACGCATCGTCACCAAGGAACCCGTGCGGGAGACCTTGATGAACCACCTCCGCCTGCTGGACCAGCAAGGCTTGAAAGCGACAGCGAAGATAGAGGGGCGCATAAAGGTGGAAGGGGAAGAGGAGGACTCTCCCCAGCACCAGAAAGAAATCAATCAAAGTATTCCGAGTACTCCGAACAATCCGAGTACTCTGAGTAATCTGACCTCCGCCCACTCCCTCCTCCTTGTCCACACCAACGACACCCACTCTTGCATAGAACCTCTCAGCCCGTTGTTGGCAGACACAGCACAGGCCGACAAGGGCGGTTACCTGAGACGTGCAGCCCTGCTGCGTGACCTGCGACAGCAGGAGAAGGAGCTGCTGCTGGTGGACGCAGGAGACTTCTCACAGGGTTCGCCCTACTACACCCTCTTTCATGGAGATGTGGAGGTGGGACTGATGAACCTGATGGGTTATGATGCTGCCACCATCGGCAACCATGAGTTTGACTTCGGGCTGGAGAATATGGCAAGAATCTTCCGGCAGGCCCAGTTCCCCATCGTCTGCTGTAACTATGATTTCAGCGGCACACCCGTCGAAGGCCTCGTGCGCCCGTACATTATTATTAAACGCGCAGGCGTGAAGATAGGCATCCTCGGCGTCTCGCCCCAGCTGGAAGGACTTGTGGCGGCCCACACCTGTGAGGGCGTCCGTTTCATAGACCCTATCCAGGCCGCGCAGCCTGTGGCCGATTATCTGAAGAATACCGCTAAGTGTGACCTCGTCATCTGTCTCTCCCACCTCGGATGGCAGCTGGCGGGCGTCAGTGACGAGGAATTCATCCCCGCCACCCGCAATATTGACCTCGTCATTGGGGGCCACTCCCACACCTATTTCACTCAGCCAGAGACGCTCCAGAACCTCGATGGCCGTCCCGTGCAAGACAACCAGATGGGCAAGAACGCCCGCTTCGTCGGCACCCTGCGGCTGGGGCTGAGGAAGAAATGATAATTGATAATGGATAATTGATAATTGCCCATTAACCCTATAAAACCCTATAACAAAATGAAAAAGCTCCTTTTCCTTGCCCTGCTGGTCGCATCGACCACGACAGCGCTGGTCAGTTGTCAACAACAAGATGAAGAACGACTGACCGATTATGTGAATCCTTTCATCGGCACAGGTGGTCACGGCCACGTGTTCTTAGGTGCCAATGTGCCCTTCGGCTTCGTGCAACTGGGTCCCACAGAGCCCAATCAAGGTTGGGACTGGTGTTCCGGCTACCACAGCAGTGACTCCGTCCTCGTGGGCTTCGGCCACCTGCACCTCAGTGGAACTGGCATCGGAGACCTGGGTGACATCGCCTTTCTCCCCGTCTCCTCGCCCCAGCAGCAGTACAGCCTCTTCACCCATGCAGACGAGAGCGTGCGTCCAGGCTATTACTCCATTCAGATGCACAATCCTGATGTGCTCGTGGAACTCACCGCCACCCAACGCACAGGCTTCCAGCGCTATACCTTCGGTTCCGCAGTTGAGCAGCCCCTCGTGCGTGTGGACCTGAAACAAGGTATCGGCTGGGACCATGTGGCAGAGAGTGCCCTGCAGTTGGAAAACCCCACCACCCTCAGTGGCTTCCGCCGTTCCGAGGGCTGGGCTCGCAACCAGTATGTCTTCTTCGTGGCCGAGTTCTCTGTGCCCGTGACTTTGCAGGAGCAGCAGGGTGACACAGTAGCTATCCTCGCTGTGAGTGATGCCACCAAGCCGCTGCTCATCAAGTGCGGACTCTCCGCCTCCAGCGTGGAAGACGCCCGTCAGAACCTCGCTGCCGAACAGCCCGCATGGGACTTTGACGGCACCGTGAAGGCCGCCGACAAAGCTTGGAACGCTGAACTCAGCAAGGTGCGCATCAAGACCACCGATGCCGACGCCCGCACCATCTTCTACACCGCCCTCTACCACTCAATGATTGCTCCCTCTGTCTTCTCCGATGTCTCCGGCAACTATCGCGGCGCAGACGGACAGGTGCATCAGGGCGACTTCACCAACTACACGACCCTTTCTCTCTGGGATACTTACCGCTCTGCTCATCCCCTGATGACCCTCATCCATCCCGAGAAGCAGGCCGACATCGCCCAGACCTTCCTGCACATCTTTGAGCAGCAGGGAAAACTCCCCGTGTGGCATCTCATGGGCAACGAGACAGACTGCATGGTGGGTAATCCCGGCGTGCCCGTGCTGGCCGACCTCGTGCTGAAAGGCTACATCTCCGACCCCGCCGAGGCTCAGCAGGCTCTGCTTGCCATGAAGACCTCCGCTATGCTGGACGAGCGTGGAATGTCCCTGCTCAAGCAGTATGGTTATCTGCCTTGGGACCAGGAGAACGAGGCAGTGGCCAAGGGCCTGGAATACGCTTTGGCCGACGACGCCATTGCTCGTGTGGCCAAGCAATTGGGCGCACAGGAAGACTACGAGTACTTCTTCAACCGCAGCCGTTCCTATCGTCATTACTTCGACCCGCAGCTGCAGTTTATGCGCGGCATTGATGCCGAGGGACGCTGGCACGAGCCTTTCAGCCCCTTCAGCGCTTCCCACCGTCAGGACGACTACACCGAAGGTAACGGCTGGCAATATACTTGGTTGGTGCCCCACGATGTACACGGACTGGTGGAACTCTTCGGCTCAGAGGAGAGCTTTATCAACAAGCTGGATTCCCTCTTCATCGTCACTGGCGATATGGGAGAAGAGGCTTCGCCTGATATCTCTGGTCTCATCGGACAATACGCCCACGGCAACGAGCCCAGTCACCACATCCTCTATATGTACAACTATGTGGGTCAGCCCTGGAAGACTGCACAGCTCGTGCGCCGCACGCTGAATGAGCTCTATTTCAACGACTTCGACGGTCTCAGTGGCAACGAAGACGTGGGGCAGATGTCTGCTTGGTACATCCTCTCCGCACTGGGTCTCTATCAGGTGGAACCCGCTGGCGGCAAGTACATTATTGGCACACCTATCTTTGACGAGGCCACAGTCCGCGTCAAAGACGGCAAGACCTTCACCATCAAGACCGTGAACAACAGCGCAGAGAACATCTACGTCCAGAGCGCCACGCTTAACGGCCAGCCCTACGAGAAGTCCTACATTCTCTTCCCCGACATCATCGCCGGCGGTACCCTGGAACTGCAGATGGGCAACCAGCCCTCCGACTGGGGCACTGCTGCTGAAGCCCGCCCATAACGGAGAAACTTGTAACATGAACTATAAACGACTTGCCCGCGTCACCTTGTGAGGACGCGGGCAAGTTGTTTTGTTTGGGTTATTTCCACATCACACGGCGGGCGCCACTGGCAGGATCTGCTTCGATGGTGATGGAGACGGCGTCCTCGGGGAGCAGCTCCTCAATGAGTTCGGGCCACTCGATGAAACAGAGGTGACCGCTGTAGAGGTAGTCTTCCAGTCCAATGTCGTAGGCTTCCTGGAGACGACGGAGGCGGTAGAAGTCGAAGTGGAAGATTTTCTGTAGGGATGCTTGCTTGTCATCACTCACTTCATACTCATTGACGATGGCGAAGGTGGGGGAAGTGACGGGCTCTCTCACCCCTAATTGTTCGCACACGGCGCGGATGAAGGTGGTCTTGCCGGCACCCATTGGTCCGTAGAAGGCAAAGACGCGATGTTCTCCGATGTGCTCGACAAAGGTGCGTGCACCCGACTGGATTTCCTCTATACTGTTTATTTCTATTTTCATAACTTGAAACCTGAATCTTGAAACCTGAAACTCTCAACTCTACACTCTCAACCTCTTGGGCGTGAGCTCCACCAGCGGAATAAGCATCTCTTCCATGGAGATGCCGCCGTGCTGGAAGGTATCGCGGTAGTAGGAGACGTAATAGTTATAGTTGTTGGGATAGGCAAAGAAGCTATCTCCCGTGGCGAAGATGTAACGTGTGGAGAGGTTGGGCGACGGCAGCTGTGCGCGATGCGGGTCTGTGATGTCATAGACCTCTTTGGGGTTGTAATCCAGGTTCTTACCCAACTTGTACCGCAGGTTGGTGTTGGTGTTTTTGTCCCCTTTCACGCGGATGGGGTTCTGACAACGGATACTTCCGTGGTCTGTGGTGAGGATGATGCGGTAGTCTGTGTTGGCCAGTGCCCTGAAGAGGTCTGCCGCTGCCGAGTGGCGGAACCAGCTGAGTGTGATGCTGCGGTAGGCGGCCTCGTTGGATGCCAGTTCGCGCACCATTCGGCTCTCTGTGCGAGCGTGGCTGAGCATATCAATGAAGTTGAGGACACAGACGTTCAGGTCATATTTCTGCATCTGTGGCATCAGTTGCACCAGCTTCTCGGCAGCTGCGGAGTCGTTTATCTTGTTGTAGGTGAAGGTGTTCTGTCGGCGGTAGCGCTTGAACTGCGTCTGTATGAGGGGTGCCTCGTTCAGGTTCTTTCCTTCTTCGCTGTCCTCATCCACCCAGAGGTCTGGGAACATCTCTGCAATGATGCTGGGCATAAGTCCGCTGAAGATGGCGTTGCGGGCGTATTGCGTGGCGGTGGGTAGTATGCTGCAGTAGAGGTTTTCCTCTATTTGGAACTGGTCTGCCAACTCGTTCATGATGACGCGCCACTGGTCATAACGGAAGTTATCGATGACCAGCAGGAAGACTTTCTCTCCCTGGTCCAGCAGTGGGAACACGTGCCGTTTGAAGATGTCGGGACTCATCACGGGGCGTCCCGGGGCATCCTTGTCTTCCACCCAGCGGAGGTAGTTTTTCCCGATGAAACGGGCAAAATCGTGGTTGGCCTCGCTCTTCTGCATGGTCAGCATCTCCTTCATGGCGCTGTCCGTCTCGGAGAGTTGCAGCTCCCAGGTCACCAGCCTGCGATAGACCTCCATCCAGTCTTCAATGCGTGTGGCGTCTCCGATGAGCATGGACATTTTCCCGAAGTCCTGCTGATAGGCCGACTGAGTCTGCTCTGTCATGATTTCCCTGCGGTGGACGTTTTTCTTCAATGAAAGGAGGATCTGTGTGGGGTTCACAGGCTTGATGAGGTAGTCTGCGATCTGGCTGCCGATGGCCTGGTCCATGAGGTTCTCTTCCTCACTCTTGGTCACCATGACTACGGGTGTGGTGGGCGAGATTTCCTTGATGCGCTGTAGGGTCTCCAGCCCGCTGATGCCCGGCATGTTCTCGTCCAGGAGAATCAGGTCGTAGGTGTGCTCTGTGCAGCGGTCTATGGCGTCAAAGCCGTTGGTGACGGTGTCAATTTCATATCCTTTCTTCTCCAGAAACAGGATGTGTGCGGTCAGATGCTCTATCTCATCGTCAATCCAGAGAAGTCTGCCAATGTTGTTTGTCATATCTTTTATTTGCATGTTTGGAAGTTATAGAAGGCCCCATCACGGCATCCAGTCGTCATCGTCCTCTGTGGCGTCGTCCTCTTCTTCGGACGCTTCTGTATTCTCGCCGTTCTCTGCGTTCTGCTGGTTCTCCTGTCCTTCGGGGACGTCATCGATGTCGGTGGGATAGTCCTCTGTGGGAGCGTCCAGGATGAGTTCCTCGGGCACTTCCATTGGTGACAGTTCCTCTTCATAGAACTCGGCGTACTCGTCATAACTGTAACGCACGCCCAGGAGTTTCAGGTTGGGTTCGCTGATGAGGATGGAGCGGATGCCCTCCAGTCGCTGGCGCATGTGGGTGTCGCCATACAGCTGTTGGGCGTAGGCGTGTACCTCGTCATAGCTGAGGAAGCCTGTGACTCGCAGCTGTGTGATGGGGCCTGCCGGCACGATCTCGATATCAAAGTTGCGCGCCATGAACGATGTGAAGTTGTAACGTGCCATCTCGAAGAGCAGCTGGTCCTCGTCCAGCTCACCCGTGGGGTAGGCCAGCACGAAGACGTATGGCACCAGCGGGTCTGCCACCAGTGTGTCGGCGGCCATCGAGGCGCTGTCACGATCGGATGTGAAAGCATGTCGGCTCCAGATGCTGCTGGCATCCCACTGCTCGGAGTCCAGAAGGCGTCCCTCCTGCACACCTTTCACGATGGATTGGGCCATTTCTGCGATTTCTTCCTTGCTGTATTTCTCTGCCACCTGCTTCATTTCCACCATGAAGGAGTCCCTGTCGCCCAGGTACAGGCGTGACATCGCGTGGACAAAGAGGAACTTGCCTCTGTGTGCTCCCTCCGGGAAGTCGGCCGTGCTCTCTTCAAAGCCCGCATCCACCACTGCATAATTGCTCTGTTTGTAGGCCTCGTAGGTCTGCTGGTAGAGGGTGTCTTCCAGGTGCTTTCCGTGTGCGGCCAGCTCGAAGAATCGCGGGTTAGAGATGGTCTTGGTCAGCTTGCTGTCAGGGAAGCTGTCTTGCAGGATGGCACGAAATTCGTCCATTTCATCGATATTGTCCTCTCTCAGCGCCAGCAGGAACAGATGGTAATAGACATCGTCCATCTGTTCGAAGTCCGGGAACTGCGCGCGCAGTCGGTCCAGCGTCTTGCGTGACAGCGGGAAGTTCTCTATCTTCTCCATCAGCATCACACCTCCGTGGTACAACCCGTCCCGGATCTGGAGGTTGGCCTCCTCCTTCTGCTCATCTGTGAAAGGAATCTGCTTGAGGTAGAACTCGCGGTGGTGCGGGTCGTTTTCCAGAGAGTCTTTCAGGCGCTGTTCTTCCTCGCTGAGCTCATTCTCTGCGGTGTCTGCGCCGAAGTCTCCGCTGCCGTAGTCCGTGCTGTCAGCGGCTGCTGTGTCGGCAGCCTCGTCTCCCATCAGGGAGCGTTTGTTGCTGAGCCGCCAATTGTCCTCGTTCGGTCGGTTACCCCATCGTTTCTGGAAGTCCTGCTTACCCTGGCTGACGGTCGTTGGGCTGTAGAAGTAGAAGGTTCCCTGCTTCTGTCCGCGGTTGGCGCCAGCCTTGGCACCAGCTTTGGCGGCAGCGGCTCCAGCCTGGGCGGCATTCTGTCGGGCGGCATTGAGGCCCTGGGCTTCGGCACGTTTCTCGGCCTCTTTCTCCTTCTTTTTCAAGTCGTTGATCACACGGTCGATGGCTGCCAGGTATTCTTTCTCGGGCAGTTGTGAGAGCACCAGGAGGCTGTCCTGCAGCTTTACGGCCGAGAGGTGAGGCTCTATCTCTGTGAGTGCCTTGCTGCGTCGCTGGGTCACTTCATAGCGCTCGTTTTCCTTGTCCATGAGTGACACCAGCTGATTGTAACAGTCTGTGGCGTCGATGTAATTCTCTCGTTCCCAGTACAGTTCGCCCAAGTGTTCCAGCACCACGGCCTTGGCATAACCGTTCTGTGTGCTTTCTTCGATGCCTTGTTTCCAGGCATAGATTGTGTGCAGGGTGTCCTGGTTGGAGAGGTAGATGTTTCCGATGGCGTAATAGATGCGGTCCAGGTAGTTGGCGTTGTTGGGGTTCTTGGCCATTCGGCGCAGACGGCCGATCATCGTGCGTCCCTGTCCTTCGGCCAGCACCTCGGTCTGCATGATGCGGGCATTGAACGCCAGTTCGTAGGGGGGATTCAGCCGGATGCACTTGCTCAGCGCACGGTAGGCCCCTCGGTTGTCCCCGTTGAGCTGGTCTATCTGCCCCAGGAGGTAGTACAGCCTCGCGCGTTCATATTTCTTCTTGGTGCGTTTGGCGGTCGCCAACAGCGGCTCTGCGGCCTCTTTAAACTGCTGTGTGGCAATGAGGTAGGCGGCACGTGTGGCTTCCAGCTCCTGTGCTCCTCGGCGCGTGATGGTGTCCCGCTTCATCTTGGTGAGCACATCCTCTGCATCATATACCCAGTCCAGCATCACATAACAGCGCGCCAGTCGGGCACGTGCCACACTCGCCACGTCCGGCTGTCCGGCATACAGGCGCAGGATATAGTTGTAGGTGGAGGCGGCCTCGATGAATTCTCCCTTCTGGAACTGTGCATCTGCCAGCATCAGCCATGCGTTCTTCAGGTAGGGATTGAACTCCTTGCGGTTGAAGAAGGCTTTCTTCTTGGCAGACAGCTTGCCCTGCGGTTTCTTGGGTTTCCGCTTGATGCTGTGACGTTTAATGGCTTTCTCGGACTTCTCTATGGCGCGGTCAAAGTTGCCCTTTCCCATCGCCTGTGTCTTCTTGCTATAGACCATGTACATCGGGATGAGTTCCGTGTAGTTGTCCTGGTGCCCCTTCTCCTGGGCTTCCAGTCCTTCCAGGAAAGCCACCTCGCCGTTGTACATCGTGTTGAAGTGTGCCGTCATAGAATGGTAGAAGCGCGTGGTGCCCGTGTTCTTGGCTGTGGAACACGAGATTAGCAGCCCCGCCGAGAGCAGGACTACATATAATAATATGGTTCGCGCGCGTGACATACCTTTTATATAACGGAAGAAGTGGCTGTTTTATTGTGTGGAGGTGGCAGAACGCTCTTCGTCCATCAGCATGAGGGCTTCGTCTTTCAGTCCGTCGGGCAGTGCGATGCCCCTCAGTTCCAGGCTGCGGAGCCAGTCGCCGACCTCACGGGTGAGCGTGGTGTAGAGCACCTCTCGGAAGGCCTCTTCCTCCTCGGGCGTGTAGGCGTCACTGCTCCTGCCGCGGAAGCTGTCCAGCTCCTCGTCGTCAAAGTACTCCACAGGTGCTGCCGCCGCTGCCATCAGCAGTTCCTTCTCGCAGACAGCATGTTGTCCGCAACAGATGAAAGAGTCGTCCTTCCTCATTCGTCACAGCTCATTTCCACCACCTCAAATCCCGATGCTTCCAGGTCTTTCCAGAAGTTGGGATAGGACTTGGAGACCACTTCGGGGTCATTGATGTCAATGCTCCCGAGCACCATCGCAGCAGGCGCAAAGGCCATTGCCATGCGGTGATCCTCGTAGGTGTCAATCGCCGTTCCCTCAGCCGGTTGCAGATAGGGAACATCCCCTGCCGCCTGTGCTGTGGGGCCTGCCCAGGTCATCGTGTCGTCACCTTCCACCTCCACTTGCACACCCAGCTTCCGCAGCTCCCTCTGCAGGGCGTCGATGCGGTCGGTCTCCTTGATGCGCAGGCTCTGCAGTCCCGTGAAGCGGAAGCTCACGCCCTTCATGGCGCAGGTGACCACCAGCGTCTGTGCCAGGTCCGGCGTGCCGGAGAAGTCCCACTCTATGCGCTTGGCCATGCGTCCTCGGCGCAGCAGCATGACCCTGGGTTCCATGGATGCCAGTGACAGCGGGAAGGACTGCACGGCTAACTTCTCGAAGATCTCTGCCACCGCGCTGTCCCCCTGCAGGCTGTCTGGGAACAGCCCCATCAGTGACAGCGTCTCATTCCTGTTCCCGCTCAGCAGGCAGATCTCATACCAGTAACTGGCAGCACTCCAGTCGGACTCTATCAGGTAGGGCGTGGGCCGATAGGGATGGTCTGGTGCCACGACGATGGTCTTCTGCCCCTTCCACTTCACGTCTGCCCCGTGTTTCTGCATCATCTTGATAGTCATGTTGATGTAGGGTCGGCTGAGGACTTCGCCCTTCAGCTTCAGTGTCAGTCCGTCCATCACCCAGGGCCCCACCATCAGCAGTGCCGAGACAAACTGGGAGCTCACGTTCCCCGGCAGTTCCAGCGTGGTGCCATGCAGCACGGTGCCTGTGATGCGGAGTGGGGGATAGCCCTCCTCCTCCACATATTCTATCTCTGCGCCCAGCTTCCGCAGGGCCTCCACCAGGACACCGATGGGACGATGGCGCATCCGCTCTGTGCCCGTGATGACGCGCGTTCCCGAGTCGGGCGATGCTGCCAAGAAGGCTGTGAGAAACCGCATGGCAGTGCCGGCGGCCTTGATGTTGATGGTGGGCAGCAACTGGCCCGTGCGTCCCTGGCGCCGTTCCTCGTCCATGATGAACAATGTCTCCAGCATCACGCGTGTGTCGTCACAGCTTGACAAGTTGGAGATATACCCCATCTGAGCACCGCTCATGACATTCATGATGAGGGCTCGGTTACTGATACTCTTACTGGCGGGCAAATTGACCTTAGCCGTCAGGTTTCTGGGCTGAATAATGCGATATTTCATACTAAAAACACCTTTTCTTTCATTTTTTCGGCACAAAAGTACAGAAAAATTTGCAAGTATCAAAAAAAACGCCTACCTTTGCACCCGCAAATCGGAAAAGAACCCACTTTTTTCATTTGCACCCGATGTTCGGGATGTAGCTCAGCCCGGTTAGAGTACGCGTCTGGGGGGCGTGGGGTCGCTAGTTCGAATCTAGTCATCCCGACATTCAAGAAGACTGGAAGTCATCCGACTCCCAGTCTTTTTTTGAGTATGCTCGGCATGAGCCTACAAAAAAGCTTGGCCGCGCTCGTGACGAAGCCAAGCTAATAATGATGGTAAAAACTTCCTCTTCAATTTTCAGACGTTCCGTGTGAATCCTTTAATTTCCCATTAGAACGGCCCACGGCCCATGCAGCTGGTGGTGGTGAGTGCGGTGACGATCGCCGTGAGGATGGTGATGACGATGTCCAGAATGCGTTTCCAAGTTTCCTTTTTCATAAGCTTTTGAGTTTAAAGTTTAGTGTTGTTTGTGTTGTGGTTGATTGCGTGGTTAATGCCGTAGGCATTTGATAGGGGTTTGAAGGGTTTTATGCCGTAGGCATTTGATAAGGGTAGCCAGCCAATTCATTGGCTGGTAAGGTGGTCGCAAATGGAATGCGTGCCGTAGGTACGCGAGAGGGATCTGTTGTCGCGTACCTAAAGGCACGCGTTTTTC
>JAFZSP010000008.1 GCA_017619335.1 Bacteroidaceae bacterium
ATGAAAAATGCGCGGGGTAAGCCCCGACGGGGCGACAGGCCACAGGCAGGGGTGAAACCCCTGCATCGAATGGCGACACCAAACGAGCCCTGAAGGGGCGACAGAATGAAAATGGATGCTCTTTCACCCCTTCGGGGTTCGTACCTACGTCCCATGGTAGCAGGGGCTAAAGCCCCTGCCTGTGGTCTTGACACCCCTTCGGGGTTGCATGCCTGTCTGTGCTCTTTCACCCCTACGGGGTTGCATGCCTGTCTGCGATCTTTCACCCCTTCGGGGTTTTGGGTGTGATGGTGATACATAATGGTTTACAGTTTGATTTCCAGGAAGATTTCAAAATGGCGGCCAGCCATGGGACGGGAGAGGACGGTGACGTACTCGGCGTCCCAGAGGTTGTAGATGGCACCTTTGATGGCGGCACTGGTGCTGCCCCAGTGGAACTGGCGCTCCAGGGTGAGGTCCGTCATATAATACGGTCTGAGGCGGCCTGTGATGCGGGAAACCTCGTTGCTGGTGGTCGTGTAGCGCTCGCTGTAGGTGTGCCAGAGGTAGGTCAGTTGCCAGGCGCGCCAGCGTGCCGTGGCGGTGACGTTGGCAGAGTGGCGCGGCACATAGACGAGCTGCTTGCCGTAGGACGTGTCGGCCTCGTCGAGGTCCTGGTTCTTATTGATGGAGGGTGTGAAGGCATAGTTTCCCGTGAGGGTAACGTGCCAGTCTGCAGGCAGTTGCAGCTCTGTGGTGAGGTTGGTCTCTAAACCATAGCTATGAACGCGTTTGAGGTTGGAGGGTTGCCAGAAGCCCTTGGCGTTGGGGGTCCAAAGAATCCAGTCGGTGATGTAGGAGTCGAAGGCCGAGAGGTTCCCGTGGAGGGAGAACGAAGGTCTGCGGAGGGTGAACTCCACTCCGCCGTCGTAGGTGAAGCCGCGCTCGGGTCGCAGGTCGGGGTTGCCGCCCGGGCGGAAATAGAGGTCATCCATGGTTGGGTAGCGGTAGTTGCGGGCGGCAGAGGCTTTCAGGATCAGTCCCTTCAGCAACTGGTACTCTGCAAAGACGGCAGGAATCGGCGGCACGAAGTCGCCGCTGTAGGCCTCCTCACGGAGCACGGCGGACAGTGAGAGTTTGGGCACGGGCCGGTACTTGGCAGCGAGACTGAGGGCTGTTTCCATGCGGCCGCGATCGTAGTTGTCGCCGATGTGAAAAGGCGTGCGGTCGTGACTGCGCACGTGGTTCCAGGTGACGGTGGCATCTGCTGTCAGGAGCCACGCCTCCGAAGGCATAAAGTCTGCCCGTCCCTGGAGAAGCGCCTGCTGGCTGTAGCTGCGTGAAGCCGTGATGACGGTGGTGGTGGAAGCGCGGTTGGTGGAGTAGTCGTAGGCGAGGTCTTGGTAGGTGTAGCCGCCGCGTGTCTGGATGTGCCACTGTTCTCCACAGGGTCGCTGCCACGAGAGGGCGTTGCGGATACCTTGCAGGAGCTGTTCGTTGTGGAACTGGGTGTCGTCACGGTAATCTACGCTGAGGAAAGGCAGGCCGCGACGACTGCGGGTGTACCAGACACTGGCCGCCAGCGTTCCTCCGCCCACACCCGTGAGGTGGAAGTCCTGAAGGGCGTGGAAATCGCGGAAGTAGCCGCTGCGGTTGCGCTCCACGGGGTGATAGGAATTGGTAATCTGGCCGGTGGCGTCCCGCTCGTCCACTTTCTTGTCATAATTGGTGTAGGGGAAATCGTTCTCGCTGCGCGAATAGACGAGGCGGGTGCTGGAAGAAAAGCGGTCGGTGCCGTAGGTGAGGCGCAGGAACTGGTCGTAGGTGTCAAAGGAGCCGTAGCCCTGAATGTATTGGAAGCCCGGCCCCGTCTCTGTCAGCGGCGACGTCCTCAAATCCACGGCTCCGCCCAGTCCGCCGCCGGTGAGCAGCAGTGACGAGGCGCCGTGCAGCAGGGTGGCCTCGTCCACGAAGTAGGCAGGGATGGTACTGAAATCCACCGTTCCGAGCATCGGGGAATTGATTTTCAGTCCGTTCCAGAGCACTTGTGTGTGGCTGGGCGAGGTGCCTCGGAACTCCGCAGTGGATTCTGTGGCGCGGCCGTAGCTCTTGATGAAGAGGGAGGAGTGACGGGTGAGGATATCGGCCATGGAGAGTGCCACGTTCTGATGCAGCACGGCGGTGTCCAAGGTGGTCTTCTGCACACCGGTGTCACTGAGTCGGCGGGCAGCGGTGATGGAGACAGGCCGCATGGTGCTGTCTGGAAAAAGGAGAAGAGACCCACCCCTGACCCCTCCCTGTAAGGGAGGGGAAAACATCAGTAGCATTTGAAATAACAGCACTATCATCAGATAAGGAAATAAACAGAATTAATTGGTTCTTTTTGAACCCTAAATCTCACAAAAATCTCGACATAAATCTCTTTTGGCCCTGCGGGCGCTTGCCCTGCCGAATCGGCCAGGGCAAGAGGCTACGGCTCCAGCGGCACACCAAGCCATCCAACGGCACACCAAGAGTAGGCCGTATGCGGCCGTAAACTTTGTGACACCGATGAGGTGCACAAAGCCTCACAGAATTATTTATGGTTAGATTGATGGGAGATTTAGGGTCCAAAATATTCACTGCCATTTTTGTTCATCTGATTTCACTTCTCACAATGATAATCACTGATGTAGTAGATTTCGGAGCTGATGTCTCCCAGGTTGGGCGTGCTGCCGGTCTGCGCGGTCTGAATCCGGATGAAGTCAATATACTCGAGCTCAGCGGGTTGTCCGTCCCAGGCGCGGGCATTGGAGAAACGGAAGTAATTCATCTTGCCTGCGGGTCCGTCTGTGAAGTCGCTGCCGAGGTTGTCGGCGTAGCCCCAGTCGTAGGGTGGGATATCAGAGATGCCGTTGGCGTAGGTGCTGCGGTCCTGCAGGCGGGAACCATAGTAGGTGTGTTCGTTGCCCTCCACCCAGGGCTGCCAGTAGGTGTCGCTGGGGTTCCAGTAACTCATGTAGGGCACGTAGCCCGTCTGCCCGAAGCAGTCTCTCCAGGCGATAGCGGACTTGCGGGCCGCGGGACGATAGTAGGTGATGGCATATTCGGTGGTGTGGGTCTCCCGACCGTATTCAGAGCCGGCGAGTTCAAACCACTGGTCGTTGGGCTGGCCGTCGCCGTTGTCGTCCTGACTCACCCAGATAATGCCCGGTTCGGACTGATAATTATAGGGGTTCCCCTTGATGCAGAGGTCCCAGTCGCCGCCGGAATTGCGCACGCTGTGGTCAAAGCTGGCCACGAGGTAACCGCCCTGGGCGCCCAAGCTCACCGACCAGCGCCTCTGGAAATGAGCAAGCACGGTGTCACAGGCTTGCTGGTGGGTGCAGGCAGGCGGGAAGCCCTCGCCCACGATAATGTAGCCATTCACCTGGTGACCAGGCGCGGGCACATACGCGTGTACCTTATTTATCAATGCACGCCCCGTGAGGCTGCGGCGATAGGTTCCGGGCGGCGGACACACGTGGAGCGTGAAGTCCTGTGAGGCCGTGAGTTGGGAAGCCGTCATGGTGAGGCAGAGGGTGTGGCGTCCCTGTTCTGCGGCGGCGAAGACAAACACCGGAATCTCTGGGGACAGGACGGCGTCATCGTCAACGGGAATGTGAAGCGTCTGCCCCTGCACCGCTGCACCGTCCAGCGTCCACGAGAACTCGGCGTCGGCGGGCACGTTCTCCAAGAAGTAGGGTCTCACCCGCAGGCTGCGTCCTTGTGCCAAGTGGATTTCGGTCCATGGGAATCGCCAGCTGAACGCGCTGTCGTTCTGCGGAATAATGGGCAGGTCTGCCGTCTCGTTCTGCTGCACGGTGATCTTGGCCTCGTCGGTGGTGCTGCCGTGGCGGTTGGTAACGGTGAGGCTGATGAAGAACTCGCCCGTCTCGTGGGACACAAAGGAATAATGTGACTCGGTGCCTACGACGCGCCCATCCATCTTCCAGGTGTAGGTGGTGGTCTCGTCGGTGTTGGCGAGCACAGGCACCAGGGTCAACGTCTCGTCTGTGTAGATGCGGAAGCGTGCCGAGATTTCATCCCACGTGATTACAGGGAGCAGGGCTGTCTCGTCGGTCTTGTCCGGGGAACAGGCGAGGAGCAGGAAGGGGAGAAATGAAAGAAGAAGTAGGGCTCTGTTCATCTGTTCCTTATTTACTTGAAAGCAAAGCCGTTGGGGTTGATTCCCACGCGGAACTGATCCAGCAGCGTGCCCTCGGCATCATAACGCCGGACGACGCCTGCCTGGGCATAATCCACTGCGTCTGCCACATAAATCTCGCCGTTGTGAGGATTCACCCCGATTCCATACAACTTGTTCCGCACGCCGCGGGCGTTCTTTTCGGCCTGAATGAAGGGCCGCACGGGCAGGTGGGAATCGGTTACACTCATGCGATAGATGTCATTATTGATGAGGTACAGCACGGTGCCGTCGGGGTTGGTGGCCAGCTGCACGCCTCCCTCGTCGGTGTCCAGCGTCTGGTCCAGCTCTATGCGGCGCGTGGCGGCGTCGATACGGTAGAGGTGTGGAATGTTGTCACCGAAGCTGTCCTCCGTGGTTTCATAGCCGCCGTCTGTGACCACCCAGAGTTTCCCGCGGGCGTCCAGCACCATACTCTTGGGTTGCCAGCTGCCGAGGACGATGCTGTCGGAGAGTGCATCCTGCTCTGTATCAATAACAAGGAGCTTATTGCTGTAACTCCAGCAGTTGGTGAAGACCTCCTGCCCGTGCTGCACCATCTGTTCGGTGGAGCAGTAGCCGAAGGCGTCGGGCTGGTGGGTGCTGATACTGCTCAGGTAACTCATCTGCTGCGGGTCGAAGACGGTGATGTAGGGGGAGTAGAGGTCGGTGACGTAGGCTTTCCGGTCTGTGAGAAAATGGATGTAGCGCGGATTCATCATGTGCAGGGTCTGCCCTGTCGTGAGCTGCCCTCGGACGCGGAAGGTCTCGGCATCGATGGCCCAGATGATGCCGCTGTTCTCCACAGCGATGTAGGCCGTCTGGCCGTGCAGGGTGATGCTCTGTCCGGTGTCGCCCAGGCGGCGGTCGTTGGCACGCTGGAAGACGGCGTTTTCCACGGTGCGCGTCTCGGGATTGTAATAGGAAAGGGTGGAGTTGCCCGCGTTGAAGTTGCCCTCACACAGGACGAAGACCCCCTGGCCCGTGGCGTGGAAAGGTTCCTCTGGGGTGCCGGTGTCTGAAGAAGAACATGCTGCTGCCAGCACAGAGGCCGCCAGCAGCATGGTTCTGAAAAACTTATTGGAAAAAGGGAAGGACATTTAGGGGACCACCACCACGTTGTCAAAGGCAAAGTATGCGGGGGTGTTGAGACCATAATCACCCGTATCGCTGCCATTCATGGTGAAAGTGAGGCTGTTCACAGCGCCTAAGCTGCTGAGGTCAATGGTCTTCCAGGTCTCCTGGAGCACGCCGTTGCGGGCGAGATCCAGATAGAGTTTCTTGCCCGTGTCGGCTGTCATCACGAGGGTGAGGTAACCGCCGTTGGCCAGAGAGGCTGTTCCCCAGGCGTCACCGTTCTTCATCACACCCAGCAGATAGGTGGTGGGGCTGATGTCCATTGACTGGATGATGTGGCTCTTCTCGTCGGCAAACTTGATGGTGGCGTCACAAAAGACCACGACGAAGTTGTTGGAGCCATTGCTCTGGGGCACTGCCAACTGGTACTCGTAGGTGGCGTGGTTCTGGAGGTCGGCGTCGATGTAGTTGGAGATGGCGGAACCGCCTTCTGCAAAACCGTACAGACCGCCCCAAGCCAGTGTGAGCGCGCCGGAGAGGCTGGTGGCCTCATCTTTCCAGGCATAGTCCTTGGCGTTGTCACCGTAGAGGAGCTTGCCATTGTACTGAGGATTGTCAATGAGTGCATTGAAGCTGGCATCCTCGAAAGTTGCAGTTTTTGTGATGAGAGTGGGCTCGTCGGTGTCCTTGCAGGAGGTAACGGAGAAGCCCAGGCAGATCAGTGCTGCCAGGTAGAGATACTTTTTCATTGTAGTTTGAGTTTGATATTTTATAAACATTCTTTCTATATGATGTGAAAGAGAGACTGCCTTGGTTGACAATCCCTCTCTCCTTGGTTGCGGAGGCTCGACTCGAACGAGCGACCTCCAGGTTATGAGCCTGGCGAGCTACCAACTGCTCCACTCCGCGATGTATTTTTCTCGTTTGCGGGTGCAAAGGTACGGCTTTTCTGCGAAATGGCCAAACTTTTTGCGCAAAATCTTTGATAAAAGACAAAAATTGCACACTTGTGCACACTTTGTGCGCCGTTTTCTTGCATATTTCAGGGGAAAAGCCTACTTTTGCAACGTCAAAACGACAACACAAGACGCTATGCCGCAACTCAAGACCCGACAATTGCTGGTTGATGTGGCCCGAAGGCTTTTCGCCAAGCAGGGACTCGAAGGGACGACGATGAATGACATCGCCGAAGCTTCGGGAAAAGGACGCCGCACCCTCTATACCTATTTCAAGAATAAAGACGAGATTTACTCGGCGGTCATCGATGGAGAGCTGATGCGCATCTCCACCACTTTCCTGGCAGTGGCCCGCAAACAGCTGCCGCCATTGGAGAAACTTGTGGAACTCATCTTTGCCCACCTCAGCCTCATCAAGGAAGCCGTGGAACGCAACGGCAACCTTCGCGCCGAGTTCTTCCGCAACATCTGGCAGGTGGAGCGCGTCAGGAAGAAATATGACAAGAAGGAGCACGACATCATTGCCAAGACGCTGGAAGAAGGCGTCCAGGCCGGCGTCTTCGATATTGATGACCTGATGCTCTACACCGATATCATTCAGGCGTGCGCCAAGGGGCTGGAAGTGCCCTACATATTTGGCCGATTAGGAATAGGGATGAATATAGAGCTTACCCGACCCATCGTCACCAAAATCCTCAAACGGGCCTTAGGAATGCAAGAACTCTCAACTCTAAACCCTAAACTATAAACTATAAACTCTAAACTCCATACAATGGGACTATTAACAGGTAAAACAGCGCTGATTACCGGCGCAGCCCGAGGGATTGGCAAGGCCATTGCCCTCCGTTTCGCCGCAGAAGGCGCAAACATCGCATTTACAGACCTCGCCGTGAACGAGGAGACACAAGCCGAAATCGCCGCATTGGGCGTACAGGCCAAGAGTTATGCCAGCAACGCTGCCGACTTCGCCGAGACCGAGGAAATCGTCAAGCAGGTGAAGGAAGACTTCGGTGCCATTGACATTCTGGTGAACAATGCCGGCATCACCAAGGACGGACTGATGCTCCGAATGACCGAACAGCAGTGGGACGCCGTTATTGGTGTCAACCTGAAGTCGGCCTTCAACTTCATCCACGCGGTGGTGCCCGTGATGATGCGCCAACGTGGCGGTAGCATTATCAACATGGCCAGCGTCGTGGGTGTGCACGGCAATGCCGGACAGGCCAACTACGCCGCTTCCAAGGCTGGAATGATTGCTCTGGCCAAGAGCATCGCCCAGGAAATGGGACCCAAAGGCATCCGTGCCAACGCCATCGCTCCCGGCTTCATCGAGACGGCCATGACAGCTGCCCTGCCCGAGGCCGTGCGTGAAGAATGGAAGAAGAAGATTCCTCTCCGCCGTGGCGGTACCCCCGAAGACGTGGCCGATGTGGCGCTCTTCCTGGCTTCAGACCTCAGCAGCTACGTCAGCGGACAGGTGATCCAAATTGACGGCGGCATGAATATGTAATGCAAGTTCTTTACGAGGACAATCACGTCATTATCGTCTCGAAGAGTGCAGGCGAAATCGTCCAGGGCGACAAGACCGGCGACACGCCACTCTCCGAGACGGTAAAGGCGTACATCAAAGAGAAATACCAAAAGCCCGGCGCGGTGTTCCTCGGCGTGGTACACCGGCTGGACAGACCTGTCAGCGGCGTGGTGCTCTTCGCCCGCACCAGCAAGGCGCTGACGAGGCTCAATGAGCTCTTCCGGACGGGTGATGTGAAGAAAACCTACTGGGCGCTGGTGCAGAACCTGCCACCCAACCCAGAGGGTACGTTGACGCATTACCTCGTGCGCAACGAGCAGAAAAACAAGTCTTTCGCCTACGCCACGGAACGACCGGGTGCCAAGAAAGCGGTGCTGGATTATCGAGTCATCGGGCACACAGACCGTTTTCATCTCATCGAGGTTCACCTGCACACAGGACGGCACCACCAGATCCGTTGCCAGTTGGCAGCCATCGGCTGTCCCATTCGCGGGGATCTGAAATATGGTGCCCCACGCAGCAACCCCGACGGCAGCATCAGTCTGCACGCCCGCAGCATTGCGTTCGTGCATCCTGTCAGCCACCAAGACATTAATATCGTAGCGCCCCTTCCCACCGAAGGGCCCTGGCTGGCGTTCAGGTAAGCCCCTACACGGCGTAAGATCACAGGCAGAGGGGACAGCCCCGAAGGGGCGACAGACCACAGGCAGGGGTCTTGACCCCTGCTAATGATCACAACACCACAAACCCCGAAGGGGTGACAGAATTTCGTAATGCTCTGTCACCCCTTCGGGGTTTGTGCTCATTGTCCGTTCTTTGCAGGGGTTTCGCTACGCTCCACCCCTGCCTTTGATCTGTCACCCCTTCGGGGTTTACTTCACCGTGTAAACCTTTCCTTTTTCTGTCTGGAACTGAATCACATTGGTGCCGCCCGACTGGGTGGGCACGGCCTGCCCCTGCTCGTCGGTGACGCGCAGCTGCTGACCTGGAGCCACATAAAGCAGGCACGGCTGTCCCAGCAGGCTCTTCACGGTGCCACGGGTGAGGCGGCCACGCTCCCACTCCAATCCCACTTCAAACCCGCCACGGGCCCGCAGCCCACTGACGGAACCGGCAGGCCAGGCATCGGGCAGGGCCGGCAGCAGACGCAGGAAGTGTTCGTGACTCTGGAGCAACATCTCTGCCACACCGGCGGTGAAGCCAAAGTTGCCGTCAATCTGGAAAGGAGGATGCGCGTCAAAGAGATTCGGATAGACCCTTCCTGCCGGGAAAGCACGGCTCCGTCGGTCGCTCGGCAGCAGGTTCAGGAGGGTGCGGATCATGGTGTAGGCGTGGTTGCCGTCCAGCAGACGCGCCCATAGATTCAGCTTCCATCCGATGCTCCAACCCGTGGCGTCGTCACCGCGATAGTTGAGACTTGTGCGGCAGGCGTTCCACGTCTCCGGCGTGCCGGAAGCGGTGATCTGATGGCTGGGAAAGAGACCGTAGAGGTGGGAGACGTGACGATGGTGGTCATCAATCACATCCACGTCCTCGAGCCATTCCTGCAACTGCCCGTAGCGGCCAATCTGCATCGGCGGCAGCTGGGAAAGGGTCTGTTGCAGGGACTGGGCAAATTCGTTATCGATACCCAAGACGCGGGCGGCGGTGGCCGTCTGGTTCAGCACGTCAAAGGCGATTTGAACATCCATCGTGGGACCGGCACAGACCGAGGCGCCCCACTCCGAGCCGGGGCCGTGCTCCGGAGAGACCGAGGGACAGGTGACCAGCCAGCCGTACTTCGGATGCTTCACCAGCACAGACTGCAGGAACTCCGCAGCGCCCTTCATCTGGGGATAGGCCTCGGCCAGGAACTGACGGTCGCCCGTGAAGAGATAATGTTCCCACAGGTGCGTCGTCAGCCAGGCACCACCCATCGGCCAGGCGCCCCAGAACGGGCCATCTACCATGCCTGTGGAACGCCAGATGTCGGTATTGTGATGGGCCACCCAGCCGCGGGCACCATAGAGGCGGCGCGCTGTCTCTTGTCCCGTCTGACTGAGGTCACGCACCAGGTCGAAGAGCGGAGCGGCCAGCTCACTGAGGTTACACACCTCGGCGGGCCAGTAGTTCATCTCGGTGTTGATATTGATGGTATATTTGCCGTCCCAGGGCGCCAGCAGCTCCTTGTTCCACAAGCCCTGCAGTCCGGCGGCCTGACCACCTGGCTGGGAGGTGGAGATCAGCAGGTAACGGCCGTAGTTAAACATCAGTGCTGCCAGCGAGGGGTCTGCCTCGCCACGGGCAAAACGCTGCACGCGGTGGTGGGTCTGCATGGTATCGACCTCGGCAGCGGAACCCTCAAGATGCAGGTTCACACGGTTATAATACTTTTGGAAGGCGGCGGTGCTGGCTGCGCGCAACTGCTGCCAGGACTGCGTCACGGCGGCGTCCAACAGCTGCTGCACGCGCTCCGCCGGGTTGGCAGAGACATCATGATAATTGACGAAGTTCGTGGCAGCGCCCACGAAGATGACTGCTTCGGTGGCGTCGGTGACGGTCAGGGTGGAATCGGTCAGCTCCTGCCGGCCGCCCTGCAGCTGCACGCGGGCTTCGGTCTGCATCTGCACCACACCCTTGATGCCCTCGTGGTCACGTCCCTGACCCTGCATCACCAATCCCTCGGCAGAGTGACTGCGCTGTATATCCAAGGGGGAGGTGAAGCGCAAGCGGAAGCTCAGACTGCCGGGCTTGGAGGCCGTCAGGTGAATGGCCACCACCCGTGACGGGATGCCAGCCAACACCTCACGGGTGAAGGTGGTGCCGCTTGCATCGGTCCACTGCGTGGTGGCAAGGGCCTGCGACAGATCCAGCCGACGCTCATAGTCCGAGACGTTGCCTGCGGGTTTGAGCGCCACTATTTCCAATGCGCCCAACGTCTGGTAGGGCATACCATTCTGTCCTGTGAAGAACGTGCGCTGCAACAGTTCCTGCGCTTTCATGGCTTGTCCTTCAAAAATAAGGTATCGCACGCGCGCGAGACTATCTACCGCGTGCTCCGGTGCGTTGGTGTGCGGGCCGCCGCCCCAGAATGTGCCTTCATTCAACTGAATGGTCTCCTTGTCCGTACCGCCATAGACCATCGCCCCGATGAATCCGTTGCCCACAGGCAGGGCTTCCACCCACTCGCGGGCTGGTTGACGATAACGCAGGGTCTGGTCGGCCTGCCCTGTGGAGGCCGCCATTGTCAGCAGAGGCATTGCCAACCAGGCAAGGCAGCTGAAAACGCTCTTCAAAACTTCATGTCTCATCGATAAAAAGATAATTAAGATTCTGCGGCAAAGGTACACAAATAATCGCTAAGTCCCAAAACTTTCCACCGGAAAATGCCGTCACCATACAAAATCTCCACTTTTTGAGACTGAGACGAAAGAGAAAATGAATGAAGAATTAAAAATTAAGAATTAAAAATGAGGAAACAGACAACTGCAGGCAAAAAAGGCCTCGCGCTCGCGCGCGCGCTCGCGCGCGTTCCTTGAGGTCTCAAACCGTGCTTTTGAAGGGGAAAAAAATCTTCTTGAAGAGTTAAAACTTTTTTGATTTTTTCGGAATTATATTTGCGGAAATGAAAAAAAATTCGTACCTTTGCACCGCGAAATGGCAGAAAAAGGCATCTCGGCCTCTTTCCAATGGACGAAAACTGCGCAGCGTCCCGAGGAAATGCCACTTGCGGCCAGACGAAACGAACAATTCGACTGGACGAAACGAACAATTCGACTGGACGAAACGGCCGATTCGAATGGACGCAAGAACACAGACAGCCAGCAGCTCCCGCCTCGCAAAAGTTCTTCAAACCCGTCACAATTGTTTCATTCATCAACTTTAACTCAAGTTCCTCTAATGATGAAATCTCTGAAAATAAACCCCGAAGGGGTGTCAAAACCACAGGCAGGGGTCTTGACCCCTGCTAACGGCCGCAACGCCACACAAGCCCTGAAGGGGCGACAGAACACAGGCAGGGGTCTTGACCCCTGCATCGAATGGCAACGCCACACGAACCCCGAAGGGGTGACAGAACGAAAAGGTGTGCTCTTTCACCCCTTCGGGGTTCGTACTCCGTCCTCTGGTAACAGGGGTTCCATTTCATTCCACCCCTGCCTGTGCTCTTACGTCCCTTCGGGACTGGCTCCACCACCTGCTTTGTTCTAAACGCAGAGTGCGCAGAGCCGCCAAGATTTAGAGACCTGTCCTCTTGTGTGAGAGGCATTGCGCGCCAGCCTAAACTCAAAAACTCTGCGAACTCTGCGTTAAAAACAAAAGCAAGAGTCACAAGTAACTAATACATCAAACAACAATATGATAGATTTAAGACCAGATTTCTACAACCGCATTCCGTCGTGGGTCAAAGAAGACCCACGGCGGCTGCACCTGTTCCTCTACCTCTTGGACAAGGCCGACGAGGACGGCTATGCGGAATTCAGCGTCCTCGGGTATGCAAAACAGGCGGGGCTGGGGCGTGAAGTTGTACGCAGAATTATGTCAAATCTGGAGAAACGAACCATCATAGAGTCAATAAGCAACCAACACAGCACCATTGTATTTATCTGTAACTTAGAGCGTTATATTGTGCACCCAACCAACACCCAACCAACACCCAACCAACAGGCAACCAACAGCGAACCATTACAGAAAGACAAGAAAGAAACGAAGGTTCCCCCCTGCACCCCCTTTAAAGAAAAGAAAGAAAAGAAAGAGAACGTAGCAGGTGTGGTCGCTTCGCTCCAAGAAAAAAAAGAAAAACCGGCTTCGCCGAAAAATTTCTCTCTGTCTGAACCCATAGAGAAGCGTCGTGAGCGCTTCTGGGCAGATATATGCCACAGCCACGCCCTGCACCGTGACTGGCCTGTGGAGGGCGTGAAGAGCTTTTTCCTGTACTGGACGCAGCCCTCCAATGACGGACAGCGGATGCTCTTTGAGGAAGAAGCCCATTTCGGCATCACATACCGCATGAAGTCATACCTCAGATATGGCCAGTGGCTGACAGACCTCCACGAAGCCAAGCTCCAGCTCATCAAGGCCAAGCAGTCATCCTCAGAACTGGAACGGAAACGTGCCAAGGCTGCCGCAGAAGAGGCACAGAATGCCTACGACCGCTACTTTGACGAGATGGAGAGAAAGAGGCAAACAGCCGCGTAGTCGTAAGGTCGAGCCCACAATTGAGCCCTGAAACCGGAAAGGATGAAAGTGCTCGGCTTCATCGCGGGACGCAGCCAAGCATTTTTCACAAAAAAGAGGGGTACAGGCGTGATTCTTATCACTTTTTTCGATAAAAGTGGCGTTCTTTCCAATTTTTTTTGTACCTTTGCACCATCTTTTCAAAGAAAAGGCAGAGCAAACTATTTATTCAAGTTTCGCAAGTATGCCAACAAACATTAATACAATGCCCCATAGGGGCATGATAAGGGTTAACCCAGCGGAAAGGCAAGCCCCAGAGGGGCGTAATAAGGGTAGCCAGCCAATTCATTGGCTGGTACGGAATGGCGGAGAAAAACGCGTGCCTTTAGGTACGCGACAACAGATCCCTATCGCGTACCTAAAGGCACGCAATCCATTGGTAACCACATTACCAGCCATTAAAATGGCTGGCTACCCCTATCAAATGCCTACGGCATAAAAACCTTCAACCCCCTATCAAATGCCTACGGCATTACTTGCGAAACTTGAACTATTTATTTATAAAACGCGTAATATGAAAAAGTTTTTGATGACCCTTGCAGCCGTCCTTTGCTGCGCATTGATCATTCCTGCACAGACGTCCTGCACCAGTGACAACGGCGACAACCCTGCACCCGAGGTGGAAATCCTCGCCATTGACCCTTTTCTCGAATGGGGAAGTAGCATCGCTGATATAGAGCAACACATGCAGGCCAAGGCGTGGTGGCAGGACGGAAACGAAACACTCGAGTTCTGGGAAGACCCTTACCAGTCCTGGCACAAATGGTATTATATTTCAGATGATCTCACCGAGCAGTATCTCTTTGAAACGGAAGACGGCCAGAACCTGCGTTACGTGATATGTTGTTGCTGGGACAACACCATTCCCGTCGAACAGTTCAGAAACACGTTGTATCATCAGGGATTCCACAGCACAGGAAACACCTTGCTAATCGACGGTGACATCTACGAGCAGTATAACTCTGCCGACGGACAGACCGATGCACTGTTAAATATTGATAACGAGGGCTATGGGGGAATCCTCTACTTACCCACTGGTGACCCAACATTTTATTCACCTCAAGTTTCGCAAGTATGCCAACACACTGTAATTTAAAGCCCCGTAGGGGCATAACAAGGGTAGCCAGCCAATTCATTGGCTGGTATGCAATGGCGAGGAAAACGCGTGCCTTTAGGTACGCGACAACAGATCCTTATCGCGTACCTACGGCACGCATTCCATTAACTAACACATTACCAGCCATTAAAATGGCTGGCTACCCCTATCAAATGCCTACGGCATTACTTGCGAAACTTGAGTTATTCACTTTAACGGTATGACAGCAATGACACACGAACAGATTGAGCAGCTGCAGCAGCAGCTCAAGGAGAAACAAGAAGAAATCCGAGAGATTTATGACAAACTTGCGGAGGCAGGTGCCGTGGCAATGCCCGACGACCTCCTTGACAACGTCACTGGCGGCGTCACTGGCGGCATCGACGACGAAGACTTAGTCCCAGGCTCGCACTATACGGGCAAGAGACCAAAGCATTAGAACGCCGACAGTTATGATGTCAATGAAACAATCACTCTTCTGCTTTTTGGCCGTGCTGACCACGCTGCTGTCGTGTGGCCATCAGGAACCGAGTGTCCAAAAGATGACGGAGGCCGAAAGCCTCATCTATGCTGCACGAAATGCAGGGGATTATGAACGGGTCAGGGCGCTCACAGACAGTCTGGAA
>JAFZSP010000053.1 GCA_017619335.1 Bacteroidaceae bacterium
CTTTTCCCCAATAATGTCAACCCTATTAAGGCGGTTATAGCGGCGGGGTCCCACCTCTTCCCATCCCGAACAGAGAAGTTAAGCCCGCTTGCGCCGATGGTACTGCACACCCGTGGGAGAGTAGGTAGCCGCCACTTTTCAGAGAAGCCCCCGATGTCCAATGGATGTCGGGGGCTTCTTTGTTGGCGGCTACCTGCTCTCCCACTCCCTTACCCGTCTGTCAGCTCTCAGAACTGGTTGAGGCGGCTGGTGTTAATATTCCCGGACACGCCACTGCGGTCGATTTCCACCTTGTCGGCGGTTCCACTGAATGTGATTTTTGACGCACCATCGCAGCTGGCGCTGACGGCAGCGCAGTTGACGTCGGCAATGAGTTTCGAGGCTCCCGTGCAAGTTGTGTGCAGGCTGCCGCCTTTGAAGGTCAGCTCACCTTTACTGGCACCAGTGAGGCTCACTTGCATCTTCCCTGCCACCTCGGCAGAGAGGGTGAGTCTGGAGGCGCCGCTGATAGCAAAGGTCGCTTGCTCGCCCTGTGTGAATTGTGATAGGTTAACCTTGCAGGAGCCACTGATGTCGGCTGCGAGTTCCTGGCAAGTGAGGCTTGCTGCATCCACTTTCGAAACGCCTGTTAGATGCAGTTGCAGTGAGTGGCACTCGATGGAATCCACATTGAATTTGGACACGCCTTCGAGGCGCAGAGAGAGGTTATCGGGTGTAAGACGTTCTCCCTCGAAGGCGGAGACGCCGCAGAGGACGATATCCTTCAGATTAGGAGCGGTCAAGTACAGGATGAAGTTGTGTTCGCCGTCTGGCTGGTCTTTCTTCTTCACGTTGTTGAACTTCTTTGTGTTCTTGGCTTTGAGCTTCAGCGTGCCCCCGTCAGCTGTCACTTCCATCAGGTCCAGCCAGTCTGTGCGGCCTGTCAGTTTCACCTGAAAGGTGTCGACTTGTGTGTAGATGACTTTCACCTCGCTGCTCACATCAAGGTTGGTGAAGTCGCTGAGCGGATAGGTACGCGTAGAGAATTTCTCTGCAGCGAAAGTGGTGCTGCCAAATAGGACACTCAAGAGGAGTGCGAAGAGCGTAAATCTTTTCATCATGTTATGTATATTTAATTTTGATTTTTAGTCATGCTGTATCTTCTTTTATTTTTTAATCTCTTCCTCGGCTCGCTCCTGCCACTCGTGCTTCCTAAAACAGCTTGACCGCATCCTTAAAGGAGGACGCGGGCAAGCAGTATTTAATGGTCGCGCATAAATAAATAAATAAGTACGCGCGAGGAGTGATGGCGCTTTAGGAGTTATACCACTTGACGTAGCAGAAATCCTGACGATGGGGCAGCAGGTCGTTCTTGGGGTAGATACGATAGGAGACCTTGAAGGCACCGGCGTTGTTGATGGTGTGGGTGACGTGGAAGGTATAGAGATTTCCTTCGCGCTTGATGACCTCCAGGGGTTCAACGCTGTAGATGTGGTCCTCGCCCTTCTTGTCGGTCTTGAGGGTGACGAGTTCCACGCCAATGGCGTTGTCCAGTCCAGCCTCGTCCACGACCAGGTTGATGTCGTACTTGGTGCCGGCCTCGATGTGTCCTGCCACAAGTGCCTCGCATTTCTCAGCACTGACAACGCGCACGGCGTCCCAACGTTCTGCCACGGCTTCCTTCCAAAGTGCAATCTCGCGTGCCACAGCGTTGCTGTTGGCACTGAGTTTCTTGTAGCGGGCAGCCAAGGGATTGTAGAACTTGGTATAGTAGTCGTCGAGCTGACGCTTCATGGTGTAGTGAGGAGCGATGCGTGCGATGCTGTTCTTGATGACCTGAATCCAGCTGGAGCTGTAGCCCTTGGAGTTGCGTGCATAGTAGGTGGGCATAATCTCGTTCTCCAGCAGGCCATAGATGGTGGCAGCGTCGAGCTGGTCCTGATAGGCCTGGTTCTCGTAGGTGCGCTTCTCGGTGAGAGCCCATCCAGCTCCCTCGCGGTAGCCTTCGAGCCACCATCCGTCGAGCACGGAGAGGTTCACGACGCCGTTCATCAGTGCTTTCTCACCGCTGGTTCCGGAAGCTTCCAGGGGACGGGTCGGGGTGTTCATCCAGATGTCCACACCGGAAATGAGGCGGCGTGCCAGCTGCATATCGTAGTTCTCCAGGAAGATGATCTTGCCGAGGAACTCGGGACGCTGGGAGATTTCGTAGATTTTCTTGATGAGGCCCTGTCCGGCTCCGTCGGCGGGGTGTGCCTTACCGGTGTAGAGGAACTGCACGGGGTAGTTGGGGTTGTTGACAATCTTCTCCAAACGCTCCAGGTCGGTGAAGAGGAGATGTGCGCGCTTGTAGGTGGCAAAGCGGCGTCCGAAACCGATGAGGAGTGCGTTGGGGTTGATCTTGTCCATGAGGCTGACGACGCGGCTGGGATCGCCCTGGTTCTTGAGCCAGCTGTCGCGGAACTGCTCGCGGATGTAATCCACGAGTTTGGTTTTCAGCTGCATGCGTGTCTTCCAGATCTCAGCATCAGGCACATTGTAGATGGCGCGCCAGATCTCCTCGTTGGACTGGTCGGCAAGATGGTTGGGGTCGAAGTGCTTGGCGTAGAGCTTGCGCCACTCGTGGGCACACCAGGTGGGGAAGTGCACGCCGTTGGTGACGTAGCCCACGTGGCTCTCCTCGGGGAAGTAGCCGCGCCAGATATTCTGGAACATCTTCTTGGAGACCTCACCGTGGAGCCAGCTGACGCCGTTGACCTCCTGACAAGTGTTGCAGGCGAAGGTGCTCATGCAGAAACGCTCGCCGTGGTCGTCGGGGTTCTGACGTCCCATACCGATGAACTCGTCCCAGGTGATGCCCAGGAGCTGTGCGTAACCACTCATGTACTTGCCAAAGAGGCCTTCGTCAAAGTAGTCGTGACCGGCGGGCACGGGCGTGTGTACAGTATAGAGAGAAGAGGCGCGCACGAGTTCCAGAGCCTGGTTGAAGTTGAGACCGCTCTGGACGTAGTCCACGAGACGCTGTACGTTGCAAAGGGCAGCGTGTCCCTCGTTGCAATGGTAAACATCTTTCTTGATGCCGAGCTTCTTCAGGAGCAGCACGCCACCAATACCGAGGAGGATTTCCTGCTTGAGGCGGTTTTCCCAGTCGCCGCCGTAGAGGGCGTGGGTGATGGAGCGGTCAAACTCGCTGTTCATGTCGTTGTCGGTGTCCAGCAGATAGAGTTTCACACGACCGACGTTGACGCGCCAGACGTAGGCGTGAACCTGATAGTTCATGTAGGGGACATCGATGACCAGTGGCATTCCGTCCTTGTCTAACTGCTGTTCGATGGGCAGGGAGCCGAAGTTCTGTGCCTCATAGTTGGCAATCTGCTGGCCGTCCATGGAGAGCGTCTGGGTGAAGTAGCCATAGCGATAGAGGAAGCCCACTGCCACCATATCAACATTGGAATCGGATGCTTCTTTCACATAGTCTCCAGCCAGGATGCCGAGGCCACCAGAGTAAATCTTAAGTGCCTGATTCAGACCGTATTCCATACACAGATAAGCCACTGAGGCACGGTCTTTGCGAGGCTCCACATCCATGTAGGCGCGGAACTCCTTATAGGTGTCGTTCATGCGCTTGAGGATGTCCTTGTCCTTGGCCAGGTCGGAGAGCTTCTCGTAGCTCAGACGTTCCAGCATGAGGACAGGATTCTGTCCACACTCCTCATAGAGTGCGGGATCCAGATGGGTGAACAGGCTGCGTGCACTGTGGTTCCAGGCCCACCACATATTGTGGGCCAGCTCTTCCAACTTACTCAGCTCTTCCGGAATGTTGCTCTTCACGACAACGGGTTTCCACTGAGCTTCATTTGCATTACTTGCTTTGATTTTCATTACGCTTTTTCTTTATTAAAAGTTGGTTGTTTACTTGTTAAGTCGCTCTGCGGCTTTGCGCAGGGCCACATCGTATGCTTTGTAATAAAATTTGACAAAATGCTTCCATTCGGCCTTTGCCGCCAATGTGGCAGCAGCACGACGGGCAATGTCGGTCTGCTTCCTGTCCAGGGCAGCAAAGCCAAGGATTTCACCGGCGATGCGGTCGGCCACTTCACTGAAGTTGTAGTCGGTACGGGGGATGACTTCCACGCCGTCGGTGTCCAAATGGCAGACAGAGGAAAAGCCTTCCACCTGTCCGTTGACAGCCTCGTCGGCGCCGGCGGCTTTCATCTCCTCGGCCCAGACGCCGAAACCGGCGAGTGTGGTGGTGAGGCAGGGAACGTGGAAAGCCACGCTCTCTAATGGGGTGTAGCCCCAAGGCTCGTAATAGGACGGATAGACCGTGAGATCCACGCCCACGAGCAGGTCATAATAATGGAGGTTGAAGATGCCGTCCTGCCCATCGAGGTAACAGGGCACGAACATGATTTTCACCTTGTCTTCGGGGTCGTTGTTGATGCCCTTGGCACGGAGCGTAGCGGTCACGGGATCGTTCCAGGGTTCGCGCAAGACGTGTGTGATGAAGGGATCGGGCAGCGTGGTTGAGGAATCGGCGATTTCCATTCTCTCCTGGAGGTCCTCACGGGGTCCGGCCTGCCAGGCAGGCACCTCAACGAGTGCCAGGACAGGACGTTCCAGCTGTTCGGCTTGCCGACGCAGACGGTCGAGGCCTTCCAGATAGACATCAATGCCCTTGTTCTTCCACTCGTAGCGTCCGCTGGTGGAAACGATGAGGGTCTCATCGCCCAACTGTGCATTCATCAGTGCATTGGCCACCTGGAGAATACACTTGCGGGCACGACGGCGTGCGGCGGTTAACTTGGCGCCTTTGGGGACGAAATCCATCTCAAAGCCGTTTGGCAGCACGACGTCCGGCGCCTTGTCTAGCAGCTCCACACACTCGCGGGCCGTGACGTCGCTGACGGTGGTGAAGCAGTCGGCGTGGTGAGCTGTCTGGCGTTCGATGCTGTGCTTGCTCTCCACGTTCAGCTCGGCGGCCATCTGGTTGCCGTTGTAGGCAAAGAGGTATTGATACAGCGGCTTGCCATTGCCAGCAATGCTCCGGCCAATAGTGGTGGCGTGGGTGGTGAAGATGGAAGCGATGGAGGGAACGTGCTTCTGTAGGTAGAGAGCACCCAGACCGGTCATCCATTCGTGAGCCTGATAGATGACGCGCTGGGCGGGGTTCAGACAGAAATGGAAATAGCTCTCCACGACGCGTGCCGCAGCATAGGAAAACATAGAAGCCTCGTCATAATCGCCATAGGCATGGAGGCTATCCACCTGGAAGTCACGCCAGAGGGCGCCATAGATGTCGTTCTTGTGTGCAAAGAAGGGACAGAAATCCACGAGAATGGCGATGGGTTCTCCCGGCACTTGCCAGCGTCCCACCCGAACGTCCAAAGCCTCGCCGGCAGCTTTCCTGCGCCAGTCGGCAAAGAGGTTGGGGTCTTCTTCAAAAAGAGGATTGGTCTTATCCTGCCATACATCAGGACCGATGAAAATCACATGATCGGGGAATTGATCTTGCAGGGTTTTCGCGCGTGTGGAAAGGACGGTGTATATTCCGCCCACTTTATTACAGACTTCCCAACTGGCCTCAAAAATATAGTCGGGAAGGAGGTTATCTGAAGTCATTTACCTTAGAGGGTTTTTAATTTGGCTGCAAAAGTACAACAATTCTCGCTTTTTTCCAACGAATTAAAGTAAAAAGTGCATTCACAGCGGTCCAAAACCTCCATTCTGTGTCTTTTTGGGGAATTTTTGGACCAGCTCAGAGATAAAATCGGTTTATTTTCATGAGTAGATGTATATATAAATAAGGTTTGCGCGCGCGCGAAAAAGCACTTTTGCGGTAATGAAAACGGTGCCCCGAAAAGGAGATTCGGGACACCGTGATGATTGAATCGGCGAAGGGATTTATTCGTCCTTAGACTTCATCAGCACCACTGCTGAACGAGCGGGCAAGTAGAGCTTCAACCATCCCTTGTTGTCACGAGCCAGCAGCGGATCATAGTTGGTGAGGTGCTTCACGCTGTCATCATTCAAGCCGTGACCGCCGAAAGCAACGTCGTCGGTGTTGAGCAGGATGTTGTAGGTTCCCTGACGAACCATGAATCCGTAACCGGTGTAGCTGCGATTGTAGGAGAAGTTGAAGACAAAGAGCAGTTCACCACGCTGATAGGCCAGCACCTGATCGCCGTCGTTGGTCCAGATCTCGGTGACAGGGGTCTTCTGGATATCCTTCTGCATCTTCAGGACCTTCAGCATCTGCTGGTCAAAGTCGCCCAGGTAATGGTAGCACAACTCCTTGTTGTCCACGAGGTTCCACTGACGACGAGCGTACTTGCAGCTCCATCCGTTGCCCTCACGGGGGAAGTCAATCCACTCTGGATGCCCAAACTCGTTACCCATGAAATTGAGGTAACCACCGTTAATGGTGCTGGCGGTGAGCAGGCGAATCATCTTGTGCAGGGCGATACCGCGCTCCACGTTGTAGTTCTCGTCACCCTTCTTGAAATGCCAATACATATCGGCATCAATCAATCGGAAGATGATGGTCTTGTCGCCCACCAGTGCCTGGTCGTGACTCTCACAGTAGGAGATGGTCTTCTCGTCGGCACGACGGTTCTTGACCTCCCAGAACATGCTGCTGGGTTTCCAGTCTTCGTCACGCAACTCCTTGATAATCTTTATCCAGTAGTCGGGAATGTTCATGGCCATGCGGTAGTCGAAGCCGTAGCCGCCGTCCTTGAAGGGTGCTGCCAGACCCGGCATTCCGGAGACTTCCTCGGCGATGGTGAGAGCCTTGGGGTTCACCTCGTGGATGAGAAGGTTGGCCAGCGTGAGGTAGGCAATGGCATTGTCATCCTCGTTGCCGTTGTAGTAGTCACCGTAGCCCATGAAGTTGTCACCGAGTCCGTGGCTGTAGTAGAGCATGGAGGTGACGCCGTCGAAGCGGAAGCCATCGAAATGGTACTCCTCTAACCAGTATTTGCAGTTGGAGAGCAGGAAATGGAGAACCTCGTTCTTGCCATAGTCAAAGCAGAGGCTGTCCCACGCGGGGTGCTCGCGGCGACCGCCAGCGTAGAAGTACTGGTTGGGGTCGCCGGCAAAGTTGCCAAGGCCCTCGTTCTCGTTCTTCACAGCGTGGCTGTGGACGATATCCATAATCACAGAAATACCTGCGGCGTGGGCAGCGTCGATAAGCTGTTTCAGTTCCTCGGGCGTTCCGAACCGGCTGCTGGCAGCGAAGAAGCTACTGACGTGGTAGCCGAAGCTGCCGTAGTAGGGGTGCTCCTGAATGGCCATGATCTGGATGCAGTTGTAACCATCCTTGATGATGCGTGGCAGCACGTTCTCGCGGAACTCTGTGTAGGTGCCCACTTTCTCGGCGTCCTGTGCCATTCCGATGTGGCACTCGTAGATGAGGAGCGGAGAAGTGTTGGGTTTGAACTTGGTTACCTGCCACTCATACGCTGTCTCGGGGGCCCACACCTGTGCGGAGAAGATCTTGGTCTGTTCGTCCTGCACAACACGTGTGGCCCAGGCAGGTATGCGTTCACCCTGTCCGCCTTCCCAGTGCACGGAGAGTTTGTAGAGCTGGCCGTGTTTCATGGCTTTGGCGGGGAGCTTGGCTTCCCAGGCTCCATTGCTGCGTGCCAGTCGGCGCAGGGCGTAGGCCTTGTCCTCCTGCCAATTGTTGAATTCTCCGATAATGTAAATCTCGGTGGCATTGGGTGCCCACTCGCGGAAGACCCACTTCTTCTCCACACGGTGTAAACCATAGTAGAGGTATCCTGTGGCGAAATCCGTCAGTTTCTGCTTGCCTCCATTGGTGAGTTCTGCGAGTTTGTCCAGGACATGTTGATGACGTCCTTCGATAGCGGGAGCAAAAGGCGCCAGCCATTCATCATTATGCACAAGTCTGAGTTGCTTGACAGGCTGAGGGGCATTCTTCTTCTGTGCAGTCTTCTTGGTGGCAGCGGTTTTGGCCGTTTTCTTCGCGGGTTTGGCCGATGCCTTCTTGGTGGTCTTGGCTGCAGCAGTGCTCTTGGTTTCTTTCTTAGCCATTTGTATGTTTTGGTTTTGGTTCCACAGGGTGTGATACGAAAAGAGGCCCCGCCTCAAGCCTTAACTTTAAAGATGGCTTTGCGGAGCGCCTTTGTGGTGATGGCCGGTGCATGGCCGTCGGTGGGGAAATAGATGGCGAACTGTCCGGGACAGAGTGTGAAATAGGTCTGAGCCACCGTGTCGGGCGTCGCGGGAGGCAGCGGATCGTGGAAGGTCATGTCGCTGTCGGCGTTGTATTCACCTACAGGCAAGGCTGCGAGGGGCGCCCATCCGTGTTCCTCGGGAGCGGAGACTGGCACTTGGATATCAATCATCCTGCGGTGGGACTCGAAACGAGCCTGCTGACGGCTCTTCACGGGAGCTTCCTGGACGTTCACATACACGTTTTCTCCGTCAATATGATGTATCCCGGCTTCCAGTTCTGCCAGGTTGTTTTTGCTCAGGAATTCCACTACGAGTTCGAATCTGGGATTCAGCGCTGCGTAGTGGCTCAGATGGTCTATTGTATCTACAATCATACTACCTTTTTTGAAATGCGGCGCAAAGGTACAAAAAACTTTTGAAACAGCGAAATATTTGGCTCAAAAAGTGTTCACGAGGGGCGTTTGAGCAAAAGGAAAGTGCCAAATCGGTGCTTTCAGACCGCCGATTTGGCACTTTATAAGTCACGCAACGACACTTTATCTGTCCAAAATCCCGCGTGTATAATGGCCGCGCCGAGTGACGTCTCCGTTCTTGTCTTTTTCCACGAAATCGCCATCACGCTCGTTGTTGGCGTAGGAACCTTCGAAGCGCACGCCGTCGGGCGTTTCCATCACGCACTTGCCATGTTTCTCGCCCTGGGAGAACTGCCCGCGGAACTTGGTGCCGTCCTTCTGGCGGAGTATCCCTTCTCCATCCATCATGCCGTTTTTCCACTCACCGTCATATACGTCGCCGTTGGCCCAGGTGTACTTGCCGCGGCCTTCTTTCTTGTCGTTCTGCCACTGGCCCACGTAGGTGGTGCCGTCGGTGGCGGTGAAGGTGCCCGTACCGTGCTTCAGTCCCGCGCGGAACTGTCCCACGTACTTGTTGCCATTGGCATAGACAAAGATGCCTTCGCCCTCGCGCTGGCTGTGATTGTAGGAGCCTTCGTAGCGGTCGCCATTGTTAAAGAGGTAGATACCCTTGCCCTGCAGCTGGTCCTCCTCGAAGTTGCCACGATAAATGTCGCCATTGGCATAGTTGTAGGTTCCCTGACCGTGCATTTTCCCCATCTTCCAGCCACCAGAGTAGTGGGCGCCGTTGGCCCAGGAGAAGGTGCCTTGGCCGTCCTTGAGGTCATAACGCCATGTGCCGTCGTAGCGGTCGCCGCTGGCATAGATGTAGGTTCCCAGCCCCATTCGCTTGTCCTCTTCCCAGTCGCCCTCGTAGCGGTCGCCGTTGTAATAATACATCGTTCCCTTTCCTTGTTGGAAGTCGCGGAACCACAGACCCTCGTAACGGTTGTTGTTCTTGAAGTAGAAGGTGCCCTTGCCATGCTGCTGGTCCTGGTACCACTCTCCCTCGTAGCGCTCGCCGTCGTTGAACGTGTAGGTGCCGTAGCCCTCGCGCTTGCCCTTGACGTATTCTCCTTCATAGAGGTCGCCATTGAGGAAGCGCGTCTGTCCCTTGCCATAGGGTTTGCCGCGGAACATCTCGCCCTGGTACTCGGCGCCATCCTTGAAGGTATAGGTGCCAATGGTGATTTCCTGTCCTGTCGCCACCACAGGCAACGCCGTGAGTGCCAAGAGGATAAGATAGGATTTTATGGTATGAAATGAGACTATATACATTGTCAGAAGTACTTTTACCGGGCAAAGATAGTAGAAAAAACCGAAACGGCGAAATTCCTTAATACCTTTTAACGGTCTTTATAATCTTGTCACGGCTTTCACACCTTTGACGCCCTCAATCTTCTGGATGAGCTGTTTCAGGCGCGTGGTGTCCTCCAGCATGATGGTCAGCGTGCCGGAAAAGAGGCCGTCGTGGCTGTCGATGGAAATACTGCGCAGGAGCAGGCGCTCGTCCTTAGAAATGATGCTGGTGATGTTGTTGACAATGCCCAAGTCGTCCTGTCCCACGATACGCAGTGTCACGCTGTACTGGTTGCTACCCTTGCCTGCCCATCGCGCATCAATAATACGGTAGCCGTAGCGCTCGCGCAAAGCCGGCGCATTGGGGCAGTCGGTGCGGTGGATTTTGATGCCGCCGCCCGCCGTGAGGAACCCGAAGACGCGGTCCCCATACACAGGGTGACAGCAGCGTGCCAGCGAGTAATCGATGCCGCTGAGGTTCTGGTCGATCACTAAGACGTCGCCACCTTTCAGCGTCTTTGCCCCGGCGTCTGTCTGGAGCTGGAAAGTATCGGCGCTGACGGTCTGCTGGGGCGCAATCTCCCCGCGGTCGTAGCGTTGCTGTTGAACGTAGGCATCCAGCACCTGATTGATTTCCAAAGTTCCTTCGGCCAGGGCCTGATAGAACTCGGTCACCACACGGTAGCCCAGACGCGTCATCACGTGCATCAGCGTGCTCTCTTCGATGTCTATCTTCCTGTTCTTGAACTTCCGCTCCAGCTCTTCCTTGGCAAAGGCTGCCTGTGTGGCCGCCATCTCCTTGAGTGCCTGACGGATCTTGGCGCGGGCACGGCCAGTTTTCACAAAAGTGAGCCAGTCCTGCTTGGGCACCTGGTTGACGTGGGTCATGATTTCCACCTGGTCGCCGCTCTGCAGCACATAGCGCAGGGTGACCATCTTTCCGTTGATTCGTCCGCCAGTGCACTTGTTACCAATTTTGGTATGAATGGCGTAGGCAAAGTCCAACACCGTGGCACCCTGAGGCAGTTTGAAGAGGTCGCCACGGGGAGTGAACACGAAGACTTCGTCCTCGTAGAGATCCATCTTGAACTGGTCCATCAGTTGCAGGTCGTCACCCGCCTCCAGCGCATTGCGGATATTCTGCAGCCATGCTTCCACAGCAGCCTCGCCGCCTTTCACGCCCTTGTAACGCCAATGGGCCGCCAGTCCGCGTTCGGCAATCTCATCCATGCGCTCTGTGCGAATCTGCACCTCCACCCACTTGCCTTCAGGGCCCAGAACAGTGATGTGCAGACTCTCGTAACCATTGCTTTTGGGGATACTCAGCCAGTCACGCATGCGCTTCGGGTTGGGCTGATACATATCGGTGATGATGGAGAACACCTGCCAGCAGTCCTGCTTCTCGCGATCCAATGGCGAGTCCAAAATAATGCGAATGGCGAAGAGATCATAAACGCCCTCAAAGGCGCACTTCTGCTTCTTCATCTTCTGCCAGATGCTGTGAATGCTCTTAGTGCGTCCCTTCATGTGAAACTTCAGTCCAGCAGCTCTAAGCTTTTCATCTATAGGGCCTATAAAGCGTTCAATATAGGCGTCCCGACTCTTCTTGGTGGCATTCAGTTTCTCCTTGATGTGGTAGTAGGCGTCGTGCTCCAGATACTTCAGCGAAAGGTCTTCCAACTCGCTCTTGAGCTTGTACAGTCCCAGCTTGTGGGCCAACGGTGCATAGAGGTAGGCCGCCTCCGTAGCCACGCGCCTTCGTGCCTCGTCGTCCTCGGCATCCTTGATTTGCCGCATGATGCAGACGCGGGAGGCAATAACGATGAGGATAACCCTCATATCTTCGGCAAAGGACAACAACAGCTGGCGGAAATTCTCGCTCTCCACGATGGGATTCTTCTCGTACAACTCACTGATGCGAGCCAGACCGTGGACAATCAGTGCTACGTCCTCGCCGAAATCCTTGCGCACCTGCTCCACCGTCAGCTGACCGCTGATGACCAGCCCGTTCAGCAGGATACCAAGGACTGCTCCACGTGTCATCCCAATCTCTGTGGCAACGATGTAGGCAGTCTGCAAATCCTTCACCAAAGGATGAAGACCGAAGACGTCACGCTGCATCGCTGGCGTGTCGGCAGCCGACAATAGCAGACGGCGCACCTTATCGGAATCATCCGCATGAAACTCACCACTCCCCAAACGCTGCAACTGATCCTGCAGTTCCACTATTTGGCGACGTTCTTCCACACTTAAAGCATGTATATCTTTCATTTTTCGTACAAAATACAACAAATTTGATGCGAAGATACAGTTTTTCTTCCAAACAAGCACCAACTTTGAACCTTTTTTACTACTTTTGACCAGAATTTCATAAACTTTAAGCCCTTAACCCGCCAGAATTCACCATTCATTATTCATAATTCAATTGATATGTTGAACGCAGAAGACAAAAAACAACTTGCCGCCAAAGGCATCAGTGAACAACAAATCGAGACCCAACTCCAGCAGTTCCGTCAAGGTTTCCCCTTTCTAAAGCTTCGCGCTGCGGCCGCCATCGGATACGGTATTTTCGCACCCTCCGACGCAGAATGTCAGGCCCTCACCGAGGCTTGGAACGATTACCGTGCCGAAGGGCATCACATCACCAAGTTTGTGCCCGCCAGCGGTGCCGCCTCACGCATGTTCAAGAACATGTTTGAGTTCCGTGATGGTGACCACGACGCACCGACCTCCGACTTCGAGAAAACCTATTTTGACTACATCCACGATTTCGCCTTCTTCCCTGCACTGGACGACGCTTGTCAGGTGCTCTACGGTGAAGGTGCCGACGCACTCATGGCTGCGGGACGTTACAAGGAAGTGGTTTGCGCCATGCTGGACGAGGACGGCCTGAACTATGGACAACTGCCAAAGGGCCTGCTGCAGTTCCACGCATACGAAGACTGCGCCCGCACGCCTCTGGAAGAACACCTCGTTGAAGCAGCTCTCTATGCCGCCTCCGACGGCACTGCTGATGTGCATTTCACCGTCTCCACAGAGCACCGCGAACTCTTTGAGGAGCTCGTCCAACGTGTGCTGCCGCTGTATGAGGAGAAATTCAAGATTAAATATAAGGTGTCCTTCAGTGAGCAGAAGCCTGCCACCGACACTCTCGCTGCCACCATGGACAACGAGCCCTTCCGCACCGAAGACGGACGCCTGCTCTTCCGCCCGGGTGGTCACGGAGCGCTCATACAGAATCTCTCAGACCTCTCCTCAGATGTGGTCTTCATCAAAAACATCGACAACGTGGTGCCCGACAGCCTCAAACCCGCCACGACACTCTGGAAGCAAGTCATCGCCGGCGTGCTGGTCAACACACAGCGCCAGACCTTTGAATACCTGCGCCGTCTGGACGAGGGCAATTGCGGACGTGCCGAGTTGGAAGAGATGGCAGCCTTCCTGCACAACGATCTCTGCACAGAGGTGCCCGGCATCAGCGAACTCGGCAACGAGGAGTTGGCACGTCTGCTCCACGCCAAGTTCAATCGCCCCATCCGTGTCTGCGGAATGGTGAAGAACGTGGGTGAGCCCGGTGGCGGCCCCTTCCTGGCTTTCAACCCCGACGGCAGCGTCAGCCCACAGATTCTCGAGAGTTCACAAATCGACACCCACAACCCCGCCTATTTGGCTATGTTCAACGGCGGTACCCACTTCAACCCCGTGGATCTCGTCTGCGCTATCCGTGACTACAAGGGCCAGCGCTTCGACCTGCCCCGTTACGTGGATCCAGCCACAGGCTTCATCTCCTTCAAGTCCAAGAGCGGCAAAGAGCTCAAGGCTCTAGAACTCCCCGGACTCTGGAACGGTGCTATGAGCGATTGGAACACCGTCTTCGTGGAAGTGCCACTGGAGACCTTCAACCCCGTCAAGACCGTCAACGACCTGCTCCGACCACAACATCAGGCATAAAATGCTGTAAAAAACAGCCCTCAACGAAAAAAAGTTTGGACCTCACACACGAAAGTCCAAACTTTTTTTGTACCTTTGCGCCCGATTTCAGAAAACAGATGGCTCCGTAGCTCAGCTGGATAGAGCAACAGCCTTCTAAGCTGTGGGTCTTGGGTTCGAATCCCAACGGAGTCACCGAAAGAAAAAGCCACCTTCTCCCAGAACAGGAACGGGTGGTTTTTTGTGTATATCAGATGATGCTTGTTGCTATGACTTCTTGAAACCTTTGTAGATGAGGAAAGCAATAAAGCCCAGAAAAAGGACAATCATACCAATGCCGAGTTCATGGCTGTACTCGTTGACTTTTTCCATGAGCTGGTCCTCGGGCACTACGCTCTGGAGGCTATAACCGATGACAGCGAGGATGATGTTCCAGAGGCCCGCGCCGATGGTGGTATAAAGGATGAAGCGGGAAAGCTGCATCTTGGCCAGGCCAGCCGGAATAGAAATCAGGTGACGAATACCAGGGACGAGGCGTCCGATGAGGGTGGCAGTGGCACCGTGGTCTGTGAAATACTGCTCGGTTTTCTGCACTTTCTGCTCGTTGAGAAGGCAAAGATGCCCGAAGGTGCTATTGGCAAAAGCATAAATGATGGGACGTCCGAGGTAACGGGCTGCAGTATAGTTGATAAGCGCACCCAAGTTGGCGCCAAGGGTGGCACAGAGAACGACCAGGATGACATTGAGATCACTGCCGTCGGCAGCAGCACGGTAGGCAGCGGGTGGAACCACGAGTTCACTGGGTATTGGAATGACGGTACTCTCAAGAGTCATCAGAAAAGTGATGGTCCAGTAGTTGAGGTGCTCAAGGCACCAAGAAATGAAGTTTGACATTATGAAGTTGAAACTAAAGAGTTAGATGAATTTCTTGCGGAACTCGTTTTTGGGAGTGAAACGATGACGAAACCAGGCAGAGACGTTCCACAAAGGCAGGAGCAAGGAGAGGATAGGCAGGGAAAAATGGAAGAGACGCTGATACCCTATTGCAGCGGCAGCTCGATTGAAACTCACGTTGAAATAGGTCAGGATAATGATGAACAGGAGAGCGATGAGTCCGAGGAGTAACCACAGAGGTTCAGAACGCGGAGCGTCAAAGTAAAGGACGAGGGGCCACACAGAGAGACCCACGAAGAGCATGAACCACGGAAGTGCCATCCTCAGGTTCTGCTTGACGCGATAACCAAAAGTGTGACGCTGGTGACGACGGGTCTCCATATAGAAGGTTCGCTGCTGTTTCCAGAGACGCTGTTCTGACAGACGGTCTTGGATGACGATGGCCTCCGGAGATGTCAATGTGACGGTGTTGCGATAGTTGGAGAGACGATTGACGAGGAGTTCCACAGCACCTGTGAGCAGGTTTACCTGCTGACCGAAACCGTCCTTTTCCAAAAACGCCGAACGGCGGATGGCCACATTGCAGTCATCGGCACGAACAGCAGCCTCTCCACTTTTTACGTAGCGAAGGTTCGCGAGCGTATTCCATAGGCGGAAGAAGCTGGTTTTCAGGTCAAACCATGTACGGTGGCTCTCGTCGTACTTGGCCACGCCGATGATGATATCTTTCCCTTCTTGAACCGTATCTGCGATGCAGCGCAGCCACTGGTCTGACGCGGGCTGACAATCGGCACGTGTGATAACCACCCAATCATACTTCGCCGCACGAATACCAAGGGTCAACGCCAGGCGTTCAAGGCTGATGTCTCGGGCTGAGGCAGGAGTGAAAGTATGATGTAGTCGCGGCTCGTTGGCTTCCAGTGATTCCAGCACGTCTTTCGTCTCATCCGTGGAAGCCACATCCACCACAATGACCTCGAAGTCCTCGTAGTCTTGTGCGAGGACGGCTGGCAGGTGGTATCGAAGGGCATCTGCGTGATTATGAGAAGGTATAACTACGGATAGCAAGAGCTTTATGCGAGATTTTGGATGTCGTCGGTGGTGTAGGTTGCAGGTAGTGGACGGCAGTTGTACTGGGAAGACATGGTCTCGCCGTAGGCACCGGCAGAGCGGAAGAGCAGGAGATCTCCGCGACGGGTCTCAGGGAGGGCGTAGTCTCGGGCGAAGGTGTCGGAAGACTCACAGATGGGGCCTACCACATCGTAGGTGTAGATCGGTTTACCCGCTGGGACAGAAAGGTTCTGGATAGCGTGAAGTGCGCCGTAGAAGGCTGGACGGATGAGCTCCGTGAAGCCTGCATCCACGATGACGAAACGCTTCTGTTTGCCGTGCTTCACATAAAGGACACGGGTAAGAAGAGAACCCATCTGAGCGACCACGGCACGTCCAAGTTCAAAATGAACCTGCTGACCTTCACGCAGTTGGAGGCCGCGACGGAAGGTGTCGAAATAAGCCTGGAAGTCTGGAATAGGATGTGCATCTGGAGCATCATAATCAATGCCGAGTCCGCCACCTACATTGATATTCGGCGCAAAGAGACCTTCGCGAACCAATACTGCCTGCAACTCATTGACACGAACGCAGAGTGCCTGGAAGTCATCCATTTCCAAGAGTTGCGATCCTATGTGAAAATGCAAACCCGTGAAATCAACAAGGGGCATCGATTCTGCCATGCGAATCACCTTAACCATATCCTCCATATCAATTCCGAATTTGTCCTCAGCACGACCGGTGGTGATGTGAGCATGAGTGTGGGCACCCACGTCGGGGTTGATGCGGAAACTCACACGCGCGCGTATATTTAAAGAGGTAGCGATTTCGTTGATGACTTGCAGTTCCTCCACGCTCTCCACGTTGAACATTCCAATCTCCTTTTCCAGCGCCAGGCGGATTTCCCAGTCGGCCTTCCCCACCCCAGCGAAGACAATCTCCTTGGCAGGGAAGCCAGCCTTCAAAGCAACCTCAATCTCTCCTCCACTCACACAGTCGGCTCCCAAGCCGGCGGCTGCAATCCGCTGAAGAACGCGAGGGTTGGCGTTGGCCTTGATGGCATAATGGACGTGATAGTTGGCATGACTGGTGGATTCGGCATTGATGGCTTGGAGTGTGCTGTCAAGCAGTTCCAAGTCATAAAGGTAACAGGGAGTCTTGACGGCAGACGAGTTGCGCAATTGGACTTTTTCCATTGTTGGAGACAGTTATGAGGGACGACGGACGTGGTCGTTGTAGGTGAAGAGGGTCTGCTGCAGGGCTTGCAAGGTGCGCTTCTTGTCGGCACCGGACACCACGAACGAGATATTATGTGCCGAGCCGCCGTAACTGATCATGCGGACGGGAATCTGCTTCAGGGCGTCTGTGGCCAGCGTTTCGAAACCAATATTTTGTGTGGAGAGGTCGCCGACGACACAGATGATGCACATATTCTCCTCAACGGTCACTGTGCCGTACTTCTTCAGCTCGGCGGTGATTTCGTTGAGGTTGGCACGATTGTCAATGGTGACGCTGACACCGACCTCGGAGGTGGCAATCATGTCGATACTGGTCTTGTAAGTCTCAAAGATTTCAAAGACCTTCCGCAGGAAACCGTGAGCCAGCAACATGCGGGAACTCTGAATGCCGATGCAGGTGATATTGTCCTTGGCAGCCACCGCCTTTATGGTGCCGCGGTGCATGCGGTTGTTGATGATGGTACCTGGGGCCGTGGGATCCATGGTGTTGAGCAGTCGCACAGGCACTCCGGCGAACTTGGCAGGTTGGATGCAGGTTGGATGCAGAATCTTGGCACCGAAATAAGCGAGCTCTGCAGCTTCCTCGAAGTAGAGTTGGCGCACGGGTTCAGTGCCTTCCACCACACGCGGGTCGTTATTGTGCATACCATCGATATCTGTCCAGATTTGGATTTCCTCGGCACCAATGACTGCCCCGATAAGACATGCAGTGTAGTCCGAACCGCCACGAAGCAGGTTGTCAATCTCGCCATAGGCGTTACGACAGATGAAGCCCTGGGTGATGTAGATTTCATAGCCAGGGTTGGCTTCAAGCTGGGCTGTGGTTTTCTCTCGGATATAGTTGAAGTCCGGTTCTGCATTCTTGTCGGTGCGAATCATATCGAGCGCGGAGAGCAGCACAGCCTTCACACCCTGCTCCATGAGGTAGTTGGTGACCATGTTGGTGGATATGATTTCTCCCTGAGCCAAAATGACTTTTTCCTCGAAGCTGGTGAAGAGTGTCTTGGTGAAGGAGCGCAGGTAGTTGAATTCTTCCTGCAGGAAGGCCTCGGTCTTCTCACGCCATTCATCTGTGGTGTAGAGCTGGTCTATGTGCGCCAAATACTGCTGTTCCAGACGGTTAATGACGTTGTGAGCGCCCTCGGGATTCTTCTTATAGAGATAATCTGAAATCTCAACGAGGGTGTTGGTGGTTCCACTCATAGCCGAGAGAACGACGATTTTGGGTTCGCCGTCGGCGGTGATGAGTTTGCAGACGTCTTTCATGCGCTGGGCCGAGCCTACGCTCGTGCCTCCGAATTTGAGAACTTTCATTTGTCTTGGTATTGTGTTTGATTATTCGTTATCGGGGGAAATAATGGTGGCCATGGGGATGTCATCGGGAGCATCATCAGAAGAGGAGACCTCGGCGGGCGAACCGCCGAGCACTTCGGGAGAGGCGGGTTCCGGGGCGGCTGCCTGGGTCACGCGGAGGAGACGCTGCTGGGTGCACTCATAGATGGTGGCAGGGAAGTCGGTGATGAGACCGGGATTGTGGGTGGCCATAATGACGGCGGTTCCGCTCTCTGCCAATTCGTGCAGAATTTGTGCAGTGCGACGACCTGATTCAGCGTCCTGGTTGCCTGTGGCTTCGTCAGCCAGAATCAGACGCGGCGTATTCAGAATAGCGCGGGCAATGCAGACGCGCTGCTGCTCGCCACCTGATAGCTCGTAGGGCATTTGGTCCAATTTGTCCTCCAGAGCCACACGCTGCATCACTTCCAGAATCCGGGCGTCGCGCTCGACTTTCTTCTTCCACCCTGTGGCCCGCAGGACGAAATCCAGGTTACGGCGCACGGTACGATCATTCAGCAGGCGGAAGTCCTGAAAGACAATGCCCAACTGACGGCGCAGCGCCGGCACTTGTCGGCGGCGGATGCGCAGCATATCACGTCCCAGCACTTCGGCAGTGCCCTTCTTGATGTCCAGCTCACCATAAATGGTCTTAAGCAGCGAGGTCTTACCGCTGCCCACGACGCCCGTGAGGCAAACAAACTCTCCCACGTGGACTTGCAAATCCACATCGCGGAGAATCAGACGCTCGTCACGTTGGATATCAACGCGCTGATAGTTGACAATTAATGTTTCTTCCATCCGGGTTGGTGTCTTTCTTGCAGTTCCTTGGCCATTTGCTCGATGCGTAAGCCTTTGGAAGTGAGGAGTACTAAAAGATGATAGAGCATATCTGAGCCCTCATAAATCATGCGTTCGTCGGTGCCGTTGCAAGCTTCAATAACCAGTTCCAATGCTTCCTCGCCCACTTTCTGCGCCATGCGATTCAAGCCGTCTCGGAAAAGACTGGTCGTGTAAGAGCCTTCGGGCATTTCGCGATGACGCTGCTCGATGAAGTCCTGAAGGGCAGAAAGGAAAAGAAGGGGATTATCTGAATTCTCCTCTCCCCAACAGGTATCAGTGCCAGTGTGGCAGACAGGGCCAGTGGGGTGAACGCGAATGAGAAGGGTGTCCTGATCACAATCCAGTTTGATGCTGACGACGTTGAGGAAGTGGCCGCTGGTCTCACCCTTTGTCCACAGACACTGACGAGTGCGGGAGTAGAATGTGACGCGGCCCTCGGCGATAGTTTTATCATAGGCTTCAGGGTTCATATAGCCGAGCATCAGCACCTGACGGGTGTCGGCGTCTTGGATGATGGCGGGAACGAGGCCGCCGCATTTATCGAAGTTGGGAGTAATCATTGGGAGTAATGAGAGTAATGGGAATTTTGGGAGTTATGGGAGTTATGGGATTAGAGCCTCACTGATATGCCTTCGCCACTGAGGTATTGTTTGAGTTCAGGAATCTTGATCTCTCCGAAGTGGAAGACGGAGGCTGCAAGGGCTGCATCGGCGTGACCTTGCAGGAAAACATCGCGGAAGTGCTCGCGGCAACCGGCTCCGCCAGAAGCAATGACAGGAATGGAGAGCGTATCGGACAGGCGGCGAAGGGCTTCATTGGCAAAGCCGTTCTTCACACCATCATGGTTCATACTGGTGAAGAGGATTTCTCCTGCTCCGCGCTGCTCCACTTCCTTTGCCCATGCAAAAAGGTCGCGATCTGTGGGTATGCGGCCACCGTTGAGGTAACACGTCCAGTGACCTTGCTCGTCCATGTGAGCATCAATGGCGACAACGCAGACTTGAGAGCCAAAGTGGCTGGTGATCTCATTGATGAGTTCTGGCCGACGCAGGGCAGCGCTGTTGACACTCACCTTGTCGGCTCCGGCATTCAGCAGACGCTCTACATCAGCCAGTTCGCCAATGCCGCCGCCCACCGTGAAGGGAATATTCACAGTAGCAGCCACACGGGTAACCATCTCTGTGAAGGTCTTGCGGCCCTCGTGGGAGGCGGTGATGTCGAGGAACACCAGTTCGTCGGCACCCTGTTCACTGTAGGCTTTGCCCAGTTCCACGGGGTCTCCGGCGTGACGCAGGTTCACGAAGTTGGTGCCTTTGACGGTCTGGCCGTCTTTGACGTCGAGGCAGGGAATGATTCGTTTGGCGAGCACTTTGTATAGTTGAGAGTTTAGGGTTTAGCGTTTTGTTTTGGAAGTTGTGGGAACTCCTTCAGCAGCTGCTGAAGGTTGATGCGGCCTTCGTAGATGGCTTTGCCGAAGACCACAGCAGGTATGCAGGCATCGTTCAGCTGGCGAATATCCTCAATGCCGCTGACACCGCCGGAAGCGATGAGTTGACACTCGGGGAAGGCCTCCATTATCTGCTGATACAGCGGAGTGGCAGGGCCTTGCAGCATTCCATCCTTGCTGATTTCGGTGCAGAGGACGTGCTTCATTCCAGCCTCCATATAATCCTGAAGGAAGGGCAGCAACGCCTGTTTGCTCTCCTCTTTCCAGCCATTGATGCTGATAAAGCCGTCGCGGACGTCGGCTCCCAACACCAGACGGTCGGCACCGAATTCCTGCAGCCATCCGAGCACCGTTTGAGGCTGTGTCACTGCGATGCTTCCGACAGTGACCATCGCAGCCCCGGCGTCAAAAGCCAGTTGCAGGTCTTGGTCGGTCTTCACACCGCCGCCGAAATCAACCACGAGATTCGTCTCGTGAGTGATACGACGCAGCACATCGATATTCACGACGTGCTTGGAACGTGCACCGTCCAGATCCACCACATGCAGCCGACGGAAACCTGCTGCCTCCAACTTGCATGCCATTTCAGCAGGGTCGTCGGCATAGATCTTCTGGGTCGCATAATCACCTTTTGTGAGCCGCACGCAGCGGCCCTCGATGATGTCTATGGCAGGAATGAGTGTTATCATTTCGGATGCTTAACGCAGAATTTGGGCGCAAAGGTACAAAAAAGTTTAGAGTTTAGGGGTCAGAGTTTAAAGTTTTTGCCTTGAAAGTCCCCTAAAACAGTCAATTTGCCTACTCAGAGGCGTGTTTTTTCTTCCTTTGTGCATCAGAGTCGCGACTTTTCTGTACTTTTGCGCACGCAAACCTTATTTATGTACGCATTTATGAAAGAAGAGAAAACCAACGTCGTCGTAGATCTGTGCGCCTGCAATTATGGTCAGGTTCAGAACAACGATTATGATGTGGTCATCCTACCTTGGGGTGCCACCGAACCCCATAACCGTCACCTGCCCTATTTGACGGACTGCATCCTCTCGCATGATGTGGCGGTGGAAGCTGCACAGATGGCACAAGAGCAGTTTGGCGTTCGGGCGATGGTGCTGCCGCCTGTGGCGATGGGTGCTCAGAATCCGGGCCAGCGTGAACTGCCGTTCTGCCTACACTACCGTCTGCGCACACAGCAGGCGATCCTCACGGATATCGTGGAATCCTTGTATCATCAGGGCTTCCGGCGGTTGTTCATTGTCAACGGTCACGGCGGAAACAGCTTCAAGGGACTCATCCGGGACCTGTTGGTGGACTATCCTGAGATGCTCATCCTGGTTTCTGACTGGTATGCTGTGCTGCCAGCGAAGGAGTATTTTGACGAGCCCGGTGACCATGCCGACGAGTTGGAAACTTCTGTGATGCTGCATTATCATCCCGAGCTGGTTCACATGGAATTAGCGGGCGATGGTCACAGCAACAGTTTTGCCCTGGCTTCACTGCAGAAGAAGACAGCCTGGCTGCCACGTCACTGGAACCTCGTCAGTGAAGACACAGGAATTGGTAATCCTGCTTTGGCCACCGCAGAGAAAGGAGCACGTCACACTGCCGAAGTGGCAGCGCGTTACGCACATTTACTCAACGAGTTGGCACAAATCAACTCGCCAGAAGAGCTCTACGAGCGAGGAAAGTAAACTTATAACTTCAGGAAGTTCTGGAGGATAGCTTCGCCCACAGTCCCGCTCTTCTCGGGGTGGAACTGTGTGGTGAAGAAGTTGTCACGATGGAGGGCTGCGCTGAAGGGGACAATGTAATCAGTGACCGCCGTTGTAAACTCACACACAGGTACATAGAAGCTGTGAACGAAATAAACGAAGGACTGATCATTACAGAGTGAATCGCCTTTCACCTGAATCTGATTCCAGCCCATGTGAGGCACTTTGTCCTCATGCCGTTGAGGCTTAAAACGCAACACATCCACAGGGAAGACACCCAGACAATCGGTGTTACCTTCCTCTGAATGACGGCAGAGCAATTGCTGGCCGATGCAAATGCCTAAAACGGGCTGCGTCAGGGAACGAATGACGCTGTCCAAGTTGTGTTCCCGCAGATAAGTCATGGCCTGACGTGCCTCACCCTGACCCGGGAACAGCACCTTGTCTGCCGTTCGCAGTTCTCGGGCATCATCTGTCAGGATGGGATCCACGCCCAAACGCTTCAGTGCATGGATAACAGAGTAGATGTTTCCAGCGTTATACTTGACGATTGCTACCTTCATCGTGGTGTTTCTTCTTGATTTCGGGCGCAAAAGTACGGAAAAAAAAGGAAAGAACGGAAAAAAACACGGAAAAGTCCATCGACTTCCATTCTTTTTTCTTACTTTTGCACCCAGAACCCAACAAATGATGTTATGAAGAAAACTCTAACGACCCTTTTGGCTGCCCTGCTAACCTCAGCGGTAGCTGCACAGACTGCCACCACTTTTGCCCGCGGTGCCGACGTTAGTTGGTGCACTGAAATGGAAGCCGACGGCAAGAAATTCTACGATGCCAACGGGCAGGAGACCGAGATGATGGCTCTGATGAAACAGATAGGGATGAATGCCATCCGCCTGCGCGTCTGGGTAAACCCCGAAAAAGAATATGGTCCGTGGAGTGACAAGGCAGATGTACTGGTCAAAGCCCGTCGGGTAAAAGCACAGGGAATGGCGCTGATGATTGATTTCCATTACAGCGACTTTTTTGCCGACCCAGGCAGACAGACCAAGCCTGCAACCTGGAGCAGTCTTTCGATGGAACAACTGAAAGAGGCCGTGAAGACACATACCATTGATGTACTCACAGCGCTGAAGCAAGAGGGAATTGAACCTGCGTGGGTGCAGGTAGGCAACGAGACCCGCAGCGGCATGATTTGGGACAGCGGAAAAATTGACTGGAACAAGAGCGGCAGTGCTGCATGGACTAACTATGTGACACTGAGCAATGCCGGCTATGATGCTGTAAAGGCCGTGCTGCCACAGGCAAAAGTCATTGTTCACATCGACAAAGGTCCAGATGACAACGTTTGGTTCTTCAAGTCTTTCAAGCAGTATGGCGGCAAGTTCGACATGATTGGTCTCTCTCATTATCCCGAGACTTCGTGGCAGAATGAAAATGCTGCCACCGCCAAAAACACCCAGACGCTGGCCAGCAGCTTCGGTGTCCCCGTGATGATTGTAGAGACAGGCTATTCTGCTTCAAACGAGACACTTGCCGCACAAGTGATGACGGACTTTATGAAGAAAATGAAAGGTGTTACAGCCTGTGCTGGGGTCTTTTACTGGGAACCACAACTCTACGGCTGGTGGAAGCCTGCGGCCTACAACAAATGGGGCTGGAACGCTTATGGAAAGGGCGCTTTCACATCACAGGGCCGCCCATCAGCTGCGCTGAAAGCCTTTGAGGGAGATCATTCTACTGTAGAAGCTGTGAATATGACGGACGAAATCCGAGATTCTTATGATCTGTCAGGTCGCACCCTGATGCCCTCTGCCCTCGCCCACTCTTCCCCAAAAGCAGGAATCTACCTCTTGAAAGGACGGAAAATCATCGTCCATTAACCTTATCAGCTTCTACGAATAGACGCAAACGTTACCACGAATAGACGCAAACGCGATTGCGTATATACGCAAATACGAATGCGTCCAGACGCATGTGCTTTAGCGTCTGGACGCGTTTGTAGATGATGCCAAAGTGTCTTACTTCTGAATAATCAGGAAGCGCGTGAGGCTCCAGAACTCCTTTACATCAAGGATGTAAAGTGTGGAAGTATCATTCTTCTTGTCGGATTCAATCCTGTAGGAATCAGAAGGATGCTGTGACTTGATGGTGATTTTGGAGTCATCCACAGCAATCTTCTTGAAATTGCGGATGTCAATCTGGTGGAAGAGGTTGACATCAATATTATCCACATCCATCTTGGACTTGGCCAAGAAGCGAGGAGTGAGGATGCCAGCTTCTTTCAGTTCCTTGCTGGTGCCGACGATGTAATAGCCGGCATTCAGCTTCGCGGTTGCCACTTGTAGAGATTCTTCTTTGGCATTCACCGTGTTGGTAAGATGGGCATTTGCTTGACTGAGGCGATTCACCTCATCCAGCAACAGGGAGATATTGGAATCCTTCTGTTCCAATTTTCCCTGAAGTTCCTGGATATAAGCATCTTTCTCAGCAATCTGCTGGTTGAGATGGTTGATGAGGCCGCGCAACTGAACCACTTCCTGATGGTTCTCATTGAGTTTGCCCTCCAGTTCGTCCAAGCGTTCACGCTGTCTTACAAGCATATTGGCATAGGCATTCAAGTTTTCCTGAATGCTCTCCTTGGTGATGGTGTTTTCTCGGTTGTAGGACAGTCGGATGAGGCTGCTGTCGGCCTGAGCGATACTGTCCAATCCTCCAGAAATGATGGCCAGACACTCATGATAGAAATCCAAGTCCTGTGCCTGGCGCTCCACTCTCAGGTTGAGAGAATCCACTTGTGACTGCAAATCAGAGGTCTGTCCTCCTTGACAGGAGAAGAGTGCCCCAATCACTGCCACCGACACAATCAAAGAACTAACTTTTTTCATTGTGAAAATTATTTTTGTTTTGATGATACTACACACTACAAGGAGGACTGCCCTCCTGTGTAGTGTGTAGTGTTTTTCAAAGAAAAAAAGTTTTTTCTAACCGCCGAAATTATCGAAGCGGATCATGTCATCCTCGACACCGAGGCTATGCAAGAGGTCAAGCACAGTCTTCGCCATCATTGGAGGACCGCAGAGGTAGTACTCGCAATCTTCGGGAGCCTCGTGGGCCTTGAGGTAGGTGTCGCCCATCACAGGAGCTACGAAGCCCGGCGTATATTTGATGCCAGCTGCATCTGCCTTGGGATCCGGACGGTCCAGTGCGAGGTGGAAATGGAAGTTGGGGAAGTCCTTCTCCAACTGCAGGAAGTCGTCGAGGAAAGGAATCTCCTCCAGCGCACGTGCACCATAGAAGTAGTGCATGGGGCGCTTGCGGTCTTCGTCCTTCACACCATGGCCTTTCAACATGTGCATAATCTGAGCACGCAGAGGAGCCATACCGGCACCGCCGCCGACCCAAATCATCTCACGACCAGTGCCGTACTGTGGACGGAACTCACCGTAGGGACCACTCATGATGACCTTGTCACCGGGTTTCAGGCTGAAGATGTAGCTGGAAGCGATACCCGGGTTGACGTCCATGAAGCCGGTGCCTTGGTCCTTCGGCTTGAAGGGAGGTGTGGCGATGCGGACGTTGAGGGTGATGATGTCGCCCTCATCTGGGTAGTTGGCCATGGAGTAGGCACGGATGGTGGGTTCGGGGTTCTTACACTTGAGCGGGAACAGTCCGAACTTCTCCCATGCAGGCAGATAGGTGTCGCCAATGAGAGACTTGTCGAAGTCCTTGTCGTAGTCGATGCAGTCGAATGCAGGGATACGGATCTGAGCGTAGCTGCCGGGCTCGAAGTCCATGTGCTCGCCCTCGGGCAGAGCCACCTTGTACTCCTTGATGAAGGTAGCGACGTTCTTGTTGCCAATAACGGTGCACTCCCATTCCTTGACGCCGAGGACGCTATCGGGCACTTTGATACCCAGGTCGCCCTTGACCTTGCACTGACAGCCGAGACGCCAGTGTTCCTTCTGTTCCTTGCGGGTGAAGTGGCCCTTCTCGGAGTCGAGAATCTCGCCACCGCCCTCTACGACCTGACATTTACACTGGCCGCAAGAACCCTTACCACCGCAGGCAGAGGGAAGATAGACACCCTCTGCAGCGAGCGTGGAAAGCAGGCTGGCACCCTGGGGCACGGACAGCTTGTCCTTGCCATTCATTGTAATCGTGACATTACCACTCGGAGAGAGGTAAGCCTTTGCGACAAGCAGAATGATGACCAACGCGATGATAATCACGAGGAAAACCACAATGCTTGTGAGAATTAGTGATGTATTCATTGTTGTTCTGCTTGTTTAGAGGTTAAGACCGGAGAAGCACATGAAGGCCATAGCCATCAGGCCGACGGTGATAAACGTAATACCAAGGCCCTGAAGGGGTTTAGGCACATCAGTGTAGGCCATCTTCTCGCGAATGGCAGCCAGACAGGTGATGGCGAGCAGCCAGCCGATACCAGAACCGAGTGCATAAGCCACAGCGTCCCATATGCCAGTAATGGCCTGAGAGTTGGTGTCAGGCATAGTGATGCGCTGCTGCATGAACAGCGAGGCACCCATGATGGCGCAGTTCACAGCGATCAGCGGGAGGAAGATACCGAGGGCGGCGTACAGCGAGGGGCTGAAGCGCTCTACAATCATCTCCACCAACTGCACCATAGCGGCAATCACGGCGATGAAGAGGATGAACGAGAGGAAGCTAAGGTCAACGCCCTCCACCAAACAGTTGGGGCCGAGGACATAAACTTGCAACAGATAGTCAACGGGAACGGTGATGAGCAGCACGAAGGTGACTGCCACGCCGAGGCCGAGAGCGGTCTTCACTGTCTTGGACACAGCCAAGTATGAGCACATACCCAGGAAGAACGCGAAAATCATATTGTCCACAAAGATGGAGCGGACGAACAGGCTAATTAAGTGTTCCATAATTCTTTGTTACTTTTCCGGGTGATTACTGAAGATCTTTGTTATACGCTCTGTGTGCCCAGATGACGCAGCCGACGAGAATCAGAGACATCGCAGGCATAGTCATCATACCATTGTTCACATAACCGTGGTCGTAGCACCACTGCGGAACGACCTGAAGGCCGAGGAGTGTGCCAGCACCGAGCAGCTCACGGAAGAAGCCCACGATGATGAGGATGATGGCATAGCCAATGCCGTTGCCAATACCGTCGAGGAACGAGGGCCAGGGTTTGTTCATCATCGCAAAAGCCTCGAGGCGACCCATCAGGATACAGTTGGTGATGATCAGGCCGACATAGACGGAAAGCTGAACGCTAACGTCGTAGGCAAAGGCCTTGAGCACCTGGCTGACGATGGTTACCAACGCTGCTACCACAACCAACTGCACGATGATACGAATGCGGTTAGGAATGGAGTTGCGGATGAGAGAGATAATCAAGTTGGAGAAGGCGGTGATGATGGTCACAGAGAGACCCATCACGATGGCAGGCTCCAGCTGAGCGGTCACTGCCAAGGCGGAACAGATACCGAGCACCTGCACAACCACGGGGTTGTTCAGGTTCAGCGGACTGGTCAGCGCCTCCTTATTTGCTTTAGAAAATAATGTACTCATAATGTTATTTCAAATTTCAAATCTGCTAATTTCAAATCTGATGTCAAATCTTAAATATGCGATTATAGATTTGCGATTTTAGATTTGCGATTTGCGATTCAATTAACGATGTCCGCAGCAGGCCTTGTCGCCATCGCAACCGGGTTTGCCACAAGAACCACTCTTATCGCATGTGCCGCTTTTACAGCAGTCGTTGCCACTCTTGCACTTGTGACCCGCTTCGGCACCAGCCTTCTCGGGACAACCGTCGCAACCTTCATGCTTCTGACAGCCTTCATGTTGGCCGCAGCCTTCATGCTTCTGACAGCCTTCATGCTGGCCGCAACCTTCATGCTTCTGACAGCCTTCGTGTTGGCCGCAGCCTTCATGTTTCTGGCAACCTTTGTGACGGCCACAGCCCGCAGGATTGCTGATGGCGCCGACGATACCTTTGACGACCACATCCACATACTGCTTAATACCAGACTGTACCATTTCGCCTACGCCTTTAGATGTCAGCGTTGCACCAGTGACACCGTCAACCTGAGTCTCGGCCTCGCTGGTACCTTTCTTCACGACGGTAAGAGCCACCTTGCCGTCAGCCATCACGGGACGACCGATGAACTGACTTTGGAACTTTTCTTCCTTGATGAGCGCACCCAGACCGGCGGTCTCGCTCTCATGATCGAAGTAGGCACCTAAGACCTTTTCACAGTCGAGCGTCAGAGCCACGTAACCCCAGAGCCCGCCCCAGAGGCCACGACCTTTCAGCGGAAGCACGTATGCGTCCTCGCCTTCGGCTGTCTTGGCCAGGTAGATGGGGAACTTCTCACCAATCTCCTTAGTTTCCACATCGAAAGCATCGGCACCTTCAATCTGCTGACCGTCAGGAGTGAGCACATAGGTCTCTTGGATCAATTCATCATACTTAGCTTCCACGTCGCTCTTGGCGATGCCGCGAACATTCAAGGAAGCCAGAATCTGTTTCTTCTTGTCAATAGCCACGTTGGCATCCTGTGCAGGCTTCAGCGCACTGCTCACGAAGGCCAGCAGGAAAGCCACGAGCACCACCATCACTGCTGCATAGCAGATGGTGTAAACATTGCTGTTTGTATTAATCTTTGCCATGGTCTTCGATTATTTAGATGTTAAACGTTTTGCACGACGAGAGATGTTACGGCTAACGAAGCAATAGTCGATGAGCGGAGCGAACAGGTTCATGAGCAAGATGGCGAGCATCATTCCTTCGGGATAACCGGGATTGAGCACACGCACCGTAACAGCCACAAAACCAATCAGGAAGCCATAGATCCACTTACCTCCTTCTGTACGAGCAGAAGTGACAGGGTCAGTTGCCATAAAGACAGCACCGAAGCAGAAGCCACCGAGTACGATGTGCTGACAAGCATCGAGGGGTGAGAGGCCGAGGGCGTTGTAGAACCAACCCGTCAGGGCACCGCCGACGAACACGCTCAGCATGGTCTTCCAGCTGGCAACGCCTGTCCAAAGGAGCAACAGTGCACCGAGGGCGATGGCGATAACGCTGGTCTCACCGATGGAACCGGGAATCAGACCGACGACCTGGTCACAGAAACTCGTGGAGAGGGCCGTGGCACCAGCAGCAATCTCACCTAACGGTGTGGCAGCAGAGAACGTGTCGGGTACGGCGAAGCCAAGACCAAGGATTGTATCCTGAGCCACCCAGACAGTGTCGTCACCTGTCATACAGGAAGGATAAGAGAAAAAGAGGAACGCGCGCGTGATGAGGGCAACGTTGAAGATGTTCATGCCCGTGCCACCGAAAATCTCCTTGGCGAAGATGACGGAGAAGGCAACGGCAATGGCGAGCATCCACAGCGGCGTGTTCACGGGAACAATCATCGGGATGATGATACCCGAGACGAGGAAGCCCTCCTGGATTTCCTCATTCTTCCACTGCGCAACAGTGAACTCAATGCCCAAGCCTACCACATAGCTAACAATCAACTTGGGCAGTACGGCCAGGAAACCATAGAAGAACATGCCCCAGAAGGTAGCGTTCTCCAGCTGTCCGGCGGCGAGGGCGTTCTGATAACCAACGTTGTACATACCAAAGAGCAACGCAGGCACCAGAGCGATGACAACGAGCGACATAATACGCTTGCTGTCGATGGCATCGTGAATGTGCGTTCCGCCCACACGTGCCGTGGTATTCGGCACGAAGGCAAACGTCTCGAAGCCATCATAAAGCGAACGGAAGGCGTGGAGCTTACCACCCTCTTCAAAGTTCGGCTTTATCTTGTCGAAGTATTTTCTTAAACTATTCATAGTTTACGAATGTAAAATGTTAAATGTTAAATGTAAAATGATTGAATGTGATAGCACTTAAACCTTTTCTACATTCTACATTTTACATTAACGCCGAAGCGTTATGCATTTTCCTTGCGGAGGATATCCAATCCTTCGCGTACGATGCGTTGCAATTCCAGTTTGGAACTGTCCACGAACTCGGCGATGGCGAAGTCCTCGGGAGCTACCTCATAGATGCCGAGGGCTTCCTGACGGTCGATATCACCTGCGATGATAGCCTTCACAAGATAACCTGCATAGATGTCCATAGGGAACACACGGTCATACTCGCCAGACATAATCATATGACGTTCACCACCTTTGATGCGGGCGTCCAGTGCATATTCAGTCTTCTTAGGCTTGAGCCAGCTGAAATAGCTGCGGCTGGTACTGAACTCCTTGAAACGGGGAGCAATCCATCCAAGCATTTCATATACGTCGTCACCTTCGGGAATCACAGTGACCTCGGTAGCATGGGCGCCAAGCCAGCCGTTCTTCGAAGTCTTCACACCCACCATGGGGTTGCCGTTGATGATTCGGAGGCTCTTGCTCTCGTCAATCTGTCCTTTAAGCATAGGGGCGAGCGGAGCACCCACAAGCATTTTGGCGTACTTCGGAGCCTTCACTTCACTGCCAGCCAGAGCGATTGTGCGGGTCAGATCAACCTTGCCGTTCAGCAAGAGACGGCCAACGAAGATAACCTCTTCGGCGCCTAATGTCCACACGACCTCACCCTTGTTGATGGGATCAACATTGTTGATTTGCACGCCCACGTTGCCGGCAGGAGCTGGACCGTCAAAGACGGTAACGGTGCAGTCCTTGGCAGCAGTCAGTGCCTGGGCCTTCTGCTTGGCGCTGATGCCGAGGTGTACCTTGGCAATCTTGGCGAGCAGAGAGAGGCCAGCCTGGAACTCCTTCTCCTGTCCCTGGAGGACATACTCGAAGTCCGCAGCCAGCGGCATACTATTGAACGCACTGATAAAGATGGCCTTGGGCTTTTCTTCGGGATTGGCCACCACATCGTAGGGACGCTGGCGGAAGAATCCAAACAAGCCGCTCTCTAACAGCAGTTTCAGCGGTTCCTTCTCGGTGAAGGAAACAGCGTCCTGCTTGCCATCAGCATCTACGCGCACGCTCATCACCTTGCGGCGTTCTCCGCGTTCCACTTGGGACACGGTGCCGCTGACAGGCGAAACGAACTTCACTTCGGGATGGTTCTTGTCCACGAACAAGGCATCCCCGACCTTAACGATGTCACCTTCCTTGACCACGACCTTGGGTTTCATGCCATAGAAGTCATCGGGAACCAGTGCGAACTGACCCTCGACCTTTGTCTGCATGGTTTCCAAGCTCGCTTTGCCTTTCAGGTTTACGTCGAGGCCTTTGCGTAACTTGATTACATTTGCCATATAATTTGAATAAAGAATAAAATGGTTTTAGCTAAAAACTGCGCAAAAGTAGTGCTTTTTGGTGAAATTTCAAACAAAAAGTGACAACAAAATCACTTCTGAAGCAAAAAAATGCATTATTCTTGCTTCTTTCTTGGTCAAATAAAAGGAAAGTTGTATTTTTGTCGGCAAAAGATTGCATTAACATCAAACTTTTACGTAACATAGTACGTATTTTGGTGGGCCTGTTACTGATTATTTATTTAGGCCTGCTTCTCTTTACTGCGTCACCGCTGACGCAGCAATGGCTCACAGGGCGTGTGGAACGTATTATTTCGCGTGAATTGCAGACAAGAGTGCAAGTGGGTAATGTTCGCTTGGGACTTTTCAACCGAGTTGTCATCGATGACCTTCTGCTGTTTGACCAACAAGGTGATACACTATTCTCCGCCACTCGTCTGAGTTCCAAGGTTCAAGTCCCTTCACTCCTAAAAGGGCATTATCACATTGTGAACGCTCAGCTCTTTGGTTACGACCTACGACTGCGGCGACAGTCCCCCTCAGCGTCCTACAACTTTCAGTTCATCCTGGACAATCTCGCCAGTGAAGACAGCACAGAGACAAGCCTTGATTTGGTTATTCAGTCGGTTATTGTCCGTCGAGGACGCCTGACCCACGACATCCTTTCGGAACCACCACGTACCACGTTCGATCCCGCTCATTTCTCTTTAGAAGACCTGTGTACACGTCTTACGTTAGAGATTAGAGACGATAGCTTAATTAATATAAATGTCAGCGAATTAAAATTCACGGATTCAAGAAGTGGTTTAAGTTTAAACAACCTTACGGGACTATTTCAAGCTCACCTTACAGACAGCACCTCTACACATGTAGAGCTCACAGATTTTCGTCTGCTTCTGCCTTCTACTGACTTTCGGATTCCTCGTTTTGAAGCCCTCTTCCGGCGTGACAGCAGGACAGACAGTATGATGGTGGAGACACTATCAGCCCACGTAGAAGGCACCGTAACTCCCTCCGACTTGTCTTCTCTCCTACCCGCTTTATCACCTTTCACTGAAACCCTTTCCCTCCACAGCCGCTGTTCTCTCGCCGACAATCATTTCCAGATTTCCGAGCTATCCTTGTCTTCACCGCTGATGCAATTGGAAAGTGCAGCCGCCATCAGGCTTCCCAACACACCAGGCTCCACATTCTCCGCTTCTGCAGATGTCAATCAGCTCCGCTTGGATGCAACCATAACTAACCGTCTTACAGCCCTGTTGTCTGATGCAGGCACCTTGGACGAACCTACGGCACAAATGCTTAACCGTCTCGGTTCCATTGACATAAAAGGTACAGGCGCCTACGCAAAAGAGCACTCAGAGGGCGAGGTGGAATTGATGACGAGTCTGGGCAATGCGACCCTCTCCGGCTCTCTCGACTACGGAGAAACCTTTGAAGCCCGATTGACCACTGATAATTTCCAAGTGTCCAATCTATTCGAAACGCCCGAAACACTCCCCCTCGACAACCTCTCGCTGAGCGCAAATGCAGAAGGCAACTTGCGTGAAAAAAACATCCGAGGAAGCATTGGCGGTCAGCATTTTCTTTTCAAGGGTGAGCTCGTGGATTTGCTGCAGGCTTCTTTTGACCTGAATGAACACCACCTCGGAAGCCTGGTAACGGTGGCAGACGACCATTATTCCGTGCATTTACAGACCAACCTGAATAGTGAGGCGCCTTTCACCCTGGAAGCATCCACCTTGGATGCCCTCACAGGCACCGTGAATCTTGACGACCTTTCCATCACAAATAACGGGAAAACATTCAAACTGGAAAACCTGAATCTTGATTTGGGCAGTACAGCCAAAGGCAATAGTCTGAAAATCAACGGGGACTTTATTCATGCCGAGGTTAATGGACAATTTTCATACTTGACACTGGGACGAAGTTTCCAGCACATCATTCACAAGGCCCTGCCTTCACTCATCCCCTTACAAACCTCTGACGACGTGGCTTATGCCAGCACCGACGTGGTGGATTTCAACGTGACACTGTCCGATGCCGACAGCCTTTTCAGCCTCCTGAGCATCGACTGTCAACTGCCGCAGCCCCTCACCGTCCAAGGCCACATTGACAACCAACGACATACATTTAACCTCAATGCGGACCTTCCTCACGTAAAATTTGCCGGAGAAGAACTGAAAGCCATCAGCCTCATCGCCCGTCAGCAAGGGGACTATCTGCACACCTTCGCCACGCTCCAAAGATGGCCCGAAGACGAACCCGTAGATATCACATTGACGGCAGACGCGGAGAACGACGCGCTGGATACCTTCCTGACTTGGGATAATAACATACAGCCATCCCTGCGCGGACAGCTTTCAGCAAAAGCACGATTTATCCTTGATAATCAGCACCGTATAGGAGCAAACATCCATCTGAGTCCCTCACAGATTATCATCGCCGACACCGTCTGGAACGTTCACGGCGCAGACCTCCATCTCCACGATGGTTCCCTGGCTGTGAACGATTTCGAAATAACCCAGCAAGGTCGTCATCTGCAGGTCAACGGAGTGGTTTCGCCAGAAGCTTCCGACACGCTCTTTGCCCACCTTCGCGGTATTAATTTGGAATATGTTTTCGGTTTGCTGGATTTCCACGATGTGGAATTTGCAGGTTCTGCCACTGGCACCGTCACTGCCACTCTGTTGACCTCCCAGCCAGTGGTCAATGCCGCCTTGGACGTCAGTGACTTCCATTTTGAGCATGCACCGTTAGGCCAACTGCACGTCACAGGAGGCTGGGGACGAGTGGCTCCAGGGAGTATCGACCTGGATGCATATATCACTGAGCCAGAGCACCTTCAGACCTCGCACGTTTTTGGGACCGTCACGCCAGGACATGATATTGGCAACGGACTGAATCTGGATATTGAGGCCCACCACCTCAGTGCCGGTTTCATCAGTGACTATACCCGCTCCATCTTCTCGGATTTCCAAGGAAGAGCCACTGGGCACGCCCGCATTTATGGCCCATTCAGTGAGTTGGAACTCCAGGGAGCGCTGTCCATGGACACGCTTGCTTTGACCATTCCTGTATTGGGAACGCGCTATCACTCTCTGGGCGGAGACAGTGTGTGGCTGAGACCAGAGGGCGTGTTTGTTCAGAATTTCAAGATGTATGACCGCCACCTCGGCACCGATGGCCGTGCCCATCAGGCCAACATCACAGGAGCGCTGAGATGGCAGCACTTCGATGACATCAACTATGACTTCGACATTTCGGCCAACAACTTCTTGGGCTATGATTTCCAAGACTTTGGCGATGAGATATTCTATGGGACTGTTTTCGCAGAAGGCACTTGCCGGCTCTTTGGCAACGCAGATCACCTCAATGTAGAATTGCACGGGCAACCTGCACAGGGAAGCGTTTTCACCTACAATGCTTCCACGCCTGAAACCCTGACAAATAACGAGTTCATTACCTTCAAGAAGAGAGAGGCTCCCCTCATGCTTTCAGACAGTGGCGCGTCTGCCTCCAATGCTGTCAGCACCGCTTCTTCAGAGACCTCCGATGAAAACGACGAACCCCTGGATATCCGCATCAGTTTTGACATGCAGGTGAACCCACAGGCACAGATGAGACTGCTGATGGATCCTCGTTCCGAGGACTACATCACGCTGTTCGGAAGTGGCACCATCCGCGCAAACTATTATAACAAAGGCCGTTTTGAGATGTATGGAACCTACCGCGTAGATCACGGTGACTACCGTCTCTCCCTGCAAGACGTCATACGCAAAGACTTCCAGTTCCAGCAGGGAGGAACCATCACTTTCAGCGGTGCTCCCATGCGGGCCGGACTGGATCTCACCGCCGTTTATACTGTCCCCAGCGTGTCCCTGAACGATCTGGCATCCGGCAGCAATTTCCCCTCCACCAACGTCCGCGTCAACTGCCTCATGAACATCAGCGGACAGGCCGAGCAGCCACAAGTCTCCTTTGACTTTGATATTCCCAATGTCAATGAAGACGTGAAACAGATGGTACGTTCTCTCATCAGCACCGACGAGGAGCGCAACCTGCAAGTCATTTATCTGCTGGGCCTTAACCGCTTCTACACCTATGAGTACAGTGCCGAACAGAGTCAGACTAACACGGCTATGAATGGTTTCCTCTCCTCCACCCTCTCCGGCCAGCTCAACGATCTCCTGTCCAGCGCCATTGGAAGCCGGAACTGGAACTTTGGCACCACGCTTTCCACAGGTCAGATGGGCTGGAGTGATATGGATGTGGAAGGTATGCTGAGCGGTCGTCTCCTCAACAACCGCCTTCTCATCAACGGCACCTTTGGCTACCGTGATACCCCAATGGCTAACACCAACTTCATCGGAGACTTTGATGTTCAGTGGCTGCTCACGCCATCGGGAAACGTTAGCCTGAAAGCCTACAGCGAGACCAACGACCGTTACTTCACCAAGTCTGCCCTCACCACACAAGGCATTGGAATTCTTCTGAAGAAAGACTTCTACTCCCTACGCGACCTCTTCAAACAGAAATAGTGTTAAGTTTCTGCCATTTTGGCATAAAAAATCCTTAAAAGCTTGCTCGTTTGCGGGACTTTTTGTATTTTTGCGCCGCAAATGAAACTATTACTATAATAAAATAAGGTACGCGCGCGATGGAGCAGTCCAACAAGACCCCGCTTTTAGGTATGACACCCGACGAGCTGAAAGCCGTGGTGGCAGAGGAGGGATTACCTGCTTTTGCTGCCAAGCAGTTGGCACAATGGGTGTATCAGAAGGGCATTGATGACATCACCCGCATGAGCAACATCAGTGTGGCCGGCCGTCAGAAACTGTCGGAGCGTTATGAAGTGGGACTGATGTCTCCTCTGACCGAACAGCACAGCGCCGACGGAACCGTGAAGTACCTCTTCCCGACCCGCAGCGGACAGCACGTGGAGAGCGTTTTCATTCCCGATGAAGACCGCGGCACGCTCTGCGTCAGTTGCCAGGTGGGCTGCAAGATGGCCTGCCGCTTCTGCATGACAGGGCGTCAAGGCTTCCAGGGGCAGCTCACCGTGACAGACATTCTGAACCAGATCTATTCTCTGCCCGAGCGTGATCGCCTGACAAACATTGTCTTCATGGGGCAGGGCGAGCCGATGGACAATCTTGATGCAGTGCTCCGCGCCACGCAGCTGCTGACAGCCAGCTATGGTTGGGCCTGGAGTCCTCGTCGCATCACTGTTTCCACCGTTGGCCTCCGCAAGGGACTGGCCCGTTTCCTCGACGAGAGCGACTGTCACTTAGCCATCAGCCTGCACAATCCCTTCCCAGAGGAACGAGCTGCCATCATTCCTGCCGAGCGCAACTTCAGTCTGACAGAAATGCTGGACCTGCTGCGAATGAACGACTGGACAGGGCAGCGGCGATTGTCATTTGAATATACAATGTTTGGCGGACTGAATGACTCCAACCGCCACGCCCGCGAACTCGTCCGTTTGCTTGCCGGACTGGAATGCCGCGTGAACCTCATCCGCTGGCACGCACTGCCCGATGAAGAGACGCTGCATGAAGCATCCATGGAACGAATGATAGCTTTCCGTGACTACCTGACCCACCGCGGCATCCGATGCACCATCCGGGCTTCACGTGGTCAAGATATTGATGCCGCCTGCGGACTGCTGAACACAAAAGAATGAACGAATCACACATGAAAAGATAATTAGCAGAATATGTACAAGAAGTTTTTTTCCATTTTCTCCCTCATCATCGCCATCCTTCTGCCGATGGTGTTGACCTCGTGCAAGAAGGAATTTGTGATGGCGCGTGCCAGTGGCCGTCCCTACGAGGTGATGGTGGTGATGTCAGATAAAGACTGGCAGTCCACACAAGGACGCGCCCTCTATAAAGTCCTGGACGTGGATGTTCCCGGACTGCCACAGTCTGAGCCCTCTTTCAAGATTTCACAGGTGGATCCCAAGCGTTTCGATCAGATTCTCAACATCTTCCGCAACATCATCCTGGTGGATATCAATAAGCAGATTTACTCCAAGACCAGCATGAAGTTCACCCGTGACAAGTACGCTTTTGACCAGATTGTCCTCACCATCCAGAGTCCCTCGCCCGAGAACTTTGCCGACTTCTGCTTTGAACACGGACAGGATATCGTGGATTTCCTGACCAAAATGGAGATGAATCGTCTGGTCAAGGAACTGAAGGACAAACATTCCAAGAAGGTGGCCGAACTGGCCAAGGAACTCTTTGACTGTGAATTGTATGCTCCTGATGAAATCAAGAGCTACAAGAAAGGTGATCATTTCTTTTGGACCAGCAGCAACGGCGCTTCGGCACTTGTGAACATTTGCATGTACAGTTACCCCTACGAGGGTCCCTCCACTTTCAACAAACAATACGTTCTGGCCAAGCGTGACAGTGTGATGGCGGCCAATATTCCAGGCACGTTGCCTTCCATGCATATGGCCACAGACACGCTCTGCACCTTCGTCAAACCCATTGTCGTGCATAATCAGTACGCCCTCGAGGCCCGCGGCCTCTGGTACATGGAGAACGATGGCATGGGCGGTCCCTTTGTCAGCCACTCCCGTGTGGATACCACTCGCAACATTGTCATCGTCGTGGAAGGCTTCGTCTTTGCCCCCGAGAAGATGAAACGAGGACTCATCCGCCGTCTGGAAGGCTCTCTTTACACCCTCAACCTACCCGACGAGAAGACATCCTCCATCGTTACCACCCTGGAAGAGGTGGCCGTGACAGCTGAGGACCGCAGAGCTTTAAGAGAAGGGAAACAGAAATAATCCAATCCCCTCACCCCATTAGACCCATTAACACCCATAACTCCCATAACTCCCATTAACACTCTCCCCCATGAGCAAGATAAAAGTAGGTATTACCCACGGCGACCCCAATGGCGTCGGTTATGAAATCATCCTCAAGGCCTTTGCAGATCCCGCCATGTTGGAACTCTGCACCCCTGTGATTTACGGTTCACCGAAGGTAGCCAGCTATCATCGCAAAGCGATGGATCTACAGACCAACTTTGCCACCGTCAACAACGCCAGCAGCCTCCAACCCGACCACCTGAACCTCATTCCCTGTACCGCAGAAGAGGTGAAGATTGATTTCGGCGAGGGCACTCAGGAAGCTGGTCAGGCTGCATTGGCAGCATTGGAGCGCGCCGTTGCCGACTGGAAGGCCGGACTTATCGACGTTCTGGTGACAGCCCCCATCAACAAGCACAGCATCCAGAGTGAGACGTTCCATTTCCCCGGTCACACAGAATACATCATGGACCGTGTGGGCAAGGAAGGCCAGCAGCCCCTGATGATTCTGATGAACGAGAAAATCCGCGTGGCGCTGGTCACGACACACGTTCCTGTCAAAGACATTGCCTCCAAAATCACCAAGGAGAACGTGCTCCAGAAACTGCGTCTGTTCCACCAGTCTTTACTGCGGGACTTCGCCATCACCAATCCTCGCATTGCTGTGCTGTCTCTGAATCCTCATGCTGGTGACGAGGGACTCATGGGCACCGAAGAGCAGACCGCCATCAAGCCTGCCATGGAACAAGGCGAGGAAGAAGGTATCCGCACCTATGGTCCCTATCCAGCCGACGGCTTCTTTGGTTCCCACACCTACGAGAGCTTCGACGGCGTCCTGGCAATGTATCACGACCAGGGTCTGGCTCCCTTCAAGCTGCTGGCCATGGATGACGGTATCAACTTCACCGCCGGCCTGGATCTGGTGCGCACCAGCCCCGACCACGGTACCGCCTTTGACATCGCCGGCAAGGGTCTGGCCAACGAGAACTCCCTGCGTCAGGCTATTTATGCAGCCATTGACATCTTCAGGACCCGCGCCACTTGGGACGAATCCCACCAGAACCCGCTGCCGAAACTCTATGTGGATAAGCGAGATAAATCTGAAAAAGTATAATGGACGCCAAGGAACTTCAACCCATCAAACAACGTTATGGCATCGCAGGTAATTGTGAGGCGCTGAACCATGCGTTGGACACGGCGATGCAAGTAGCCAAGACCGACCTCTCGGTGCTCATCACCGGCGAGAGCGGTGTCGGCAAGGAAGTCATCCCTCGTCTGATTCATGACAACAGCCTTCGTCGCACCCGCAAGTACTTTGCCATCAACTGCGGCTCCATTCCGGAGGGAACTATTGACAGTGAACTCTTTGGTCACGAGAAAGGTTCTTTCACGGGTGCCATCGGGGAGCATGAGGGTTATTTCGGAGCAGCCAATGGCGGTACGCTCTTTCTGGATGAAGTGGGTGAACTGCCACTGAGCACCCAGGCACGCCTGCTGCGCGTGCTTGAGAACGGCGAGTACATCCGTGTGGGAAGCAGTGAGGTGCGCAAGACTAACGTCCGTGTGGTGGCAGCCACCAACGTCAACATTCAGGCCGCACTGCGGGACGGCAAGTTCCGTGAGGACCTCTATTACCGCCTGAACACCATTCACATCAAGATGCCCCCTCTGCGTGAGCGCGGCGATGATATTCTACTGCTGTTCAAGAAGTTCGCCATGGAAATAGCGGCCAAATACCAGATGCCGGAACGCATCACTCTATCCCCGGACGCCGAGGAAGTGATGAAGCGTTACAAATGGCCAGGTAACATCCGCCAACTGAAGAATGTCACCGAACAAATGTCAGTTCTCATGCGTGACTCACGATTGGTCACACCCGAGGTGCTCTCGGAATATGAGATTTGGCCCACCATTGAAGAGAAAGGCGGACTGGTGCGCGTGAGTGAGGGAACAGGAGAAGCCCCCACCTACGCTTCAGAACGTGAAATGCTGTTCAAGATGATCAACGCCCTGCACATCGAGCTAAAGGAACTCAAACAGCACATCTCCTCCTCCGGTACGGTGCAGACGGTCAATGTTCCGGCTGTCACCACACCCGCCGTGACCGTTCCCGCCACTGTGTCGGTGTCACCCACCGTCGAAGTTCCACCTGCCGTCTCTGTCTCACCAGTTGTCACAGTGACCCACGCTCCCAAGATGACAGAACATGATGAACCCACGCCCTACGCCGAGGAATACGTGGAAGAGTCGCTTTCCTTGGCAGACCACGAGAAACGTCTCATCATCAAAGCACTGGAGAAGAATCGCGGACGCCGCAAGCGTGCTGCCGACGAGTTACACATCAGTGAGCGAACCCTGTACCGCAAAATCAAGGAATATGGACTTGATGAAATGTAAAAAACCTACGGGAGTGTTTCTGGGGTGGGTTCTCACTCTCCTTCTCTCCTCCTGCGCCATCAGTTACAAGTTCAATGGCGCCAGCATCGATTATGAGAAGACCAAGACCATCCAGATAGATCCCTTCCCCATCCGTTCCGCCTACGTCTGGGCCCCGATGCAATCCATCTTCAACAATAAACTCACCGACATCTACGCCCAACAGACCAAGCTCCGACAGGTCAAACGTGGCGGTGATTTGGTGGTGGCCGGAGAAATCACGGGTTTTGACCAGTACAACAAAGGCGTCTCTGCCGACGGTTATAGTTCACAGGTGCAGTTGAAGATGACCGTCAACGTTCGTTTCACCAATAACAAGAACCATAACGAGGACTTCGAGCGCCAGTTCTCTGCCACCTCGGAATATGATGCCACCCAACAGCTCATTGCCGTCCAAGAACAACTGGTCACCGAAATGACCAAAGACATCACAGACCAGATCTTCAACGCCACTGTGGCCAACTGGTAAACTCTAAACCCTAAACTTTAAACTCCATACTCCAAGTGACCCTCACCTCCTATATCAAACAACCCGAATTGCTGGACGCCGCTTCTGTGGAAGAACTGTCGGCCCTGGTGGAGCGTTACCCCTATTTCCATGCGGCACGTCTGCTGCTACTGCGGGGATTGTATCAGATACAGAGTGACCGCTTCGGTGCAGAACTGCGGCAGGCTGCCCTCTTCATCCCTGACCGCAGTCGCCTCTTCGAACTGATAGAGGGAGAGAAGTTCAAGGTTGAGACGGCCAACAAGCCCGTCCGAGTGCAGCACGAGGTCGCCGCTTCCACAGACCGCACACAGTCCCTCATTGATTCATTCCTCTCCACCCAGACGGATGAACCCAAGCCTCGTCGGACACGAGTCGTGGATGCCTCTGCAGACTACATGGGCTTCCTCATGCAGATGGAGGGCACCCAGGAAGAAGAGGTTGGAAAAGGCCTCTCAGCAGAGGTCCCCAACCCCCTCGAAGAAGCGTCTCAACAATCCATCGGGAAAGAGGCCGAAAACGCCCTCCAAAAAGAGGAAAAAATGGAGGCAGAAACCTTCGATGAAATCGACCTCGATGAAGAGGATGATTTTCTGCCCCTCGGATATGAAGAAAGTGACGAAAATGCACCTTCAGAAGCGTTTTTTACCGAGACTTTGGCCCGAATTTACATTAAACAGCACAAATATAGCAAGGCAATTGAAATTATTAGGCGTTTAAATTTGAATTATCCAAAAAAAAGCCGTTACTTTGCAGACCAAATCCGGTTCCTCGAGAAATTACTCCTCAATGAGAGCAGCAAATAGCGAGGTTTTCGGGCAAAAAGTTCAATGAAATCAAGAACAATTTAAATCATAAAAACAATGTACAATTTATTCGTTATTCTCGTAGTCATCGCATCCATTTTCATGTGCCTCATCGTTCTCATTCAGGAGTCCAAGGGAGGTGGTCTTGCCAGCGGCTTTGCCAGCGGCAACCAAGTGATGGGTGTGCGCAAGACTACCGACGTGATTGAGAAAGCCACCTGGGTTCTTGCAGCCGCTATGGTGGTCTTCAGTGTCATCTCTGTGTATATGCTGCCCTCTGCTTCTGCAGATGCTTCCGTGATGGAAGGTGTGGCCATCGAACAGCAGACCACGGCTCCGTCCAACCTGCCTGGTATCCCTGCTGCCGACGTTCAGGAGACTCCCGCTCCTGCTGAGGCTCCTGCCAACTAATCCGCGAGCGCTTCATGCACAGCAACAGGATGAAACATCTTGCCTCGACTTTCGTCCTGGCAATGATAGCGCTGACCGTGCAGGCCAGCGCTTTCGTTTTACCGGCCCACAAGTCTGGATTCATCTCCGTGGATGGACGGGAGAAGCCCGTCGTGTTCACTGCCCTGAACATCCTTCAGTCCGACCTCAAGCGCGTGCTGGACTACCAGCTGTTAGCCTCCGATGCACAACCCAACATCATTGTTGGCTCCGTCAACGGCCCCGCAGCCCAGCGCATGGCGGCCACCGGCATTGATTTGTCCTGGCTGCAGAAGCGCCGTCAGGCCTTCATCATGGCCGTGAACCAGCAAGGACAGCTCGTCATCGCAGGCAGTGATTCCTACGGTGCCGCCTACGGCATCATCGAGCTCACCCGTCACTTGGGCGTCTCGCCTTGGGAGTGGTGGGCTGATGTGGTTCCCGACACCCTGTCCCAGTTCCAGTTAGAGGACAACTTCGTCACCCGCCAGGAGCCCGACGTCAGTTTCCGGGGCATCTTCATCAACGATGAGGACTGGGGACTACTGCCTTGGGCCACGCGGACTTTTGAACCCAACCAGAACCGTGCCATAGGCCCCAAGACCACTCGACGCATCTTCGAACTGATGCTGCGCCTGCGTGCGAACCTCTATTGGCCACCCATGCACGAGTGCACGCGCCCGTTCTTTATGACGTTCGGTAACAAGGAATTGGCATCCTCCTACGGCATCTACATCGGCACCAGCCACTGCGAGCCGTTGGCCTGCAACGCTGCCGGCGAGTGGGCCGAGCGCGGCAAGGGCGAGTACGACTGGATTCATAATCGCAAGAACGTCCTCGCTTTCTGGGAAAAGCGCGTTCGGGAGACTGCCTATCAGCCCATGGTCTATACCCTGGGAATGAGAGGGCTGCATGATGGTGCCATGCAGGGAGTGAAGTCCGCCAACGATCAGAAGAAAGCGCTGGAACAGATTATCAAGGCACAGCGTGAACTGCTGGCCAAGAACGTCAACAAGAACGTGCACACACTGCCACAGGTCTTCATCCCCTACAAGGAAGTGTTGGACGCCTACAACGCCGGTCTGCAGATACCCGAGGACGTGACACTGATGTGGACCGACGACAACTACGGCTACATCCGCCACTTCCCCACAGAGAAGGAACAGCAGCGCCTGGGCGGCAACGGCATCTACTACCACGTCAGCTACTGGGGCCGTCCCCACGACTACCTATGGTTAGCCACTGCCAGTCCCTATCTGATGTACCAACAGCTCACCGAGGCCTACTATCACGGTGCCTACAAGATGTGGGTGCTGAACGTGGGCGACATCAAACCTGCCGAGTACCAGATCCAGCTCTTCATGGATATGGCATGGAACATCGACAGCATCCGCACCACCAGCGTCAATCACCACCTGGAGGAGTTCTGTGCCAAGAACATTGGACGTGACATCGCTCGTCTCTCGTCCATCTACCTCAAGGAGCACTACAACCTGGCCTTCCAGATGAAACCCGAACACCTGGCCGGCACCCGCGTGGAGGAACCCAAGGAGAGCGAGACGGATTGGAACGCCGTGCAGGACCTGCCCTGGAGTGAGGCCCAGATCCGCAAGCGCTTGAGCCGTTATGACTTGCTGCAGCGCAACACCCTGTGGGTGGCCGACTCCGTTCGCCGCAAGCACCCCGAACGCTATGATGCTTTCTACGAACTGGTGGAATACCCCATCCTGGCCGCTGCTGCCCAAAACGAAAAGTACCTGTGTGCACAGTTGGCCCGCCACGGACGCCCCTACCTGCAGGCCGACGACGTCGCCGCCACATGGAACCGCAGTGACTTGGCACACAACCGTGTGCAGGAGCTGACGCTGAAATATAATGCCATCGGCGCAGACAAGTGGCAGGGCATCATGAGCAGCAATCCCCGCAACCTCACCGTCTTCCAGCCCGTGCCCCATCAGCAGGTGAGCACGCCCCTGAAAGCCGATGAACCCGCCGTCACCACCTTCTACGGTGCCAGCTATAACGCCTCCAGCTTCTCCGGAGCACCCATCCTGGACCCCGTGCTCGGACTGGGCGCCAGTATCCGCGCCATGCCGCTGCCCCGTGACTGCAACCTCACCTATAAATATCGTCACAACTACGGCGCCGCCAAGACCGCCCGCGTGGAGATCCGCGTGCTGCCCACTCATCCCATCAATGAGCAGCAGCGCTTCACCGTCGCCTTAGACGACTGTGCACCTGTTACTTGCACCTTCGAGACCGAGGGCCGCAGTGAGCAGTGGAAACAGAATGTGCTGCAGGGCTTTGCCACCGTGTTGGCCGACCTGCCAGTGGTGGCTGCCAACGGCGAACACAGCCTGGTGATCGCTGCACTGGACGACGGCATCGTCATCGATGAGATCTTCATCCGCCCATAGCTCCAATTATTCCCATAACTCCCATAATTCCCATCAAGATAACCCATGTTTGAAAATCTATCAGAACGCCTTGAACGCTCATTTAAGATCCTGAAAGGCGAAGGAAAAATCACTGAAATCAACGTCGCCGAGACCCTCAAGGACGTGCGCCGCGCCCTGTTGGATGCCGACGTTAACTATAAGGTCGCCAAGCAGTTCACCGATACTGTCAAGGAGAAAGCCCTTGGACAGAACGTCCTCACCGCTGTGAAACCACAGCAGATGATGGTCAAAATCGTGCATGACGAACTCGCCCTGCTCATGGGCGGCGAGACCTCCGAACTCAACCTCCAGAGCCATCCCGCTGTCATTCTCATGGCAGGTCTGAACGGTGCCGGTAAGACCACGTTCGCCGGCAAGCTGGCCAATATGCTCCAGAACAAGCGTAACCGCCGTCCCCTGCTGGCCGCTTGTGACGTCTATCGTCCCGCCGCCGTGGAACAGTTGCGCGTGCTGGGCGAACAGATTGGAGTCCCCGTTTATATGGAGCCGGACAACCAGGACCCCGTGCAGATAGCCCAGAACGCCATCCGCGAAGCCCGCGCTCGGAACTATGACATCGTCATCGTGGACACCGCCGGCCGTCTGGCCATCGACGAGAAGCTCATGCAGGAAATCGCTGCCATCAAGGAAGCCATCCAGCCCGATGAGACGCTCTTCGTCGTGGATGCCATGACGGGGCAGGACGCCGTGAACACCGCCAAGGAGTTCAACGACCGCCTGGACTATACCGGCGTGGTGCTCACCAAGCTGGACGGTGACACCCGAGGTGGTGCTGCCCTCTCCATCCGCACCGTCGTGGATAAACCCATCAAGTTCGTGGGCACGGGTGAGAAGATGGAAGCCATAGACCCCTTCCATCCAGCCCGCATGGCCGACCGCATCCTGGGAATGGGTGACATCGTCAGCCTCGTGGAGCGCGCCCAGGAACAGTATGACGAGGAAGAAGCCCGCCGACTAGAGCGCAAGATCCGCAAGAACCAGTTTGACTTCAACGACTTCTACAGCCAGATCCAGCAAATCAAGAAGATGGGTAACATCAAAGATCTGGCCAGCATGATTCCCGGAGTGGGTAAAGCGCTAAAAGACATAGACATCGATGATGATGCCTTCAAGGGCATCGAGGCCATCATCCTCAGTATGACGCCCCACGAGCGCTCCCACCCCGAATGTCTGAATACCAGCCGCCGCCAGCGCATTGCCCGCGGTTCCGGCACAGACATCGCCGCTGTCAACCGCCTCATCAAGCAGTTCGACCAGACCCGCAAGATGATGAGAATGGTCACCAACCCCAAAATGGCACAAATGATGGCCAAGATGCCGAGGAAATAGGCTTTGTAATAACATTAAACTTTAAACTCTAAACTTTAAACTTTAATGACACTAATTGACGGAAAAGCAACTGCCGCCACCATCAAGGCAGAAATCAAGGAAGAAGTGGAACGCATGGTCGCCGCTGGCGGCAAGCGTCCCCATTTGGCAGCCATCCTCGTGGGTCACGACGGAGGCTCCGAGACCTACGTAAATAATAAGGTACGCGCGTGCGATGAATGTGGTTTCCGCAGCACCCTGCTCCGGTTTGAGGAAGACATCACCGAGGAGGAACTGCTCTCCTGCGTGGACCGCCTGAACCAGGACGCAGATATTGACGGCTTCATTGTCCAGCTTCCCCTGCCACGTCACATCGCCGAGCAGCGCGTCATCGAGGCCATTGACTACCGCAAGGACGTGGATGGCTTCCATCCCATCAACGTCGGTCGCATGGCCATTGGCCTGCCCGCCTTCGTCAGCGCCACCCCCAAGGGCATCTTGGAACTGCTGCGCCGCTATGACGTGAAGACCAGCGGCAGCAAGTGCGTCATCCTGGGGCGCTCCAACATCGTCGGCAAACCCATGTCACAACTGATGATGCAGAAGGGCGTGGATGCCACCGTCACCGTGTGCCATTCCCGCTCCCGCACCCTGAAGGAAGAATGTCTGCAGGCCGACATCATCATTGCCGCCATTGGACAACCCGCTTTCCTCAAGGCCGAAATGGTCAAGACCGGTGCCGTCATCATCGACGTGGGCACCACCCGCGTGCCCGATGCCTCGCGCAAGAGCGGTTTCCGCCTGCAGGGGGATGTGGATTTCGAAGCCGTGGCACCCCTCGCCTCCCATATTACTCCCGTTCCCGGTGGCGTCGGTCCCATGACCATTTGCATGCTCATGCTGAACACCCTCTCTGCCGCCAAACACGAGTACTACGAGTGAGAGGAACGTTGAAACAGGAAGGGTAAACACACAAAAAACAAGAAAAAAAGGATTCTCGAGAAAAAAAACGTCCATTTATTTGGCCAATTCAGGAGAAAAGCGTACCTTTGCACCCGCAAAAGCCGAAGAGGTTGCGCTATTCTCCTTACATGGTGACTATAGTTCAGTTGGTTAGAGCGTCAGATTGTGGTTCTGAATGTCGTGGGTTCGAGTCCCACTAGTCACCCAAAGAAATCCCTGCAAGCAAGCCGCTTGCAGGGATTTTCTAAATGTCAACGATGCTGGACGCAAAATGATTACCAAATTTTCACACGGTCTTCGGGTGCCACGTAGAGTTTGTCTGTCGGCTTCACGTCGTAGAGGCGGTACCAGTCGTCCTGCAAGCGCATCATGCCATTAATGCGGTTGTGTGGTACGGAGTGACTATCATTTCCATAGGCTTTCTCCAGTTGTTCCGTCGAGCGTTCGGTCTCATACTTCCAAACCTCGGCATAGCTGAGGTAGAACTTCTTGATCTGCTCGTCCAATTGCTCATCTCTGAAGCCCTGTTCGATGAGTCTCTGCTTGTAGCAGTCCAGGGCCAACTCTACGCCTCCGTAGTCGGCCATATCCTCTGACAGCGTCTGCAGACCGTTTGCCATCCGTCCGGGATAGAACTCCAGCTGACTGTAGAGAGCGGCCAGTGCCTGTTGCTTCTGCTGGAAGGCCTGCTTGTCGGCGGGTGCCCACCAGTCACTTTCTTTTCCGTCTGCATCGTACTGAGCACCTCCATCGTCGAAGCCGTGACAGAACTCATGGCTGAAGGTGCAGGCACTGGCATATAGCGTGGCCTCGCTCAGTTCATTGTTGAAGCGGGGTTTCGTAATCCACGCCGGCAGAATGATCAAAGCGTTGGCTGACTTCATGTGAAAGGCATTGTCGGCGACAAACGAATTGGCGGTGCCCCAGTAATCCCAACCGACGTCGTTGAGCTTCTTGTTGACCATCTCGGTGATCACCTTTGTAGCTTGCTGTCGCAGTTGGGTGGCAGCGGCCAGCAGGCAATCTCCATCCACGATGGGTGTTAGCGCGTCGTTCCACGTGTCTGGATAGCCCATGTAGAACAGCATGGACTCGGCCTTCTTGCGAGCCTCGGCCTTGGTGGCGTCGCTCATCCAGTCGAGGGCTTCGACGCGCTGTATGAATGTCTGCCGCATGCGCTCCAGTATCTCCAGGCACTGCTGCTTGTAGATTTTGTCGCGACCGAAACTTTCTGTCATCACACGGTACTTGAAATATTTGTTGTAATGGAGCAGATTATTCAAGATGTCTGCACGGTCGGTCTTTCCAGTCAGACGGGGCACACAATAGACATCCTGACTGATGATGTTGTAAATCATGTAGTCACGGAAAACGGGGACCAACTCCGGGTGCTCGGCAGCATTCATCAGTTGGGCCATCAGTTGCATGATGCCAGGAGTGACTGCCATAATCAGATCGTTCTCCAGTGCCTCCCTGTCAAGCCCCATGAGCATGCCCACGGCCACCCTCACCGCCTTGTCCTCATCGTCAGCCGCAGCGCGCGTCAAGAACTCGGGCCTGCGCAGGTACTCGAACTGTTCAAGGTAAGCCCCCAGTTCTACCTTTTCCACGGCTTCGGCGTTCTTGGCGATTTCGGAGATACGCTCATCGTTGTAGCCCAGCAGGCTCAGGGTCTGACAGTAGGCTGTCACCTTCTCGGTCAGCTTATTTTGGTCCTTGAAGGCCATCACCGTGTCCATCTCCATCGTCTTCCCGCCGGTCCCCATTATGTTGAAGATGATTCTCCCCTCTGGTATGAGGGGCGTTACACGGACCAACGGACAGTACCCCCACTGATGCAGCTTGGCAAAGGCATCGTACATCTGTTCGGCGGTCTCCACCTGCTCCAGCATCTGCAGACGCTCCCTGAGCAGCGCTACGTTTCGGCTGTCGTCGGCCATGGCCTCATCCACCAGATTGCGCAGCTGCACCATCAAGGGTTCGGTGCTAGTGTTCATGGCATTAACCACCAGCTGCTGGTTTGCCATTTTAATCTGCTTGGCCATCGATGGTGACGGATCGTCGCTATCAAGCCACTTGCCGAGGGCGTACCGGTAGAAATCATCACCAGGCCGCACACTCTCGTCAATCTCACTGTCGTAGGGAAATGGTTTGTCGTCGGTCACAACCTCGTTGATGACGGGGTCGTCATCATTTGTACACGACGTCAATACCGTCGTTGTCATTATCAGCGTTAAGGCCGCTGCTGCCATGAAATACTTTCTCATTGTCTTTTCTATAAAAAAAGGAATTAGCTTCTTCTGTTCTGTCCTTCCATCGCATCAGAGTGCATGGCCTGGAATTTTGGGTGCAAAGATACGACTCATCTTCTTTCGCGCCAAATTTCTGACGTTAAAAAACTCTTCATCCCTTGTCTGAAAGCAAAAAAAAGAACCTAAAATGCACAAGCGGATACATTCATAATCTCTCTTTGCTGCTCTTTCTGTTAAAATTTCTTTCATTTCCACAATTAAACGGCCTTTTTGAAATAAAACGCACTTAATCTCGAAAATATCATCTATCTTTGCGCTGAACAATCACCAAAACTACTACTGAATATGACCAAAAAGAGTATTGTGCGGAATGTCTGTCCGCTGTTTTTTGTGGCATGGTTGACCCTGATGGGAATGCCACTGCGTGCACAGAACGTCACCGTCAGCAAAGCGCTGTTCCGTCAAGGCGACGACAAGAATTGGGCCCTGCCCGATGTGGACGACTCCTCGTGGAGCGAAATTGACATCACGACGCCCTGGGACAAGCAGGGCTTTCCACAGAACACCAACGCCTACGGCTGGTACCGCATCCACTTGACCATCCCCAATAGCGTGTTCCAGGGTGCCGACCAGCAGAATGCCCTCATCTTCCACCTGCCCAAGGCCGACGACGTGGACGAGTGCTTCCTGAATGGCAAGTTGATTGGCTCCACGGGCCGTATGCCGACCAATCCGGCAGGCTATTTCGGCGCTGTGAATGATGTCCGCAACTACGTGGTGGACATCAAGAAGGACGGACTTCGGCTGGATGCGGAAAACGTGATTGCCGTGCGTGTCTATAACCGCGGCGGTTCGGGTGGCCTGTTTGGGCAACCTCTGACAATCACCTGTCCCCGAGCTGCCGACGGACTCTCCATGAGCCTCACGGATGAGAATGACGGCGCCTCCCGCTGCGACGTGGAAATCAACAATGCCTACTCAACGGCCACCAGCGGAACCTTTGCTGTCACCCTGACCGACCGCGAGACGGGAGCCCAGATCAGCTCCCTGACCAAGAAGCTTTCCATCAAGCGGGGCAAGCCAGTGCGCCTGTCCGTGCCCTACGACAAGCATCAGATGTGCCTGCTGACGGCCACCTATTCCGACGCCAAGACAGGAAAGGTGCTCACCGAGAGCAAGCAACTGAAATACATCCTGACGCCTGCCGCTCCCGCCACGCCACGCTTCAACGGCGCACCGGTGTGGGGCGTGCGTCCCGGTTCCCCCGTCATCTATCGTTTCCCCGTCACGGGCGAACGGCCCATGAAGTTCACCTGCAGCAACCTGCCCGCAGGCCTCCAACTCACGGAAAGCGGCGTGCTGAGCGGAAAGATTGACCGTGCCGGCGACCTGACCTTCACCGTCGTGGCCGAGAATGACAAGGGGCGTGCACAGCAGGACTTCACCCTGAAGGTGGGCGCAGACAAGATTGGCCAGACGCCGCCAATGGGCTGGAACTCCTGGAACTGCTGGGGACTGACCGTCACGCAGGAGAAGGTGATTTCCTCGGCACAGGCGCTCATCGACAAGGGTCTGGCCGACTACGGCTACAGCTACATCAATATTGATGACGGCTGGGAAGCACCCACGCGCAATGCCGACGGCACGCTGGATGCCAACGAGAAGTTCCCCTCCATGAAAGGCCTGGTCGATTGGCTCCACGAGCGCGGACTGAAGTTCGGCATCTACAGTGCCCCCGGAGCTACCTCCTGTGGCGGCTATCTGGGCAGCCTCGGCTATGAGAAGGAAGACGCCGAGGTCTGGAACCGCTGGGGTGTCGATTATCTGAAATACGACTGGTGCAGCTACGAGCGAGTACGTGAAGAGGAAAATGACTGGGGCTTTGCCAGCTGCCTACGTCCCTACCTGCTGATGCAGAAGTACCTGCGCCAACAGCCGCGTGACATCTTCTACAGCCTCGGTCCCCTGGGTGGTACGCAGGTGTATCTATGGGGTATCTATTGCGACGGCAACAGCTGGCGCACGGCTCAGGACATCAACGACACCTGGAAGTCCATCTACGATGTAGGATTCCGTCAGCAGGCAGGTCTCTCCAAGTATTCCTCCATCGGGCACTGGAACGATCCTGATATGCTGGTGGTGGGCAAAGTAGGCTATGGACTGGGCGAGAACACCAACGGCCTTCGCGAGACGCGCCTGACCCCCGACGAGCAATACACCCACATCACCCTGTGGACACTCGTCTCCTCCAACATGCTCATTGGCTGCGACATCGCGCAGATGGACGACTTCACCCTTGGCCTGCTGTGCAACAACGAGGTGAATGCCATTGACCAGGATCTCCTCGGCAAGCAGGCCGACCGCGTCCTGAAGGAAGGAGACATCGAAGTCTGGAGCCGTCCCCTCGCAGACGGAGCCATTGCCGTGGGCATCTTCAACGTGGGTGAAAAGGACCTACAGGTGGATATGAAAGCCCTCATCAATTCACAATGCATAATTAATAATTCACAATACTCCACAATCCGTGACCTGTGGCGTCAGAAGAATCTCTCCGAAGACACTCTCAAATGCAAGATTCCACCACATGGATGCAGGTACTTAAAGGTATTTTAAGCTGGTTCTTGTGGCACGCTTCCGGCGTGCGTGTTTTGTATCAGGCGCTTGTTGTCCGCAGGTCGTTCCGACCCGCGGCGATTGAGAGGAGACGGTTTCACCGTCTTGAAATATGCAAGATTGTGTAAATTAATTTTGATCACCTACTTATTTTTGGTCGCTAGCGTCAGTTTACGACGACATGTTATAGACGTGGACACTGGAGCCTTGGGCTGAGGGCAGGTAATTGATGCCCCACCAACACATCTGCAGGAGTGCGAACGAGATGAGCAAGACCCACAGGGCGAGACGAGGCCGGTGAGTGGGGATTTGCCGGTAATGCACATAGACGAGGTAGGCGAACCAGGTGATGGCTGCCCACGTCTCCTTGGGGTCCCACGACCAGTAGTGTCCCCAAGCTTCCTTGGCCCACAAAGCGCCGAAAAGCATACCAATGGTCATCAACGATATGCCGATGCAGACGAGATTGTACAAATTACCTTGCTTCGACTGCAACAGCAGATACAAGGCAATCACGGCAGCTGATGCCATCAGGGTATAGGCCAACATATAGGCGATGATGTGAGGCTTGAACCACGGACTCTGCAGGGCAGGCACCAGTGTGTCGGAATGAAGAATGGGCATGAAATGGTGTACGCAGAAGAAACAGGCCGCAATGACTGCACACAGAAGAAGCGCCGTCTTGGGATGTTTGCGGGCCTGCTCCACACCTCGTCTCCAAGGTATCGAACGAAGCATCATCAGCAGGGCCCCAGCAAGCATCATATAGATGCCCGTATAGACCAGCGGCAGCCACGGATCGCGCACCAGTTCCAGTACCGAGTACCGACTCATGGCGCCCATCTGCATGTCGTAGCCGTACTGGTAGATCTTCCAGCCGTCCACCTCTGCGGGCTTGTTCACTTCTACAGTGGTCTGGAAGTTCTTGCCCGTCTTCGTCAGAATCTGTATGTCGGAGGCAAAGCGGCGGGGAGTGCCGTCATCGTAGGTCTCCATGATAAATTCCTTCAGTTCGATGGCAATGGGCATCTCCAAAATCTGCTGCTGGGAAGTCATCGCACGCCACTCGGTTTCTTCCTTCACCGTAATCATCTTCAGCCGCTGAATGTCGGCATTGCCCAGTGTGGCCGTTGTCATTGCGAGAAACAAGCCCAAATGGGAAAGAAGTGAAGAGTAAAGAGTGAAGAGTGAAAAATTGGCTGCCGCCCACGACTTCATCTGGCGCAGCACCACCTGCCCGAGAATCAAGGCCATATAGGCATAAATAAGTACGAAGGGCCAGAAATTCAGAATGTGGTTGATCCAAGAACTCCCCTCGCCCATTGAAGACGGGTCGGGGGTGAGGCTCGTCTGCCTGGTCAGTCCCATGAGAATGGTGAGCACGACGGCATACACCAGTGCCGGTATCGCGGCCTTGTAGGTGCCAATGAACTGGAAACCACGCACCCGCTTCCGCAACAGGAAGATGATGGTAATGAGTGCGAAGAAAGCTGCCAGTACAATGCCGCCCATGGGCCAGCGGAAGGCATCCCAGTCGACAGGGCCACAGCTCAGTTCCAGCACCAGCCCTGCAAGGATAAGGCCTCCACCGATGAGGAAGCCTTCTTTCATTCCGTATGGTTTATTCCACACCAAAGCGATTTGCAGTTTAACGTTTTTTACTGTTTAATTCTCGATGAAAAACTTCTTTTGGGTACAAATATAGGAAGAATACTCCATCGTTGTTAATAATTGTCGGTAATTTAACATTTTTTATGGAGAAAGAAGTGAAAACGAAGAATAATTATTGTACTTTTGCACACAAATAAATAATATGTTCACCTGCTTAAATGAATATGAAAAAGATTATGACCATCATGGCGCTGATGTGCGCCGTAACAATCCCAGTGAATGCTCAGAGTGAGAATTCCCAGACCACAGAGCCTGAAAGCAAGATTGAAAAGATGATGCGCCTGACGAAGGCCGCCAACGACAACCCCGACGACTGGCAAGCCCAGGCGGAGGCAGGACACTTCCTGATCGACAAGGAAAACGGAATCTACAACCTGTCCCAGGCCGAAAAGTACTACGAACGCCTCTTTCAATTGGTGCTGAAGCACAAACGAGAAATTCCAGACTCAGTGATCATGGCCACAGGAATGACGATGGCTATGATAGCCTCAGAAAGGAAAAATCTGGACAAAGCCCTGTTGTACGTTGACCAGTTCCGAAATGCCGACAAAGAAGGCACGGGACTCAGTGACGGAATCATCTACGGGTTAGATACGATGGGTTGGCTGTACAGCACGATGAAAGAGGATATGGTGAGTGCGCTGTATTACATAATGGAGCTCCGAGACAGGGCGACCCGTGACAAGAAGCCCGGAATTGAAAACACCGATGTGACCACCGCCATGATGTTCGAGGGTGTGCTGTCACAATACCGGAAGCTCTTTAGCGACAGACTCTTGGAGCTGACCCTCGATGGCAAAAAGTACACCATCATTGCCTTGAACGACTGGAACATAGAGAAACCGTTCATAGGCTGGGGACTGCAAGGGGACAAGCCCTTCATCCTGGGCTATGGCGAAGATGGCAAGGTTTATGACGTACTGCACGGCAAAATGGAATACTCTTTCTTCTATGACAAAGACGGCATCAGCCAGAGGGAGAACTCCAACACCCGTCTGATCACCGTCACACCCGAGCAACGCCAGCAGTTGGTCGAGGCATACCGTAAGTACATGAAGAAAGCAGACAAGAAAAAGAAATAAGCAGCAAAGGGAATAACGTCTGTATGAAAAGACTGATTATCTGTTTCTTAATGATTTCGTCTGTGCTGGAAATGTCAGCACAGACTAAATGGATCAATCCGCTGACACAGGGCAACGACATCGTACACGGCCGCTGGTGGAACAGCGAACTGAAGGACAACTACCACCGCCTGACGCCGAGAGCCGAGGGCAAGGTGCGTGGAGCCGTTTGGGGGCTGGCACAGCAGTCGGCAGGGCTGTCGGTCTGCTTCCACACGAATGCGCCGAGCGTGAAGGTGCGCTACAAGGTGACGGGCGGTCTGAACATGTTCCACATGCCCACGACGGGCGTCTCAGGAGTGGATCTCTACGCCACAGATGCCAACGGACAGCTCCGCTGGTGCGCCAGCAAGTTCAACCTCTCCTACAAGGATACCATCAACTATGAGTTCAAGGATCTGACCTATTTCACAGGTGAAGAGCAGGGATATGACTATGAACTCTTCCTGCCACTGTACAACGAGGTGACGTGGATGGAGATTGGAGTGGCAGAAGACCGTGAGCTGCGCTTCCTGCCAGCTTCTACAGAACAGCCCATTGTGGTCTATGGTACATCGATTGCCCAGGGAGCCTGCGCCTCACGAACGGGTATGGCCTGGACGAATATCCTGCACCGCGAGTCACGCTATCCCGTCATCAACCTGGGGTTCTCGGGCAACGCGCTGATAGAGGAAGAGGTGTTCCGTTTCCTGGCAGAGATCGATGCCCGCCTGTTCATCATCGACTGCCTGCCCAATATGGTCACCGAACGGACTGAACTCATCTACGAACGCCTACTCAAGGGCATCGCCATCCTGCGAGAGAAGAGTGCTGCACCCATTCTGCTGGTGGAGCATAATTACGCCAACGGTGTCAGCTCCCAGCAGTCTGTAAATTGGTACACCCATTCCAACGAGGAACAACAACGTGCCTACCGCACTCTCCGCAAACAGGGCGTCAAGAACCTCTTCCTGCTGAGTCACAAAGAGTTGGGATTCACACAGGATTCCATGGTCGAGGGTATTCACCCCAACGACCTCGGTATGCGACAATATGCCGACGCCTATCTCAAGAAGATTCGTAAAATCCTAGGAAAGCACAAGCGGTAAAGCATTTCATACCCAGCCTATTGGGATAGTGCAGGAGCTTGTGTGGCAGAGGGAGTCGCGGTATCGGTAGGGAGGACGAATTCGGAACGGGGACGAACACGGGAGGAAGAAGAAGCAGGCGACGCAGCAGAGGATGAGGTGGAGGGACGAGGCGTGGCGTTGCCGGCAGGACGGGCGGAACCGCGGTAGAAGGAATAGCGTTCCAGGATCTGGCGAACATAGCCGGAGGTCTCGGAGCCACGAAGGTAGCCGTTCTTGACAACGGGGTCACGGTAATAGCGGGGCTGTGAGAGGGCGAGAATAAAGGGATTCACGTCGGCCCAACGATGAGGGTCCTTTCCGTGTTTCTGGGCGAGGGCCATGGCATCACGGACGTGCCCCACTCCACCGTTGTAGGCGGCAAGAATGAAGGAGAGACGCTCACGGCGTTCAGGAATGTCGGAGAACGTGACGGCGAGTTCACGGATGTAACGGGTGGCAGCAGCCACATTTTTCTCGGGTTCAAAGACTTCGGAAGCAGAGAGTCCCAAGTGGGAGGCGGTGCCTGGCATGATTTGCATGAGTCCCTGTGCGCCGGCCCAGGAGACGGCACGGGGATTGAAAGCGGACTCCTGATAACACTGGGCTGCTAACAGCCGCCAATCCATCCCGGCGGTGGCGGCGTGACGGATGAAGAGGTTGTCGTAGCTGCTGATGATGCCTTGGGCCCGGGAAAGCATCGGGGGACGGACAAGGCGTGGTGTCTGTGAACGTTGCAGGGACTGGCGGCGGGCAGCCTCGGCAGCAAGGAAGCGTTCCTTGGTATCGGGTTTCCACCAGCGTTTGACGGCTGCGGCCAACTCAACCGAAGTGGGACGAACCTGCCAACCACCGCTGTCTATTTCCAATGCGATGAGGTCGGCCTCCCCTGCTGCAAGACGACGAAGAAGCTCGGCAGTGTCGGGTGCCATCTCCATGCGGAGCCGGGTTCCGATGCTGCTGGCGAAGGCTTCGGCCATCTCGAATTCAAGACCGAAGCCACGACCGCGATATTCATAGTAGGTGTCGGGACCGGACAGGGTGACAGCGATGAGTTCGCCTGCGGCCTGAATCTCCGAGAGGTCGTAGGCGGTGGGTGCAATGTCTTCCTCGGGTTGCCCGAATATGACAGAGGGTGCGGGCTTCTCTTGACGGCAAGCGGCCAAGAGAAGAATGAGAAATAAAAGATGTAAAATGAAGAAGCGCTTCTTCACGGGTGGAGACGGTGGATAATATAGGTGCGCATAATATCGATGGCCTTCTGGTTGTTACCACCTTGGGGGATGATGAGGTCTGCATAGCGCTTGGTGGGCTCGATGAACTCCAGGTGCATGGGTTTGAGCACATCGACGTAGCGATCCATTACCATTTGTGCCGTGCGTCCGCGTTCCACCATATCACGAGCAATAACTCGCATGAGACGGTCGTCCGGGTCTGCATCCACGAAGAGTTTCAGGTCCATGAGGTCTCGCAGTTCCTTGCGGCAGAGGGCCATGATACCTTCAATGATGATGACCTCACAAGGCTCGATGTGGATGGTCTCGGGCATTCGGTTGGACTCGATATAGGAGTAGGTGGGCTGCTCAATGGCGTGTCCTGCGCGCAACTCGTTGATCTGATGGATGAGAAGTTTCCAGTCGAATGCATTGGGGTGGTCGAAGTTGATTTTCCGGCGCTCCTCCATGGGGATACCGGTGTTGTCATTGTAATAGGAATCCTGCGGTATTACGGCCACCTTGGAGTCTGGCAGGGATTCTACGATTTTGCGGACAACGGTGGTCTTGCCGGATCCGGTGCCGCCTGCGATACCAATGATGTACATATTTAGTTTAAAGTTTAAGGTTTAAAGTTTAAGGTTGAGAGTTTAGAGGGGGAATGGTGATGACGGTGAAGCTGTAGGCCGGAAGGGTAACTGGGGCTGCGAGGTTGATGGCAGCCGGGGCGGTGGGTCGTGCCTGCTGGTCGTTCCATGCACCGGCGAGGGTGATGCTGGTGGCTGCGGTGGCAGCTGGTGTCAGGTCTCCGAGTTCCAGGGTGGTGGTGACAGTGGTAGGCAGAAGGTTGACCAGCTTGATATAGGTATTGCCGGTGACAGTGTCATAAACGGTGGAGACAGCCATGCGACGACTCACATCTGGACGCTGGCCTTCCAAAGTGACAGCGGTGGGCAGATAACGGTTGCCCTGTGACTGTCCGCACATCAGCTGGACGTAGTAATCTACTGTGGGATAGACGTTTTGGTTGTCGAAATAGATGAGGTCGGGGTTCCACTGGGTGTGTCCGTTCTTAGCCAACAAGGGTGCATAGCTGCTCATGTGAACAATGTCGCCGTTGCGCTCCAGACCGCAAATGTGCATGGCACAGGTAAGGGCTGTCTCAATGGTGGACTTGCGCCCTGGGCCGTGACTGGCATATTCGCCCAGATAGACTTGGGAGGCTGAACGGTCATACTGGTCGTAGAAGTCCTGATGATGGATGTACCAGCCTGGTGAGACATAATAGTGCTCGTCCACCATATCAATCTTGTTGTCCTTGGCCAGTCGCCAACCCTGTTCGTAGTCGCTGCCCTCGTAGAAAGGCCCCGTGGTACCGCAGACAATGATGTCAGGGTAACGTTCCTTCACAGCCTTTATCAACGGGAGATAACGTTCGGTGAATACTTCGGAAATCAGGTCTTCGTTACCGATGCCGATATACTTGAGGTTGAATGGTTTGGGATGTCCTGCTTCGGCACGCATCCGTGCCCATTGGCTGGTCTTGGGGTCACCGTTGGCCCACTCCACGAGGTCAAGGATGTCCTGCTTGTACTGGTCAAACTCGGGTCCAAAGGGTATGCCTCCCATCTGTCCGTCGCCGCCCGTGCTGCTGTTCTGACAAGGCACTGCCGCCGGCACGACGGGCAGGGGTTCGCAGCCCAAGTCCTCACACATCTGGAAGAATTCGAAGTATCCGAGGCCGCGTGTCTGGTGATAGCCCCAAATGTTGCGCAGCGGCTGCCGCTCCCAGAGGGGACCGATTGTCTGTTTCCAATGATACATGTTGCCCAGTCCATCGCCATGTGCCACGCAACCGCCCGGGAAACGCATGAAACGCGGATGGAGGTCGGCCAGCACCTGAGCCAAGTCAGGACGAAGGCCGTTTTTGCGGTTCTTGAAGGTCTTCTGTGGGAACAGGCTGACGAAGTCCAGGGCTACTTCACCAACCGCAGTAGGAATGATGGCCAAGGTGGCATCGGAGACGTCTTCCCGGGAGATAATGACTCCCTTCACCTGTTTCCAGTTCTTGCCCGGTGCCGGGAGTGTGGTCTCTCCAATGACGGTCTCACCCTTTCGCAGTTGGATGCGGAACTTGCCAGCCTTGCCGCCGAGCTGGCGGGCAAAGAGACTGATGTCATATTTCTCGCCCTTGCGCACCACAATGCCGTCGAAGCCATCGTTGACAAGGGCGGCACCCACGGCTTGCACATCGAGCACGGCATAATGAGACTGATTGGAGTGCAGGGGCTCGTCGGTGGAGATGCTGAAGGTGGTGCCTTCACCCTTGAGTGTCCACGAGTTGGTGGGTGTCCAGTTGGGTTCGCGGCCACGGTCGGACTCCACATACTCAAAGTCACGGTTCTGAAGGAGTTCTGCATAGAGGCCGCCGTCGGCGCTGTAGTTGATATCCTCAAAGAAGATACCAATGAGCTTGTCTGTGATGACCTTGGCCTTGGTGGGTTCCACCTTCACGTGCGCGCGTACCTCTTTATTCATTATATCTGCGAATCGCCCGACATCGTCTGCCAGGGTTTCGCTGTTGAGACGTCCACGATAGGCTGCCGCCTGCTTGAAATTCTCCATGGACTCGACCTGCATGTAGCTCACGCGGTTGATGCATCCGCGACGCTCCTGTCCATCTAATTGAATGACTCTGAAAGAATTACGTTCCATTGCCGCGAAGAAGCTGTTGACAGTGGCCAGGTCTTTCATGTAGGGGTAATCCTGTGGTTTCCAGTGCATCAGGTCGGGGGACGTGGTGCGAGCGTACTGATTCACGCGATTATTCACGCGGAAGAAGAGTTCCCATGTGCCGTCATCCTTCTGGATCAGGATGGGGCTGTGCATCTTCTTTTCCGGTCCCCATGTGCCGAAGTCACTGCCGACGAAGGATGCTCCGTCGGCGATGCTCTTCCAGTTGCTGCCGTCTGCCGAGTAGGCAAAGGCCAGTCCCTGTGAGGGATGCGGGTTATAGGAGAAAAGGAAGACCGAGTCAGGCTGGTTGGCACGCAGACCGAGGGCGGTCATGAGGAAAAGGGCTGTGGTCAGGAAATGGCGGAGCATGATGGATAATTGACAATGGACGATGGAAAATTAACAATGGATAACGGATAATGGAAAAACTATTCCTTATGTCGCTGCTGGAAGAGGGGGATGGTTTCTGATACTCCTCGGGAAGTGAGGACGACGGAGTCAAGACGCTGTTCGGTGGCAGAGGGATTTTCGGTATAGTCCAGGCGGACGGTGTAGGTTCCGGCTTTTCCGCTGGTTTGTGCTGGTGTGGCCCATTCACCGGCTGTGAGTGTCCAGTTGTCAAAGGCAGTGAAGGTGATGCTATCCACCTCTGAATAGATGCTGTCTCCCAGGGGGCCGAAACTGATGAGGTCCAGTGTAGAAGAGACGATGTGGAAGGGGCGAGTGATCTTCAGGAATGCCACCTGCACGAAGAAGGCCTGGGCACTGTAATCGCCGGCGTTGATGAGCACCTCTCCCGTGCGCCGTTTGCCGGTGGTATTGGCATCAAAATGGATGGGCACACGGAAGTTGTAAAGGGTATTGTCCTTGAATTTCATGTCACTGATGAAGTCGGCTTCTGGAGTCAGCCAACCCTGGGCTGTGGTGACCGTGTGACGCTCGGTGGTGTTGTAATAAATGGTGTCAGTGTACTGATCGGCAAAGACGACACCGAGTCCCGAGGGGCTGAGGATCTGAGTGAAATGTGTCTCCTCGTCTTTGAGACAGGACGCCATCAGGAAGGTGACGGCCAAAAGGGGTAAAAGAATCTTTTTCATCGTTTTATATCATTTATTATTTATCATTTTTCATTATTCATTATTCACTTTTCATTTTTAATCGTTATTTAGCGCCTCAGTACCACTGCTGCTGGTTGCTGTAGCTGCTCTGCTTGCGCCACTTGAGTGCGTCGGCCAGTGTGCTGGCATTGCAGGCGAAGGTGAAGTTGAAAGAGGTGTAGGGCGCGAGCACCATGGAACAAGACATACTGAAACAGTGAAGGTCACGTTGCAGGGAGGCCGTGGTCATTGATATCTTCTTGTAATTGAAGTCATAACCCGACGACCATGAGATGTTCCATCCTTCGGCAATCTGTAGGTTGCCGGAGAAGTTGAGCGTATGGGTGAGTTTATAGGGATAACGCATTCTGCTCGTGTTGAAAGTGCCGGAAGTGTTCTCTCGCATAGAGACGCCGTAGGAAACAGAGAACGACCATGGCAACTGGAACTTCAGGTACCCGTCCTCGTCCAACTCACCCGCATTCTTATTACGTTTGGCACCCGTGCGTCCTTTGTTTATGTCGGGATCCAGGTTGGTGTCATTCATATCCAGATTGTCCTCATCTTGATCTTCTTCCTCATCTTCTTTATCATCTCGTTTAGAACCTTTCTTTCCGAAGAGCTTCGAGAAGGTCTGATTATTAAAGGTATAGGAGAGATTCTGACTCATGCCCTGGAAACGTCCGAATCGGCCATAGTGGTACTCTGTCTTGTCACCCACATAGACGCGGCCGTTCTCGTCAATCTCGTAGGCGTAGGTGGCGAAGACGGCATTCATAGAGAAGGTGTAACTCTTGGAGAGCTTCAGTCGCAGGCGTGTATTCAGGTCACTCCACGGTCGTGTTTTGGCGGCCATATTGTAAGACATTGACGCACCGATTTCATCGATGAGGCTGATTTTCTTGGTCGAGTCGTTGTCTGTCCGCAGCTTCATCTCAATATTGTTTCCGATATCCATGGAGATACTTCCCGTCATTCCTTGTGATGGCACGCCATACATCATACCCTGATAGGGCGAGTAGGAGACGGTGGAGACATTGCCATCGCGGTCTGTCTTCACATAGGAGTCATAATATCCATAGCGTGAGGCGCTGAAGTCCGGAGCGTAGGAGAAACTGACGGTGGGTGTCAATACGTGACGGATGGTCTGTATCTTTTTCCCGATGAGGGGACGGTAGAAGCCGTAGAGTTTGGTGGAAGCGGACAGGCTGAGGTTATAGTCATAGACGTTGTTGAAGCCCCAGACGGTGTCGCGGTGCTCCGTTTGTGCCTGTTCATTCCAGAAACGCTTGACCTTGTAGGTGTACATTCGATCTGTGAAATTGAACGAGGGCGTCACATTGATATAATTCAGTACAGAGAAGGATGCAGACACAGGAATCTTGTGCTGCATACCGTTTTTCCAGTCCTTGATGAGGTTGGAATGTAGTATCTTGTCCTCCTTGGTGGAGATACTGTTGGAGAAGGTACCGGTGTAAGACATTGCAATCTTCTCATACCACCTCTCCTTGCCCACCGCTTTCTTGCGCTTGAAAGGATTGAATCGCGCCAGGGAGATATTGAGTGAGGGGAGCGTCATGCTGATGCTGCTGTCCCGCATGTTCTGGGACATATTCATGGTGGAAGACAGCGTCAGTCCAATATCGGAGAAGGTGCGGCTGTAGGATATGGAAGAGGTGCGCGTGCTCTGTGTATAACTCTGTGGGTTATACATGGAGGTGAGGTTGTTGCGTTCATAGTTGGAGGTGGAGAAGTTCACACTTGCGGAGAAGCTCTGGTTGGGATTCGCCTTTGGATCCTGACGGTGGCTCCACTGCACCTTGAAGCTGGTGGAGACGGCATAGTCCGGCATGTTTTTCTCGCCCTCGACGGTGTTCTGGTAGGCAGCGTTGAGCGAACCGCTGTATCGGTAACGCTTTCGGTAGGTGCTCTGTGCATTCAGTCCCCAGGAGCCTTTGGTGTAGATTTCTCCTAAAAGTTTCAGGTCTATCTTGTCGTTGAAAGCAAAGTAATATCCGCCGTCACGGAGGTAGAAACCACGGTTGGTCTCATCGCCGTAGGTCGGCATAATCATTCCGCTGCTGTAACTGCTGGAGAAGGGGAAGAAGCCGTAGGGGATAGCCAATGGCAGCGGCACGTCCTCCAGCACCAGGTAGGCCGGTCCGAAGACCACATCCTTGCCGGGACGGACTTTAGCGCGGGTCAGGGCGAGGTAGAAGTGTGGGTGGCGGGCGTCACAAGTGGTGTATTTGGCTTTGGCCACATACATGGTTCCCGAGGAGTCACGCTTGCTCTCGTTACTGGTCATAAAACCCTCACCCTGTTGAGTATAGACATTGTTAATGAACGCCTTGCGCGTCTTGAAATTATAGGAAATTCGGTCTGGTTCATACTCGTCGGACCCTTGTTTGAAGACGGGTGGCACGGTGACCTTCCCTAAGGAGTCCTTGGTACCCAAGGCGTGGACAATACTACTGTCGATACTCATGTCCATACGGTCTGCTGTGAGTTCCAGGTTGGAATACTTCACCACCGCATTACCGTAGAAGTTGACGCGATTGGCTCCGTAGTCAAAGACAATGGAGTCCTTGACCGAGAAATCCACGGGTGCATCCAGCGCGCTCTTGCTCTGCTTGGAAGAGTCGATGGCCAGGGTGTCTATTCCCGTGTGTCCGGCACGTCCTAAATAGACAGTGTCACCGTGAACGATCATGAAGCGTGCGGTGTCACCCTCGTTGTAAATGGTGTCGGTGGCCAATGAGTCAAAGAGTGACACGACGGCACTCTGCAGACGGCGGGCCACTGCGGAATCCTCATCGACGACAAAAACACGACTCCTCCCAACCAGCGGAGTGGAAGCCGAAGCCACGAACAGGCCGAGGAAAGCGGCCGCGAGCATGATAAATATTTGTCGTCTGTTCATCAACATCGCATCAACCGAATTTTTGCATCCATTGTTTCATAATCACCAGACCCTCAGGGCCGAACTTCTCCAAACTGCGCAACACCTGTTCGGGCGTCTTCTGCTGTTCCAGCCGCGTCTTGGAGAAAAACTTGTCGGCATAACAGATAATCTGCTCCTCCAGTGTCTCGGGCGAGAAGTCCTGAAGGGGTAGCGGCAACTGCTGCCGGCGGATGGTCTCCACCGTGAGGCCCGTCCCGGTGTGACGCTCTGCCACGCGGGCGTGACGGGGAAAGCCCTCGCGCCGCAAGAGTTCACCACCCAAGAGGCCGTGACAGATGTAGGGCTCTTTACCAAAGCACTGAATACCAGGCGCATCCGTCAGGAAGATCCCGATATCATGCAGCATAGCACCTTCCCAAAGGAACTGCTCATCTACAGCAAACTCCGGGTGCCGCCGAGCGACCTCCAAAGCCATCGCCGCTACACTCCGGCTGTGTGAGAGCAGGATATGACGAAGCAGAGCCGCCTGCTGGGACCCTGCTTCAGGATAATATTTATCGATCAGTTCCTCAACCATTTCTTACCATTTTGAATCATTATACCGCGAGCCGGCTGCACCACAGGCCGTCCCGTCAGGTCAAAGAGGGTCGGCAGTCGTCTCTCGACCGCCGTCACTACAGGCAAGGCGGCAGGCACCGGTGTGGTGAAATCCGCCTGGGAGCGGACAACCCAAGGGCAGCGCACCAGGAAGGTATAATGAGTGCCTGGCTGCAGGTGGGTGAAGGTGACACTCAGCGTCTCGCTCTCTCCGCCGGGCAAAGACAGGACGGAATAATGACGCGAGTCCTCATCCTCATGACCGTCGGCATAAAGACAGAAACAGACATGATCAGCAGCATAGCCGCCATCCGCTAAGTTCTTGGCAGACACCGTGAACGTGTAGGAAGACAAGCCCGTGGCCTCATCCGTCTCCAAACACTCTGCCGTGACGCTACCCCACTCCACGTTCCCGCGAACACCCTGAACGATTGTCACAGGCATCTGGAACGGGATAGTCACATCGTCATGTGAAATGCCAAAGAGGCGATCACCCATTTCATAAAATCTCAGATAGTTGCGCATCGTGCGGCGCTCACCGGGCGCCAGGGTGAGACCCGCCAGTCCCACATAGTCAGCCTGATAGAAGATGGCCGTGTCTGTCGGGAGCCACGTCATCACCTCGTAGGTGTAGGTCACGCTGTCTGTGCCGGTGTTGAGGAACTCGAAATCTGCCTGAACATAACCCTGTATATCTGGTTGGCGGAGGAAGGTCACGCTTTCCAACGTCACACCGAGGCTGTCTAAAGCCAGGGTATCAGGTTCCAGCGGTTCAGCCTCTGCCGAAGGATGCATGAAGAGCGCACTCTGGTTGCAGAAGAAGCCCACGATATATCCATTCTCGGGACGGTCAATGGGTTCCCAAGGGTCCAGGAAGTCAAGGTCATACCAGCCGTCATAACTGCCGTTGTAACCCCAATTAACATGATAGAAACCCTGTTCATCTACGCCATCGATATTGAAGGCGTGTCCGCCCAAGTCCATATTATGACCTGCATAGACAATCGGTCGGCCCTGCTGTAACTCGTTCTTCAACATAGCATTCCAGCGGGCTGGGGTGTAGAGAACACGGTCGTAATAACGCACCATTCCATAACCCAAAGCACGCTGCAGCGGTTCCAATGCACGATAGACGCTGGCACCTGACGAGCCCAAGCCATAGTTCATGTGCACAGCCATCCCTGCAGCCAAAGACGGCAGTGCAATGGCCAACCCCTGCTCCTCTGTCCAGCCGTAGCGGTAGTCCAACAGGTAGTTGTCCCAGTCAAAGCGGGTTCCGGGCAGCATATCTTCTATCACATAATTCTCAGTACTCCAGCCGAAGAGGGTGTCACGGAGCGCATCGGGGTAACGGTAATAGGCCATCACCTGTTCAATGGCCGTTGCCACGCAGCCGCTGAGGCAGCGGGCCTCACTGACGGTGCTGTCAGCATAAGTCCAACGTGGGCACAGCAGATTGTAAGGTTCTTCCTGTGCACGGATAGACTGTAGCAACGGACCTATGGTGGAAGTGGACGATGCTGTCCGAGTTTTCCTGATTGTGGTCTGCTTGAGTTCCACGCGCCGGTTGCCCAACAGCTGTCGCAGCGCAGGCGGCAAAGACCCGCAGCGCTCCACATCGTGAGCGACAAGAGTGCCCTCCAACGTCAGCTCATATTGCGCCGACGCAGAGAACGGAATCATCAATAAAAGATATATTATCAGCTGCTTAATACGCATTACTTAACAAATTACTTGAAACCAAGGTAACGTTTACCTTCCTCTGTCAGGCAATCCTTCACTGCCGTCAGAGGCAGGGAGACACAAGGCAACCCAAGTGCATAGGCAGCGATCTCATACTGCTGATAGATGAACAGCATATTGTCGCCTTTGACAGCAGGAACGGTGGCAGGCAGGGGCAGACCATACTCCAATTCATTCTCGGGAGTGTCGGGGTCGTCGAAGAGCAACAGATGGTCGAAGAGTGCGGAATCCGTTGTCACCTTGTCCTCTTCAAAATCATTGAAGTAGGCCATCAGTCCCTTCTTCAGAAGTTCCACCAGTTCGGGGCGCTTCTCCTTGTCAAAGAAGGACCAGTCCAGCTGGCGGCCATCCTTGCGGAAGAAGGTGACGCTTTCTGCATAGTAACCGCCGTGGGCACCGCCCGTATATACTTCATGGCCCAGCGACATCGTCAGGTAACGCTCCGTGCTCTCCTCCAACTCGATGAACAGCGCATTGCTGTAACCGCCACAGTAACCATCCTGTGCCATCTCACGCAAATCTTCTGCCATGCGGTTCAGGCCCTTGCGACCGTATGCATTGACATAATCTTCTGCAAAGGTATTACTGCTGATTTCCAGTGACATCACGCTATCAACAGCCTCTTCCCCGTAGTTGGGGAAGCAGCGGTCACGCACTTCAGCACAGATCCAGCTGAGGACGCTCTGGGCGATGAGACTGGTGTCCTCCTCGGCAGGGAAATCTACTCGCAGCTGCTGGAAGGCGTGCACGTCTTGAATGATGACGCTGTCTTCAAATTCTGCCGTGCAGAACTGCGGCGTCTGCAGGGAGTCACTCCCCTGCCCCGTTTTTCCGCGGAACCACTCACAGGAAACGAACGCGAGCGCAAAAGCCGCCGCGACGGGCAAATAGATGAGGTGTTTCAGTTTCATAATTACTCTTTTAATATGCACGGATTATGCACGCGCGCTGGCAATGATGTCCAGACACTCGCGGCACTTGTTGGTGATATATTGCCAGTCCTCTGCGGCCACCTTGTCCTTGGGGAAGAGCTTGCTTCCCATCCCGACGCAGAACACGCCAGCCTTGAACCAGCTTTGGAGGTTCTCGGCATCAGGCGAGACACCGCCTGTGACCATGATCTTGGACCAGGGCATCGGAGCCATCAGTCCCTTGACCATATTGGGTCCATAGACGTCGCCGGGGAAGAGCTTCGTCAGGTCGCAGCCCAGCTCCTGGGCCTTCCCAATTTCGCTGACGCTGCCGCAACCCGGGCAGTATGGCACCAGGCGACGGTTGCAGACAGGAGCCACTTCGGGGTTGAACAGCGGGCCCACGACGAAGCACGCACCCAGCTGGATATACATGGCGGCCGTGGGGGCATCCACGATGCTTCCGATACCCATTGCCAGCTCCGGACACTCCTTAGCGGCGAACTTCACGCACTCGGCAAACACTTCCTGGGCAAAGTCGCCACGATTGGTGAACTCGAAGGCGCGAACACCGCCCTCATAACAAGCCTTGATGACCTTCTTGGCCACCTCGGCATCCTTGTGATAGAACACGGGAACCATTCCCGTCTCCTTGATTTTGGCCATCACAGCCAGTTTATCGAATTTTGCCATAAATTGTCCAATTACATTATCTTTGTACTCGTCCACTGGCATTGCCGCCGGCGAGTGATTCCACTTCTTCTGTTGACACCAGATTGAAGTCCCCGTTAATCGTGTGCTTCAGCGCACTGGCTGCCACGGCGAACTCCAGGGCCTCCCCTTGCGTAGCCTTTGTCAGCAGGCCGTGAATCAGGCCTCCGGAGAAGCTGTCACCACCGCCCACACGGTCTATAATCGGGTTGATATCATAACGTTTGCTCTGGTAGAACTCCTTGCCGTCAAAGATGAGGGCCTTCCAGCCGTTGTGCGTGGCAGAGAAGCTCTCACGCAGCGTTGAGACGACATACTTGAAACCGAACTCCTCCCGCATCTGACGGAAAATACCCTCGTAACCGGCAGCATCGGTCTTGCCGCCTTCCACGTCGGCATCAGGCTTGAAGCCCAGACACAGCTCGGCATCTTCCTCATTACCGATGCAGACGTCCACGTACTTCATCAGCGGGCGCATCACGCTGATGGCTTTCTCGCTCGTCCACAGCTTCTTGCGGAAGTTCAGATCCACGCTCACCGTCACGCCGTGACGCTTGGCAGCCTCACAGGCCAGACGCGTCAGCTCAGCAGCCTTGTCACTGATGGCGGGAGTGATGCCGCTCCAGTGGAACCACTGTGCACCTTCCATCACAGCATCGAAGTCGAAATCCTCGGGAACAGCCTCTGCTATACTCGAGTGGGCACGGTCATAAATCACCTTGGAGGGACGCATGGAGGCACCAGTCTCTGCATAATACAGCCCGATGCGGTCACCGCCGCGGGCGATGAAACGTGTATCCACGCCATAACGGCGCAGGGCATTCACGGCAATCTGCCCAATCTCATGTTTCGGCAGCTTGGAAACGAAGTAGGCCTCATGGCCATAGTTGGCCACGGAAATAGCCACATTAGCTTCTCCGCCACCGGGAATAATGCGGAAGGATTCTGTCTGAATAAAACGATCGTTGCCTTGCGGCGACAGGCGAAGCATGATCTCGCCCAGAGTTACAATCTTTGCCATAAGATAGCAGCCCCCTCCGAACCTCCCCCAAGGGGGAGGGGCTTTTAGTTTTCATTGACGGCCTCGGTCTTGGGGGAGACAGAGAGACCGTTTGCTCTTTTCGGCTGCAAAAGTAGTGATAATTCTTCAAAACTCCACCCGCAATACACCTTTTTTATAGAAAAATCACGTATTTTGATGGATTTATCCACAGAAAACGCCATTATGTCGCAGAAAAACCGTATCTTCGCGCCATGAATAAAGGTTTGCTTGCTCTCAGCCCCATTGCCGTGTTCCTGGCTGTTTATGTCGTCACCAGCATTATTGCCGGGGACTTTTACAAAGTTCCCATCAGTGTGGCGTTCCTGATCACCAGCATCTATGCTGTCTGCACCTGCCGCGGCCTGCCACTGCGGGAACGCATCACCCTGTTCTCCCGTGGCGCCGGTGATGCCAACATTATGTTGATGCTTTGGATTTTCATCTTAGCAGGCGCCTTTGCGGCCTCGGCCAAGAGTATGGGAGCCATTGATGCCACGGTTAATCTAACGCTTCAACTCCTGCCCGATAACTTACTGTTATCCGGACTGTTTATCGCAGCCTGTTTTATCTCGTTGAGCATTGGAACAAGTGTGGGAACAGTGGTGGCGCTGACGCCCATTGCAGCGGGTATTGCCGAGGCCACGGGGACAGATGTGCCGTTCGTGGTGGCAGTGGTCGTGGGCGGTGCTTTCTTTGGTGACAACCTCAGTTTCATCTCGGACACCACGATTATGGCCACCCGCACCCAGGGTTGCCGCATGAGCGACAAGTTCCGCGTCAATTCCATGATTGTGGTCCCCGCAGCGGCTGTCGTGCTCCTCCTCTATGTCATTCTTGGCACTCAACTGCATGCGCCACAGCAAGTTCCGTCGGTGGATGCGCTGAAAGTGCTCCCCTACGTGGTCGTGCTGGTCACGGCTGTAGCAGGCGTGGACGTGATGGTGGTGCTGGTCGTGGGGATTCTTCTCAGCGGAATCATAGGCCTATTCTATGGGAGCTACGACGTATTTGGTTGGTTTTCAGCCATGGGCAATGGCATTTTAGGGATGGGAGAGCTCATTATTGTAACCATGTTGGCAGGCGGATTGATGGCACTCATCCGTCACGGCGGCGGCATCGCTTTCGTCATCGAACGTCTGACACGCCGCATCTATGGGGCTCGGGGTGCAGAGTTCACCATCGGAGGATTGGTGGCTTTCACGGATGTCTGTACGGCCAACAACACCGTAGCCATCCTCACCGTGGGCCCCATTGCCAAGGAGATAGCAGACCGTTATGGCATTGACCCCCGCAAGTCGGCCAGTCTCCTGGACACCTTTTCCTGTCTGGCACAGGCACTGATTCCCTACGGCGCTCAGCTCTTGATGGCTGCTTCGCTCGCCGCCCTCTCGCCCGTGCAAATCATACCTTATTTATATTATCCCTTCTGCATGGGCATCTGTGCCATCCTCGCCATCCTCTTCCGTTGGCCCAGGAGGTATAGTGTGTAGAGTTTCAATTGTGAATTATGAATTGTGAATTATGAATTATGAATTGTGAATTAATCTCCCGCTACTTCCCCACTCTGTCGGCTGAACAACGCGAACGTTTTGCGGCCCTTGATGCCTTGTATCACGACTGGAACGCCAAAATCAACGTTATCAGCCGGAAAGATATCGATAATCTCTACGAGCACCACGTACTCCATTCTTTGGGCATCGCAGAAATCATCAACTTCCGCCCCGGCACACGCGTCTTGGACTTAGGCACTGGCGGCGGTTTCCCGGGTATTCCACTGGCCATCCTCTTCCCCGAGGTGCAGTTCCACTTGGTGGATTCCATCGGCAAGAAAATCCGCGTCTGCGACGAAGTCATCACAGCCCTCGGCTTGCAGAATGTCACCACCCAACATGCTCGGGCAGAAGAGATTAAGTACGTCAAGAGCCCCAAGAAGCAGAAAGCCGATGACGCTCCAACACCCGCAGGAGCCCTCTCGGCACGCTTCGACTTTGTGGTCAGCCGAGCCGTGATGCCCCTCGCCGACCTCGTCAAGGCCGCCCGTCCTCACATCGCTGCCCAGTCACACAACGCCCTGCCCAACGGCCTCATTGCGCTCAAAGGCGGAGAACTGGAACACGAAGCAGCTGTGGTCCGCGCACCCAAAATCATCACGCCCCTCTCCGACTATTTCTCCGAAGAGTACTTCCAGACCAAACAAGTCGTTTACGTCCAACTATGAATTGTATTATTAAAACCTTTGTGGTCAACATCGTAGGCGAGAACTGCTATGTCATCAGTGACGACAGCCGCGAGGCCGTTATCATTGACTGCGGCGCATCCCGCCCCAGCGAATATGCCGAAATCACAGACTACATAGAGCTCAACGAGTTACATCCCGTGGCCCACCTCCTGACCCACGCCCACTTTGACCATATCCTCGGCGCCGGCTTCATCGAGGAGCGCTATGGTCTCCAGCCCCGTTGTCACGCCGCCGATCTCCCCCTGCTGAACGGCCTGCCACAGCAGTATCAGGACTTCCTCGGCATCCCTTTCCGTGACAAACAGCCCACCGCCGGCGCACCCCTTGATGCCTCCACCACCGTCACCTTCGGCACCCACGCCCTGCAAGTCATCCCTTGTCCAGGCCACACGCCAGGAGGCATCTGTCTCTATTGCCCAGAAGAGCAAATCCTCTTCTCCGGCGACAGCCTCTTCCGCTATTCCATCGGGCGCACAGACCTCCCCGGCGGCCACCACTGGACCCTCATCACGTCCCTCAAGCACCTCCTGAGCACCATTCCGCCCGCCACCACCGTCTATCCGGGCCACGGCCCCACGACCACCATTGCCACCGAGCAGACCTCCAATCCCTATCTCTCCTATCTGTGACACAGTCCTCTACGATTAACGAAAAAACTCACGGACGAGCCGTGAGTTTTTCAGTGTTTATTAGGCTGCGATTTCATGGATTCTTTGTAACTTTGCACCCGATTTTGAACACATCGCATCAATTACAGCAAAGATAACATAGACTCAACTTTCGCAAGTAATGCCGTAGGCATTTGATAGGGGTTCTTCAAGTGTGAAGCGTCGCAGAGCGCCGAGCGGCCAGCCATTTTAATGGCTGGTAATGTGTCAGTTAATGGAATGCGTGCCGTAGGTACGCGATAAGAATCTGTTGTCGCGTACCTAAAGGCACGCGTTTTTCCCCGCCCCTTCA
>JAFZSP010000009.1 GCA_017619335.1 Bacteroidaceae bacterium
AAGTGCACTTACTACTACTACGACAGGTTGCGTCCGAGCCTCTGTCTCCACAATTTTCTTCAAGCTAAGAATGCTTTTTACGGAACCTACGGACGTTCCGCCGAATTTCATTACTTTCATATTCCTATGCAATTTATCTTACCGCCGGTACCCCAAAACAAGCGGGGACTACTCCAACGGCGCTGCAAAGGTACTAATAAACAAAGAAAGAACAAAGAAAATTCGTACTTTTTTACTCTTTATGGGGATGATTATAGTAATATTGCCCTCTGTAACGGGTAATCTTGCCATAGTTGATGGCGTGGACGGGACAGTGGTGGTAGCAGGCCAGGCAACAGGTACACCTTCCGTTGTGAATCCACGTGGGGGGTGTGCCTTTGATGTTATCCACAGGACAGACTTTAGCGCACTTGCCACAACGGATACATACATTCTCATCCACCGTGAACTTACGGTCGGTGATCATGTGTTTGTTGAAGTAGCCGCCAATCACGTAGGAATAGAGTCGGGGAGTGGCACCCTTCTCCAGTTCCTCGATACCCCGTTTGCGGTCTCTGACGATGGGGATGATATGGCTCAGTTGGTGTCTGGCGTTCTCAATCTTCCAGAGTTCCTTGTCCTTGGGGTCGGTGTGCATGAATGGCAGACAGACGTACGACTCAGGCATGATGACGGCGAAGAGCGTCTCTGCCTCCAGCCCTATCGTGCGTAGTTCCTTGTTGAGGATGGTCATACACTCGCCCATATTGTCGCCACAGGTGGTGAGGGCCCAACAATATTCCCCGCCTTCCACTTTCATCTTTCTGATAAACTCCCTTACAATCCTTGGGGGCTGCCAACCATGCGTGGGGAAACAGAATCCAATACGCTCTTCTTTCTGGAGTGTAAACGAATATCGCCCCTCCCTGATGAGGTCGGGGATGTAGAGGAGCTCCTCGTTGATGGCCTCCGCTATCTGCTGTGCCACCCATCTGGTATTACCTGTGCCTGAGAAATAGAATATCATAATGCAAAGATACACAAAATATCTGAAAACCACCAAACATTCAACGTAAAAATATTCCTCGCCCAGATTTGAGCGAGGAATTATTCTTAGTAGTCAGAACTGGATAAAGTCGATTTTCCGCTGATTATTTTGCTTATTCTCTAAAAAGTATTATCTTTGACCTGCGGTCGAAGGCAGGATGCATCTTGGAAATGAAAATAAAATCTTATTTATTTTGCATTTCACTCGATTTTCACTACCTTTGCAGAGAATATGACGAACGAATATCAGATAAGGGTGGTGCCAGAGGTGGCGGCACAGGAGGATAGGCTGAAAGCATATCTGGCGGAAGAGCAGGGCTTTGACGTGAGGACCATCTATGGTGTGAGAATCCTGAAACGCAGCATCGATGCACGCCAGCGACAGATATATGTGAACCTGAAAGTACGTGTATATATCAATGAGCAGCCTCATGATGACGAGTACCAACATACGGACTATCCGAATGTGGAGGGTAGGCCACAGGTGATTGTCGTTGGAGCAGGTCCCGGAGGTCTCTTTGCAGCGCTGAGGCTGATAGAACTTGGGTTGCGGCCCATCGTTCTGGAAAGGGGTAAAGATGTGCATGAGCGCAAGAAGGATCTGGCGAACATCACTAAAACCCAGAAGGTGGATCCGGAGAGTAACTACTGTTTCGGTGAGGGTGGGGCAGGTGCCTACTCGGACGGAAAACTCTACACTCGTTCGAAGAAACGGGGCAATACGGACAAGATCCTGAATGTGTTCTGTCAACATGGAGCCTCAACGGCTATCCTCTCTGACGCTCATCCGCATATCGGCACTGACAGACTGCCGAAGGTGATCGAGGCTATGCGCAACACCATCATCAACTGCGGCGGCGAGGTGCACTTTCAAACGCGTATGACGCGGCTGATCTTGGAGGGTAATACCCTTGTCGGCTGCATAGCCGACAAGGAGTATCGTGGGCCGGTGATTCTTGCCACAGGTCATTCAGCACGAGATGTTTACAGATATCTGGCTGAAGCGAAGATTGAGATAGAGGCAAAGGGCATTGCAGTAGGTGTAAGACTCGAACATCCGTCGCAATTGATTGACCAGATACAATATCATTCGAAACAAGGCAGAGGCAGGTATCTGCCTGCTGCGGAGTACTCGATGGTGACACAGGTGGAGGGTCGGGGTGTATATTCGTTCTGTATGTGTCCAGGTGGTTTTGTGATTCCTGCAGCGACGGACAAAGAGCAGATTGTGGTAAACGGCATGAGTCCTGCGAGTCGTGGGACGGCTTGGAGCAACTCTGGCATGGTCGTGGAGATTCAGCCATTTGACGATTTGACTATTTCACAATTTGACGATTTGGAACCCATCCCAGATTCACTAAAGGTGATGCACTTCCAGGAGGAACTGGAGCGGATGTGCTGGCAGCAGGGAAACATGAGACAGACGGCTCCGGCTCAGCGGATGAGCGATTTTGTGAATGGCAAATTGAGTTATGACCTCCCCAAGTCATCGTATGCGCCAGGCTTGATATCGAGTCCGTTGCATTTCTGGTTGCCGAAAATGGTTTCCCACCGCTTGCAGGAAGGTTTCAGGACTTTTGGGCGGAATGCGCATGGTTTCCTGACCAACGAGGCTGTACTGATAGCCGTAGAGACGCGCACCAGCAGTCCTGTGCGGATTGTCAGGGATCGTGAGACACTGCAACATGTTCGTATTCAAGGACTCTTCCCCTGTGGCGAGGGTGCTGGCTATGCAGGTGGCATTGTCTCTGCAGGTGTGGATGGAGAACGCTGTGCGGAAATGTGTGCGGCCTATTTGCAAAAATAACGGTAAAAATTTGGTGGTTTCAAATTTTTTTCGTATCTTTGTGGCATCAATAATAACTAAAAATTCAAAGCCTTATGAACAAGGAGGAACAATTCGTAATTACCATCAGTCGCCAGTTTGGAACAGGCGGACATGAGATTGGGGCAGAGTTGGCACGTCGCCTTGGTGTCAAGTTGATCGACAAGCAGATTTTGAATGAGGTAGCCAAGCGTGCCCGCGTGGTGGAAGAAGCCGTGGAGAAAATAGAGGCACGTAACCCCTTGTGGCGTGATGATTTCACTGATTTCTACCGTAACTACATGAGTCGGGCGGAATACAGCGGACTGGAGCATGACAGAACATCGCACGAACTCTTTGAGGCGCAGGCTGATGCCATTCGGCATATTGTGGCCGAGGAGTCATGCGTCATTGTGGGACGTTGTGGCTTCCATATCTTCGAGAATCATCCCAACGCCCTGAAAATCTTCGTCCATTCCTCGGAGGAATGCCGTAAGCACCGTATTGCGGAGAAATACGGCCTTGACCTACGGGATGCCGCTGCCATGGTGGTTGACAATGACTACAGTCGTGAACTCTACACAAAGACATTTACGGGCAAGGACTGGACGGATGCACGCAATTATGACATCTCGCTCGATGTGCGGATGTTTGGCGTGAATGGGGCTGTGGACTTCATTATGAAGTGCATTGAATAGTTTTCTTTGGAAAAATTTGTCTATATACCGATTTTTTCGTACCTTTGCACGCTGAAATTTCAAAAGTTAGTAATTACTAAAGAATCGGTATAATGAATATTTCCTACAAATGGTTGAAGGAATACGTTGATTTCGACCTGACGGCTCAGCAGGTGGCTGATGCATTGACGTCAACAGGCCTCGAAGTCGACGCATTGGAAGAAGTACAGAGTATCAAGGGTGGTCTTAAGGGACTCTATGTGGGTAAGGTGCTCACTTGTGAGGCTCATCCCAACAGCGACCATCTGCATGTGACAACGGTAGACTTAGGCAAGGGCGAGCCCTCGCAGATTGTTTGTGGCGCACCGAATGTGGCTG
>JAFZSP010000054.1 GCA_017619335.1 Bacteroidaceae bacterium
CAAACAACACTAAACGCTAAACTGAAAAGCTTATGAAAAAGGAAACTTGGAAGCGCATTCTTGACATCGTCATCACCATCCTGACGGCGATTGTCACCGCCCTGACCACCACGAGTTGCGCCGGTAAGGGCCCATTCTGAATTTCATTGGAAACCTATTAATGTGAGGACCGACAGCACGTGATGAGACTGCCGGTCCTCTTTCTTTGGAGGGGAGTGAGTCAGCGGTTATGATGCGGACAAGCGGACGAGCGGACATCTGTTACCTGTGAGTCACATCATTATAAAAAATGTGCTGAAATATGCTGGTTTCATTTTTTTAGAAATCCATGTATTTGATGTCCGCAATGGCCGCATGTCCGCACTACCAAGCCTTCGGGTCGTGCAGGCGCTCAATGTCGTTCGAGGTGTGCTCCAGCACGTAATAACCGCGGAGTCTCTTGTGACCATGTCGATGTGGCTTGAAGCCCAGCTTCTTTAAGATGGCACCCAGGCGGCGCTCGTCAACGGCCTTTCTCAGGTTGCCAGTCTGGGATATCTTAGCCGCGATTTCTGCAACAGTCCAGAAAGCGGCTCTCGGCTCTGTGGGTTCTATGGGTGAGAAACAAATCTGGACAAGTTGCTCTTCGCTGGTGGGAACCATGAACTCCTCGACATGTGCTTCCATTGCCTCGATGTCCCCGAGGTCAAACCAGTAGTTGAAGCCATTGCGAAGGAGGTAGAGCGCTTGGGCATACATGCCGTCGTAGGGCAGGGTGTGCTCGTATGGTGAGTCGATGGACATGACGTGGAAGGGCAGCCAGCGGCGGTTGCCCGTCTGGTCGGTGAGGAACTCATCCTTGTTGCCACTGGCCACATAGCTTGCCACCCTGATGCGCTTCTCCTTGTGACGGCCATAGGAGGCACGTACATCCACGTGGGTGTTGGTAATCATTGCCTTGAGCTTGTTCAGCTGGCGGTCTGTCAGCTTGTCCAACTCGTCTATGTTGACAAGGCCAAATTCTGCTGCGCGCAGCTGCTCGTCCTTGTCCAGACGCTCAATGTCAATATTGTCTGTTCCATAGGCCGACAGCTGAGGCGGCATCAGACGATTGAGCCATGTGCTCTTGTAGATGCCCTGTCTGCCCACGAAGACGATGACCTGGTGATTGACGGTATCGTCATCCATCCATCCTGCCACCATGCCCACAGTCCATTTCTTGAAGCTCCGGTGCCAAAGCTTGTCTTCCTCTGCGGATGCCATGTGCACTTGGCTGGCCGCCTGGTCAATGTAGTCGGGCATCTCAGGATTCCAGGCGGGCAAGGCGTTCACATACTCCCTCAGCGGATGGATCTCGGGCACGACATTACTGTTCAGTACCGTCAGGAACATGGAGAGGGAGATGTTCTCATGTGTCTCCCTGCAACACTCCATGAAGAGGTCATTCTCGTTACGTTCCTTCAACTCCTTCCACGCACCATTTTCCAACTGCTGCTGTGTCTTCTGAGAGAGCAGGTCATATCTCAGTGACTTCTCACGGAGAAAGCCAGCAATCACCTCTGCCTTGACATCTGCCTTGGAGCGGCGGGGCATCCACGCTCCGAACTCATCGGCTGCTGTCTTGTAACAGCTGTGCAGGGTCTGTGAAGGACGCCCTTCCATCTGTCCCAAGTAGGCATCATCGATGGCCTGTGCAGCCTCTTCCTCGTCCACTCCCAGGCGGTTCAGGATGAAGGACACGCGCATCACGAAGTTGTGACGATTGCCCTTCTCAAAGAACAAGCCGGCATCCTCCACCATCTTCACGGCACGCTCCAGACTGTTGCCCAGCGGAACCGAGATGCGATGGCCCTTATTGTCGATGGCATGTTTGGGTGTCTTCATGTTGATGAGCTTCCCATCGGCATCAATGCCCAGGTCATCACGCGTCAGCATGAAAGGATAGGCATTGGGACGATAGACCGCCTGCGGGTCATGACTGAGGCCCGTCATGCGGTTGATGTTGCTGCACTCCGCATCCATGGGATGTCCGCACCAGGCAGAGAACACCTTGTTAATGTAACCGTGCGCGCGCTTGAAGATTTTCTCACTGCGCTCACGATCGTTCTCCAAGTCAATGACGATGCCATCGGGCAGCTGGAAGGGTACAACGATGTGGTAGCCCAACCCAGAGATGGACTCATAGCCCAGCCGCGCATGGTAAGATGTGCGCAAGATGGTCTTCACGCGTTCCAGCTCCTCGGCCGGCAGGCGCTCTTCTGGCTTCTTGGCATCGAAGTCTATCAGCACATGGTTCAGACACTCGCGGCAATTCTCCTTGCCCTTGCCGCCCTCCATGCGGAAACTCACGGCCACCTGAGGCGTTGATTCCTTCACGGTCTCGGCGGCCGTCTCATGGTTCTGGTTCAACAGATCACGATGCAGCATCGTGTTCTTCTTCAGCTCCTCATCGTTGCGGATGAGGTCAAAGACTTGCTCAAAGGAAACTTCCTGAGCGGTCTTACAGGTAAAAGTTTTATAAAGATCCATATCCTAAAAATAATATTATTGTTGTTATACTGTTCTTCCAATTGTCTCTCAGAGATGACAACCTCTCTTCCGTCTGCCGCCCAAGCCTGACCCATGCACGCCAAACACGTGCCGGAGTCTCGGGCAGCAAGTCCTGCACGCCCTCAAAGCTCTTGAGGAGCGCGCGCTGGCTTTTTGATGACTGTCGATGCCTCATATTATAATACTTTATAAATTTTTGCAAAGGTACAACATTTTGCCGAACTATTAAAGAACTTCTTCCACTTTTTCTGTAAACAAGTGCTTTGTTGCTAGTTCAGGTATGACCAAGTCAGACCAGGTCAGAAAATTGGAATGACCAGGTCAGACTTTTATATGCACAATAACATGACGCTTAAGAGTGCATTACTCCCTCATTTTGGTGACAAAAGAGCCAAAAGAACAAATATATTACAATAAAGTTACATTTTTCCTTGAATATGTTTGGCAGATAACAACTTAATTTCCACTTTTACACCGTCAAACGTTCGCGAATATACACGACAGTGTCCGCTCCATGCCACACCTAAATGGAGGTTCATTATAACTTCATCAACTTAAAGATCTTTACAGAATCCCTTGCGCCGCGAGGTACGGGGGATTTTTCATACCGTGCTCGGGAAGGGATGTTTCAGGTCACCTCTGTTGATAAAGTCTGTTACGCCATCCTTGTAGAAACATGCCTTGTCCTGAAGCCAACGCCATTCTTCGTCATAAGTAGTATCTGCAAAGAGAGAAAAAAGACGCTCTGCCAGAGAACGGTATGCCAAGCCCATATCACGATCCTGTATAATGTGTGCATACCAATCGCAAAGAGGTGCATTTCGTAGCTCTTTCTGAATGTAGTTGGCGAATTTGAAGTGACTTTTCTTGTTCCATCCACATTTCCAGTGAAGGTTCACCCACTTAAGAAAATCTTCCTGGGTACCTTTTACCCAGTGCATGTATTCTAAAACCCTGAAAAAAACAAAGAAACGAGAATATGGACTCTTAAACACTGGACGATCTTCATCCTTCAACACTAAAAAAACTCTCTGAGAATTTATCCTACTGTCAAAGACGCTGTCCAGACTGTCATCCCAAGGGGATATAGGCACAACGCCTTGTGAAGGATTATGATTTGAAGTACCATTCTTTACATCCTCTTCTAATTGTTTCAAATAAGCCCTTCCTTTTGAGAGTATTCGAACATCATCGTAGGAAGAATGACCTTCGCACCAAGCGACTTTGATAAATCCCCTTTCCTCTAAAGTGTCGAGGATGTTGATTAAATCAATGTTATCAATATCTTCGAGGAAATAATCATCCCTCGTTTCCATAGAACGTAGCACCTTCATCTCATTACTCACATTATATCCCAATTTCGAACGACACATTTTTAGGTATTCGATATAGTTCCTCATCACAGATCGCACGACTTTTATATCTTCATCCGTGATATAATCAAACAAAGCCTCTGTTCGTTTGTTCTGTTTCATTCCATAGGGAATAATGTGATGTACATAGAATTCATAATCCCAGTTCCAATTCCATGTATCAGGATTATCTTTATTCTCTTTCCTAAATTGCTCGAATAATAGTTTTGTATAATTATCAAATTGTTCCTTGACATCCAACTCTGGTAGGTTTGGAGCGAAGAAAAGTGAAAGGCGATTATTACACGTCCTGTGTCTCAGCCAGTAAGCAACGATTCCAACAGCCACAATAGGATATTCAGCATCATTCAGATTTGCCCAATGATAGTTGCCATTATCATCAACCCATGCTTCACGAAAACGAAAAACATATTCTCCCTTAAAATCAGAAATGGTACCAGCCTTTCCGTTTGACCAGCCATTGAATAAAACGCTCGTTTGGATTCCCTGAGCGATATGGTCTAATACACTATCTTCCATGATATAGTCTTTCTTATCGATTTTATTCATATTTGCGGCAAAAATACAAAACTTTTATGGAAGCACAAAACTTTTCCTCATTTTCTTGCATTTGATAACAGAAAAATCACTATCTTTGCACCCGAAAGGGCATGAAGTGGGCTCGAAAACCCATGAAAACTCAGCGGAGGTGCCCTTCAAAATCTTAATGTAACGAAGCGTTATGCTCGTCTTGCAGCTTGAAACCTAGGAAATTTCAACTACAAGCAAGAAGTGACATGATGGCTTCCATGCGTAAGCGTGGAATGATGCCACAACTTCTTGTATTGGTTTCCTAGGACCACAAGCTGGAGAAGTGGATACAGTTCCACGCTTCATCAATAAAAGTATCCTCTAAGGGACTGGGAGGAAGAGGCTTTATCAAACTATAAAACTATGGACTTTAAAGATTCCATTCTTCAATTGGCAGAACGAGTTTCAGCCCTGAAAGAATCCATCCAAACCGAAGAGGCAACAAAAAATGCCTTCATTATGCCTTTTATTCAGATGTTAGGTTACGATGTCTTCAACCCTTTGGAAGTAGTACCGGAGATGGACTGCGACATCGCCAAGAAGAAGGGAGAGAAGATTGATTATGCTATCATGAAAGACGGTTCTCCGATAATGTTGATTGAATGTAAGCATTGGAAACAGGACTTGAACTTGCATGATAATCAGCTGAAACGCTATTATGTAGCTTCTAAAGCTAAGTTCGGAGTGTTGACCAATGGTATTGTATATAGATTCTATGCAGATTTGATTAAGGAAAACATCATGGATGATGTTCCGTTCCTTGAAATCAATCTGGAGAAAATCCGAGAAACACAGATTGAGGAAGTAAAGAAATTCTGTAAGGAAAACTTTGACTTAGACAACATCCTGAGCAGTGCCAATGAATTAAAATACATGTCGGAAGTAAAGAAAATCATACGTTCCGAATTCAATGAGCCGTCCCCAGAACTCGTAAAACTACTAACCAAACGAGTGTATGAAGGTATTGTAACTCAAAAGGTGTTGGATCAGTTTACCGATATAGTGATGAGGGCATTAAAGAGCCATATTAATGATGTGATGAGTGAGAAACTGGGAATTGCTATAAAAGCAACGGAAGCTGCAGGTGCTCCGGTACAGACACCCTCTGCTGCACCTGAGCAGAAAGAAGAGGAACCTGTGAAAGACGATAATAAGGCTTCCAAGATAAATACGACAGTTGAAGAGTTGGAGGGTTATTATATTGTGAAAAGTATCGTATGTGAAATTATTGCCTCGGAGCGTGTGACTTATCGTGACTCACAATCCTATTTTGCCATTTTTGCAGACGACAATAATCGTAGGCCTATTTGCAGGCTGCATTTCAACAACGCCAACAACAAACGTATCGGATTCATCGATGAGAACAGAAATGAGCAACTTGAATCCATCAATAAGTTAGATGACATTTACAATTTTAAAAAGCAACTAATCGAAGCTGCCAAGCGATATGTATAGAATAGCCTTCCAAAGTAAAGCAACACTCCCCGCCACAATCTCTTCTGCGGCGGGGAGTTTCTTGTATTATCTCACTTTAATAACTCATTCACCTCTTTTTCCAAGAGCGGTAAGTGGTTGATGATGATACTCCAAAGTATATCAGAAGAGAGACTGTCTGAATCATCTCATCCATAGATTGGCGCTTTTGTTCGTTCTATGTTTCTCTTGAAAATGGGATTGAGGACAGCTTTCTCCTCCACGAGGTCCACCTCACGGCCGAGGGCTTCTTCTAAGGCATATTTCAGCTCGAAGTAGTTGGTGAGGTAGTCAGTAATCTCTTCAGTATTGAAATCCACCAGAAAATCCACGTCACTCTGCTCCGTGAAACGAGGTGTGAGTACAGACCCGAAGGCATACAAGTGCCTGACCCTGTGCTTTCGACAAAGGGCAGCAATATGTGCATTCGCGTGCTCAAGAAGGAAATTCTTCATAGGCTATATGTCTTCAAAAGAGGTTAAACTCACGTTTTCTGCCCGCAAAAGTACACCTTTTTCCCGACATTCAGAAATTTTTCCCCACTTTCTTGCATTTGATAACAGAAAAATCACTATCTTTGCAACCCAAATCACAAGAAAACCGAACAAATGGACTCCATTTTCATCAATTAGAAATGAAAACATTGAATATATGGAGAAGCAGCAGTAATGAACCCGATTGGGCAGACCCGAAGGAAGTGGCAGGGTTGAGAGTCTTCCACTATAAGTGTTGGCTGGCTCTCGGTGACAGACTACGATAAGTGTCAAGACCGCCGCTATTTGACTTGAAGATGATGGTGTCTACGAAGACCAACAGTCATGTTGGTGAGCCCACTCTTTCAGTCTTGCAATCTGGACTCCCTTGCAAGACGTTGTTCCCGCAAGCGTCTGAATTGACTCAAGCACGCTTCGCGCGAAAGAGGCTGCGTCCTCCAATACGCCATTGTCCGCATTTTCTCCATATTTACCTTGCGGTGATATTCGTTCAGTGTTGTCATTGTGCATACGATGATTGTTTTCTGCCCGCAAAAGTACACCTTTTTCCCGAGACTCGGAAATTTTTCCCCATTTTCTTCTTCATTTTTCATCCTTTTCCCCGACTTTGCCACCGAAAGCACAAGAAAAGTGGACAAATATTAGCGTAAAAGCAGATGGTTTACCTGCTCAGCCAGCGGCGGAAGGGCTGGTCGTAATACTTGAATAGGAGCCAGGCGAGGACGGGACAGCCCAGGGTGATGCACAAGGCCAATGGCCACTCGGTGAGGACCAAGTGGGGATCATAGACATTGCCGTCAAAGCCGAGACGACCAAACAGGAGGCACATGAAAGGATAGTGAATGGCATAGAGGGGATAGGACAGGTCGCCGAGCTGGCGCCCCACCTTCAGGGTGGATGCACTGGCACTGCTATCCGATGCTGCCAACCAGACAATGGCGGGGAAGAGCAGAGCGGCGCAGAGGAAGTCATAAAGGCCATTGGCCCAGCTGATGTCAAAGGTGGGCATGAGACCTGCCGCCAGGATCAGGAGACTGCACCACAGGAAGGCTCGATGCACCTGGACGGGACGGAACGTGCGCGCCATCAGCATACCAACGCTGTAGGGAAACAGCATTCTCACGAATCCGAACCACCAGCCGCCGTCGGCAGCGGACCAGCCCACACCCAAATAGCCGCATTGCAGGCACGTATAGAGCACGCAAGCACCGGAGGACGCAGCCACGAGTGCAAGCCAACGGTTGCTCAGGCGGCGCAACAGCAGGGCATAGCAGATGTTGCCGATGTACTCATAGAACAATGACCAGAATGGGCCGTTCAGCGGGAAGAACTCGCCGAAGCCGCGCACCTCAATAGGGCTGCCAGGAAGCGCAGGCAACAGTAACATGCCACAGAGGATGGACAGCAGCGTCCACCCGAGGGACATCACCGTGCCGTCCCATGCAGTGCGGCCCTGAATGAGGAAGATGATGCCGCCGATGAGTCCGCCCACCAGCACCATGGGGTGCAGACGAGTGAGACGGCGACGGAAGAAACGCCCCACCGTCAGGCCCTGCTGCCAGCGGTCGTCGTAGGCATAGGCGATGACGAAGCCCGACAGGACAAAGAACATATCCACTGCCAGATAGCCGTGGGGAATGATGTTGGAACTGCAGGCATCAAACACGTGAAACACCAGCACCATCAGTGCCGCCACGCCACGCAAGGCATCCAGAATGATGTAATGCTCCTTTGCCTGGAGATGAACCGCACGGGTGTTCTTCTTTTCTGAGCTGGTGTTCATTATCCTACACGAATAAACCCGGTATGAACGAGAGGATGATCATGACGAGGAGGGTGATGAGGAAGGCGACGGTGAAGAGGCGGACGTCACGGGACTGGATGCCTTCGGGGTTTGAATTATAACCGAGGGCTGTGGGAGCCACGGGCCATTGCGGTCTCAGTGGCAGACCAATGCGCTGACAGGCGTAGAGGAAGATGCCCAGGCAGAGGATGCCGTCACAGATGCCGAAGAGGGCGCCGCAGAGGATATCGCCCGGATAATGGAGGCCGAGATAGATGCGGGAGTAACTGCTGAGACAGGCCCAAAGGAGGACGGTGAAGGTGATGCCGCGCCGCCGGAGGTAGAGGGCGATGAAGGTCCAAAGGCCGAAGGTGTTGGCAGCGTGGCTGGAGATGAAACCATAGAGTCCGCCACGGTAGTCGCCCACGAGATCCACAAGTCCTTCCAAGGCGGGTTCGTGGCTGGGACGGAAGCGGTGGACGGTGGGCTTGCAGAAGCCACTGGTGAAGCGGTCGGCAATGAGCACGACCAGCGCCATCCCGATGAAGAAGAAGAGGGCCTCGCGCCAGGGTCGGTTCTTCAGGATGATGTAGAGCAGCAGCAGGAGCAGGGGAATCCATGTGCCTGTGCAGGTGACCATCATGAAGAAACGGTCCAGGACGGGGCTGCCACTGCCGTTGAGTGCCAGCAACAGCTGTTGGTCAAAATGAATAATCTCTTCCATCACTTCTTTAACTTCCAATTAAATGATTTCCATCTCGCTGCGGTGGAGCCATCCTTCCTTTCCATCGGAGAGGCGGATGTTCACCCATTCACGCATGGTGTCGTCGATGATGTCCACGTGTGTGCCCTCGTGAAGGATGAAGAGGTCTGTGCCGGACTGGCTGGGTGTGCTCTTGATGACCACGGAGGGGGCCATGATGACGGCAGACGTGCGGTGGTCGATGTGCTGACGCTGGTTCACGGCTGCGATGTGGCTGAAGAGTGCGATGAGGAGAGCGATGACAGCCACCGTGAAGCCTACCTGCTTGGAACGCAGCTGGGGAGCAAAGAAATAGACGGCCACCCCAATGAGCATCACCAGAAACATCAGCACGGCCAGGTGGGCCCAGCCCTCGATGCTCATGGAGAGCACGAGGGTGCGATAGACGGTGACGAAGAACATCTCCGAGCCGGGCACCACTTTGTCCACCGTCTTGGCACGTGCCATGTCGAGGTTGAAGCGAATGTCATCATCGGCAGGGTCCAGCAGGCGTGCGCGTTCATAACAGAGGATGGCGCGTGCGAGACTGTCCTGACGGTAATAGCAGTTGCCCAGGTTGAAGTAGAGGGTGGAACTCTCGCCCAGGCTGTCTATCTGAGCACGGTAGAGGGCAGCGGCATGCACGTAGTCTTCGTTGGCGTAGGCCGAGTCGGCGAGGGCTTTGATGTCGCGGGCAGACGCGGGAGAAATGATAAATAATAAAGAATAGATGATAAATGACAACCTGGCAACGGGTCTCATTCCAAATTTATCTGAGTTCAAAATCATGGTCATTCAATTTTTTACATTATTTATCATTCATTTCTTCTTGAGTTGACTTTCCATTTTGTCAATGACTTCTTCGGCAGAAGCATAGATTTTGTCCATGGTGGCGGCGGGGTCGCCGGGAGCAAAGCGGGCAAACTCGCAGTCGTCCAGGGTGCGGAGGAACTCGTCGATGAGTTCGTCTGTGAGGCCACGGCCGGAGAGCTGCTCGCGTACATTGTCCTTGGAGAGTTCGCCGGCGGGGATATTCAGCTTGTCACCCGCATAACCCCAGAGGGCTTTCATGGTCTCCTCGTAGAAGGCGGTGGCATTGTTCTCTTTCAGGAGTTTGCGAGCGAGTTTGAGGCGCTTGGTGGCGGCTTTGTTGGCGCCCCGTCCCCTGCGACCGGCCACATCTGCCATGGCCACAGCCCTGCGACGGAAGGCAAACATCAGAGCAGCGAAGAGGCAGAGCAGTCCTACATGTATCAGCCAGAACCGACGGCTGCCGTAGAAGGCGCTGTCACCGGTCTGGAAGGCCGGGGAGCCGGTCTTGATGTAACGTATGTCGCTGTTCAGCAGTTCGATATCTTCCTTGGAGATGGCACTGGTGCTGGTGCCGCCGCCCTTGCCTTTCTCCACTTCGATGGTGTAGGGGTCGGCAGAGACAGTGCGGTACTCACGGGCATCAGGGTCGAAATAACAGAATTCCACCGGCGGGAGCTCGAACTTTCCTTGATGACGGGGCACGGCGATGTAGTCATAGAGCACCTTGCCCGTTGAACCGTTGGCACCAATGGATGTCTTCTCTTCGGTCTTTGGATCATAACGCTCGAAGTCCTTCGGCCAGGCCACCTCGGGCGCCTTCATGAGTTTCATGTTTCCTGTTCCGCTGACGGTGACCCGCAGGGTGGTGGCGTCGTTGGCTTTCAGCTGCTGTGGTGTGAGGGCGGACGCGATGGAGAACTTGCCCACGGCTCCCGAGAAATTGGCAGGTTTGGGCTGCGGCAGGGGATCCACCTGAAGGGTCACGGCGGGTGCCATCACGGTCTTGCGCACTTCCTGCATCATGCTGCCGCCACCAAAGAAGATGTCGAAGGGATCGGCACTGCGATTCTGCTGGATGACCGTGGCCTCGTACTTGATCTCGGGGATAGTGAGCGTGCCTGTCTGCTGGGGGAAGACGACGTACTGACTCCAGATGACGGTGCCGTAGTTCTTGCCGTTGTAATGCTCCATCTTCAACTCGGGCTGGCGCTGACGGTTGAGCTCCTGCACGTGGAAGCCGTCGAGGTTAGGCATCTTTCCCTGCAACTCACTTACATTCACGAGGGTGTAAAGCTTGTAGGTCAGCAGGACAGCCTCCTGTTCGAAGACGCGTTTCTTGGAGGCAGTGACGGCGATGAAGATGTCCTTGCCGGTGATGCGATCTCCAATATTCTGTGTACGCATGCGGTCGGCCTGCTGCTGTTGGGCAGCGTGTCCCCCACCCTGTCCTTGTGCAGCCCCGGCTCCGGCGCCTGCGTTGCCGCCTCGGCTGGAACTGCCGGCCGGCAGGACGTTGATTTCCGGCGAGGCAGAGCTCACATTGTTGCCGCCGCTGGTGACGGTGGCTGCGGGAATGTGGAAAGTGCCAGACTTGTCGGCCGAGACAGTGTAGGTGAACGTCACGGTACTGGAGGAGGTGGTCTTGCCGTTGACCATCGAGAAGCTGGATGAGGTGCTCTGGCTGGGACCATAGAGCACGGTCAGCCCCTCGAAGGAGCCCACATTGAAGTTATCAATGTCCGTGGTGTTGACCACGTAGGCGACACGGAAGCGGTCGCCCTCCACGACTTCACGCGGTGCCTGAACACGGACGGAGACCTGCGCCAGTGAATTCATCACATGGAGTATCGTTATAAGAAAGAAACACAGTCGTTTCATGAATGAGTAATTATGAATTATGAATTGTCAATTGTGAATTATGAATTGTCAATTATGAATTGAAACCATTACCATTGCTTCTCCAATTGCCTGCGCTGGGGCTTTTGCTGGGCCTTGTTGACCTTGTCCTGCGTCTGCTTCTCTTCTTGCATGGCGGCTTTCAGCATCTGTTCGGCATTCTCACGGGACATCTTTGGCTGATCCTGTTGTTGCTGCTGCTCGTCCTGTTTCTGTTCTTGCTCCTTCTGCTGTTGCTGCTGTTGCTGCTGATCCTGCTGCTGTTGTTGTTGCTGGTCTTGCTGGTTCTGGTCCTGATTCTGGTCCTGTGGCTGGTTCTTCAGCTGATAGAGACAGAGCGCGAGGTTGTAACGTGTCTCGTCGTCATTGGGATTGCGCCGCAGTGCGTTCTTGTAACACTCTATGGCCGGAGCGAACTGCTTCTGACTCTGGAGGATAACGCCCATATTATGATACACTTGTGCTCCACGGGTCTTGTCCTTCTGGAGACGTGCAGCCGTCTCGTAGCTCTTCATTGCATCCTGTGGTTGCCCCTGATAGAGATGGGCGTTGCCCAGGTTGTAGTGGGCCACAGCGTTGGTGTTGTCCTTCTCGATGGCTTTCTGGTAATCTACCTGGGCCTTGGCGTAAACGCTGTCACGATAGAGGCGGTTGCCATGGCGGACGTAGTAGCGGTCATTCTTCTTCTGGGCATCTGCCGGGAGACTGACACAGAGCATCATCAGCATCACCAAGGCTGCAGCACCCGGTACACGGAAGAGACGGAACCGTCCCAGCACATGATTCTTGCGCGCCAGGAGCAGGATTTCCACTATGAGCAGGACGATGGCCATCCATGCGAAATCACGGAAGTGCTCGTCGAACTCGCTGTAGAGCTGGGATTCCATCTCCACCTTGGCCAGACGATCCACGTGCTTCTGGAGAGCGGACTGTGCGCTGGAGCTGTTATCCACATAGATGTAGGCCCCTCCACCTGCCGAAGCGATCTCACGGCACATCTCCTCGTTCAATTTGGAAACCACGGTGTTGCCAGCGTTGTCGGTGATGTAGCCGCTGGTGCCAGGCAGAGGAATCGGAGCGCCCTCGGGGGAGCCCACGCCCAACACATAGACATTCATTCCTTTCTTCTGGGCCTCGCGGGCTGCTTCCACAGCACCGCCCTCGTTGTCCTCGCCATCGGTAATGACAAAGATGGCTCTGCCCACGCCTTCCTGCTGGGTGAAGCTGTGGGTGGCCAGTTCGATGGCACGGGCGATGTCGGTTCCCTGCACGCTGATCATTGCAGGAGAAATGTTGTCCAGAAACATCTTGGCAGAGACGTAGTCGCTGGTGATAGGCAACTGGGTGTAGGCGTCACCCGCATAGACGATGAGCCCCACCTTGTCGTCCGACATATTATCCACAAGGTTGCTAATGAGCATCTTGGACTTGGCCAGACGGTCGGGTTTCACATCCTCGGCCATCATGGAGTTGGAGACGTCGAGTGCAATGATGGCTTCGATGCCCTTGCGCTTGCGGGTGTCTATCTTGGTGCCGTACTGCGGACGAGCCAGACAGACAATCATCATGGCCAGCGCCGCCGTGAGGAGCCAGAACTTGACTTCGGGACGCCAGCGGGAGACGTCGGGCATCAGGGGTTTCAGCAGGGACGGTTCGCCGTACTTGCGCAGACGGCGGCGACGGAGAACGTTGGTGCCATAGTGCAGCAGGGCCAGCAGAGGAATGATGGCCAGGGCGTAGAGATATATGGGATTCTCGAATCGGAACATAGGATGAAGATTAGGTTGCGACATAGTTGCGACACAGTCGCAACAGACGGGATATTATGGGATTTTCTTTAAGATGGTTTCACGCAGGAGGAGTTCCAGTAGGAGGAAGAGACAGGCCAGCAGTGCGAAGGGGGCAAAGGCCTCGTAGCGCTTGCTGTACTGTTTGACATTCATCTTGGTCTTCTCCAGCTTGTCGATTTCCTGATAGACTTCACGGAGTTTGGCATTGTTGGTGGCGCGGTAGAACTCGCCGTCGGTGGCGCGGGCGATGGAAGCCAAAGTCTTCTCGTCGATCTCCACAGGGATGTTGATGTACTCGATGTGACCTCCGACGGGATAGGGATAACGTGCTGTTCCATTGGTTCCTACGCCAATCGTATAGACGCGGATGCCGAAACTCTTGGCAATCTCGGCCGCCGTCAGGGGCGAGATATCACCAGCGTTGTTGGAGCCGTCGGTCAACAAGATGATGACCTTGGACTTGGCCTGTGAATCCTTCAGGCGGCTGATGGCGTTGGCAAGACCCATACCGATGGCGGTGCCGTCCTCCATCAATCCACGCTGCACCATATTACAATTCACGTTCTGGAAGAGGTTGAGCAGCACGGCGTGGTCGGTGGTCATCGGGCATTGCGTGAAAGACTCGCCCGAGAAGATGGTCAGACCAATATTGTCGTTGGGGCGCCCGCTGATGAACTCCGAGGCCACTTTCTTGGCGGCTTCGATGCGGTTGGGCTTCAAGTCCTCGGCCAGCATGGACGTGGAGATATCTACACACAGCATAATATCAATGCCTTCTATGGTGCGGTCACTCCAGGAATTGCTGGTCTGTGGACGACACAGCACCAAGACAATCATCACGTAGGCCAACAGACGTAAGAGAAAAGGTGCATGCACCAGGTACTGCCGCAGGGTGCGGGGGGCACGACGGAAAGCAGTGGTGGAAGACACCTGAAGCGTGGATTCACTGGTGCGGCTGCGGAGAATATACCATACTATATAAGGTATTGCCAGCAGGAGCAGCAGAAGGAAATATGGATTGGCAAATTGCATGTCTCTTAATGAATTAGGTCTATAGCGAGGTAGAGGGCATAGCCGATGGCGGCCAGTCCGACAACAATAATCACGCCCATGATGATCTTCATGGTGAGCGAACGTTGACGGCTCTGCTTCACTTCCTCGGGTATTTCTTCTATTTCTGGTTTCGCATTGGGATCCACCTCCAACTTGGTCTGGTTGATGAAGTCGATGGCACTCACCAGGTTGGCATCGTTCTCATTGATGAGCGTGGTCCACTTGGCGAACTTCACGAGGTCGGCGGTGGTGAAGAGCTGGCGCAGTTCGGCCAGTGCCGTCTCGTCCTGTTCCTGAAGCAGTCGCTCAATGATTTCGGAGGAGGTCATCTCTGTGGCATTGAAGCCGTAACGCTCCTTGATATAGTTGCGCAGGGTGTCGGTGAGCTGGGTGTAATACTCCTTGCTGTCTTCCTCGGCCCATTTGCGTTCTCCCTTGATGCGTTCTATTTCTTCCATAGCCACCTGGTGAGCCGGACGTTTCACCTTGCGCTTGATGAAGCGGATGAGGGGCTTGTTCTCACGCCAATGGCTATAGAGCCACAAGAGCAACAGTGCCAGCGCCTGGTTGATGACAAAGAACCAAATGGCGGGCTTCCAGTCATCCCAGGAGAAGGGGTTGTTCTGGATGGTCTTGGGAGGGGCAAAGCGATCCACATGAACGGTATCTACGGGAACTGTCAACACTTTCAGCGCCAAAGCCTTAGACTCATACGGTTGACCATCTACTTCAACCCGGAACGGAGGCAGATAGACGAAGGCAGAATCCCACGCAGTGATGGCGTAACGATTCTGCACCTGCATGCGTTTACCATCATTGAGGAACGTGGTGTCGGAACTCAGACATTCCACGATTTCCACGAGGTCCGTCAACGGTTGCTGTGGACGCAGGTCGGGCATCTTCAACTTCTGTTGAGCTCCACAAGTGACATCCAGCGTCAGTTCACGCTGTTCGCCGATGAGAAGCACCAACGTGTCTATGCGTGCCTCAAAAACCACCTGTGCCACGACCCACAAAGGGCTGGCGAACAACAGGAGGAAGAGGAGAGTATTCTTTTTCATCATGATCTTTGTGCAAATAAACTGCGGAGGGCAACGACATAATCCTGGTCTGTGCGAACACTGACATAATCTACATTGCTGCGGGTGAAGGTGTCACTGAGACGCGTGGTGTGTTCGTGCCACCAACGTGACTGAGCTGCCCGCACGCGGCGGCTGGAGGTGTCAAGCCACTGGAGGTGGCCCGTCTCGGCATCCCGAACACGCATCAGACCCACATCGGGCAGTTCGGCAATGCGACGGTCATAGACCTGTATGGCTACAACATCATGCTTGCGATTGGCGATGGTCAGCGGTTGGCGGAAATCTCTCTCGTCAATGAAGTCGCTGAGCATGAAGCATGTACAGCGCCGCTTGATGACCTGAGTGAGATATTCCACGGCCTGTTGGATGTTGGTGCGATGGCTCTCGGGCTGGAAGTTCAGAAGCTCGCGAATGATATAAAGGATGTGCTTGCGGCCCTTCTTGGGAGGGATGAACTTCTCAATGCGGTCTGAGAAGAAGATGACACCAATCTTGTCATTATTCTGGATGGCGCTGAAAGCCAGGGTGGCCGCAATCTCGGTGACCATCTCGCGCTTGGTCTGAACGGCTGTACCGAAATCAAGACTGCCGCTGACATCCACAAGAAGCATCACCGTCAACTCGCGCTCTTCCTCAAAGACCTTGATATAAGGCTTGTTGAAGCGTGCGGTGACGTTCCATTCTATATCGCGGATGTCGTCGCCATACTGATATTCACGGACTTCACTGAAAGCCATGCCGCGTCCCTTGAAGGCCGAGTGGTACTCACCGGCAAAGATGTTGCTGGAGAGTCCACGGGTCTTGATTTCTATTTGACGGACTCGCTTGAGTATTTCAGATGTTTCCACTGTATTCTTGAAACTTGAATCTACATCAAGGAACTTCGACCTTATTCAGGATCTTGGAGACAATCTCTTCGGCAGTGACGTTGTTGGCTTCGGCTTCGTAGGTGAGGCCGATGCGGTGACGCAGTACGTCGTGGGCCACAGCACGAACATCCTCTGGAATGACGTAGCCGCGACGCTTGATGAAAGCGAAAGCACGGGCAGCCAACGCCAGATTGATGCTGGCACGAGGAGAACCGCCGAACTCAATGAAGTCCTTGATTTCGTTCAAGTTATACTTCTCTGGATAACGGGTGGCGAAGACGATATCTGTGATGTACTGTTCAATCTTCTCGTCCAGATAGACCTGACGCACGACTTCGCGTGCTTCACCTATTTCCTTGGTCGTGAGCACGGGACGTACAGCCACTTTCTGTCCGCCAATATTCTGGCGAATGATGCGCTTCTCCTCCTCAAACTTAGGATAGTCAATAACGACTTTCAGCATGAAACGGTCCACCTGTGCCTCGGGGAGCGGATAGGTTCCCTCCTGCTCAATGGGGTTCTGGGTGGCCAGCACGAGGAATGGTGAAGGCAGCTGGAACGTCTGCTTGCCAATGGTGACTTCACGTTCCTGCATGGCTTCGAGCAGTGCACTCTGCACCTTGGCGGGAGCACGGTTGATTTCATCTGCAAGGATGAAGTTGGCGAAGACTGGACCCTGCTCCACCATAAACTTCTCGTCCTTCTGGGAATAAATCATGGTGCCGGTGACGTCGGCAGGCAAGAGGTCCGGCGTGAATTGAATGCGACTGAACTTGGCATCTACTAATTGTGCCAAAGTCTTGATGGCTAAGGTCTTAGCCAAGCCCGGTACGCCTTCCAAGAGGACGTGACCGTCACTGAGAAGGCCAATAAGTAATGATTCCACAAGATGACGCTGACCAACAATCACTTGGTCCATTCCAGTCATCAAGTTAGTAACGAAACCGCTCTGGCGCTCTATGCGCTCATTGAGTTCACGAATGTCAATGGATTCTGCCATTTTTCTTTATCTTTTTTGGATGGTTATTATTTGAGATATTGTATTACTTCTGTTTCAACTCAGGGATTTTCAATTCCATATCCAATGGAACGACATCTGGATTCTTGATACCGTTCATCACACAGATATACTCCACAAAGTCCTGAGACTTATAGTATTTAATGGAAATGTTGAGCAATGTCTTTCCGGGTTTCATCACCTCCGTTCCTTTGATACCAACGATGTAGTAATCACCGCCTTCCAATTGAGGATAGGCCAGCGTTTCGGAGGGCTTACGCTTGGTGGCAGCTGTTGAGTCTTGGGCGGCGGGTTTTGCAGCAGACTTCCCTGCGGGCTTCACGGCGGATTTGGAGGCCGCTCCTGCCGCAGGCTTGGCTGCAGGTGAATCGACTGTAGTTGACTGGCAACAAGCAGGCAAGGCCACAGGACGGTGGTAACCAGCAATATATCCGGCGGCAAAGAAAAGAATTCCTAAAAGAACGCCCCAGAAAATGCGCCAAGGATGAAACGACTTCTCTGTCTTAACAGGAGGATTGCTATCCATCAATTGCTCCATGGCGGGGACAGGATCTGGATCGGGTCCTGTCTCTACTTCGGGCTCTACTTCGGGCTCTGATTCCGGTTCTGATTCTGGCTCAGAAGCTGGTTCCGACTCTGGTTCAGGTTCCGGCTCTGGCTCCGATTCTGGTTCGGGTTCTGGCTCTGGTTCTGACTCTGACTCTTGCTCAGTTTCAGATGACGTATCAGGTTCTGTCACGTCACCATAAGACTCCATAGCCTCCAGACTGGTGTTCTCGTTGAGAACAACCGTCTCGAACTCGGCGAAAGGCTTGTTGACGGCATCACGAAGGACCGGGTCAGGTGTGAAGGAAACCTTGGTGTGAGGGGCGATTTGAATGCGCTCACCCGTGCGGACGTCCACACTTTCACGGGCTTCCACCACCACTAACTTGAAGGTGCCGAAGCCCTTCACCTTCACAATGTTCTCAAGGAAGAGGTTTTCGCCAATTTCGTTGAAGAAGGCACGCACAAACTCCTCTGCCTCGCGATAGGGCATATTATTCCGTTTCACAAGGCCCTGGGCCAAGTCACCGACTAACATACGTTTCTCGCTCATTCTTCGCCTCCTTTCTGAATCCGTTCTTTCAAAGTATTGCTGGACTTGAAAGTCAACGTGAGTTTGGGAGGAACCAACATCCGTTGTCCTGTGACAGGATTGAGCAGCACACGCTCAAGTTTTTTCTTGACCTCAAAGGTGCCAAAAGAAGGAACCACCAACGAGTTATCTTCCTCGAACAACGAGGTCATCTCGGCCACAAGACTATTGACCAGGACTTGGGTGTCGCGGACTGAATGGTCTGTGACGTAAGCCAAATTGGAGATAAATGCTTTATTGTTCATTTGTTATATATTTCTGGTTGAACAGGAGAGGCATAAAGGTCAAAGTCGTCGGAATCTGTGACGACAACTGTAAGGAACTGACCTATCAAAGCCTCGGGGGACCCGAATCCATGTTGCTGCAGGTCGGAGAGAGAGAGTAACACCTCCGGATCGACTTCTGGAGAGTCAAATTCTGTGCGACCCACCAGATACTCTCCTTCCTGGCGGTCAATAATGACATTCAAGGACTTCCCTATTTTCTCTGCCTGCACTTCTGCGGAGATGCGTTGCTGCAGGCGCATCAGCTGGGAAAGACGGGCTTGCTTGACCTCGTCCGGAATATCATCGGAGAAGGCGTCGGCACTGTGGGTGCCTTCTTCCTCGCTATAGGCAAACGCCCCCATACGTTCGAAGCGTGCCCAACGGGTGAATTCCAGCAGTTCCTGAAAACCTTCTTCCGTCTCACCCGGATGGCCCACCATCAGTGTGGTACGCAGGTGAATTCCTGGCACTTCCCGACGAATGCGCTCCACGAAGTCGTAGGTCTGTTGCTTAGTCACGTGACGTCGCATAGCAGTCAAGACGGGGTCGGAGATATGCTGAAGAGCAATGTCTAAATAACGACAGACGTTGGAATGACGATTCATGACTTCCAGCAGTTCCCATGGGAAATCAGCTGGATAGGCATAGTGCAGACGAATCCAGCGGACCCCTTCAATCTGAGCCATCTGGTCAATGAGTTGCGCGATGGAACGACGCTGATAAAGATCTATGCCATAATAGGTCAGCTCCTGTGCAATAACCTGGAACTCCTTGACGCCCAGTGCCACCAACTGACGCACTTCCTCCAGTATTTCCTCCATGGGACGGCTCTGGTGACGACCGGTGATGAGAGGAATGGCGCAGTAGGAACAGCGACGGTCACAACCTTCGGAAATCTTGATGTAGGCATAATGAGCGGGCGTCGTGATGGTGCGTCCCGGCGTGAGTGCATCGTCCCAGGCGTGGCCCAAGTCGGTCAACAGATGCGGCCAGTCAAATTTTCCATACCAACCATCGACTTCTGGAATCTCGGTTTGCAATTCATGAAGGTAACGCTGTGAAAGGCAACCCATTACATATAAACGACGGAGACTGCCATCCGCTTTCCGCTGGCCCTGTTGAAGAATCATATTGATGCTCTCCTCCTTGGCATCGCCTATGAAGCCACAGGTGTTGACAATGCAAATCTCGCCAGTGCAGACCGCTGGGTCGTGAGCCACTGTGAAACCGGCATGGCGCAACTGTGCCATCAGGCGCTCCGAATCCACGAGATTCTTGGAGCAGCCCATTGTGAGGAGGTCAACAGTATTCTTCTTCATCACTTCTCTTCAAACAGGCTATCCACAAATTCCTTACGGTTGAAAGGCTGCAGGTCTTCCATACCTTCTCCGAGGCCAATATAACGCACGGGTATCTTGAACTGGTCTGAAATACCTATTACCACACCGCCCTTGGCTGTGCCATCGAGCTTGGTAATGGCCATACTGGTGACGTCTGTGGCTGCGGTGAACTGCTTGGCCTGTTCAAAGGCGTTCTGTCCTGTGGAACCGTCGAGCACAAGCATCACATCATGTGGTGCATCGGGCACCACCTTCTGCATAACGCGCTTAATCTTAGACAGTTCATCCATGAGGCCCTTCTTGTTGTGCAGGCGACCGGCAGTATCGATGAGGACCACATCCACGTCATTAGCCACAGCACTGCTGAGGGTGTCGAAGGCCACACTGGCAGGATCACTGCCCATCTGCTGTTTCACCACAGGCACTCCGACGCGTTCGCCCCAGATGACAATCTGCTCCACAGCAGCAGCACGGAAAGTGTCGGCTGCACCCAACATCACTTTCATTCCAGCCTGCTTGAACTGCCAGGCCAGTTTGCCGATGGTAGTGGTCTTCCCCACTCCATTGACACCCACGACCATGATGACGTAGGGTTTCTTTCCTTCGGGAATCTGGAAACCTTCTGTGTCGGCTGTATTATTCTCCGTGAGCAGGGCAGCAATCTCTTCACGCAGGATGCCATTGAGTTCGTCGGTTCCCACGTACTTGTCCCTGGCCACGCGCTCTTCGATGCGACGGATAATGTTGAGCGTGGTATCGACGCCTACGTCAGAAGTCACGAGCACTTCCTCCAAATCGTCGAGCACGTCGTCATCAACTTTGCTCTTGCCAGCCACGGCACGAGTGAGTTTTCCAAAGAAGCTTTCCTTGGTTTTTTCGAGACCTTTGTCCAGTGTCTCTTTCTGCTCTTGCTTATTGCGAGAAAAGAAATTAAAGAATCCCATAAATGCTTTTCGTTTTTGCGCGTGCAAAGGTACTGCTTTTCCTCCTATTCACCAAACTTTTAATCATAGATTAAGACTGCTTTTAACGATGTTAACATTTTGGGCGTCCAAGAGCCCCCGTGAACATAAAAAAACTCTCCAGCAAACCTTTCAAGTTCCTGGAGAGTATCGAGTAGTAAATGTGTACGTTTGTAATTCTTGGGAAGTCTTAGCTTAGTTCTTGAAGAAGTCCTGAACGGCTTCGTTGGGAACCATGCGCTCGTCGAAGGAGTAAGAACCTTTCTCGTTCTTCACCATCTTGATGACCTTTGAGAAACTGCGGCCATCTGTCTTACCCGTTTGTAGGGTTGCGACTGTTTTTTTTGCCATAGTGCTTCAGCGTTTATTTGATTTCCTTGTGAATGGTCATGCGCTTGAGTATCGGATTATATTTCTTCAACTCCAGACGCTCGGGATGGTTTTTCCTGTTCTTCGTGGTGATGTAACGGGAGGTGCCGGGAAGGCCGCTCTCCTTCATTTCTGTGCATTCGAGAATCACCTGAATTCTGTTGCCTTTAGCTTTCTTTGCCATGTTGCTTACTTGTTTAAGAGGTTAAACCGTGTTTGGTCCGTTGTCATTGAAGGTAGCCCTTTTCGGCAGCCTGCTTAATGGCAGCGTCGAGACCAATCTTGTTAATCAAGCGCAGGCCAGCAGCCGAGATTGTGAGGCTGATCCAGCAATCCTCCTCCACCCAGTAGAACTTCTTGGTGAAGAGGTTCACGTCAAAGACACGCTTTGTGCGGCGCTTAGAGTGCGAGACGTTGTTTCCGTGCATCGCTCTTTTTCCGGTGATTTGACAAATCTTAGACATTTCGATCTTTCCTTTTTGTACTTTCAAGAATTACTTCTTCCAAACAGGGCGCAAAGGTACGACATTATTTTGAATCTACAAAGCTTTTGCCTCAAAATTTTCATTCTTCGGCCACAGGAAAGTCATTTTTCAGCTTTTCGAGCAGAATTTGAAGGGCTGAGAGGGTCGCACGAGCCACATTTTCCTCTCTTCCATCGTCGCCAGTGAGTTCGCGAACCAGGATGTCACCACGCTTGCCTGCTGCCACATAAATGGTGCCCACGGGAGCCTCGGGTCCGCCACCCGGTCCGGCATATCCTGTCACCGCCACGGCATAGTCTGTCCCCAGTCGTTCTACGGCTCCTTCCACCATCGCACGGGCCACGTCTTCACTGACGGCGCCTCGCTCGGCCAGCAGTTCTTCACTGACGCCCAACAGTTGGGTCTTCAGTTCGTTGGAATAAGAGACCACCCCTCCGCGGAAGTAGGTACTTGCACCTGGTAAGGCGGCAATGGAGGCGGCCACAAGGCCGGCGGTGCAACTTTCGGCTGTGGAAAGTGACTGGCCGCAACGCCACAAATATTCACTAATCTCTCGGGAAATGACTTTTACTTGTATATTCATGAGGATTATCTTTTTTCGAGATTACGAGATTACGACGTTTAACCTTAATGAATCACAGCATCACACGCGAGTAAGCCGGCGCATCCATTGGACAGAAGTCCTTGTCGGCATACTTGAAAGCACCCGCGATGGCTATCATTGCGGCATTGTCCGTCGTATAACTGAACTTGGGGATATAGATGGTCCACCCGTAGCGACGGGCATGATCCTTGAATGCCTCACGCAAACCTGTGTTGGCACTGACACCACCGGCAACAGCCACATGCTTTATTTTCAGAGCTTTGGCAGCACGGCGCAGTTTGTTCATGAGAATATCAACGATGGTTTTCTCCAACGAAGCCGCCAAGTCCTCCTTGTGGTGCTCAATGAAGTCGGGATCTTCCTGCAACCAGTTCCGCAGGTTGTAAAGGAAAGAGGTCTTCAATCCGCTGAAGCTGTAGTCGTAACCTTCAATGGCAGGTTTGGCAAACTGGAAAGCTTCAGGGTTTCCCTGGCGGGCAAGGCGATCAATAATGGGACCTCCGGGATAGCCTAATCCCATCACTTTGGAACATTTGTCTATGGCTTCGCCAGCTGCGTCATCTATGGTCTGGCCTATGATTTCCATATTGTTATATGCCTTGACCAAGACAATCTGTGAGTTGCCGCCACTGACCAGCAGACACAGGAACGGGAAGGGAGGAGCACTGTTATCATCTGCGCTTTCCTTGATGAAATGTGCCAGCACGTGACCTTGCAGGTGGTTGACATCAATCATTGGAATACCCAAGGCGGCAGCCAGGCCTTTAGCGAAGCTCACACCCACAAGCAGCGAGCCCATCAGTCCCGGTCCGCGGGTGAAAGCGATGGCAGAGAGTTCCTCCTTGGTGACTCCGGCCCGCTTCAGCGCCTGATCCACCACGGGGACAATATTCTGTTGATGTGCGCGTGAGGCCAGTTCGGGCACCACGCCACCGTAGGCCTCGTGCACGGCTTGAGAAGCGGTGACATTTGAAAGCAACACGCCATCACGGATGACGGCTGCACTGGTGTCGTCACAACTGCTCTCGATGCCTAAGATTGTTATCATTGAAATAGCTTATATTGTTAATTCCTAATTGTAAAGCGTGAATTGAATCCTAATGAGACAGGACTTCCACTCCGTGTTCTGTCATGACGAATGTGTGTTCCCACTGAGCGCTGGGCAACTCGTCCTCACTGACAATGGTCCAGCCGTCCTCTTCATCACAAAAGACCTCGTAGGTTCCCATGTTTATCATAGGTTCGATGGTAAATACCATACCAGGAACCAGCAACATCCCTGTGCCTTTCCGACCATAGTGGTCCACGTCCGGCTCTTCATGGAAAGCCAGTCCCACGCCGTGACCAGCCAGGTCACGCACCACGGAGAAGCCGTTCTGGTGGGCATGTTTCTGAATGGCATTTCCGATATCCCCTACATAAACGTATGGTTTCGAGCACACTTCTTCTCCAATCTTCAAACATTCCCAAGCCACGTCCACCAGCTTCTGCTTCTTGGCACTTGTCTTGCCTCCGACAATATACATGCGGGAAGCATCGGCAAAATAGCCATCAAGGATGGTCGTACAATCCACATTCACGATGTCTCCTTTTCGGAGAACTTCAAACTCGTTGGGAATCCCGTGGCAGACCACTTCGTTGACACTGGTGCAGCAGGAACGAGGGAACCCTTCGTACCCCAAACAGGCCGAAGTGGCGCCATGACGGGCGGTGTATTCGGCCACCAAGTCATCAATAGTCTGAGTGGTCATTCCAGGAAGGATCTTTCCTTCAAGCATATCAAGGATACCCGTGTTGACTACCCCTGCCCGACGAATGCCTTCTATTTGCTCGGGTGTCTTGATGAGCGAACGTGTCGGCACTACCTTGCCTCGATCCTGAGCAGCAAGGATGATCTTATCCATTTCTGTGGGCTCCTGTCCATGTGGGATGGTCCAGAGATTTTTCTTTCTTTTTCCGTTCATGGCTGCAAAGGTACAAAGAATTTATCAAACAGCGTGCTTTTTAACAAAGAATAATGCACTCAAGGCCATTCCAAGCATCGTTAAAGCCCCATTGAGCAGTAAAAGTTCGTAACCGAAGTGATAATTCCACATTTTTTCACTCAACACAGAAAGCAGATAACAGCTCACGGGCGCGCATATACATATTATAGGTATTGCGCGCTCACGCGGGCGCACACGCGAAGGGAGACACAACCCGAAGGCGAACAGTCCGAGCAAGGGCCCGTATGTGTAGGAGGCGATTGTATAGACTGCATCTATCACACTGGTGCTGTTCAGCGCGCGGAAGACCAGGATGAAACACAGCATCGCCAATGTGACCAGTATATGCATGCGTCGTCGCAGACGTTCATCGTCCGGACGATTCAAGATATCCACGCAGGCACTGGTAGTCAAAGCCGTCAGAGCACTGTCGGCGCTGGAGAAAGCGGCTGCCGCAATACCTAATGTGAAACACAGCAGGGCTGCCTGACCCAGGTAACCTCCGGCACAGAGCAGCGGTAACACTTCATCACCCATTGACGGAAGACTGATGGCGTGACGAGCTGCAAAAGTGTACATGAGAACACCTAACGAAAGGAACAGGACATTCACTGGCAGATACAACAAGCCGTTGATAATCATATTCTTCTGGGACTCATGGAGTGTGCGGCAGGTAAGGTTCTTCTGCATCATATCCTGATCCACGCCCGTCATCACCACGACAATGAAAATACCACTCAGGAACTGTTTCCAGAACAGCTGGCGGCTGCCCCAGTCACCGAATTGCCACACCCTACTCATTGGGCTATCGGCTACGATGCGCACAGCATCTGCCATCCCCCACCCTTCGGCCGTGAGAATAGAATGGATAATGAGCACCAGTGCCGTCAACAGCACAACAGTCTGGAGACAATCCGTCCAGACAAGCGTTGCAATGCCACCGCGACGGGTGTAGAGCCAGATAAGTAACAAGATGACAACGGCAGAGAGCCAGAACGGCAAGCCCAGCGGTCCAAAGACAATACGTTGCAGAATCAAGCACACCAAATACAACCGCACGGCAGCTCCCATAAACTTGGAAATCAGGAAGAAGGACGCGCCAGTGCGATAGCTGGTATTGCCAAATCGGCGATCCAGATACGTGTAGATGGTGGTCAGTCCCAATCGGTAATAGACAGGTAACAACACGAAAGCCACGAGTATATAGCCTGGAACAAATCCCAGACACATCTGCAGGTAAGTCATGTCAGCTGTTCTGACCATTCCAGGAACACTGACAAAAGTGACACCGCTCAGGCTGGCTCCCAACATACCAAAAGCGACGGCCCACCAAGGGGACCGTCGTCCGGCTCTGTAAAAGGTGTCGTTGGTGGCGCGCCGTGCTGTCAGTCGTGACACAGCCAGCAGCATCAGAAAATAGACTGCAGCCACCGACACAAAGAGTGTGGCACTCATGCAGTTAGCACATTAATCCAGAACGGAGAGGCCAGCAGTGTCTTCGTCGTCTTCGTCTTTGACAACTGCTTCCGCAGCAAAGCTGGAGTAGAACGTGTCGTCTTCCGTGGGGGCGACATCCTCATCCTCTTCCTCCTCCTCAGCCTCGTCATCACGGTCCTCCAGATCTTCGTCATCTTCATCACGCTGTACGCGGTTGCCTTCCTCGTCGTAGTCATCATCTGAGAGGAAGCGCAGTTTCGTGGCAGGTGCTTTCTTCTTGGCGAAGATGGCTTCTATCCACGTGCCCTTCTCCACTTCCAGCACGTCAAAGCCATCAGCCACCTTCTTTTCCAGCGTACCTCCGGGCTTGTGAATGCGGGAAGCGGGCAGTGTCGTGGTGGAAATCTCAAAGCCGCTCTCGATGATATCCTTCATGAACAATGGAATGCTGTCCCATCCGCCACCGAAGTTACGACTGATGAGTTCGAGTAACGTTGCAGCAGAAATGTGTCGGATATTCTCGTAGCTCAGGTCGTTCAGTTTGGAGATCACACGCTTGCGAATGGCAACAATACCTTTCTTGATATCCGTGCGCGGGAAGGTTGTCCATTCACCGTCATTATATTTGGCACTCTCGCGCTCGTCGCCATTGTCAAAGTGTACGACCTCAAAGGCCAGACGAATGATATTCAACAGTTTCTCCTCGTAGGGTGGGAAGCTCTCTTCTTTCCGTTCCTTATCCCAGAGTTCTGCAATCTCAGCGTCCGTGACATTCCAGACGTTGTTGGAATTGAGATCCAGAATAGAATCCAGTTTTTCTTCTTTCTGTTTAGACATAATTAATTGGGAATTCATAATGAACAATTCACAATTCATAATCCATAATTCAAAAATTGCTTCGCCCACGTGTTCACAAATAGGCAGGAGCTCATTGTGAATTATGAATTATGAATTATGAATTCACTGGTTATTCGCCGAAGTAGCGCTTGTACAGTCCTTGGAAGCCCTGTCCGTGACGAGCTTCATCCTTGGCCATTTCGTGAACGGTGTCGTGAATGGCATCCAGGTTCTGTGCCTTGGCTTTTTTGGCGATGTCCATCTTTCCGGCACATGCACCTGCCTCGGCTTCCATACGCTTCTTCAGGTTGGTCTTGGTGTCCCAGACACATTCACCCAGCAGTTCTGCAAAGCGGCTGGCGTGGTCTGCCTCCTCGAATGCATAACGCTTGAAGGCTTCAGCAATCTCGGGATAACCCTCGCGGTCGGCCTGACGACTCATGGCCAGATACATACCGACCTCAGAGCACTCGCCCTCAAAGTTGGAACGCAGGCCTGCCAGAATTTCAGGATCCACGTCCTTGGCAATACCTATCACATGTTCTGTCACGAATTCTAGTTCACCGTCTTCTTTCAACTCCTTGAATTTACTGGCGGGAACTTTGCACTGCGGACAGCGCTCGGGGGGTTCAGGACCTTCGTGGATGTAACCACACACGGTGCAGACAAATTTCTTGATCATCTTTTTGTTGTTTTTAGTGAATTAAGGTGGCGAGCATTACCCGTCGCCTTTCGGGATTTGATAGTTTAGACGTGCAAAGTAACAAAGAAATTAGCTTTCTTCCAAAAGAAATGAAGAAATTTTTGAATATTTAGCACGTTTTTCTGATTTTTGTAGTATCTTTGCACCGTCTTACATGTAAAATGAATTAATATGAACTACGGTTTTGTAAAAGTTGCGGCTGCTGTACCTGAAGTGAGAGTGGCCGACACAAAATACAATGTGCAACAAATCGAGAGCCTTGTTATCCAGGCCGAAGGACATGGTGTGGAAATCATCTGCCTGCCAGAATTGTCATTGACGGGCTACACCTGCGCAGACCTTTTTGCCCAGCAACTGCTCCTCGACGAGGCAGAACTGGCACTCATTCATCTGATGAACTTCTCACGTTCCTTGGACATCATTTCCATTGTGGGTCTGCCTGTTCCCTACAAAGGTGCACTGCTCAACTGTGCAGCCGTCATCCAGAAGGGCCGGATCTTAGGCATTGTTCCCAAGACCTACCTGCCCAACTACAAGGAATTCTACGAGCACCGCTGGTTCACCAGCGGAGAAGATATTGACGAGGATGCCACCGTCTGGCTCTGCGGACAACAAGTGCGCATTGCCACCAGGATGCTGTTCAAGACGCCATCGTGTACCTTTGGTGTGGAACTGTGTGAAGACCTCTGGGCAACCATTCCCGCCTCGTCCAAGTTAGCGTTGGAAGGAGCCGAAATCATTTTCAACCTCAGTGCTGATGATGATGTCGTAGGTAAGCGAGCCTATCTGGACCGCCTACTCTCACAGCAGAGTGCCCGCTGCATTGCCGGTTACGTCTATGCTGCTGCCGGCTTTGGCGAGAGCACACAGGATTTGGTCTTTAGCGGCAAGGCGGTTATTCTGGAGAACGGCAAACAACTGGCAGACGGTCTCCACCACAGCATCCAAGCTCAACTGATTGAGAGTGAGATTGACGTGGAAATGTTGCGCAGCGAACGTCGCGTCAACACCACCTTCACAGCTAATGCCGTACACTTCCATCATCACAAATACGTCGTGATAGACAGTGCACTCATTACTCCTCGTGAGTTCAAGCTCACCCGGACAGTTAATCCGCATCCCTTTGTTCCCACAGGACGCACACTGGACGAACGCTGTGAAGAGATTTTCGCCATCCAGGCCGAGGGACTGGCCAAGCGACTAATGCACACCGGCAGCAAGACCGCAGTTATTGGCATCTCGGGGGGACTGGATTCCACATTGGCATTGTTGGTCACCGTCCGTGCCTTCGACCTTCTACAGTTGGACAGAAAAGGAATTGTGGGCATTACGATGCCTGGTTTCGGAACCACAGACCGCACCCACTCCAACGCCGTCAAGCTGATGCAGGCATTAGGTATCTCAGAGCGGGAGATCTCCATCGCAAAAGCTGTCACCCAGCACTTCCTGGATATCGGGCATGATTCTGCCATTCAAGACGTTACTTATGAAAATTCACAGGCACGCGAGCGCACACAAATCTTGATGGATGTAGCCAATCAGGTCGGAGGAATGGTGATCGGAACAGGCGACCTCAGCGAACTCGCCCTTGGCTGGTGTACCTACAATGGCGACCACATGTCCATGTACTGCGTCAACGGCGGCGTTCCCAAGACGCTTGTCCGTCACCTCGTCCGATGGGTGGCCACAGCAGACTTGCAAGGTTTCGGCATCAAAGACAAGAATGCTGCCGACATTCTCCTGGACATCGTTGATACACCCATCAGTCCGGAGCTCATTCCCGCCAAAGCAGACGGCACCATCAAGCAGAAGACAGAAGACCTCGTGGGACCCTACGAGCTGCATGATTTCTTCATCTACTATGCCCTCCGCTGGGGATTCCGCCCCTCCAAAATTTACTATTTGGCACAAATCGCTTTCCGCGAGACCTATACCACCGACACAATCCGTCACTGGCTCACCAATTTCTATCGCCGCTTCTTCTCCCAGCAGTTCAAGCGCTCCTGCCTCCCCGATGGTCCCAAAGTCGGCTCCGTAAGCCTCTCGCCCCGAGGCGATTGGCGCATGCCCAGCGATGCCTGTCGTGATCTCTGGCTCGCAGAGTGCGAGGCACTGTAACCTGGAAGGCCCTACATTTGCCGCAGTTTTTCATCAAATAGATTCTCTCATGAAACGAGTACTTTTCCTTGTCTGCTGCCTCTTCACGCTCAGCAGCTTTGCCCAGTCGCGCATGATTCGCAGCGGTGAGCTCTGGCCCGACGACCGTGGCCAACACATCAACGCCCACGGAGGCGGCATCCTGCAATACCAGGACACTTACTACTGGTTTGGCGAGCACAAGTCGGAACGCACCAGCGATGCGCTGGTGGGTGTGACGTGCTACGCCTCTGACGACCTCGTGCACTGGCGCTACTGCGGCGTGGCGCTGAGCGTGGTGGATGAGCGGGGACACGATATAGAGCGCGGCTGCGTGCTGGAGCGTCCGAAGGTCATCTATAATAAGGTGACAGGGAAGTTCTGCATGTGGTTCCATCTGGAGCTGAAGGGTCGCGGCTATGATGCGGCACGCTACGGCGTGGCGGTGGCCGACCGTCCCGAGGGCCCCTATAAGTTCCTCTACACCCAGCGCGCCGACGCCGGCACGTGGCCCATGGAGTTTGACCAGCAGGCGCTGGCTGTGGTGGATACCCTCAAAGAGGCTCACTTCCGTGAGGCGTGGACACCGGCCTGGCAAAAGGCGGTGGCTCAGGGACTCATCGTGAAGCGCGACTTCGGCACGGGTCAGATGTCCAGGGATATGACGCTCTATGTGGATGACGACGGCAAGGCCTACCACATCTTCTCCTCTGAGGAGAACCTGACGCTGCATATAGCCGAGTTGACCGGCGACTACCTGCACCACACAGGCCGTTACACCCGAGTGGCACCCGCAGGTCACAATGAGGCGCCCGCCATCTTCAAACACGAGGGCACCTACTGGATGATCACCTCGGGCTGCACCGGCTGGGCACCCAACGAGGCCCGTATGTTCTCCGCTCCCTCCATCTGGGGACCCTGGACACAGCACCCGAATCCCTGCCGCGGGCCGAGGGCGGAACTCACTTTTGGCGGACAAAGTACCTTCATCCTGCCTCTCAACTCTAAACTATCAACTATCAACTCTCAATATATCTTCATGGCCGACATCTGGCGTCCCCACCATCCGATTGACGCCCGTTACATCTGGCTGCCCATCGAGTTTGAAGACGGCAAACCCGTCATTCATTGGCGAGACGAATGGGAGATGACACCGGAGGATCTGGACGAGAAGTATGCCACCTCCCTCATCAAGCCTGGCCGTAAAGCGCCTGATTTCAAGATGAAAACGCCCGACGGCGAGCTCCTCCAGTTCTCCAAGCTGGCCAAAGGCAAGACGGTGGTGCTGGATTTCTGGGCCTCATGGTGCCCCGACTGCCGGAAGGACGCTCCAAAGGTGGTACGCATGTATGAGAAGTTCCACCAGAAGGGCATCGAATTCATTGGCATCTCCATGGATACCGACGTGGAAGCCTGGAAGAAAGCCATCGCCCGCTACGGCATCACCTATCCGCAACTGAGCGAGCTGAAGAAGTTCAAGGAAACAGCCATCTCCAAGACCTACGGCGTGCAGTGGATTCCTTCCATGGTGGTCGTGGGACCCGACGGGAAAGTCAAACTCTCCACTGTGATGACCTACAAGGTGGAAGATTACCTGAACGGCATTTAACACCTATTATTTATTATATATGACGACGAAAAGAACTGCCACGATTCTTGCGCTGTTCGGCGCAGCATTGTTTACTTGCTTCCATTTGCCGGTGCAGGCACAAATCACCGAACGTACACGGCCCGCCGAGTGGTCACAACTGGTGGAGGGAGCGCGCTTCATGGACCGCTTCCTGCCGATGGAAGGTTCACAGCTGCGGAACGATGTCTGGGGTGCCGACTATGTGCGTCCGCGACTGACAGACAACGGTATAGAAGATCCCCAGTGGAGTTACTGGGGCGGCAATATCGTGCTGGGCGAGGACGGCCTGTGGCATCACTTTGTCGCCGCATGGCCCGAGGGTGCCAAGAAAGGTCACATGGAATGGTCGCGTTCCTGGGTTATTCATGCCGTGGGACCCACGATGCACGGCCCCTTCCAGCCGCGTCAGGTCGTGGGCAAAGGACACAACCCCGAGATTTACCGCACCGACGACGGCACATGGGTGCTCTATGTGATTGATGGGCGTTACACGGCCAAGAGCTTGGACGGCCCGTGGGAGTACGGCAAGTTCGACTTCGACCCGCAGGGCAAACCCATCATTGAAGGACTGTCCAACCTCAGCTTCGCCCGCCGTCCCGAGGGTGGCTGGCTGATGGTCTGTCGCGGCGGCGGCATCTGGACAAGTGACGACGGGCTCTCCACCTGGCGTCAGGTCTCCGAGGGTTCTGTCTATCCCAAGGTGGATGGCCGTTTCGAAGACCCCGTGCTCTGGCGCGACTCTGTGCAGTATAACCTCATCGTCAACGACTGGTTGGGACGCATCGCTTACTACCTGCGCTCGGCCGACGGCCTCCACTGGCAAGTAGATGACGGAGAAGCTTATATGCCTGGAATTGCGAGACATAAGGACGGTAGCTCGGAGGATTGGTTTAAGTACGAACGCATGCGTATCGTGCAGGACAAATACGGTCGTGCCGTGCAAGCCAACTTCGCCGTGATAGACACCATCAAGTGGGACGACCAACCCCTGGACCGCCACAGTTCCAAGAATATCTGCATCCCGCTGGACCCGGGACTGCTGCTGGCGCAGAATGGAGAATGGAAAATGGAG
>JAFZSP010000055.1 GCA_017619335.1 Bacteroidaceae bacterium
AGGAACTGCTCGACCGCAAGGTGGACCTGGTGGAAGAGGGTGAACTGCTCCCCTTTGCAGCAGAAAGTGCTAACCGCGACAAACGACTGATTTATGAGAGAACCGCTTAAAGACCGCATTCGGCTGGAACAGTAATCATTCACCCCCTGCGGCTCATTCGTCCACAGGGGGTGAAAAAAAATTTTTTTTCTTCGAAAAACACTACACTCTACACTGATTCAGGCGGTCTCGGGCTGGTCGGATGCCTTCACAGCACTGAATCAAGCGGTCTTGGGAAGGGCAAAGTACAGCATACCTTCGTTATCACGCTTGCACTGGAAGCCAAGTTCCTTCAGTGCGAAGCCGAGTTGAATCTTCGTGGAGTGGCTGGCAGGCAGGGCGGGATAATCAGCTCGCACGCGTTCCATGATTTCAGAAGTAGTCATAGGCTTGCACACCTCATCTTCGGCAGGACGGCGGAGGCAGTCCTGCACCATGCGTTCCAGATCCATCGTGGACTCATAGGGCGCGTTGGCACGCTGCAGGGCTCGCGTCTCTTCCTCGGAGAACCAGTAGCGTTCACCGGCTCGAAGGCTCGTCAGCAGCTGGGCGTAGAGCTGGTCGTAGTCGATGGGAGTCTCATTTTCAATACGCTGACGGTCAGGAATTTCCACACAGAGAAAACGACGGCTGCCCGTGGGGTCGTGCAGGGGGTGACGATTGTTGGTCGTGGCCACGAAACTGGCGTAACGCAGCCGGTCGTCCTGAGCGCGACCATAGATGGGTCGTCCGTTAACGCGGCTCTTGCTGAGCAGCTGCTTCAGCTCTGCCTGCTGGGAGCGACGCACCTGATCCAGCTCATCGATATTCACGAGGAGGTTGTTGGTCAGCGCCATCTCCTTGTCGAACTTGTTGCCCAGATTCACGTGATCCAGGAAGTACTCACGCAGCTCTGGAGGCAGCAGCAGTCGGCAGAAGGTACTCTTGCCGCAGCCCTGTTCGCCGATGAACGTGGGCACCACTTCGTTACCATGCAGGCTGTCCATTTGCAGCCAGTGGGCCACCATAGACAACAGCCAGATGGTCAGCCAGTAACGCTGTTCGGCTCGCAGACCAGGCAGGCGGTCGAGCAGTGCTCCCACGTGGTTCTTGCCGTCCCAGACAGGCAGGCTTTCCAGCCATTCTCGGGCGGGGTCAAACACCGGCGTCTGGCAGGAGTTGATGATGGTGGTGATGCGTCGGTGGATGCACTTCTCACCAGGCAGGGCTGCCTCCGCGTCCAGCACGATGCTGTTCAGTTCTTCCATCGTCAGAGGACGGAAGGGTCCCTGAGGCGTGGTGCAGGCATCACCATCGGTCTGGTTGCCAGGGCGTTCTCGAAGCTCGACCTTTCCGTTGAGCACATTGCGGCGGAATTCGCGGGTATCAAAGAGGTACTCCTGGACGGGGTTGGACATCGTCTGCTGTGCAGACTTCGTTTCATTAGTTCCACCGACAGTCTTGGTTTCGGCGGTTTCTCCGGCAGCCATCTGAGACTGGGCGGAGGGAAGAAAAATCTTCGACATAGTTTGCTTTTTAAATTTTTTGTTTTTTTATTATTAATAAGGTGTATTTTTGGTTCTGTGAACAGACTGCGCGCATTGTCTGGTTCAGAAACCGGGTGCAAAATTACAACAATAATTCTGCGCCTCCAAACATTTTTGAAAGAAATAATGAAGTATTTTTTACTGATTTACAGGTATATACGAAGGCGACTTTTCATCCATTCTCTTCTTTGATCGCGTCCTTCATCTCAATTGTGAGCTATTAAACGTGGAAACATTCAAGTCCCTTTTAGTAAAGATATTCCATTATACTCTGAATTAAAAGCACAGGGTGACTTTGATAAATCACCGTGTGATTTTCAGAAATCCTCATGTGATTCTGCAGAATCACACGAGTCTTTTAATATAGTTTAACGCTCAATATTTTTGTAGATGAAAAACTTGTTGTATCTTTGCCCCGTCAATAACAATTACGCCCCTATTCGTCCACACAAACGGACAAATAATCAACGGACAAAAACTCAAAACAACATACGATGGATCAGAAACTGAATTATTACCAACTGGAGCAAGTGGATATGATGCATCCAGGCCAGACGCGCTCCATTATTCGCATCCGGCAAAAAGGTCACCTCCCAGGTGAACAGTTCATTCAGGAGGTGGCGAAACGATGCCAACTTCATCGCGGAACTGTCCAGACGGTGCTCCTGTCTGTGGTGGACGAGCTCTTGGAGTATCTGCCACAGGGCTATTCTGTGGAATTTCCGGATTTGGGCACCTTCAGCATTGGTGTGCGCAGGGTCTTGGAGGAGACCGAAGACGGCGAAAAGCCTCAGCAGCCCGCTGGCGGTACCCCGCTTCCTCATCATGGAATCAAATTGGAGGTCAGTCGGATCAACTACGCCACCAACAAGCGGTTCTTCAAGTGCGTCCACTCGAATTTCTCCACAATGGACCTTACGCGAATCTACGGCGCGAAAGGCGTACGCATCCTGCGCTCGCCCTATCCACAGGTCAAGAATCGCATGATTGTGGCTCGGGAGTACTTGCAGAAGCATGGCTTTATGAAAGTCGCAGACTACGCCCTCATCACCAAGCTCTCATATTCCTCGGCTCAGCGCGAACTGCGCAAATACTGTGACGAGCCCGAGTACGGTATTACCTGCAAAGGATCTGGTAGTCACCGCATTTACGTCCTCGCACCGAGCACAGAGCCTAACGCAGGAGTGTAGAGTGTAGTGTTTCTTGAAGAAAAAAAGTTTTTATTTATTTGGCATCAGCCGGTACTGCATGGGGGTGACTTTGAAGAGCTTCTTGAAGAGGTTGCAGAAGTAGGATGTGTCATCAAAGCCGCACTCGTAGGCGATGGTGCTGATGGGACGCTCGGTGTCCTTGAGCAGACGCTGTGCCTTCTCCATGCGCAGTCGGTTGAAATAATTGCTGGCGCTGGTACCTGTGGCGGCATTGATGCGCCGTGTGAACTGTGAGCGGCTCATGCACATCTCGGATGCCAACTCATCGATGCTGAGGCGGTGCCGCTCCAGGTTCTGGTCGTAGAGTTCCGAGACTTTTGCCAGGAAGGCGAGGTTGGCCGCAGACTCATTGGGGACAGCATGGCTCTTGACATCTGTCGGCATTTCAGCTCCTTTGGTGTCTGCATCCGGCGTTTCCGCTGTTGGGCTACCGCTCTCCTGCTCCATCTGCAGGCTGCGCTTCGTCTTGTTTCTTCTCCAGAGAAGGACGGCGGAAGTGGCCGCCATCAAGAGGACGATGACGATGAGGACCGTGAGCCAAGAGATGCGTGACGCAGGATGGGCGAGAAGGTCTGAGGGCTCTTCGGAGAGTTGTTTGAGTTCCTCTGCCCTCATCTGTGCTGCCAGTTGCTCGGCTCGCTGGCTGTGCAGCGTGTCGGTGAGTGCAAGTGCTTCCTGCAGGTAAGTCACTGCCTTCTCAGGCTGTGACTTGCCGTAGGCTTCTGCCAACAGGCGGCAGACCTGCTGGAGCGTGTAGCGGTTGTCGGTCTTGCGGCAGATGTCCTCACATTCCTCCAGTGCCGTGCGGGCTTCCGAGAGACGTTGTTGACGGAGGTAAGACTGCCCCAATTGCTTGAGATTGATGGCCAGGGACTTTTGTTCGCCAGCCTCACGCAGGGCTGCTATGGACCGCAGGTAAAAGGTCTCTGCGGCCTTGAAGTCGCCCATGGCGTCGTAGATGTCTGCCATCTGCGCCAGTCGCCGGGCTGTTTTCACCTCGTTGCCCTCGGCACGATCCAGTTCGTAGGCCCGTTGTGCATAATGCAATGCCTGCTGGAGTTCGCCTGCCTTGGCGAATATTTCCGCTGCCACACCGTAGCGCACACTCAGGTGACCGCTGTCGGGCAGTTGCCGCTCCATCTGTATAGCCCTGTATATGAACAGTTTGGCATCATCTATCCGTCCGGCTTGCAGGCTCAGCCCGGCCAGTGTGTTGTAGGCTCGCGACTGATTGGGCAAATCAGAGGAAAGGCTGTCTAAGCGCAGCTCTTCGCGCGTGGCAGTCAGCGCCACATCAAGGTGCCCCATGCGTGAAGCAGCCACAGCCTGATAGGCCAGCGCCTCGGTCATCACGGCGGTGTCACGTACTTCCCGTGCAGCAGCCTCCGCCCTTCTGGCGGCCAAGAGCGTGTTCATCATATTGGTGGCCTGTTCATAATAATGCGCCGCCATATTCAGATGCACGCAGGCCAGGACCTCTTCTCTGGGAGTGCGTGCGTCGAAGTGGACGAGACTGTCCGTGACCCCTTCGGCATCCAAGAGCAGCAGGAGCTGGTTGGCAGTGTTGACTTCGGTACGCGCCTGCGTACAGAGAATACGGTAGAGGCTGTCAACGCTGTCGGCGGCACGCAGGTCGGCGACGGTGACGGTGAAGCAGGCTATCGCTGCGAGTATGCGGAGTGGATTCATAGACGCGAATGTTCAGAAAAGATGCGCAAAAGTATGAAAAAGTTCTCGTTTGGCCAAGAAAAAGTGGGATAAAGTTCATTTTTCGGCACACGGCTGGCGTTGTAATCATAAATTACTCTCTTTCAGGAGACTTTTTTGGTTGTATGCGCCAAAATTACAATAATTAGAAGAAAAAAAGACCCAAAATTCCAAATCTTTGCCGTAAAAACGAAACGGCAGTACCGCAAATAATCTTTATCTTTGCCGCAGAATTAAGCCTTAGACTATCATTTTTACCTTTAATAATTACGATTATGAAACGTATTTTTCTCCTTTTCACCCTGCTTCTCAGCGGCGCATTAGCGTGGGCTGACGGATGGTATGGCACCTCTCCGCAGGCAACCTCAGAAACAGAAACGCCGGTTTACTTGCAAGTCAAGGTTTATGGAGTTGAACAGGCTGGCGTGGAAGTGGCCGCCTATGTGAATGGCGAATGTCGAGCCATAGAAACCACTGCCACCGATCTGGACGGACATGCCTTTTATCTTTTGCGCGTGAAAGGCAGCAAGACCGACGTGGACAAGATGATTACCTTCAAGGTCTTCCACAACAAGCTCGTTTACAGTTTCCCCACCAAGACTCAAGTCTTCGACGAGGAAACGGTGCCGCCGTCCACGCCCATCGTTCTGAACGTGGATGCGGTGACGGACGTCTCGCTGACCAACCCCATCGAGCTCTCGGCAGCCACCGTCTCCCAGGAGTCACCAGCCACGCGGGCTCTGACAGCTGCGGACGTGATACCTCAGTATGACGATGCGAACAGGCAGAACGAGTCTGTGCTGGAAACAACGTTTGAGGAATTCTCCAAGAACGAAGGTCCCGCCATCCTGACCATTGAGGGCAATGTACTGAAAGCCACCGCCGTGACCCCACCCGAGGGACTGGAACTCAGCGTGAGGGTGAAAGGTCAGAACTACGGCAACAACGCCGGTCCGAAGCAGTATTCCACAGTGGCTGCCACTCAGGTGATCGTCACGGAGGCTGTGGTCCCGGTTACTCAGATTACGCTCACGCCCAATAGCATCACGGCTCATATCGGTGACAACTACCTGACGGCTATTGCCAACGAGGTGGTCGTCTCAGTGACGCCCAACAACGCCACAAACCAAGAGGTGAACACCGCCATCGACAACACCAGCACTGCCACCGTGGAGGGCAACGTCATTACGGGTCCAGGTCTGCTGAAGGTCATCTTCTCGTCCGTTTCCAACCCCGAAGTGACGGCCACACTGACCATCAACGTGCCCACGCCCGTCAGCTTCAACTACCCCTCCGTGCAGATGCTGTCCAAGTTGGCTCCTGTGCAGGTGACCTTCACCAACTTCGCAGGCGACGAGTTTGACAAGAGCAAGATCGCCATCAACATCTCCAATGCCACCAACGGACAGCCCTGCGCCACCGCCGAGATGGCTGACGACACGGGATTGAAATGGAACTTCCAAGGCTTGTATGTGGGTGCCTATAACTACCAGGTCAGTTATGACGGCAACCTGATGAACGCCGACAATGGCGGCACGACGGGCGTTCTGCAGATTCCGGCAGAAGTGCCTTTCAACAACAACGGCTGGGACTGGATTTCGCTCTACGCCTACGAAAACGGTTCAGCTCCCTACTTCCTGAAGCCCGACGGTGCTGCTAACTACCTGGGCTGGCTGACACAAAATGCTGACAACAAGGTCATTGAGGTGCGTTCCCAGACGGGTCTGCTCTACAATGATGTCACCTACGGCTTCGTGGGAGAAATCACGGAGTTGTCCCCGGCAGGCGGTATGTATAAGGTGAAAGCCAAGTATGCCGACCCGAATATGTGCATCATCAACACCGGTTTTGACTGTGTGCTCGTGGATCCCTCCACAGTGAACACCATCCAGACAGGTTACACCTGGATCAGCTACCCCTTAGAGACCGCCACGACCATCGCCGACACCCGATTGGCAGAAACCGCACAGGTGGGTGACAAAATTATCGGCAAGGCATCCACAGCGGAGTACAACGGCACGGCGTGGTTGCCGGCAGACTTCACATTCCAGCCTGGCAAGGGCTATATCTACTACACCGAGGGCAATGGCGGTTTCCGCCCGAACTTCTATGCTCCCGCCGGTGGCGGCGTGAAGCGGTTTGCTCCCCGGAAAGCCAGCAGCTCATCGCCCAGTCCCTGGAAGTATGATGCCAGTCCGTTTGCCGACAATATGCCGGTGGTGGCTGCCCTGGAAGGTGTGGAGGATGGTGAACGCTTCAGCATAGGTGCCTACGTGGGTGACGAATGTCGTGGTGAGGGACGAGCCGTGGATGGCAACCTCTTCATGATCAATGTGGCCGGCAAGGCTGGCGAACTCGTACACTTCCGCCTCTTCGACCAGGAAACGGGTGAGTTCACAGAGCTGGAACAGTCCCTCATCTACAGTGCCATGCATGGCTCTCTGCGTGCTCCTGTCAAGCTGAGCGGCAAGAGCGTGGTGGATGGAATTGGGTCAATTAACAATTCACAATTCACAATTAACAATGCTGGCGATGCCTATAACCTCGCTGGCCAAAAGGTGAATAAGAACTTCCGTGGCATCGTTGTCAAGAACGGACGCAAGATGGTGAAATAACAGAATCACCCGAACCCTCTCTTTCAAAGAGGGGAAGCCGCTGAATAGGAAATAGAAAGATGAAGCGATTACGCCTCCTTAAGAACAAATTACTCCCCTCCCTCAAAGGGAGGGGCAAGGAGGTGGGTCTCTTTCTCTTATTATTTCTTTCCTCTCCCCTCACTGCCCAGAATATCTCGGAGATAGCAAAGGCAGACCCGCTGATTATCTCGGGAGCCATTGGCACACGCAACACCTATCGATATACCACTGGAGGCTACACCTATGCCTCTCCGATGAGCAATGCCCTGTTCCTGGACCTGAACATTTCTGTCTATGGACTGAGTATGCCTTTCTCGCTCTATTACACCAATGACAATCTGGACTTTGCCTATCCACAGTTGTCGCTGAGTCTGACGCCGCAATACAAGAACTGGACAGGTTATCTGGGACAGAGCAGCATGCCGTTCTCCAACTATGTGATGAACCTCTCCTTCATGGGAGCGGGCGTGGAGTATAAAGACAAGATGTGGCATGCAGGCATCTTCTACGGCCGTCTGCGCAAAGCCATTAACGATGACCCCACCGACCCGCTGGCGCGCAGTCCGCAGTATCGGCGTATGGCGTGGGGCATCAAAGTGGGCTATGGCACCCGCAAGAACTACTTAGACCTCTACTTCTTGAAGGCATACGACGTCGAAGGGTCCATCAACGATTACTGGCGCACACGCCTCAACGCCAAGGACAATCTCATCGTGGGCCTCAAAGGTTGTGTGACACCGATTCGGTGGCTATCCCTGACGGCCAACGCCGCCACCTCCGTTTTCAGTACAGACATCACTGCCGACCGCATCACGGCCGATGAAGCCACCAAGTGGAACAACATCTTTGACGTCCGCTATTCCTCCCTGATGCGTTTTGCGGGGGATGTAAGCATGAACCTGCTGTTCCCAGGCATCTCCGCCCACGTCAGTTACAAGATGGTGCAGCCGGACTATATGTCACTGGGACTCAGCTACATGGCCAACAACTATCACAGCTTGGGCGTGAACCTGAGCACCCACCTCTTCAAGAAGGTGTCTCTCTCTGCCACCTTCTCCGGCCAGGAGGACAACTTGACCAACCGCCAGATGTACACCACCCGCGGGTTCATCTATGGCGCCACTGCCAGCACGCGTTTCGGACAGCACATCAACCTCTCCGGCAGCTACAATGGTTACACCCAGGTGCAGGGCGACGGCACCGCAGAGGTTCCAGACAGCACACGCATCCATCGCCAGATGTCCAGTTTCAGTCTCATGCCGTCCTACAGCACAGACAGCGAGCTGTTCACTCATGCCGTCTCGCTCTCCATGAACCTCACGCAGAACAAGGATCTCAGCCCACGGGCCACCGGTGAGACGGACGTGACGACTTGTGCGCTGGGAACGGCCTACTCCTTAGGCGTGAAAGACTGGGGCGTGGATTTCACCCTCAGCCTCAGCGACCAGCGAACCCGTGGTTACAACACCCGCTATACCAGCGATGTAGCTTCTCTGACAGCGGGACGTTCCTTCTTGGAAGAGAAAAACCTGCATCTGTCTCTCACGGGCAGCATGATCTATAATGAAGTACGTCATCAGTCCAAGAGCCTCAGTATGGGCGGCAGCGTCGCCGCCAGCTATGTGCTCAAGAAAGTCCACGCCTTCTCTGCGGCCGTGAGCTTCAACAAGTATGGCGACGTGAACCTCTCACGGCTGCGCAGCGACCTCGGTAACATCGATTTCTCGGCCAGTCTCAACTACACCTACACCTTTGAGTGGAAGGCGATTGCGAGAAGGTAAACAATGATGAATGATGAATACAAGTTTCGCAATTATGCCAACGAACTGTAATACAATGCCCCATAGGGGCGTGATAAGGGTAGCCAGCCATTTCAATGGCTGGTATGCAATGGCGGGGAAAACGCGTGCCTTTAGGTACGCGACAACAAATCCCTATCGCGTACCTACGGCACGCATTCCATTTACTGACACATTACCAGCCATTAAAATGGCTGGCCGCTCGGCGCTCTGTGACGCTTCACACTTGAAGAACCCCTATCAAATGCCTACGGCATTACTTGCGAAAGTTGAATAAATGAAAAATTAATGATGAGAAAGATGAATCATGATAACAGATGGTTGTGGACGATGGCGCAGAGGCTCCATCGGGGTTCCTCATTATTATTTATCATTTGTTATTTATTATTTCAACATTCGTTGTTGTTGAATGCCCAGGAGGTGATGGTCACGACGACGCCTGTGCAACAGGTGCTGCCGCCTCACGTGCTGGCCTACGTGACCGACCCGGGCAAGTACTTCAATATCACCCTGACCAACCTGACGGACGAGGTGCAACACGTCTATCTCGGCTTCCAGTTGCAACAAGAGAGCCCTGCGGGAGACTTGAGCCTCAGCACACCGCCGCAACGTCAGCCACAGCAACCCTTCTCCATCCCTGCCAAAGGTGTCTATCAACTGTCCATCGTGGAGATGCGTCACCTCTTCGACCACATCCCCAAGGAAGAACTGCAGGCACCGACAGACCTCTTCACCAACTATGCCAACGGCGGTTTCGGTCTGTTGCCCGAAGGTCTTTACAGCGCACACATCACAGCCTACAAGTGGCGCCAGCCTGCCTACGCCACTCCACAAGTGGCATGCAGCGCACAGGACGGCCAGTGCTTCTTCAACATCTGTTATAAGGCACAGTCACCTCGTTTCCTCACACCCGTCAACATCGGCTTCGGCAGCGAGGACTGGGACGTGGTGCCGCTCGATGCACTGTCGCCCGAATTCACCTGGACAGCACCCATTGTCACCTGCAACCCTGCAGCTACCCGCTATGAATACACCTTCCGCATTGTTGAGTTGCTGCCGGCACAGGATGCCACTTCTGCTGTAGAACGCAATCCTATCGTTTGGAGCGCGAAAGAACTGACCGTTCCCATTTGCCGTATTCCCTTTGAGATCTTGTCCACAATGAACCCAAAGTCCACATACGTGGCATGGGTACAAGCCTACAACCGCAACATGGCGGCAGGTATGGTGAATTACACTGAGATAGAGAACAGTGGCAAGAGCGACCTGAAGCTGTTCCGCATCAAGACCTCTGATGAAGAGAAAGAAAAAGACGATAAGAAGGACGACAATAAAAAGGAAGAGGAAAAAGCAGACGAAGAAAGTCTTCAAGGTTTCATCCGTGGCGGTTCAACTTCGCTTGCCGACGATGGCAACTCTGATTATTCTTTCCGCGTGCCACGCATCACCTCTCCATTTTTCTCAGACCCCAATACGGCGCGCAAGCTGTTTATCTATGAGGACATCAACGTAGAGTGGGATGGTGTCCTCCACCAGAGTGGTCGCGGACAGAAGCCCGACACGTTGCAGTTTGCCTATACCGTGCAGCTCTTCAATGGAGGTCAGGTGGCCAACAAGGAGGCGACACTGGCCTCGGCCCCCATCTTCTCCAAGGAAGTAAAAGAAGGTGAGGAGTATAGCGTAACCATTCCGTGGGATGATATCGAGGAGAACGTGAATCTCGGCGACTACATCGTTCTCCGCGTAGAACCCAAGTGCGTCAATGGCGAGTCGGTAACGTTCACCACGGATACCATCAACGTCCTTGACCTTGCTATGGCAGAGCACTTGGCAAGTAAATACTTCCAATGTTCCAGTCAAATTGTCATAGAAAACAAGGAACCTACCACCAAGAGTGCTAAAGAACTGAAGGGGACGGTTGTGGATATTGGCCAGTATGAACTAACCATCGACGAAATCAAGGACACGGGCAATTCCACTTTCGAGGGAAAAGGCCGCGTGGCATGGAGTCCCCTGGGGTTCACCACGATGGTCTGCGTTCAGTTCAAGGGGTTGAAGATCAACACTGACGATCGCGTATATGAAGGTGTGTGCGAGAGTTACTCCAATGACAAGAAGAGTGACATTGAGTGCGTAGATAAGCTGTTTAGTGACTGGGGAATAGACAACCTCATCGGCGACAGCCAGATACCTAATGCCGAGTATCTGCAAGGTGCTCAAGTGGATGTCGCCAAGGATCTGGCGAAGAAGGTGGACTTGAAGAAGTACTATGGCTACATCAAGACAGGCGCAAAATTGGCGGACTGGGCCAGCAATGGTGGTTTGGACCGTCTGTATATGCCGCTATCTTTGCCGAAAGAGATCAACAGTTCTCCCGTTGACATCCAGATTGCAGGAATGAAGTTCGCGCCGGACTACGCCACCATGAATCTTATTGGCGAGTTCGTATTGCCGGAGAGCGACTATCTGGAGAACGATATCTTAGTGCTGGGCTGTCCACGTGTCTGTATCTCACCCGACCGTCTGCTGCCTGAAGCAGGCACCCTGGCGCTTCTGTCGGATTTCACCATCAAGGATCCGAACACCACTTACAAGATGACCTTCAAGGCTCCCAAAGACTTGCTGCAACCTACCGACGGCTGTTACGTGGCGTGGAAGGATGACAAGTTGGAGATCTTCGGTATTGATATGGAAATGACCATCCCCGGGTTGGTGAAGGACATCAACGGCAGTCCCTCGACGGAGGCTCCGAAGATGCGTATTACCGCCAGCGTGGAGGACTGGAACGAATTCATGGTGGATCAGATTACGATGGATCCGTTCCAAGTGGAAGACCTCCCGGGTTGGACATTCACAGCTCAGGACATTGTGGTGGATCTGGCGTCAAAGCGCAACTCCCAGCACATGGCCCAGTTCCCCAAGGGCTATGACTTGAAGAAAGCCGGTGTCGTCGGGTCTAATGTTGCTTGGCAGGGATGCTTTATCAAGGAGATTTCCGTACTGTTCCCCAAGAGTATGGAGTTCTCCAGTGGTCCCTCGGGAAATGACGACACCACCGTTGAGGGTCGCCGCTTGAAGATTTCAGCCACCAACATGTTCTTCGACAAGAGCGGTGCCACGCTGACACTGGATGCCGATCAGATTCTTTCGGCCTCAGCTGAGGGCAAGCTGGGCGGTTGGTCGTTCTCTTTGGACAATGTGGGGTTGAGCATCCTTCAAAATGATTTCAAGGACTGTCATTTTAGTGGCACATTCGGAGTACCGATAGTGGAAGGCAAGATTGGCTACTCCTGCCAGATTCTGAAGTTAGACAAAGTCGATGAGGCCTCTAAGAAGGCGGGAAAGAACTTTGCTTATATCTTCAAGACGCAGCAGGTAGATAACCTGAACTTCGACTTCTTCTTGGCGAAGGCTGAACTCAACAAGAAGCAGACCTACTTGCTTGTGGAGTCTTTGCCAGAGGAAGGAAAGCAGAAGACGCGTGTAGAGTTGATGATGGGCGGCGTGATGGACATCGGTGGAGGCAGTATGCTCAAGGACAAGAACCTGGACTTCAGTCTCCCAGGTATCGTCTTCAGCCAGTTCCGCATTGCCAACTGCAAGGCCTGGGATTCGCAGTTCGAGGACATTGCTGAGATGCAGAAGGATGCCAAGGAGAAACTGAATCAGGTGAAACTCAATGGGAAGACCGTTAACGTCAATTACTACATCTCTAATAAGGAGTATGAGGTTAAGAAGGACGTTTGCTATATCAGCCGCGGTTCATGGGGACTTGCTTCGCCTGCGAAAAAGTTAGGGCCGTTTGAGTTAACGCTCAACAGTTTCAACTTCGACTACAATAATGACTTGCTGAAACTGTCGGTCGATGGCAAGGTGGCCATCGTTCAAGGTATTGACCTGAGTGCCCAGGCCAAGATAACCATACAGGCGGAGGTAAAGAACCTGAACGATTTCTCGAATCTCAGCATCAAATATAAGAAGACCGAGTTGAATGACTTGGCCATTAACTCCACCTTTGCCGGTTGCACCTTTGTCGGTAAGCTACACCACGAGACGGGCGAGAACACCGGCTACAGCGGAAACCTGGACTTTTCTCTCCCTGGAGACTTTCTCAATATCAAAGCCGATGCGGCCTACTACGACTATGATGACGGCAAGGGGAAAGCGTTCACGTGGGGCTTCCTGAAAGCGAAGCTCGGCAGCAGCACCGGTATCGAGATTACCCCCATCAAGATCACAAGCATCACGGGCGGCTTCTACTTCAACTGCCAGCGTGATTTCGATGACGAGAAGGGTGCCAAACCACAGGAAGGACTCATAGGTGTGGTCGTGGGTATCGGTCTGAGCACCACAGCGGGCGAGAGTGCGCTGAAGGGTGACTTCGAGATGACTTGTATCTACGACAAGGACAATAACCGTCTTACCTCCTTTGTCTTCAACGGCTTCCTGTCCGCTGTCGATGGCATGATTCATGCTTTCGCCTCCCTGGCCTATCACAACGATGATACCGATCAGTACCTGGCACTGAACGTGACCGTGGATGCGAAGGCCGACGCCTCGGAGCTGGCGGGCAAGATTCAGGAGGAGGCCGACAAGTTCAAGGGCAAGATTGATGCCCTGAAGGAGAAAGGCTACAAGCTGGTGAGCGATGTCACCGGCGGCCTCGCAGATAAGATTGGCGACAACGATGGAGAGACGAAGGATCATGAATCCGATGCAAAGAAACCTGTTGAGGTGAAAGCGGGAGCCACGGTGGCGCTGGACTTCCGAGTGACATTCAAGGAAAAAGGTAAACGGCTGTCGCCTGTGAAATGGCACCTCTACCTTGGTAATCCCGAAAGCGAGCAGAAACGCTGCCGCTTCACACTGATAGACTTCCAGTCGCCCGTGGTTAGCGTGAATATTGGGGCGAATGCCTACTTGTGCGTGGGCAACGAACTGCCCAACGATGGCAAACTGCCCGACATACCTTATAAGGTGAGACAATTCCTCGACGGCCAGTCGAAGGGCAAGGGTGTGCAGAGCGCCAGCAAGGGCGAGGCTGACATGGCTCGCCAGAAAGCGATGGAAGAGGTGCTCGCACAGGCCGCCTCGGGTTGCGGTGTGATGCTGGGTGCTACGGCCTACGGCTACATCGACCTCGACTTCGGACTCCTCTATGGCAGCTTCGGTGCCACCGCAGGCTTCGACATCGCACTCACCAAGTTCAAGAACCCGCAGTGGTGCTCCAACTACGGCAGCAACATGGGCTTCCATGACTGGTATGGCAACGGTCAACTCTACGCCTCCTTGGAGGCAGACTTGGGGCTACGTCTGAACTTAGGCTTCTTCAACGACAGCATCAGTATCCTGAAAGCCGGCTTGGGCGGCTGCTTCAAGTTCCAAGGTCCGAAGCCCAGCTACTTCACTGGCGAGGCACGCTGCTGCCTCTCACTCTTCAACGGTTTGGTCGATATCGACCGAACCTATGAATTCGAGTGCGGTACCTTCTGCAAGGCCTTCCACGGCAACCCGCTGGATGACTTCGAGCTCTTCGGCGACTGCATGGGCTATGAGAATACTTCTGAGGGTTGGGATCAAGACAAGGCCATCAACCCCACACTGTTCCAGAATCCGATTCTTAGGAGCAACGCACCCATCAACCAGCATTTCCGCATCCTCGACGAGAACGAGCTGGACCGCATCGAGGAGAAGACGAAGGATGCCAGCCGCAGCCAGTTAGAGACGCAGGCCAGCCGCACGTTTGTCTTCAAGATGAACGACTACGTGGAGATCCGCGAGTGCAACCCCTACCGCGACTATAAGCGTTACTACCTGAAAGGCAATATCTCTGGCGTGCAGCACGTTATCGACCTGCTGCAGCTCTCGCCCAACAAGAACTACGACCTGCGTGTCCGTGGCTGGGCCAAGGAGATTGTGGGCGGCAAGGAGGTTGACCCCGTCACCTTCAACGAAAAGACGCATAAGTATGAGAACAAGCCGTGGAGCCAGTGGAAGCACTACTATTTCCGCACGGGCAGCAGCAAGGAAATCGAAGATATTGTGGATCTGCAGGAATACGTGGCCATAGCCTATCCCTCCTACTACAACCAGCTGAAATATGACGGCTACTACCTCGGTGCCCATCGCCATGACATTCAGTACCCGCTGATTGCGCTGACAACCGACCTCAAGGACAAAGTCTTCCAGAAGGGTACCTTACAGTGGCGCTGGACAACCTCTGACACGGAATCCACACGTAAGGCACTGATTACCAAAACCACAACGGATGGTACCTACTGCCACGTCATCGCCCAGAGTGCCCTGTCAGCCAAGGAAGGACAATACGGCGTGCTGCGGTTAGAGTATATCCTCACCCGCACGGTGAAGAACAAGATTGTGCGTGACACGACGACGCTGGACAGCATGAAACTGCAAGTGTGGGACGATGCGGACTGGCAGACGAGGGTGATGACCTACGAGAAACCGTTCGTGGGCATGGCTCCCATGGAAATCAGTTATAATGGTGAGGAACGCCCGATGAAGAGTGACCTGAATCTCTTCAACGGCACCACTGTCAAGACGGGTTCTGCCCGGAATCACGACGTGCTGCTACGTCTGCGCGACCCCTACTGGTACATCGCCTATCTGAGTAATGTGGTGTTTGTGGGAGGCTATGGCATTGACACCTACCGCTTCAACAGCTATGTCACCACCACCCAGTCACTGGTCTATACCGACAAGGGCGGCAAGTATGAGGGCAAGTTAAGCTCACTCAACAGCGGCTGGAACTGCTATTATGACTATTACAAGGTGCGCAATCTGTCGTGGTATCAATATGATGACTACAGCAGCATCACGCCCTATCCGCTGCCCTACTATGCCGACCACACATACGACTATGTGCGGGGTGGAAACAGCCGACTGCCCTACTACTACCCATCTGCTACGGTAAGCTACCGCTTCACCAACCTCATCGACGACCTCAGAGATGTCTATTACCTCTGCGAGAGCTTCGAGACTTCGCTTAACAATAGTGCCTACGCGATGCTACAGGAGTATGACAAGGCCGTGACACCCACGGGCGGCATCGACAACGTGAAGGCCTGGAACAACAAGTATCTGGGTTGCTACATCACCGCCGTGCGCAACGGCAAGCGACTGGAGCTACCCTACTATCAGCTGCCGCTCATCTGGGGCGGCACGTGGGGCCACGCCTACACGGCCAACATGTACTACTCGCTCACGGATCTGGTTCAGAATCGTTTCAACCCCAACAGCAAGCATCCTCGTGCTGAGAAGGAGTACGGTGAGCCGCTCATGTACCGCCTGGTGAGCAACAAGGGCGAAACACGCGACAAGTTCTGGTTCACACAAGACATGCAATATGCCATCTCACGGGTGAAGGTAAAAACCTACCGGGTTAATGGCTACGACATTGACAAAGGCCGCTACTGGGTAGTGCCGAGTATCGCCGATGCTAAGCAGAACTACTGCGGCACATCGGAGAAAGATTACCAAATTCTGGATCCCTTGCGGGGCAAGTATTCCTGCACGGTTACAGATGCTTACGGACATGAAATCAAGTAATACATCGAAATACACGAAAATGATACGGAATACACGGAAAGGTTTGAAGTGGATTCTATGGGTCTTACCTGTCATGCTGGTAACCACCACAGTACAGGCTCAAGACGTGACGGATGACCTGCCCGAAGGGACGGTGTTTGCCAACGACACCTTGGTAGTGGAGGACAGCACACAGATGCAGGTGGGAATCGTGGATGCGAAGCTGCACCTGCTTGCCCGTACATACGGCGACAGCATCGTGCTACGGTGGTCACCCGAGGACTATGCCACATGGCGGTACTGCAACCGCGTGGGCATGGACGTGCTGCGCTACAGCGAGGATAAGCCCTTCGAAGCCGACACGCTGGCACATGCGCTACGGCCGCTCTCCTTGGAACAGTTCCAGCAGCGTTATCCCACCTCAGACACGTTGGCAATGATGGCGGCAGGACTCCTCTACGACGAGAAGCACATACGACCCACAGCCACCAAGAACCCGCCGGGAACCCTCGGCTCGCTCTATGAAATCTATCAGGAACAGCAGATGCGCTTCGGCTTTGCCGTGATGACGACAGAGTGGCGGCGTGACTTGGCAGAGGCGCTGGCCATGCGCCTTGTGGATCGCACAGCCAAGCGGGGAAAGACCTACGAGTACATCGTCCGTCCCTCCGAAATCGACACCACTGGACAGATGATTGTCCGCACCGGTCACATCCCTGAGCTGAATAACGAGCACTACACTCCCGAACCGCTCATCACCACCCTCACAGACACCACCACTGCCGAGAACACCGTGCAGCTGACCTGGAACAGAGGGAAATACTCCACCTTTGAAATCGAACGTCGCGCCATACCCGCCTCGGGTCGTGTGGCTGGCGGTTCGTCCGTCGGCAGGCTCCTCACTGCCTGGCAACGCATCACCCCCAAGCCCTACATCGATATGTCGCCCAACGAGCAGGGCCAGCCCGACAGCCTCTACACGATGACCGACCAAGTGCCGCAGCCCGGACTCTATGAATACCGCCTGCTGGCGCACGACGTCTTCGGCGACCTGACAGAACCCACCAAGCCCTTCCGCGTCTGGGTGAGAGACATCATTCCTCCGGCCCCGCCACAAATCACCCTCATCACCATCGACCGCCGCGACTCCACAGACCTCTCCAAAGGTGTCTTCGCCACCTTCCACCTCCGCAAAGACACGATGGAAGCAGACTACGTCAGCAGCCACCTTGTTTATTATCACGAGAAGGAGACACAGCAGCAGTGGCGCCGTCTCTCTCAAAGCTTCGGGTTCAGCGGTACCCCCACTGCATCCTCTCAACCCCAGGAAACCACCCTCACCCTTGATGTGACAGGTCTCTCCACAGGGATGGTGGCTGTGGCGGCTGTGGATACCGCCGGCAATGCCTCCTACTCCATCGCGCAGATGTTGCGCATAGAAGACCTGAAAGCCCCCGGCGTACCCACCAACCTGCGAGCAGAGGGCAACGCCGAGGAAGGCACCATCACCCTCACCTGGGACGCTCCCGATGACCTCGACATCGATTACTATGAAGTGGCCTACGCCAACGACACCACCCACCGATGGGTGCTGGCCACCGAGGAAAAGTTGCAGGATGTCCGCTTCGTGGACACTGTAGATGTCACCGTCAACCAGAAGTATATATATTATAAGGTACGCGCGATAGACTACAGCACCAACGAGGGTGCCTACTCCCCCGTGCTACAGGTCATAAGGCCCTCGCTCATGCCGCCCGCCGTGGCACACATCGACAGCACGTGGGTGAACGACGACGGCATCCATACACAGTGGGTGGTCTCAGCAGAGCACTTCGTCTCACATCACCTCGTCTGGCGACGACTGCACACGGACAAGGAGTGGACACTGCTGGCCGTCTGCAATGCCGACTCGCTGGCGCAGTACGACTACGTTCTCTCCCTCGATGACAAACCCGCCTACACACGCGAATCCCGCTACGACTACGCCATTGAGAGCATCTCCTACTCGGGCATCAGCAGTGGTAAGAGCCTGGCCCACAGCATCCGATGGGAGGGTGATGCCATCTTTGAGCTACCCCTGAAGCTCTATGGCGAGTACATTGAGGACAAGAAGGAGACGCGCCTTGTCTGGGAAATGCCACAACAGCCCCCCTATCAGGGACGCTGGTACTTCTGCATCTTCCGTCAGGGGCCAGAGGACGATGAACCCCGCTTCCTCATCTCCGCAGCCAAAGACGCCCGCAGTTTCCACGACTTCCTGCTCCAGCCTGGGCAGTCCGCCTCCTATTTTATCCGCGTGAAGTATGCCGACGGGCGACAAAGCGTGGACAGCAATGTGGTGAAGGTAACAAGAACAATTGACAATTGATAATTCATAATTTACAATGAGGTTTATGCGCAACATATTTTACATTGTACATTTTACATTGTACATTCTGTCAGCGATAATGATGACAGGATGCGGCCTCATTGAACTGGATCCCAACGACGAGGCGAAGGTGCCCACGAAGATGTATTTCCAGCCAGACACGGTCTATGTGATGGAGGGCGACACCTTCCAGGTGCAACCCCTCTTTGAACCGGACTCCGTGAATAACAAGGTCCTGACGTGGGGCTCCCTGAACGAGGACGTCGTGCGTCTGCAGAACGACACACTGATAGCCGAGCAGGAGGGCTGGGCACGCATCATTGTCACCTCCGTGGCTGCATTGGCTATAGACAGCCTGGATGTCTGTGTCATGAAGCCGTGGGTGATTTCCGAGACTCGTTACCCCTACGAGATGGTGGTCTTTGCCGATGTCAGCGTCCACGGCCAGCCCATCACACAGGATATGACCCTCGCAGCCTTTAGTGGCACCAGCATTCGCGGCGTGGCAACACCCATCGCCGTCGGGCAGAAAACGCTGTGGCGATTCCGCATCTATAATGATGCAGAGTTTACACTGCCTTATGCCGAGACCCCCATCACCTTCTGGGTCTATGACCGAAAGACCCTCCAGCGTCGGATGTTCCCCACGTATATCATCTTCAACGGCGAGACCTACGGGTCACCCAGCCAGCCGATAGAGTTGAAGATAGAATAAATAATAATGAAGCCTATGCGTAGCAAATTATACATTTTTCATTGTACATTATACATTCTGTCTGCAGTACTCCTCACCTCCTGCGTTCTCACCATGGAGGACTATACTCAGGTGCCCGAAGAGGAGCGCGGTGTGGGTGAGCCCTACACTTACGAGGATAGTCTCATCACCATGACCTATCAGTTCCGTGATGGTGTCAAACCCATGGGAGAGAAGGCCCTTCAATATCTGTTAGGTGTGCGCGATTCAACGATTTATTTCTCAGACGACATCCCCTCAGAACTGCTACCCAAGGTGGGAGGTTATGTCACAGCTGGTATCTCCCGAACCCTGCCCAACGGATTGTTTCACAAAGTCTTGGCCATCGAACGTACATCGGGTATGGTGGGTCTGACACTCACGTCGGCTCAGGAAACCGAAATCTTCGAGGACTATTATCTGAATCTTAACTTTGACGACTATGATGTGGGCGGCTTTGAGATGACCGATGACACCACCGAAGCAGGCATCGAGGCAACTCGTGCTGCCGTTCTTCAGGTTCCTCATTTTGAGTATGTCAATGACTCCACCATCATTGATTGGAGTTTCATCGATGCCGCCGAACAAAGTCCTGATGGCATGTATTTAGGTACACGTGCCGATGAGGAACCCATCATTAATGACGAGAAGGATAAGAAGAAGTCTTGGAAAATTGAATGCAACTTGGAGCCAAGTATTCCTATCAAGGTGAAGGGTATGAGTCTGAAACCCAGTTTGTCCTTTGACCTTGAGAGCCAGACAAAGGTGTCGTTGCATCAGGAGATATGGCAGTCGCAGAATAAGACAGTACGCGTAGAAACAACTCGACATAACGTCAAGGGCACGCTCACGGCCAGCTTCGGTCAAAATTTTACTCAGGGTGATACAAAATGGTCAGATGTCAAAAAGTTGTATGAGGTCTATAAGGTTTTATCTGATGTTGGCAAACATGATGATGATCCATGCGCTGTCGGAAAAAACATCGCCGAAAAGAATCTTTATATTCCCCTCGCTCCTGGGGTGCCCTTAAAACTGCGACTAAGAATCAACATTCATGCCGATGCTTTTTTGGGGGCTATTGGCAAAATAGAAGTAGATTACACTTCCAAGGTTGAAGAAATCACTTCCGTCTCCATCAATGGTAAGGCCGCATCAGCCCCAACAAAGAAACTGATTTCAGAAGCAAAAAATGATATCAAAGCCGATATAGGTGGGACTGCTTTTGGAAAAGTAGAAGCAACGATGTCTATCGGTTTGATGGTAGGTGCATTGGGAACTGGTGGAGGCATCGAGGCTGGAGTGGGATATTCGTTTCAAGCGGGCGCAGAACTGATGTTCAACATCATTGACGAAGTGAATGTCAATACGGCTTTGTTAGAGAACTCCAGACTTTATTTTACCTATGGCCCCAAGATCTTCATCAATATCTTTGCCGATGTGTTGGGGCAAAACGTCGGCAACATTGACGTCACGCCGAAAAGTTGGAACTTACAGAAGACGATAAACTGGTATCTGTTTCCCAAAATTGATAACCGTAATTTTGCCACTTACGGACTCTACGACCTTGAATATGATGACGTAGGTATCAAAAAGATCAACCATATACGCCACCTCACCTTCAGTAGTGGCTATCTCTTCCCCTGTTTTCACCGAGAAATGACACCCGTGATGAGGGTTTATATGGGCAAGGGACACAACTTAGGCGGCTCATATACCGTATATCCCGTCAGCTATACCACTGAGAATGGAACTACAACTGAGCTCTATAACACCCGTCCGTCCCTGACTCCTAAAGTCATGTACAACTTTGAATTCTCCACCCCTTACAAGAATAACGATGTGATCTATTTTGTACCTGGTCTGCTCGACTTAGAGACCAATGCTATCACCGAATACCGTAGTGAAGAAGCATCGATGGGTACGGACGGTACAGCTCCATACATCACACACGAGGAATGTTATCAGCAAAGCCGGAATCCGCTGACAGACTATTGGGAGTATAATGGCCATGAATATGATGTGTTCAAGATTGTGGATATCGTCAAGGTTGTGAATACGGATTATACCCAGGAACTGGAACTGTGGTTTGAAGTCAACAATTTCTTTGACGAAATGACCTATCTTAAGACTAATGACTGTGTGATCAAACGTGAAGGCGACAAAGTCATCAAGCCTGGCACCTATAAGGTAACACGTGAACTGGCCATACCCCATGAGCGTATCGTGGGTGTAAAGGAGTTGCAATTGACAGTCTCCCCAACGGTTTATTATAAAGACATTGACGATAAGACTAAGTTCAAGGAAGGGAAGAAGATAGTCATTAAATTGAATACAGGTACGTACACCAATACCCACGAATACACAAAGGCCAACTTCACCATTAACCTTTGAGCCTATTCCAGAGGCAGAGAAATATGGCGTAGCACTCAGAACACGTGGACGCTCATAGCACGCTGGCCAGTCGCGAGAAGAACCAGATGTCCTCGGGGTTCGTAATCTTCAGGTTCACACGTTCGCCAAGCGATTTGTACAAGGGCCAATGGTGCAGTTGTGCCATGAGGGTGTATAGCGACTGCGAGGTGCCGATGCCTTGTTCTTCGGCTTCGCGGAAGGCGCTGGCGAGGTCGTGGAGACGGAAGGTGTGTGGCGTCTGTGCGCCCCAAAGCTGTTCACGTGGCAGCATTTCCCACGCCTTCTCCGCATCGCCTGCCATGTAAGCCTCTTCCATCTGGAAGGCTGCGATGGCGTTGCCGTGCAGTCGGCAGACACGTATGCTGTCCGAAATAACATCTGCCGAGACCAGCGGACGCACCCCGTCGTGTACCAGCACGATGGGGTTTTTCGTGTCCTCCCCTCTCCCGTAAATCTCCTCCAGTCCCCGGATGCCCGAGCGGATGGAATCGAAACTGGTGTTGCCGGCAGTGAAGGTGCCTGCGAACTTGTTGAAACTGAACTCGGAGGAAAAACGGTGGATATAGTCGCGCCAGCGTTCCTGACACACCACATAGACCGCATCGATCATCGGATGGCGGTCGAAAGCGCGCAGCGTGTAGGCCAGGATGGGGATGCCCTCGATCTGCACGTACTGCTTCGGCACGTTCTGCTTGGCACGTGTTCCCTCGCCACCGGCGAGCAGGAGAGCTATGGATGAGTCATAATTCATTTTTCCGAGGACAAGAGTGGGGATTGCATAAGATCCGTCATGAACCTGAAGAATTTTCCGATGCCTGGCATACCTGCCAATACAGACACCACCGATGCCGCCACGCGCGCCGCCTTAGCTGCCAACCCCCACTTGCAGATCATCAACGACAGCACCTTCATCGACTGGTCCTACATCGATGCGGCCCACGAACCGCTCACCACCCGTGCAGACGAAGAAAATGATGATGACCATACGGAAGGGCATACGCCGCAGCGCGACCCGGAAGTCACCCAGCACACTTTTGAGTTTGACCTGACAGGCTTTGCGGAAAAAATTCCTGGATTAAATAGGGTTTGCTAAATTAAGTTATCCATCAGATATTTAATAAAATATAACATTGAATTCTTGTCTGTTTCAAGAAAAATGCCTACCTTTGTGCGTTAAAATCAATGTATGACGTCATGAAATACTACTCACAATACCGCACT
>JAFZSP010000056.1 GCA_017619335.1 Bacteroidaceae bacterium
GGTTATAGCGGCGGGGTCCCACCTCTTCCCATCCCGAACAGAGAAGTTAAGCCCGCTTGCGCCGATGGTACTGCACACCCGTGGGAGAGTAGGTAGCCGCCACTTTTCAATGAGAAGCCCCCGAGATCGGGGGCTTTTTCTATATCATCAAGAAATATTAAAAAAGGAAAGGGGAAACTGGTTTTCAAAAAATTTTGGCTTGTTTTTTTGTCTATATCATAAAATAATAGTAATTTTGCAGCCAAAACGCGAAGACTACATCACTTTACAAAGAAGAACGATACATTCTTTCTGGGGTTTAGTGCTTGTGGCAGAATGTGATAATGGAACAGAATTCGGGAATCAGTTCATGGTTTCACCGCCTTTCGGCTTCACGAAAAGAACAGAAAGTGCAACGTCTGCGTCAGAAACAGGGCAAGAACCTGACGCTGATGATGCGTCGTTTTCTGGAATTAGTGCGTTGCGGAGCCTGTGACGAACCCGTAAACATTGAGCTGTTTCAAGGAGAGGTTCCTTGGAAAGCATTGAAGAAAGCCGCTGAGCGCCAGATGTTGGCCGGCATCACCTTTGAAGCTATCAAGAAACTGCCGTCAGACGTGTCTCCCCCCATGGATATCTTAATGAAATGGCTGATTCTATCCGAGAAGATACAGAAGATGAACCTAATATTGGATGAGCGTTCGATGCAGGCTGAAACTTATTTCCACGAGAAAGGTTTTTCTTGTTGTATTCTCAAAGGTCAAGGTCTGGCCCGTCTTTATTCCAAACCACAAACCCGCACACCAGGAGATATTGACATCTGGGTCAGCGGTGACCGAAAGGAACTGACACGGATGGCTGTAGAACTGAAATCCAGTGTAGTACCTAAGTATCATCACGTGGATTATGCACTTTTTAAGGACACGGAAATGGAGCTTCATTACATGCCCACTTGGATGTATTCTCCATTTGCTGACCGCCGATTGCAGCGCTTCTTCCGCGAGGAAGCTCGCTGGGATGAGACAGTCCCTGGTGGTGGTTTCCACGTTCCGTCTGAACGTCTCAACTTAGTCTTCGTGCTGTTGCATATCTACCGTCACTTCTTCACTGAGGGTGTTGGACTGCGACAGTTGTTGGATTATTTCTTTGTCCTTCGCAACTGTTCAGATGCTTCTGAGCGTCAGCATGTAATGTCTGTCCTCAAGTCTTTGGGGGTTGCTCGTTTCACCGCTGCCGTGATGTGGGTACTTGCCATGTGTTTCCGTCTGGAAGAGGAATACATGCTCTGCCCTCCCGATGAAGTGGAAGGCCGCTTCCTGCTCATCGAAGTCATGAAAGCGGGCAATTTCGGACAATATGACAGCCGCAACCATTCTTCCGCCAATGAGAAAGAGTGGCAAATGTTCCTCCGCAAGACACGTCGTAACTTCCACTTCCTGACTCGCTACCCAAGCGAGGTACTGTGGAGTCCCTTCTGGAAGTTGTGGCACTGGGCTTGGAGGAAACGACAATCTTTAAAGAAAAAGAACCTGCGTCATGAATAATCTGGACAAGATACCTCCCTACATGCTCCCTACCCTATTGGCTTCTGTGCCAATAGCTTTTATTGCTGTCCACTGGGCTTTCTATAAGCTTCTGCAAATCGCCAAGGAGAAGAACTTGGTGGATAACCCGGAAGCGCGCAAACTGCAGAAGGTGCCTGTTCCTGTAGTGGGAGGCATAGCCGTCTATTTCGGTGTGTTAGCAGGTGTTCTGGCAGGGACAGCCGTGATGATGCAAGCAGGCAGCGGACCGTCTGCTATGCTTTTACCATTGATGGTAACTATGACTCTGATGTTATATATCGGTGCCATGGACGACATGCTGAACCTTTCACCCCAAATACGTCTCCTATTTCAGATTGTAGCTGTGCTGGCGCTGATTTACAGCAGCGGTCGCTGTGTGGATAGCTTCCATGGTCTCTGGGGAATTGGCGCATTTTCTTGGTGGTGGGGCGTTCCCTTGACCGTCTTAGCTGGCGTCGGTATCATCAATGCCGTGAATATGATTGATGGTGTCAACGGCCTTTCCAGTGGGATGTGCATTATCTGTTGCAGCCTCTTCGGTGTGGCTTTTGTTTGGGTGGGTGATGTGGCAGCAGCCATGGTGGCATTCTCCATGGTAGCCGCTCAGATTCCATTCCTCCTGCACAACGTCTTTGGGATTCGGAGCAGAATGTTTATCGGCGATGCCGGAACCATGATTATGGGTGTTTTGCAGAGCTGGTTTGTAATCTGTATGTTACGTTCCGACGGCCCGGGTGCCGCTTTGGCCCAATATGGAGAATCCAACATGATAGCGCTCTCGCTTGCGGTGTTGAGCGTACCCGTGTTTGATACTTTGCGTGTGATGTTCACGAGAATGTTTCAGGGGCACAGTCCTTTTAACCCAGACCGTTCCCATTTGCATCACGTCTTTGTGGATGCCGGAGTGAGCCATGGCATCACCACGCTCTGTGAAGTCGTCATAAATGTAATTATCATGTGTATCTGGGCGTTAGCCATCGTTTGTGAGGCCAATCTGGATATGCAACTTTATTTGGTCGTCGCAGCTTCCGTCCTTCTTGTGTGGGGCACCTTTTTCCTATTACGCCGGAGTAAACAGCATCCTTCCCCTTTTGTACGCTGGCTCATCCGTTTAGGTGACACCGCTCACGACCATCATCACTGGTGGGAAAAGCTACAAGAATGGTTGGATGCACCATCAAAAGAGTAAATAAGAGGAACCATTCTGCATCAAAAAGATGTATTTGGTAACAAAAAGTAGGGCGAAAGCACGTTTTTAGTGAATATTAGCATATATTGGAGGTTGTTTTTGACTTTTTTTTTATACCTTTGGCCGCTGTTATATGCTTTTTGCGAGCAAAATGGCAGTTTTTTGCGCCTTTCTGAAAGGCCACCGAGATTAGAAAAAGAATAAAAACACATATAAATGAGTTACAAATGGAACTATCAACCTCCAACATTAGAACAAGAGGAAGCAGCTAAGGAGTTGGCTGCGGGGGTGAATATTCACCCGGCTCTGGGCAAGTTACTGCTGGATCGTGGCATCACCTCGACCTATGAAGCCCGGCATTTCTTCCGCCCCCAGCTTAATGAGCTACTGGACCCGTTCCTGTTCCGCGACATGCATATTGCGGTAGAACGTCTGAACGCTGCATTAGGCAGAAAGGAGCGTATTCTTGTTTATGGAGACTACGACGTGGATGGTTGCACGGCGGTGGCATTGGTTTATCGCTTCCTGCAACAGTTCACGACAAACATTGATTTCTACATCCCCGACCGTTATGAGGAAGGTTACGGTGTGAGTCACAAGGGCGTGGATTATGCCCACTCAACAGGCGTGGGCCTCATCATCGTGCTGGATTGCGGTATCAAGGCCATCGAGGAAATCGCCTATGCCAAGGAGTTAGGCATCGATTTCATCATCTGTGACCACCACGTTCCGGACGACGAGTTGCCACCGGCAGTGGCTATTCTCAACGCCAAACGCGTGGATGCCACCTATCCCTACGAGCACCTTTCGGGCTGTGGTGTGGGCTTTAAGTTGATGCAGGCCTTTGCCATCAACAACGGCATCCCGTTCAGCCAGCTGGTCCCGCTGCTGGACTTGTGTGCAATCAGCATCGCATCGGACATCGTTCCCATTCTGGGCGAGAACCGCATCCTGGCTTATCATGGTCTGCGCCAAATCAATGCCAATCCCAGTGTCGGGCTTCATGCCATCATTGAGATTTGCGGCTTGACCGATCGTGATATCAGTATGAACGATATTATCTTCAAGATTGGTCCTCGCATCAATGCCTCTGGCCGCATGCAAAATGGCGGCGAGGCTGTGGCGCTGTTGGTGGAGCGTGACCCCGACCGTGCCCACCGCATGGCCCTGCAAATCAACGCCTACAACGACCAGCGCAAAGACCTGGATAAAGAGATGACCCAGGAGGCCAACAGTATCGTGGAACGTTTGGATCCCGGTCATGAGCAGAAAGCTATTGTCATTTACAGTGAGGAGTGGCACAAGGGTGTTATTGGAATTGTGGCTTCCCGCCTGACCGAGATCTACACTCGCCCCTCTGTGGTTCTCACCCGCACAGACGACATGGCCACTGGTTCGGCTCGTTCCGTGCCCGGATTTGATGTCTATCGTGCCATCGACAGCTGCCGTGACCTGTTGGAGAACTTCGGTGGTCACACCTACGCTGCCGGTCTTTCCATGAAAGTGGAGAATGTCCCAGAGTTCAAACGCCGTTTTGAGGCATACGTGGAACAAAACATTCTGCCTGCACAAATCCAACCCGATCTGAACATAGACGGAAAGTTGGACTTCAAGGATATCACCCATCGTTTCTTCCTGGAACTGCGCAAGTTTCAACCCTTCGGTCCGGACAATCCCAAACCACTGTTCCTCACGGAGCATGTCTATGATTATGGCACCAGCAAGGTCGTTGGACACCAGCAAGAACACATCAAGTTGGAATTGGTGGACAACAAGAGTTCCAACGTTGTCGGCGGCATTGCATTCGGACAGAGTTCCCAAGCAAGGTACATCAAGACCAAGCATCCCTTTGACATCGTTTATTCCGTGGAAGAGAACTCCCACAAACGCGGTGAGGTGCAGCTACAGATTGAGGATATACGTCCGAGTGAAGAATGAATTATCTCTCCATCCTTCAACAATACTTCGGCCACACCTCTTTCCGGGGCATCCAGCAGGACATCATAGAGAGCATCGGCAACGGGCGTGACACTCTGGGGCTGATGCCTACGGGTGGTGGTAAGAGCATCACCTTTCAGGTTCCAGCACTGGCACAGGAAGGCATCTGTCTGGTTATCAGTCCGCTGATAGCCCTGATGAAAGATCAGGTGTTCCACTTGTTGGAAAAAGGCATCAAGGCTGCAGCCATCCACACGGGCATGAGCCATGAGGATGTAATCATGACGCTGGAGAACTGTATCTTCGGAGGGTTCAAGTTCCTTTACGTCTCTCCAGAACGTCTCTCCTCAGACCTTTTTCTGGCCAAGCTCAGCCACATGGACGTGAGCTTCATCACCGTGGACGAGGCTCATTGCATTTCACAGTGGGGTTATGACTTTCGTCCTTCCTATCTGGCCATTGCCCAGGTTCGGAAGATTGTTCCCCATGCTCCTATCTTAGCACTGACCGCCACCGCCACTCCCGCTGTGGTGAAGGACATCCAGCGACAATTGCTTTTCAGTCAGGAGAATGTCATCCGGATGAGTTTTGAACGGCCTAATCTGGTGTACGCTGTCCATCACATTCAAGAGTCCAAAGAGATGACGGTGCAGTCTGTTCTCGAGGAGGTGGCAGGTTCTTCCATCGTTTATGCCCGTACACGTGCCGCCACCCGTGACTTGGCAGAATGGCTGAACGCGAAAGGCTTGACAGCCACCTTCTTCCATGCAGGCCTGACCAACAACGAAAAGACGCAGCGTCAAGCCGCCTGGCAGCGCGGAGACATCCGGGTGATGGTGGCCACCAATGCCTTTGGTATGGGCATTGACAAGGCAGATGTGCGTTCCGTCATTCATGTGGATGTGCCAGATTCACCGGAGGCGTATTTCCAGGAAGCCGGCCGCGCAGGCCGTGACGGCCAGACGGCTCATGCCGTGCTGCTGTATGATGACCATTCTGTGGCCATTCTGAAGCGTCGCGTCGATGAGACGTACCCTCCAGAAGAGTATGTGGCACAAGTCTATGAAGATATGTGCTGTTACCTTCAAATGGCCATTGGTGACGGCAGTGGCGTTATGCGTGAATTCTCTCTGGAAGAGTTTTGTCGTGGTTTTCGCCATTATCCTGTCCGAGCCTATAATGCCCTGCAACTGCTGTCCCGGGCCGGCTTCATTGAATGGTCTGACGCTGAGGAAAGCCGCAGCCGCATCATGATGCGTTGCCAACGGGACGAACTGTATTCCTATCACTTAGCGCCCAACACAGAGCGTGTCCTCTGGCACCTACTCCGTTCCTACACAGGCCTTTTCAGCGAATTTGTCTTCATTGATGAAGGGGCGATTGCACAAAGCGTCGGTATCAGTGAATCCGACGTTAGCGAGAATCTCATCGAACTCAGCCGAATGGGCATTCTGCAGTTCATCCCCCGCAAATTCATTCCTCACATCACTTTCCTGCAACGTCGGGTGGATAAAGATGAAATCATTCTGCCACGCATCATCTATGAAGACCGCAAACGCGAACTCTGGCAACGCATCCAGACCATGATAGGTTACCTGAAGACCGATATGTGCCGCAGTCGTTACCTGTTGCAATACTTTGGTGAGAACAAGGCACCCGAGTGTGGCCAGTGTGACAATTGCAGGGACAACGAGCGGCTGATTCCTTCATTCAGCAAGCCTGCAGCGTCTTATGAGCAGCATCTTTCCCGTGAAGAGTTGGAACAGGTGCGCCTTCGGATTCTGGATCTCTTGCAGACCCAGGGTCCCACTCCCATCCGTGACGTCAGCCTTTCCGGCGTTTCGTCACGCGTGGTGGCAGAAGTCCTGCATCGTCTCTTAGAAGAAGAGGAAATTCAGTCAGATGCCTCTGCTCCCGTGGTTTTCTTGAAGCCCAAAAGTTAAATCCCCTGTACTTATTCTTGACAAATGATATCATTTTGCGAGTCTGACTCACTTTTGTGGAAGCTTTTGATGATTATTTGCCAAGAAATGACTACTTTTGCACGCAAATTCCGAAAAAATTCATGAAGGTACTCAAGTTTGGAGGAACCAGTGTAGGTTCCGTAGAGAGCATTCTCAGCGTAAAAAAGATTGTTGAGTCACAGAGCGAGCCCGTGATTGTGGTGGTCTCGGCACTCGGTGGCCTCACAGATAAACTCATCCGTACTGCCCAGTTGGCAGTGTCTGGGGATGTGACCTATCTCACCCTCCTTGACGAAATGGTGACCCGTCATCATGAGATGATCGAAGCCCTCATTCCTGCAGGCACGCGCCATGACGACCTGTTGACCATCGTGGACGAGCTCTTGAACGAACTTCGTTCCATCTATCAGGGCGTCTATCTGATCCGAGATCTCTCCCCCAAGACACAAGCCGCCATTGTCAGCTATGGAGAACGCCTCAGCAGTCGCATCACCGCCACGCTCATCGACGGCGCCGTGCTTTACGACTCCCGTCAGTTCATCAAGACCGAGGTGAAAGGCGGCCGCTCTCTGCTGGCCAGCGAACTCACCAAGCAGTTGGTGCGCCAGACGTGGGCCACGCTACCCAAAGTCTCACTCGTGCCAGGTTTCATCAGCACCGACGTGGAGAGTGGAGAGGTCACCAACCTGGGACGCGGCGGCTCAGACTACACAGCCAGCATCATTGCTGCCGCACTGGATGCCAACGTGCTGGAAATCTGGACAGACGTGGATGGCTTCATGACGGCCGACCCACGCGTGATTTCCTCGGCCTACGTTATTCCCGAACTCTCCTACGTGGAGGCGATGGAGCTGTGCAACTTCGGCGCCAAGGTGGTTTATCCGCCCACCATCTATCCCGTCTGCGTCAAGAATATCCCCATCCTCATCAAGAACACCTTCAACCCCGATGCACCAGGCACCATCATCAAGAAAGAGGTGGCCGACGATTCCCGCTCCATCAAGGGCATCAGCAGCATCAAAGGCACCACGCTCATCACCGTCTCCGGCCTATCCATGGTGGGCGTTATCGGCGTCAACCGTCGCATCTTCAGCGTGTTGGCAGAGAATGGTATCTCGGTGTTTATGGTGTCACAGGCTTCCTCCGAGAACAGCACCAGTATCGGTGTTCGTGACCAAGATGCCGATGCTGCCTGCCGTGTTCTGAACGAGGAGTTCGCCAAGGAAATCGCCACCGGCGCCATGTTCCGGATGCAGGCCGAGGGCGGTCTGGCGACCGTAGCTGTCGTGGGCGAGAAGATGAAACACACGCCCGGTATCGCAGGCAAGCTCTTCGGGACGCTCGGACGTTCCGGTATCAGCGTGATTGCTTGTGCCCAGGGTGCGTCAGAGACCAACATCTCCTTCGTCGTGGATAGCAAGTACCTGCGCAAGACGCTGAATGTCATCCATGACGCCTTCTTCCTCTCCGAGTACCAGGTGCTGAACCTCTTCCTCTGCGGCGTGGGCACTGTGGGACGCTCCCTCATTGAGCAGATAGCCTCCCAGCAGGAGAAGCTCAAGCAGGAACACGGCCTGAAACTCGTCGTCGTGGGCCTGGCCAGCAGCCGCAAGGCGCTCTTCTCCCGTGAAGGCATCGACCTCACTCACTTCCGCGAGCTCTTGGACAACGCACCCGACAGCAACGTCCAGCGACTGCGTGACGAAGTGATTGGGATGAACATCTTCAACTCCGTCTTTGTGGATTGCACGGCTTCCCCGGAAGTGTCCGGACTTTACAAGGAGTTCCTGGAACACAATATCAATGTGGTGGCAGCCAACAAGTTGGCCGCCAGCAGTGACTACGAGAACTATCACGAGTTGAAGTCCATTGCCCAGCGGCGCGGCGTGAAGTTCCTCTTCGAGACCAACGTGGGTGCCGGTCTTCCTATTATCCGGACCATCAACGACTTGATTCACAGCGGCGACAAGATCCTGCGCATCGAGGCCGTGCTCAGCGGCACCCTCAACTATATCTTCAACAAAATCTCTGCCGATGTGCCCTTCAGCCAGACCGTTCACATGGCTCAGGAGGAAGGCTACAGCGAACCCGACCCGCGCATCGACCTCAGCGGAAAGGATGTTATTCGCAAGTTGGTCATCCTGGCTCGCGAGGCAGGCTACCGTGTGGAACAGATGGACGTGGATGCACATCTCTTCATCCCGCAGACCTTCTTCGACGGCGATGTGGACACCTTCTGGAAGAACCTGCCCTCACTGGATGCCGCCTTTGAGCAGCAGCGCAGCCGCGTGGAAGCCGAGGGCAAGCGCTGGCGCTTTGTGGCCAAGTTCGAGAACGGCAAGGCCAGTGTCTCGCTGGCTGAGATTCCCGCCAACCATCCCTTCTACGGTCTGGAAGGTTCCAACAATATCGTGATGCTCACCACCGAGCGTTATCGCGAGTACCCCATGCTCATCCAGGGTTACGGGGCAGGCGCCAGCGTCACCGCCGCCGGTGTGTTTGCAGACATCATGAGCATAGCAAATATATGAAGCATCTCATTATACTTGGTGACGGGATGGCCGACTGGCACGTGCCGGCATTAGGTGGGAAGACCCTGCTGCAATATGCCGACACCCCTGCCATGGACTGGCTCGCCCGCAACGGCCGCAACGGCCTGCTGAAGACTGTGCCCGATGGTTTTCATCCCGGCTCAGAAGTGGCCAACAGCAGCATCTTGGGTTATGACCAGCACCTCGTCTATGAAGGCCGAGGCCCCTTAGAGGCGGCGGCCATCGGCGTGGAACTCCAGCCCGGAGACCTCGCCCTGCGTTGTAACTTAGTGTGCATCGAGGGCGACCTCCTCAAGAACCATTCCTGCGGACGGCTGGAAACAGAGGAAGGTGACCAGCTCATCCGATTCCTCAACGAGCACTTGGCCACAGACCGCATCCACTTCTACACAGGCGTACAGTACCGCCACCTTCTCGTCATCCGAGGCGGCAACAAGCACCTCCACTGCACCCCACCCCACGACATTCCCCTGCAACCGTGGCGGGACTATCAGATCCAGGCCGAAGTGCCTGAAGCTGAGGAGACAGCAGCACTGCTGCGTGACCTCGTTCTCCGCTCCCAGGAACTGCTGCCCACCCATCCATTGAATAAGGAACGCGCACGCGAGGGGAAAGACATGGCCAGCAGCATCTGGCCCTGGGGCGGCGGTTACCGCCCACAGATGGTGCCCCTCACACAGCGCTTCCCCGAAATCCGCAGAGGCAGCGTCATCACTGCAGTGGATCTCATCCGGGGAATCGGACATTATGCTGGGCTCCGCATCATCAACGTCCCCGGAGCCACCGGCCTCTCAGACACCAACTTCGAGGGGAAGGCCCAGGCTGCCATAGATGCCCTGCGCAGCGGTGACGACTTCGTGTATCTGCACGTGGAAGCTTCCGACGAGGCGGGTCACGACGGCTCCATTCCCCTCAAGCTTCAGACCATCCAGGACCTGGACCACCGGCTCATACAGCCCATCCTAAAAGGATTAGGCGTATTGGAGAATGAAGAATTAACAACGAACAATGCACAATTAACAATAAATAATTCTTCATTCTTCACTCTTCATTCTTCATTAGGCAATGCCGACGGCATTGCCATCGCTCTCCTCCCCGACCATCCCACTCCCTGCGAGCACCGCACCCACACCGCAGAGCCCATACCCTTCACCATCTATTATCCTGGCATTGAACCAGATGCCGTTCAGACCTTCGATGAGGATGCAGCCCGCGCTGGAGCCTACGGCCTCCTTGAAGGTGATGAATTCATCAAACTGTTTATGCAATGAAATACTACTCCACCAACCACACCGCCGCCCGCGCCACCCTGCGCGAGGCCGTCATCCGGGGACTCGCAGAAGACCGCGGTCTCTACATGCCCGAAGTCATCAAACAACTGCCCGCCTCCTTCTGGGAAGAAATCGCCGACCTCACCTTCCAGGAAGTCGCCTATCGGGTGGCCGATGCCTTCTTTGGAGAAGACGTGGAAGCCGAGGCACTGCGAGTCATCGTCTATGACACCCTCTCCTTTGATTGCCCCATCGTGAAGGTGGAGGAGAACATATACTCCCTCGAACTCTTCCATGGTCCCACCCTGGCTTTCAAGGACGTGGGTGCCAGGTTCATGGCGCGCCTGCTCAGTTACTTTATTCCCTCCGCCGGCGGGAATATAGTAAATGTCTTGGTGGCCACTTCGGGCGACACGGGTTCTGCTGTGGCCAACGGCTTCCTCGGCGTAGAGGGCATTCACGTATATGTCCTCTATCCCAAAGGTAAGGTCTCGCCCATCCAAGAGTGTCAGTTCACCACCCTCGGGCAGAACATCACAGCCATAGAGGTCGATGGCGTGTTTGATGATTGTCAGGCACTTGTCAAGGCCGCCTTTATGGATGCAGACCTCCAGAAGCACATGCGCCTCACATCGGCCAACAGCATCAATGTGGCCCGTTTCCTCCCACAGGCGTTCTATTACTTCTGGGCCTATGCACAGATCGCTAAGGCCAATTCACAATTCACAATTCACAATTCAC
>JAFZSP010000057.1 GCA_017619335.1 Bacteroidaceae bacterium
GTGAATTGTGAATTGTGAATTGTGAATTGATATGAATTAACATTCTGTCCCAGCAGTGTCACTTCCTTGAATCCTCTGTCCCGCAGGTCGCGCACTTCGCGCAGGATGCTTTCCACGTCCCTGCTGCGCTCACGTCCTCGTGTGTAGGGGACGATGCAGTAGTGGCAGAAGTTGTTGCATCCGCGCATGATGCTGACGAATCCTCCGATGTGCCCGGAGTGCAGTCGTTGTGGAACCACGTCGCGGTAGGTCTCTGTGGTGGAGAGTGTTACATTGATGGCCTTGTGCCCCAGTTCCACTTGTGCGATGAGGTCAGGCAGTGACAGATAGGCGTCTGGTCCGCAGACGATGTCGGCCCCATGGCGTTCCAGCAGGTCTTCTTTGACGCGTTCTGCCATGCATCCCAGCACACCAATGATGATGGGACGCTTCCTTTTGACGCTTTGGAGGAACTCCAGTCGGGAGAGAATCTTCTGTTCGGCGTTGTCACGAACGGAACAGGTGTTGAGGAAGACAGCGTTGGCTTCGTCCATGGTCTCGGTGACTTCGTATCCCGCCATTTTCATGATGGAAGCCACCACTTCGGAGTCTGCCACATTCATCTGGCAACCGTATGTTTCAATGAGCAGTTTTTTCATTAAAGTGCAATTTCGGCTGCAAAGATACAACCTCAGAAAGGCGAAGTCAAGTAAAAACGCAAAAATCTTTGCCCAAAAGCACAAAAACTTTGAACTTTAACCCTTAAACTCCAAACTTTTGCGTACCTTTGCACCCGCAAATTGAAAATTTGCCCAAAACTCTAAACTTTAAACTCTCAATTTTAAACATTAAACATTAAACTCTAAACTCACAAATATGTCACTCAAGCGAATCACTGCTGCCGAAGCTGCAGCACAAATTGAAAATGGCCACACCCTTGGCCTTTCCGGTTTCACGCCCGCTGGCGTACCCAAGTCTGTCACTGCCGAAGTTGCCAAGAAAGCTCACGTCGAGCACGAGGCAGGACGTCCCTTCAAAGTCAACATCTTCACTGGTGCCAGCACTGGACAGAGCTGCGATGGCGTCCTGGCCAACGAACAAGCCATTGGCCTGCGCGCTCCCTACACCACGAATCCCGACTTCCGCAAGCATGTGAACCTCAATGAGATTCGTTACACCGACCTGAACCTCTCCAACATGGCAACCCAGATTCGTCAGGGTTACCTGGGCGATATAGACTGGGCCATCATCGAGGCTTGTGATGTGGAGATTCACGGTTCCAAGGCACACATCTTCCTGACAGCTGCCGGTGGCATCAGCCCCACTGCCTGCCGTCTGGCCAAGCGCGGTATCTTCGTGGAACTCAACGCCTTCCACAGCCCCAAGAGCAAGGGACTGCACGATGTCTATGAGATTGAGTATCATCCCTACCGCACTCCGGTGCCCATCTGTCATCCCAGCGACCGCATCGGCAAGCCCTACGTGGAAGTGGATGCCGACCGCATCGTGGGCATCATCGAGTGTGACATCCCCGATGAGGCTCGTGCCTTCAAGGATCCCGATCCCATCACCACCAAGATTGGTCAGAACGTGGCAGACTTTCTGGTCCAGAACATGCGTGAGGGCAAGATTCCTCCCACGTTCCTGAACCTGCAGAGTGGCGTGGGCAGCGGTGCCAACGCTGTGCTGGGCGCACTGGGTCACAGCACCGAAGTGCCCAACTTCAACATCTACACCGAAGTGCTGCAGGACGCTCCCGTCCAGCTGATGCGCGAGGGTCGCGTGCTCTCTGCTTCTGCCTGCTCGCTCACAGTTACCAACGAGTGTCTGAAGGGCATCTATGATGACATCGACTTCTTCAAGGACAAGCTGGTGCTGCGTCCCTCCGAAATCAGCAACAACCCCGAAGTCATCGCACGCATCGGCGTCTGCTCCCTCAACACTGCCATCGAGGCCGACATCTATGGCCATGTGAACAGCACCAAGATCTGCGGCACTAAGATGATGAACGGTATCGGAGGCTCGGCAGACTTCACGTGCAATGCCTACCTCAGCATCTTTACTTGTGGTTCCACCACCAAGGGTGGTGCCATCTCCAGCATCGTGCCTTTTGCCAGTCACATCGACCACACCAGCCACTTCGTGGATGCCGTCATCACAGAGTATGGCGTGGCAGACCTCCGCGGCAAGTGCGCCATGGAAAAGGCCGAGGAGCTCATCAAGGTAGCTCACCCCGACTACCAGCCCCTTCTGCGTGATTACCTGCGTTATGCCGAGAAGTACAGCGGACACACCCATCACTGCCTCAGCGCTGCCTTTGCCATGCACGACACGTTCCTGCGCAAGGGCGACATGCGCCTCACCAACCTGGCAGAGTACATTAAATAATAATTGAAAAATGAACTTCGTAGAAGAACTCAAATGGCGCGGCATGATTCACCAGATGATGCCGGGCACCGAGGAACTCCTCCAGAAAGAACAGGTAACTGCCTACGTGGGCATTGACCCCACTGCCGACAGTCTCCACATCGGTCACCTCTGCGGCGTGATGATGCTGCGTCACTTGCAGCGCTGCGGGCACAAGCCCCTCGCCCTCGTGGGCGGTGCCACTGGCATGATTGGCGACCCCAGCGGCAAGAGCCAGGAGCGCAATCTTCTGGACGAGGAGACATTGGCACACAACGTTGCCTGTATCAAGGCGCAGCTGGCGCATTTCCTTGATTTCGAGAGCGATGCACCCAATCGAGCCGAACTTGTCAACAACTATGACTGGATGAAGGACTTCACCTTCCTTGCCTTTGCCCGCGACGTGGGCAAGCACATCACTGTCAACTACATGATGGCCAAGGACAGCGTGCAGAAACGCCTCAATGGCGAGGCACGCGACGGACTCTCCTTCACCGAGTTCACCTA
>JAFZSP010000058.1 GCA_017619335.1 Bacteroidaceae bacterium
ATGTATAATATATATAATATAATAGTAAAAGTATGTTAAAATACCGTTTTCTCTTCACCTGCCTTCTCCTGTCCCCGAGTGAGAGCCGCGAAAAAAACTGTAATCTGTAATGGTGTAATGGTTTTGGGAGGTGCCGCAAACGGACTTGCCCTTATGCGCAAGCGTACTTTCCCTTATTCGCAAACGCACTTGCCCTTATACGCAAGTGCCCTTTCGTCTGGCCGCAAGTGCCCGAGGGGCTGGACGCATCACTTTCTGCCCTCCAGCACCTGCCGGATGTGCTTCTCCAAGAGGCCGAAGGCGGGATGCACCATCGTGCCGTGATCGAAACCATCCAACTCATAGAGAACCGTCTGGCGGTGCCCCACGAGCTTCATCATGCGTGCCAGGTACTGGTTCTCGTCGTAACGTCCATACAGCTCCAGCTCGCGGTCTCCACAGATGAGGATGAACGGCGGACAATCCGGGCGCACCCAGTAGAGCGGGGCGAAACGGTCAATGGTGGGCTGCAAGGGCTGGATGCCCTGCATCTTGCGGACATTGTAGTGCGTGATGGCCTGCCCGCTGAAAGGGACGTAGGCCGCCACAGAGTCGGCATCGGTGCCGTAGCGCGCCAGCCAGGACTTGTCCAGACAGAGCATCATGCTCAGGTAGCCGCCCGCGGAGTGCCCCGTGACGAACACCTTGCGGGCACTGCCGCCGTACTCCGCTGCGTGGCGGAAGGTCCAGGCGACGGCCTCGGCAGCATCGTCAATCGTCTGATCCACCGTGACCCGAGGCAGCAGACGGTAGTTCACGCCCACGACCACATACCCCCTGTTCCGCAGCTCCGCAGGCACCTCCTTGGCACCCGCCTCCAGACCGCCGCCGTGAAACCACACCACGACGGGGCAGTCCGTGCAGCCCTCGGGATAATACACGTCCAGCTTCAGGCGCTCGACGGCGTAGGCATCTGTTTTCACTGTGTAGGCAATGTCCTTTGCCCAGCGGTACTCCTGTGAAGAGAGGCTCAGCGACAGACACGCACAGAGCCAGAGAAGAATCATTTTTTTCATCATTTCAACGTTTTTCGGGCACAAAGTTAAGCAGTTTTTCTCGATTTTCCGTCATTTTGCCACACTTTTTTCTGTTTTCAGAAGAAATAGAGACGAGAGAGGAAACCCAATGTGCCGAAAATGCACTATCTTTGCACCGCAAAACTCTTTTTCAAACCATAAAAAATGAAACGAAAGCTCCTTTTCCTCCTCCTCCTCGCTGCCACAGCAGCCAGTGCACAGAACCCCTATCTCCCGCTCTGGGAGCATCTGCCAGACGGCGAACCACGCGTCTTCGAAGACCCCGACAACCCAGGCAAGCTCCGCGCCTACATCATTGGCTCACACGACGTGACCTACACCGCCTACTGCGGCCCCGATATCCGCATGTGGTCGGCACCTGTGGAAGACCTCAGCCAATGGCGCGACGAGGGTCCCATCTTCACGTGGTTCGTCAGCGGACAGTGGGACACGATGTTTGCTCCTGACCTCGTGGAAACCGTTGACAAGCAGACGGGCAAGAAGACCTACTGGCTCTATCCGCACTCCCGCGGCTGGCGGCGCGTGCCCATGGTGTGCAAGGGCGACCGCCCCAACGGCCCCTTCACGCCCGTGAACCTCACTGCCGACGGCACACAGTGCCTGCCCGGCTCGCTCATCGACTTCGACCCGAGCGTGTTCATCGAGCCTGTGACCAACAAGAAGGACAAGGATTTCGACAAGGGCTACCGCGCCTACGTCTTCTACGGTTTCCAGCACTCCACCGCCTGTGAGCTGGACCAGAACACGATGTACAGCCAGCGTCCGGGCACAGAACTCATCGACCCCTTCATCCCCGCCAGCAGTCACGACGGACGCCTCCTGGACAAGGAAGGCAGCCAGTACAAGGCACTCTACCAGGGACAGAACCCGCTGGATTTCAACTTCTTCGAGGCCAGCAGCATCCGTCAGGTGGGCAACAAGTATGTGATGGTGTTCAGCGGCTACTCCGGCAAGGAATACGGTTTGGGCAACACCAACTCCGCACTGCGTTACGCCTTCGGAGACTCTCCACTGGGTCCCTGGCGCTCGGGCGGCGTGCTGGTGGATTCACGAGGTGTGGTGCTCAACGAGGACGGCTCCAAGCTCATCACCACCAACGCCGGACACAACACCCACGGCTCGCTGCAGGAAATCAACGGACAGTGGTACGTCTTCTATCACCGCCCGCCACGTGGATTCGGCAACGCACGTCAGGCAATGGTGGCACCCGTGAAGATTGAGTGGGACAAGAAGCCTGTGGCCAAGGGAGGCGTGGTGCGCATAACGGGTTACGACCCCTTCACGGCCAACAACGAGTGGACAGCCAAAGCCAGCGACGGCAACGAATACACGGGTGCCGAGGTGACCAGCGAGGGTTTCCAGATTTTCGGCCTCCCACCCTACGCCTACTACAGCGCAGGTCTCGCTTGCTTCATGTATGGGCCCGGCTCCAATGAATGGATGCAGGACAACCACGACGTGTGGGCCAACCACATGGACCTGGCAGGCATCAAGAATGGAGGCATCGTGGGCTTCAAGTACTTCGGATTCAGCGGATTGGCACAGACAGAAAAAGGTGTTGTGCCTTTCCAGGGAACCCAGAAGGGCGACGACACCAATATCTATGTGAACCTGACCCACGGCCATCACGGCGCCTTCCGCATTCACGTGCTGCTGGACGACCCCTGGAAGGGACAGGAAATCGCAACCATCTCTGTTCCAGAGTCTGACAACAGAGGAGCTGCTGTCTTCGGAGCCCGCGTGCCGGCTGTGGAAGGGCTCACGGGCAAGCACGCCATCTACCTCGTCGCAGACGGTCCAGAAATCCAGGAACCTGAGCAGCCGCAGGGACGCCCCCAGTGGGGTCGCCGTCAGCAGCCGCAGCGTCCCCAGGGACTCTTTGACCTCCACGGAATCGGATTCAGAAAAGGCTCCGCAGCCACAGCCGTTCCCGCTGTGCCGCAAGTCACCATCACCGTTGACGGTCAGAAACTTAACATCCCCGAGCGGCCCCTGATGTCCACCAACCAAAATGGTTACACAGAGTGCAACCATTATCAGCTTTACGCTCCCTTGAAGGCCGCCGCACAGGTGAAAGCCGAGGCCAGCGTGCCGGGCGTGAAATTCGTCATCAGCCCCCTCAGCGACGGACGCGCCACCGTGCGTGCAACCTATCAAGGTAAAGAGAAAGTATTCCTCATCAACTAAAGGTGAGGTGATCGTCGGCAGCATCCACGTGAATGGGATGCTCGCGGCTCACTGTGCCGGCCAGAATGGCACGCGAGAGATCATTGAGCAGCAGGCGCTGGATGGCGCGCTTCACAGGACGGGCTCCGAACTCGGGGTCATAGCCCTCGCGAGTGAGCAGATTCAGTGCGGCCTCGGAGAGATCCAGCGTGATGCCGTTCTGGCCGAGCATCTTCTGGACAGCAGACACTTGCAGCTGCACCACTTGGCGTATCTCGCTCTGCGTCAGAGGCTCAAACATGATGGTCTCGTCGATGCGGTTCAGGAACTCGGGACGGATGGTGCGTTTCAGCTGTTCCATCACCGTGCGCTTGGTTTCCTCAATCACCGCTTCACGATTGATGGCGGGCACGCCGCTTTCCACGCTACCGTTGGCGGGCGAGTTGAGGCGGGCAAATTGCTCACGGATGTACTCGCTGCCGAGGTTGGAGGTGAGGATGATGATGGTGTTCTTGAAGTTCACCGTGCGCCCCTTGTTGTCCGTCAGGCGGCCATCGTCCAGCACTTGCAGCAGTGTGTTGAAGACGTCGGGGTGTGCCTTCTCGATTTCATCGAAGAGCACCACGCTGTAAGGCTTGCGCCGCACGGCCTCGGTGAGCTGTCCGCCCTCGTCGTAACCCACATATCCCGGAGGGGCACCGATGAGTCGGCTGACGCTGTGTTTCTCCTGATACTCAGACATATCGATTCGCGTCATCATGCTCTCATCATCAAAGAGGAATTCTGCCAGCGCCTTGGCCAGCTCCGTCTTTCCGACGCCAGTAGTGCCCAGGAAGATGAAACTGCCGATGGGGCGTTTGGGGTCTTGCAGACCTGCACGCGAGCGCCGAACGGCATCACTGACGGCACGGATGGCCTCGTCCTGACCGATCACCCGCTTGTGCAGTTCCTCTTCCAGATGCAGCAGCTTCTCGCGCTCGCTCTGTAGCATCTTCGAGACGGGGATGCCCGTCCAGCGGCTCACCACCTCGCCGATGTCGTCTGCAGTCACTTCCTCCTTCACCATCGCCTCCGAACCTTGGGCATTGCGCAGCTGTTCCTGAATCTTCTGTATCTCAGCTTCCAGCGCTTGCAGGCTGCCGTAGCGGATTTCTGCCACGCGGCCGTAGTTGCCCTCGCGTTCTGCGCGATCGGCCTCAAACTTCAGCTGCTCCATCTGTTGCTTGTTCTGCTGAATCTTGGAGAGGAGAGCCTTCTCGCCTTCCCACTTGGCACGCATCTGCTGCTCCTGCTCCTGCAAGTCGGCGATATCCTTATTTAATTGGGCAAGTTTGGAGGCGCTGGCACCGGCCACCACCTCGCGCTTAATGCTTTCACGCTCAATCTCCAACTGCTTCAGTCTCCTCGTAATCTCATCCAGTTCCTCGGGCACGCTGTCGCGCTCCATGCGGAGCTTGGCAGCAGCTTCATCCATCAGGTCTATGGCCTTGTCGGGCAGGAAACGGTCGGTGATGTAACGGTTGGAGAGTTCCACAGCGGCAATGATGGCATCGTCCTGAATACGAACACGATGGTGGTTCTCATAACGCTCCTTCAAGCCACGCAGGATGCTGATGCTGGAGAGCGTGTCCGGCTCATCCACCATCACGCTCTGGAAACGACGCTCCAGGGCCTTGTCCTTCTCGAAGTACTTCTGGTACTCGTCCAGCGTGGTGGCTCCGATGGCGCGCAGTTCGCCTCTTGCAAGGGCCGGTTTCAGGATGTTGGCGGCATCCATAGCGCCCTCGCTCTTGCCAGCTCCCACCAGCGTGTGAATCTCATCGATGAAGAGGATGATGCGCCCTTCGCTCTTCGTCACCTCGTTGATGACGGATTTCAGACGCTCCTCGAACTCGCCCTTGTACTTGGCACCAGCAATCAGTGCACCCATATCGAGGGAGAAGAGTTGCTTTTCACGCAGATTCTCAGGCACATCGCCGCGAAGGATTCGATGGGCGAGGCCTTCCACGATGGCGGTCTTACCCGTACCCGGCTCACCTATCAAGATGGGGTTGTTCTTGGTGCGGCGAGAGAGGATTTGCAGCACACGGCGGATTTCCTCGTCACGACCAATCACGGGGTCGAGCTTCCCTGCGCGCGCTTCTTCTATAAGGTTTCGCGCGTATTTGGAGAGGCTCTGGTAGGTGTCCTCGCTGGATTGCGACTTCACCTGCTGTCCGCCCCTGAGTTCACGGATGGCGGCAGCGAGTTCTTTCTCTGTCACGCCAGCGTCCTTGAGGATTTTGGCGGCTGTGCTGTTGCTGCCCACGAGGGCAAGGAGCATCACTTCAATGCTGACGAACTCGTCGCCCTGCTTGCCAGCCAATTCTTCGGCACGGGTGAGGATGTTATTGGTTTCGCGACTGAGGTACGGTTCACCGCCCTCCACACGCGGCAGGCTCTGCAACTGAGCCTCAAGGGCTTGGCTGACGGCCTGTTCGTTGACCGACAGCTTACGCAGCAGGAACTGAGTCACTTGCTGCCCCGTCTTCATAATGGCGGAGAGCAGGTGTTCCGGCTCGATGGCCTGCTGACGGCGAGCCTCGGCCGTGCGCACGGCCTCCTGAACGGCCTCCTGCGCTTTGATGGTAAATTTGTCGAAGTTCATATCTTTTGAATTTTTAGAGTTGAAACTTGAATCTTGAAACTTGAATCCTTTACCCCCGCGGCGGCAAAAGACGTGCGAGCAAAAAGAAAGCGGCCAAAAAGTCAGCAAATCAGACTTTTTGACCACATCAATTGGGAGCAAACTGCCAGGATTGGCAGGGTACGCGACTCAAGGAATCAGCAACGATGAATCCCCGTAACTGAGAAAACGGAAATCGTTATCGAGGGCGTAACGATAAATATCACGCCACCGTTCATCCCCCACGAAAGCGGCAATCAGCAGCAGCAGCGTGGATTGCGGCTGGTGGAAATTGGTCACCATGCGACGGACGATGTGATAATGATAACCCGGAGCAATGATGATCTGTGTGGAAGTGCGCAGGGAATCGATGTGGCGGCGGTCCATCCAGGAGAGGATGGCACGGAGCGGTTCCAGAGGTGATTGCCCGCTACACGCATCCGTCTCATACGGTTCCCATTGGAGGACTTTCAGCTCTTCCTCGCAGGCATCAGGGTTGGCCAGAATCTTCCTACCTATATAATATAAGGACTCCAACGTGCGGACGCTGGTGGTCCCCACGGCCGTACACGCACCATCATGCCGCAGAAGCGCCTCGATGACAGAACGCGGGACACTGATCCATTCACTGTGCATCTCGTGACCCTCGATGTGCTCGCTCTTGACAGGCTTGAAGGTTCCCGCACCCACGTGCAACGTCACCTCTGCCCGCTCGATACCCCGCTGGTCAATGGCTTCCAGCACAGCAGGCGTGAAATGCAGGCCGGCTGTAGGTGCTGCCACGCTCCCCTTTACCTTGGAATAAACTGTCTGATAAGTCTTTAGGTCGCTGGCTTCTGTGGCGCGATTCAGGTAGGGAGGAATCGGCAATTCGCCACACGCGTCCAGAACTTGTGCCCACGTGACATCAGCATCGGACCAGGTGAACTGTATCAGTGACTCGCCAGGCTTGGAGGTGAGAGCGGCATCTGTGCTTCGTTCCGCCGTCAGCATCACGTCCTTGCCCTCCACCGTGATAACACGTGTGAGCGACCCCGTTTTCCACTTCTTCGCGTTGCCCACCAGACAGTGCCAGATGCAACTCTTCGTCTGCTGGAACATCAGCACATAGTCATGAGGCTGAGCCGGTTCCAGACAGAAGACCTCAATGAGGGCTCCCGTCTCCTTGCGGAAATGCAGACGAGCCTGAATGACACGCGTGTTGTTCATCACCAGCAGCGAGCCCTCGGGCAGCAACGCTGGCAAATCGCGGAATTGGCGGTGGCTGATGCAGCCGTGATCATAAATCAGCAGCTTGGAGGCATCACGTTCTGCCAGCGGGTACTTGGCGATGCGCTCGTCTGGCAAATCGTAGGAGAAATCCGCTATCTTTATGTCTTTCGGGTTCATCGGATCGTCACCATTGTGGCACCATAACCATATTTCTGGAAGGAAGCATCCTCGTAGGTGCAGCCGTGATAACGACGACTCAGCTCCTTGATGAGTGCTTCACGCAGCACGCCCTCTCCCTTGCCGTGAATGAAGACGATGCGCTGACCTTTCTTCTTGATGTTGCGATCCATCATGATGCGGAACTCTGTGAGCTGAGTGTTCAGCAAGACGCTGGGAGAGAGGCCGTTGGTGTTCTCTAAGAGGGCATTGATGTGAAGGTCCACCTCGATGATGTCCTCCTTCTCCGGCAGGATATTCGGCTTGGAGAAGTGCGGGTCACGCTCGGCTTCTGCGGCCTTCTTCTTGGCCAGCTTGGCTTGCTGCTCGGCTTTCAGGGCACGCTTGGCGGCTTTCAGAGCCTCGCGCTCTTCCTCACGAGTGCGCTGGGGTATTACAGGAACTGTCTCAGGGATTTCCGGGTTATCAGGAGTATCTGAATCTGCTGGATAATCCTGTTCCTCTGCTTCCTCAGAGATTCTCTCCATCACCTCTGTGGCCTCCACAAACACCTGACGCACAGGGCGATCGTCACGGACAATATCATACAAGAGGGCTGGCTCATGGAAGAAAGGCGAGGAGCGGAAGACGTGCAGCTTGTAGAATTTCACCGTGTCCAAACGCAGTTCCACGCCCACAGCCGGCTTCATCATGTAGGGCTTGTCCTGCTTCCAGGCAATGAGCTGCACGCTCAGCCGTTCCAGATCATTCAGGATGGAACGGTCGAAGGTCTCCAAGAGCTGCTTGGTATTCGGCGACAACATTCCCTGCCAACGCAGGTGCCAGGCGGCACCCTCGTTGTTGGAGAAGACGACGCTCACGAAATAGTTGGAGTCGTTGACCAGATAGGTCTCGAACTGCGTGTTGGAGAGTTCCCGTGAGTTCACGGGCACAAAAGCCAGACAGACGTTCAGCAGGTCACCGCCCTTGCGCTCGTGAACCACCTGCGGCGTCTCGGCAGCAGAGGGTGCAGCAGCAGGAGAAGCAGAGGGTGCCTCAGCCTGTACCTTCTTAGGCCTGCGTTCAAAATTATTTACATTCGTCTCCACTGCCACCACCTGCGAGCGCAGCATGGGGATATTGAACCCGTCCTCGTCCTCGACGAGCACGATGTCCTTTCCTTGAAAACCGGCCACGACACCGCCGCCGACTTCGTTCAGGAACCTTACTTTATCACCTATTTGCATGGTCTTTTTTCTTATTTTGGCCGCAAAGGTAAGAAAAAGTTTAGAGTTTCGAGGGTAGAGTTTAGAGTTTTTGCACAGAAATGGCAAAGAATTAGAGTTTTTTGTACTATCTTTGCACGCAAAAGAACGATATTTCACATGGAACAGAACCTTTTTGCCCGCCTCATAGCCGAAAAGTTAGGCTTGCGGGAGAAGAATGTGGCTGGCACGCTGGCGCTCTTGGACGACGGGGCCACCATCCCCTTCATCGCACGTTACAGAAAGGAACGCACGGGCGCACTGGACGAGGTGCAAATAGCTGCCATTAGTGAGCAGAACGAGCGTCTGAAGGAAATCCAAAAGCGCAAGGAAACCGTCATCAAGACCATCACAGAACTCCAGAAGATGACACCAGAGTTGGAGAAGCGAATCGCCGACTGCTGGGATGCCACAGAGTTGGAAGACATTTATCTGCCCTACAAGCCCAAGCGACGCACACGAGCCCAGGTGGCACGAGAAAAAGGGCTGGAACCCCTGGCGTTGTTACTGCTGATGCAGCGGACAAACGACCCCGAAACGGCTGCACTTCACTATGTGAAGGACGACCTGACCGTCACGGATTGCCTGAAAGGTGCGCAAGATATCATCGCAGAGATGGTGAGTGAGGACGAGCGTTCCAGACAGAGTGTGCGAGGTTCCTTCCGTCGCACGGCCATCATCAGCTCCAAAGTCATCAAGGCGAAAGCTGAAACGGACGAGGCACAGAAATTCTCGGACTATTTCGACTGGAGCGAAACCCTCAAACGATGCTCCAGCCACCGACTGCTGGCAATGAGAAGAGGGGAGACGGAAGGCATCCTGCGGGTGAGCATCACTGTGGATGATGAGGAAAACATAGAGAAGCTGAAACGGCAGTGGACAAAGCCACAGGGCACACATCCGAGGAAAGAAGTCAGTTGCTTAAAGCTTGTGGAAGAGGCAGTTGAAGACGGATACAAGCGTTTGCTGTGTCCCTCTATAGAGAATGAATTCGCGGCGTCCAGCAAGGAGAAAGCCGACGAAGAAGCCATCCGCGTCTTTGCCGAGAACCTGCGCCAGCTGCTCTTGGGGGCACCGCTGGGACAGAAACGTGTGATGGGTATTGACCCTGGCTTCCGCACAGGTTGCAAAGTGGTTTGCTTAGACGCCCAAGGCAACCTGCTTCACCACGAAGCCATCTTCCCACATCCGCCTGTCCGCCAGCCCGCAGAAGCCGCAGAGGCATTGGCAGAGATGATTTACAAGTACAAGGTGGAAGCTATTGCCATCGGAAATGGTACTGCCAGCAGAGAGACAAAGGGATTCGTGGAAATGGTGATTGGACAAGTGACTCTCAACTCTGAACCCTCAACCCAAAACTCTAAACCCTCTATTTACGTGGTCTCCGAGGACGGAGCCTCTGTATATTCTGCCTCCAAGGTGGCACGTGAGGAGTTCCCGGACGAGGATGTGACGGTGCGCGGCGCTGTGAGCATCGGACGACGACTGATGGATCCGTTGGCAGAGTTGGTGAAGATTGACCCAAAGAGCATTGGCGTGGGACAGTATCAGCACGATGTGGATCAGGGCAAGCTGAAGAAGAGCCTGGATCAGACCGTGGAGAGCTGCGTGAACTCCGTGGGCGTGAACCTGAACACCGCCTCTGTTCACCTGCTGACCTACGTCAGCGGATTGGGGCCTGCACTGGCCAAGAATATCGTTGACTACCGCAGGGAAAACGGTGCTTTCACCTCCCGCGCACAGCTGACAAAGGTGCCGCGTCTGGGGGCGTCAGCCTTTGAGCAGTGTGCTGGTTTCCTGCGCATAGCAGGAGCGCAGAACCCACTGGATAACAGCGCAGTGCATCCAGAACGCTATGCACTCGTGGAGCAGATGGCAAAAGACCAGAACTGCAACGTTGCTGACCTCATTGCAGACAAAGACCTTCGCGCGCGCGTTGATATAAAGAGGTATGTAAGCGAGGAAGTGGGTCTGCCCACGCTCTCGGACATCATGAAGGAACTGGAAAAGCCTGGGCGTGACCCGCGAGAGGCCATAGAAGAGTTCGAGTTTGACAGCAGCGTCTCCTCCATTGACGACTTGATGGAAGGCATGGAGTTGCCAGGCATCGTCACGAATATCACCAACTTCGGCGCTTTCGTGGATATCGGCGTGCATCAGGACGGGCTGGTACACATCTCACAGTTAGCAGACAAATATGTCAGCCATCCGACCGATGTGGTGAAGCTTCACCAGCATGTAAAGGTTAGGGTGACAGAGGTCGATAGAAGGCGCGGCCGAATCTCGCTGTCAATGAAAGGAATAAAATAATCATTCATCAATCATAAATCATCAATCATCTATGAAATTCATTTCCTGGAACGTGAATGGCCTGCGGGCCTGTGACGGCAAGGGCTTCCGCGAAACCTTCCGCACATTGGACGCAGACTTCTTCTGCCTGCAAGAGACCAAGATGCAGGAAGGACAATTGGACATCGCCTTCGAGGGCTATGAGAGCTACTGGAACTATGCCGAGAAAAAAGGATACAGCGGCACCGCTATCTTCACACGGCACTCACCCTTGAGCGTCTCCTATGGCTTAGGCATTGAGGAACACGACCACGAGGGACGCGTCATCACATTGGAATACAAGGACTTCTACGTCGTTACAGTCTATACACCCAACTCCCAGGACGGCCTGAAACGATTGGATTACCGCATGACGTGGGACGATGCATTCCGCGCTTACCTCCAGGCACTGGATGCCAAGAAACCCGTGCTCGTCTGCGGCGACATGAACGTGGCCCACGAGGAAATAGACCTGAAGAATCCCAAAAGCAACCGCATGAACGCAGGCTTCACCGATGAGGAACGCGCCAAGTTCACCACGCTGCTGGACGCAGGATTCACAGACACTTGGCGCACTCGCAACCCCGACGTCAGGGACATCTATTCTTGGTGGAGTTACCGCTTCCAGGCCCGCGAGAAGAACGCAGGCTGGCGCATCGACTACTGGCTGGTCTCCAACCGCCTCTTTCCACAAGTCACTGATGCTCAGATCCACACCTCCATACTCGGAAGTGACCACTGCCCCGTGGAAGTGGATGTGGAGCTTCCCGCATAAAGAAAGGGGGTGTGCCACGAATGGCACACCCTCTCACTTTCTGATGGTTATGTGATGTTTATCCGATTTCGATGTTGCGGGAAATCTTCACTTCCTCTTTCTTCTGCTTCGGCAGTACAATGGTGAGCACGCCGTCTTCCACTTTGGCAGAGATGCCATCCTTCTGCACATCATCTGGCAGAGAGTAGGCCTGCTGGTAGTTGGTGTAAGAGAACTCGCGACGCAGGTAGTGCTCCTTCTTGTCCTCCTCCTTGTGCTCAAACTTGTTCTCGATGGCGACGCAGAGATTGCCTTCATCGTTGATGCTGATTCGGCAGAAATCCTTTTTCAGACCAGGAGCTGCGACCTCCATGGTGTAGGCATTTTCATCTTCTTTCACGTTGACAGCGGGTGCTGTACGGTGTGTGGTTGGAACAACTTCGTTGGTGAAGAAATCATCGAAAACTGTGGGGAACCAACTGTTTCTAAACATAACTGGTAACATGGCTAAAACCTCCTATTGATTAATGGTTAAACTTTAATGTTGTTATGGACGCCTTGGCTGTTGCTTTCAGCGTTCACCCCTTATTGGGCAACATTTGTGCCAGTTTATACTCAGAAAGATAACTTCCTCATTATCATGCCATCTTGTCCACATTGTGGACTTTTTGGCAGTCGCAGCGGCCTGCTCCGCAGTCATCATGACAGCAGGAAGAGTGAGATGAATGCAGGCACGTCTCCTTGAGTGGGCAATCTGCACAGCGCGGGTCAGAAGTGGGTGGTGCCCACAGGCGTCGCCAGAGACGGCGAATGGTGTAAGCGACACAGGCCACGATGATGATGGAGACGAGCAGGGACTGCATATTCAGTGTTGAGGATTTAGTGTGTAGTGTTGAGAGTTGAGAGTGAGTATTATGGTAAAAACAAGTTTCCGAGTTGGACGACTAAAGCAGAGACGACCCAGGCAACCACGGTGGTGTAACAGGCCGCGAAGATGGCCCATCGCCAACTGGATGTCTCATGCTTGATGGCAACGATGGTGGCCAGGCAGGGGAAATAAAGCAGGATGAAGAGCAGGTAGGCGTAGGCCGTGAGGGGCGTGAGGCCATCGGCTGTCATCTGTTGGAGCATATCCTCGCCGGCATAGAGGATGCCCATTGTGGAAGCCACAATTTCCTTGGCGCCCACACCTGCCAGGAGACTCACGTCCAGTTTCCAATTGAAACCCTGCAAGGCAAAGACGGGCTCGACGGCCTTTCCCATGCGGCCGAGGAGACTCTGTTCCATATTTTCTGCAACGAGAGAAGAGGAAGATAGAGAGGGAGCAAAGTAACTCAACGCCCAAACCAAGATGCTGGCCACGAGGATGATGCCTCCCATCTTCTTCAGGTACTCCTTGCCTTTCTCCCACGTGTGGCGGCCAATGGCTTTTGCGGTGGGCCAGCGGTAGGGCGGCAGTTCCATCACGAAGGGCGTGTCCTCACCAGGAATCACAACGGTGGAAAAGAGCCTGGACACCAGTACAGCCACCAGAACACCCACCATATAAAGCGAAACCAACACCGTACTGCGCCACTGAGGCGGGAAGAAAATGCCTGCAATCATGATATATATAGGTAGGCGTGCAGAGCAGGACATGAAAGGCAGGATCATCATGGTAATGAGACGGGAACGACGGCTCTCGATGGTGCGAGTGGCCATCACAGCAGGAACGTTGCAGCCAAAACCCATCACCAGCGGGATGAAAGACTTCCCGTGTAGGCCCATGCGGTGCATCAACTTGTCCATGATGAATGCCGCGCGAGACATATAACCAGAATCCTCCATCAGGGAGATAAAGAAATAGAGGATAAGAATCTGAGGCAGAAAGACAATGACACTGCCCACGCCACCAATGACACCATCCACCAGCATCGAACGCAGCGGGCCCTCACTCATCGCAGTACCAATCCACGTTCCCAACCAATCCACCCCGGCTTCTATCCAGTCCATCGGGTACTGCCCCAGCGTGAAGGTGGTTTGGAACATCACGAAGAGGATGAGGAAGAAGACGGGAAAACCCAGATAACGGTTTGACAGAACATCGTCAATGAGGTGTGTCACGCGATAGGTGTCTGACTGGGTACCTGTGCGGAACTCAGCCTCGGCCAGCGCTCCGTGAATGAAACCATATTTGGCATCCATAATAGCGGTCTCTGAATCCACGCCCGTCTCTTCCAAGACACGAGCGACAGCATAGTCGCGCACTTCTGTCAGACGCTGATGGTCTTCCGGTCGGTGCTCGCTCTGGAGGTGTTGTTCCACATAACGAGTCACGTCTGTGTCTTTCTCCAGGAGTTTGATGGAGAGATAGCGGGTGGAGAATCGGGTGCTGATGTGCTCGTCGGCTTTCAGGAACTGCTGAATGTGGGTGATGCCATCCTCGATCTCGTGGCCATAGTTGATGTGGATGTGGCGTGCCTGCGGATGTCTCCCTTCAAAGACATCAATAACTGCCTGGAACAAGTCCTCTACTCCTCGTCCGCTCTTGAAGGACGTGGGCACCATGGGAACGCCGAAGAGGGTGGAGAGTGTATCTAACTGCACCTGATCGCCGCGCCGCTCAAACTCGTCAAACATGTTCAGCGCACAGACTATCCGCAGGTTCATATCCACAAGCTGTGTGGTCAGGTAGAGGTTGCGTTCCAGATTGGAGGCATCCAAGACGTTGATGACCACATCGGGCATCTGCTCAGCCAGGTGCTGTCTCACGTAGAGTTCCTCTGGTGAGTAACAGGATAGGGAATAGGTGCCGGGCAAGTCGGTGAGATTCAGGGTATAACCACCGTATTCTGCTTTTGCCTCACTGGCATCCACCGTCACTCCCGAGTAGTTTCCCACGCGCGCGTGCGCGCCACTCGCGTAATTAAATAAGGAGGTTTTTCCACAGTTGGGGTTGCCGATGAGGGCGATGGAAATGGTGGAAGAAGAAGGGTGAGAGCGGTCACCTTCGACGGGATCGATCACCTCTGCAGACAATTGTGACTGTTCCCTCCCTACAGGAAGGACGGGGGGAGAGTCCGAACTCTGAGAGTCCGAACACTGAGCATCCACTTCAATCAACCTGGCCTCATCATGCCGCAGGCTGACCTCATAGCCCATCAGTTTGTATTTCACAGGGTCGTGGAGGGGGGCATTTAGTAGCACCTCCACCACTTGTCCCTTGATGAAGCCCATTTCCAGGATGCGTTTGCGGAAACCTCCGTGGCCGCTCACCTTCACGATAACGCCTCGTTCGCCTGTTTTCAGTTCTGAAAGTTTCATTTGGCTGAAATATTTATTTTTGCGATGCAAAAATAATGGTTTCCTCTGAAAAAGGCAAGCGCGAGCACAACAAAACGCCCACGAATACCTAATCCGAGGGTCAAAATCACCATTAATGATTAGTCAGCGAGTTAGCTTCTCTTGATCTTGAAGCCCAATTTCAGGATGAGTTTCAGTGTTCCGATGGCCGTGTTTCGGTCAAAGGTCTTCTCATCCTCTGGCAGTTGCTCGTAGGGCACCAGACAAGGATGTTTTTTATTCTGGTCGTCACGCTGCTGGCCGTAGGTCCAGCCCTGTTGCACACGACCTTGTGCCCACACTTCATGCACGTTCCGCGCCATCTGTTCCACCAGTCCTCCCAAGTCCTCTGGCAAGTCTATCTCGGAGGTGTCGATGGGACGGGGCATATAAGCAGCGGGCTGACGGACTTCTGTCTGTCGCACTCGTGCCTCGATGTCTGAGGGCCACATCAGGGGCGAGACCTCATACTGCAAGTCCTTGTCCTCATTGATACGCTGCTGCAACTGATTCAGGAAGAGCATAATGCGGTCTTCGATGAGACAGCGGCACTCCCACACAGTAACCTCCTGCAACGAGTGGTGGAAATCTATCACGTCATTCTTGTTGTTCTGCATCACCCATTCCACAACCGTCTGATTCTGGGCGTCATGAAACTTCTGCTCCAGTTCCTGTTCCGAAATGTCGGACTTCTTGAAACTCCCCATTTGCAGTCGCACGCCGGCCTTGATCTGGTCAATGGCACTCTTGATGGCCAAGAGAACTGTCTCGGTGCCCAAGAGGGGTTTGGCGGCCTGTGCCTTATAGCGGATGAAAGACATCAGCCTGACCAACAGCGGCGAAGCATTCAGCAACTCGTCGGCCATTGTGGCGAACTTCTCCTTGACACGTTCTTTCAACTCCATATTCAGCTCTGGCACCAGGTATTCCACATCGCGCGGGATAGCGTCAAAGTAGTCATTATCGATGCGGTTCACCTTCTCCATCATCAGTTGGAAAGGCGAATTCTCACCTTTCAGCAACTTCTGGTTGAGTTCGCCAGTGATGTCGGAAATCAATTTACCGAATGATTCCTTGCCTTGATTCATCGTTGGAGACGTTTTTGATGATTTTTCGGTGCAAAAGTACAGTATTTATTTTGGTTTCCGACACTTTTAGGGCAAGGTTTTTGTTAATAAATTCAAAAAGTGCCCTTTTTCTACGCAATTCAAAGGTAAAAGAGGAAAATCGTACTGCTTTTTTGCATATTTTTGCCGAAAAGACAAGAAAAAAAGACAAAATGAAGAAAATTGTCACGCTCCTGACGCTGGCGTTCATCGTCACCGCTGCACTGCACGCCACCGACTACTACAAGGTACCAGCTCCCGCAGACAAGGTACAGGTGTCACGCACTCGTTACGACTACGGCAAGCTGGCCAACGAAATAACGACAGGCTGCACAGACAACGAGCAGAAAATCAGAGCCATATACCAGTGGATCTGTGAGCACATCTCCTATGACACAGATTACCGCGTCCGCACCGCCGATGGTGCTATGCAGACCCAGCGAGGCGTCTGTCAGGCCTACTGCGAGTTGTTCTACCAACTGGCGAAGGCAGTGGGCGTGACAGTGGAAATCATCAACGGCATCAGTCGTGACAGCGAGGGAGAAGTGGGCAAGCGCGGTCACTCCTGGCTCTTTGCCTATACACGTGAGAACTATGGAATCCTTCTGGATCCCACCTGGGGTGCCGGCGCTGTGAAGGATGGTGCTTTCACTCGCAGTCAGGACATCTGGCCCTGGTATAATGTGGCTCCTGAATGGATGATTCTCAGTCACTTCCCCGAGGACGAGAGCTACCAGCTGTTAGCGGAGCCCATGCAGAAGCAGGAGTTCCTCACGCTGATGCCCGTCAGTGAGTTGTGGCTGGTTTATGGTCTGAATCCCATGCAGTTGGCAAAGGAAGTGCGTGCCCACACCCTTGAGCTTCCCACTTTCTACACCCAAGGCGAGGGTGCTGTGCAGCTTCTGGAACTGCCTCACCAGCGGAAACTACGCATCGGAGAATACTATGATTTCCGTCTCCGCATGACATCTGAGCGCAGTTTCTCCATCATCAACAATCACGTCCAGTGTCCGCGAGAAGCGTGGAAGACAGAGGCCGACGGGACTTTCAGCCTGCATTTCATGCCCCGAGACACCTCACACTTGACGCTTTGTCTGCGTGACCCTTCAGGCCAGTTCTGGAACGGCATCCTCCGTTATGACATTCTGCCTCCGACGGCTGAAGACTGGAAGCGCGTGGAAGCGGCCTATCCACTCTCGGCTCCTGACCTGAAAGGCGTGAAGCACTTGGACGCTGCACGTTGGGAACGTGTGGGCATCGATGGACATCAGCTCCTGCAGCTCATTCGCGAGCAGAAGGTGAAGGAAATGCCCACTCTCTTTGACGAGAAAGGTGAGAAGCTGCACGTCATCTCTGTACCAATGAACCGCTTCCTGCCTGCCGGAAAGCCCGTCACCTTCCAGTTCCAGCCGAAAAGCGGTGTCAAATGGGCCATCATCAACAACGAGACTTGGCATCAGGAGTGGGAGGAGTTGAAGAAGGGAGAAGGTGGTGATGGGAGCGATGGGAACGATGGGAGTGATGAGAGTGATGGGAAACTGCCTGAGACGCTAACGATGACGGTCACTCCAGCGGCAGGAAAGTTACTGCTGTATATGCAGCCGACGGAAACGGACAGTTTCTGGTCTGTGCTGGAGTATGAAGTGAAGTGAGCGGTTTCCGAGACGGGTTCATGCAGGCGAAAAGTGCTAAAAATGCAGCATTAAAGGAGGACGGCCAATAGTTTTCTGAGAAAATATGCACTGTGTGGAGAAAAATGAGTACCTTTGCGGCCGAAATTGAAAAATTCACAAACAATAACGACAAAAAAACAATGAAAAAATCTTTTCGATTCTGGATGGGCATCCTTTGCGCAGCGTTCGTTGTGACCTCCTGCGGCGTCGATGTGCCCAAGGAAACTCCCTCGTCTTTTGAGACGTTGACCATCAAGAAATCAGACATCGAAGTGCCGATCAAGTTCAGTGCCAAGATGAAAGGTCAATCAGACGTGACCATCTCTCCTCAAGTGACTGGACAGCTGATGAATATCTGCGTCAGTGAGGGTCAGCGTGTGGGCAAAGGAGCCACGCTCTTCGTCATTGACTCCCGCAACTCTCAGCTGGACTTGGAGGCCGCCCAAGCTAATATGGAAGCCGCGTTGGCTCAGGAGAACAGCGCCAAGCTGGAGTACGAGTCCAACAAGAACCTTTTTGAGAAGAACATCGTCAGCCGTTACATGCTGGACAACTCCGAGAACAGTTACAAGCAGGCACAAGCCGCTGTGAGTCAGGCTCGTGCTGCAGTGAACCGAGCACGGGTGAACTTGGGTTTCTGCACCATCACAGCGCCTGTGGCAGGCGTGGTGGGCGAGATTCCCGTCAGAGCGGGCGACCAGGTGGGTCCCTCCACAAAGCTCACCATCGTCAGTGGCAACACCCAGATGAATGCCGAGTTTTCTGTCACAGAATCCATCATTGAGAAGCAGGTGGAAGCAGGCGTCAGCACCGCCGACAAGAAGAAGTATCTGGATGCGCTTCCAGACGTGACCTTCGTGATGAAGAACGGCACAGAATACCCCTACAAGGGCCGCATCACCAGCATGACGGGCGTCGTGGATGCCATCACGGGAACGCTCTCCTGCAAGGCCAGTTTCCCCAATCCAGACGGCCATCTGTCCTCTGGCATTCAGGGGACAGTGGTGCTGCCGATGATGCAGAAAGACGTGATGGTGATTCCCCAAAACGCTGTCGTGAAACTGCAGGACAAGTCGCTGGTTTACAAGGTTCAACCCGACAGCACCGCCACTGCCGTCACCATCACCGCCTCCTCCGCAGGCAACGGCAAGGACGTCATCGTGACCAGCGGTCTGAAGGTGGGCGACAAGATTGTGACAGAGGGTGCTAACAATGTGATGGAAGGACAACGGGTTCTTTATTAAGAGCGCTATGAAAGGCAATATCTTTATCAGCAAATACGTGATGGCCTGTGCCATCTCTATTGTCATCGCCTTGGTGGGTTACATCTGCATGAGTACCCTGCCTGTGGAGCAGTACCCCGATATAGCACCTCCCATGGTGCGTGTCTCCACCACCTACACGGGTGCCGACCCCAGCTCCATCATGACGTCGGTCATCCAACCGCTGGAAGAGAACATCAACGGTGTGGAAGACATGACCTATATGACGAGCAACGCCAGCGCCAACGGTCAGGCCGACATCAAGGTCTATTTCAAGCAAGGCACAGATGCCGATATGGCCACCGTGAACGTTCAGAACCGTGTGACACGCGCCACCGCCCTGCTGCCTGCTGACGTCGTGAAAGTGGGTGTGCAGGTCCAGAAGATGCAGAACAATATTCTCCAAATCGGTGCCCTGAAGAGCACAGACGGGAAGTATGATGCAGACTTCATCGCCAACTACATAGATATTAATGTACGCCCGCGCCTGATGCGCATCACGGGTGTCGGCGACGTTCAGAACCTGGGTAACACCTACGCTCTGCGCATCTGGATGAAGCCCGATGTGATGGCGCAGTACGGACTGTCTCCCCAGGAGGTCTTTGCCGCCATCAGCAACCAGAGCTTCGTGGCTGCCACAGGTGCTCTGGGCGAGCAGTCCGAGAACTCCTACCAATACACGATGGAGTATAAGGGCACGCTGAAGACGGTGGAAGAATTCAACGATATCGTCCTTCGCACCACAGACGGCGGACATCTGCTGTACCTGAGAGATGTGGCAGACGTGGAGATCGGCGCTGTGAAGTATGACTTCACGTCCTCTGTGGATGGCAAGCCGGGCGTGATGTACATCATCAATCAGGCTCCAGGCGCCAACGCCACCGAGGTGAACAGCCGCATCCTGAAACTCTATGAAGACCTGAAGCCCATGATGCCTGCCGGTCTGGAGTTTGAAGTGCTGGAGACGAGTAATGACTTCCTCTTCGCCGCCATTCACAATGTGGTGGAGACATTGGTCATCGCCATCATTCTGGTCATCCTCGTGGTGTATTTCTTCCTGCAGAGCTTCAAGGCAACGGTCATTCCCTCCATCAGCATCTGCGTCTCGCTGTTGGGCACCTTTGCCGTAGTCTCATTGGCAGGTTTCTCCCTGAATATCTTGACGTTATTCGCGCTGGTACTGGCCATCGGAACGGTGGTGGATGATGCCATCGTGGTGGTGGAAGCCGTGATGGCGAAGTTGGAGGCGGGTCACACCAGCCCCGTTTCGGCCACTCGCGAGGCCATGAGTGAAGTCTCTGTGGCCGTCATCTCCTGTACGTTGGTCTTCATGGCTGTGTTCATCCCCGTGACCTTCATGCCAGGCACATCGGGCAGCTTCTTCACACAGTTCGGCGTGACCATTGCCTCGTCTGTGGGTCTGTCCTGTGTCTCTGCACTGACGCTGTGTCCTGCCCTCTGCGCCATCATGCTCAAAGTGCAGCACGGCAAGGAAGGCAAGGGCATCAACTACTACACAAAGGTGGCCTACGAAGCCAGCTACAACGCCATCGCCGGCAAGTACAAGAAGAGCGTGAACGTCTTCATCAAGCGCCCGTGGGTGTCAGGTCTGCTGCTGGCCCTCGCTGCTGTGCTGCTGTTCTTCTTCATGAAGAGCCTGCCCTCTGGCCTCGTGCCACAGGAAGACCAGGGTGTCATCATGTGTGAAGTCCGCACTCCGGAGGGCACCACGCTGCACGAGACGGGCGAGATTGTCAAGCGCGTGGAAGAGAAGGTGAAGCAGATTCCCGAGTTGGAGAGTTACGCCATCTGTAACGGTTACGGCATGATTTCCCAGGCCGGCAGCAACTATGCCACGCTGATTATCCGTCTGAAACCGTGGGACGAGCGCCCAGGCTTCAACCATTACATCGACCTCATCATCTACCGTTTCTTCCTCTCCTGCAAGGAAATCAAGAACGCCCAGGTGCTGCCTTTCCAGATGCCTCAGATTCCAGGTTACGGCTCTTCGAACAGCATCGACCTGGTGGTGCAGGATATCACAGACGGCGACATGACGGAGTTCGGACAGCTGACAGACAAGTTCCTGGCCAAGCTGGCCGAGCGTCCAGAAATCAGCTCTGCGAAGTCCTCCTACTCAGAACGTTACCCCAAGTACCAGGTGGATGTGGATCCCACACAGTGTGACCGTGCGGGTGTCTCTCCTGCCTCGGTTCTCAACACCTTGGGTGCCTACTGCGGCGGTGCTTACATCGGCAACTACAACCAGTTCGGAAAGGTCTATCGCATCATGGCCAACGCGGCTCCCGAGTACCGTCTGGATCCGTCCTCGCTGAACAATATCTTCGTGAAGGTGGCTGGCGGAAAGATGGCTCCCATCTCGGAATTCATCACGCTGAAAGAGATTGTGGGCTCGTCGTCCATGAAGCGTTTCAACCTCTATCAGAGTATCTCCTGCTTCGTCAATCCCGCCGGCGGTTACTCCGAGGGTCAGGCCCACCAGGCCATCGCAGAGGTGTTCCGCCAGACAATGCCGCAGGGTTACGCCTTCGAGTACGGCAGCATGTCTCGCGAGCTGGAGGAGACCTCCGGCAGCAACGCCACCGTGCTCATCTACCTCATCTGCGTCATCCTCATCTATCTGATTCTCGGCTCGTTATACAACTCTTGGTTCACGCCTTTCGCTGTGCTGCTCTCTGTGCCATTCGGCCTGATGGGCTCCTTCGGCTTCAGTTGGGTGGGCCATCTGATAGGCTTGCCTGGAATGGACAACAATATCTACCTGCAGACGGGTGTCATCATGCTCATCGGCCTGCTGGCCAAGACGGCCATCCTCATCACCGAGTTCGCCTCCGAACGTCGTGCCCAGGGCATGAGCATCCGTGATGCAGCCTTTGCAGCCTGTGAGGAGCGTCTGCGCCCCATCCTGATGACGGTCGTCACTATGATTGCGGGTATGATTCCGCTCATCATCGCAGGCGGTGCCGGCGCCAACGGCAATCGCGCCCTGGCCCTGGGTGTCGTGGGCGGTATGACGGTGGGCACCATCGCCCTGCTCTATGTCGTTCCCGCCTTCTTCATCGTGTTCCAGGGATTGCATGAGCGTTTCCAGGGCAGCCCGCTGGAAGAAGTAAAAGAATAAAAAAGTGCCCAGAGATAATGCAAATTATGAAGATTCAGAATATCATCCTCGCCGCAGCTGCGGGTCTCGTGCTCACGAGCTGTGGCCTCTATAAAAAGTACGATTCCCAGGCCACAGTCCCTGATGACGTCTTCGGCTCCACCGTCGGTAGCCTGCGCTCCACAGACGATGGTTCCGCCATCACGTCCAGCTCCTCGCTGGCCGAGCTCTCCTGGCGCGAGTTCTTCACCGACCCCGTGCTGCAAGACCTCATCGAGCAGGCGCTGGCCAACAACACCGACCTCAACTCTGCACGCATCGCTGTGGAGCAGTCAGAGGCCTCACTGCGTGCCGCCCGACTGGCCTACCTCCCCTCACTGGCCTTCGCGCCCTCCGGCACGCTGTCCAGCTTTGACAACAGTCCCGTCACCAAGGCCTACAACCTGCCGCTGCAGCTCTCGTGGGACGTGGATGCCTTCGGCTCCATCACCTCCAAGAAGCGCAAGGCAGAGGCCGTCCTGATGCAGGCCCGAATGGGCGAAGAAGCTGTCCGCGCCAACCTCATCAGCGCTGTGGCTCAGCAGTATAGTCTCCTCATGGTGTTGGACTTGCAGTTAGAAATTCTCACGGCCACAGACAGCCTCTGGAACACGTCCCTGCAGACACAGAAGTCCCTGTGGGAGAACGGCAAGGCCTACTCCACTGCCGTCAACCAGATGGAATCGTCTTACCTCAGCGTGAAGACACAGATCGTGGATGCCCGTCGCGACATCCTCAGCATAGAGAACTCCCTCTGCCGCCTGCTCTGCATCACTCCGCAGCACATCCAGCGCCAGCAGTGGGGCCACTTCGCACTACCCGATCGCGTCGGTACAGGACTGCCCGCAGCACTGCTGCAGAACAGGCCCGACATTCGGATGGCTGACTTCGCGATGGCCGAGGCTTTCTACAACACGCAGGCCGCCCGCCAAGCCTTCTTCCCCAGCATCACCCTCTCTGGCACAGCGGGATGGACCAACAGTGCGGGCAGCGCCATTGTCAACCCGGGCAAGCTGCTCTGGACGGCTGTGGGCTCGCTGACGCAACCCATCTTTGCCCGCGGCCGCCTGACCGCCAACAAGAAGATTGCCCAGCTCAGTGAGGAGGACATGCAGAAGAAGTACGTCCAGACGGTCATCAACGCTGGTAATCAGGTCAATGAGGCCATCGCCGACTGTCAGGCAGCGCGCGAGAAACATGACTTCTATCACCGTCAGGTGGCTGTCCTGCAGGATGCCTACACAGGCACCCACGAGCTGATGGACAGCGGCAAGGCCAGCTACATCGAAGTCCTCCGCGCACAGGAAACGCTGCTCAGTGCCCAGCTCAGCGAGGCCATGAATATGTACAGCGGCGCCCAAGCCGTCATCGCTCTTTACATCGCGCTCGGAGGAGCTACAAAGTAACACCCAGTGAAGAAGCGTCGAATCCTCATATTTGTCGTGCTGCTGACGTGCGCACTGACGGCCTCTGCACAGAAGGTGTATCAGGTCAACCGCCTCGTGGACAGCGTGTTGGCGGTGCGGTATTATCGTTCCAACATTGATACCGCCTATGTGGAACGGCCCCAGACAAAATGGACGCTCAAGGGACGCATCAACGTCACAGGCGCAGGAATCGCGGCAGAGGGACTGGATAACGGAACGCCCTTCAAGACCGAGCTGGACGCCAACAGGAAGACGACGCTCAGCATAGGCGTGAGTTACTTAGGGTTGGGCGTCAACCTGTCCATCAATCCGGCCAAGATGCTGGGCGAGTACCACGACTATGAGATAGGTTTCCGCTCCTACGGCAAGCGCCTCGGCTATGAACTCACCTACCAGGATGCCAGCAACTTCCAAGGCTGGTCTGAGTGGAATGGTGACAAACAGCGCGTCACCACCACAGAGGACATGTTCAGGCTGCAGACGGTGAACGCCAACGGCTACTTCGTCTTCAACCACCGACGCTTCTCCTATCCCGCCGCCTTCGCCCACAGTTACATCCAGCGTCGCTCCGCAGGCAGTGCCCTGCTGGCCATCTCGGGGCAATGGCAGCGCGGCAAGGTAAAGGGCGAGGAACAAGGGCCGGACAATGAGCGGGAGACGATGAATTTCAAGATGTTAAACGTGGGCCTGGGTGCGGGTTATGGTTACAACTACGTGCCTGGCCACAACTGGCAGCTTCACATTTCGGCGTTACCCACGCTCATCGTTTACAGCCACACGTCCATCACCATGAACGACCAACGCATCCCGCTGCACTACCAATTCCCAGAGGTCATCATCACGGGGCGCGCTGCCATCGTCAAGCAAATCGGCAGTAACATGTTCGCGGGCTTCTCCTCGGTGTATAACTTCTCCAAAATCGGCACCGAGAACGACCTGACCATCCGCAATGAGAAGTGGCTTACCCGCCTCTACTTCGGCGTCCGCCTGTAAATGGTCATGCGGCCAGCCCCTCGAGCACTTGCGGCCAGACGCTCGGGCACTTGCGTATAAGGGAAAGTACGCTTGCGCATAAGGGCAAGTGCGTTTGCAGCCAGGCGCATTGAATCCGTCATTTTTATGGAGAATACCAGCCATTGAAATGGCTGGCCGCTCGGCCCAAAGGGACGCTTGACCCTTCAAGAACCCCTATCTTGCCCCTATGGGGCACATGGCCATTTTTGGGAAAAACCAAAGCTGCCCGCATCCATTTCCGGACACGGGCAGGCAGTAAGGAAAAGACAAGAAATTACTTCTCGAAGGTGAGGCGGATCTGCATATCCAGGTCCTTGTAGTGGGCACGGGTGGCGGCATCACCGGAGGCCGTGCGGACACGCTGCTGGATGAGCTGCAGGGCCTGTGTGATGAAGGGACGAGCCTCAGAGGCACCGCCCTTCCATCCGTCGATGAGGGTCTCCACAGCCTGTGTCTGCACGTGACGGCGCCAGCGGCTGAGGCTCTGTCCTGAGGCTGTCTCGCGGAAGAGCATCTTCACCACGTCGTTGATGTAGTCGGCAGGCTGATAGGTGTCGGCAGCGTAGGAGTAGCGGGCAATGTTATAAATGGTGCCGGCAGAGCAGAGGCTCCTGACGGCCTGCGAGCCCAAGGAACGAATGGTGGACTGCGGATCGGTGGTAATGCGCTGGATATAAGGCACATCGATGAGCCACTTGGGCTCTGTCAACACCTGCTTGTCCAGCCACTGCATGGCGCGCTGCACGCGGGCTTTCTCCTCGGGGATATAGACAGGACCGGACTGCTCCACGCTCTTGTAATCATGATAGACACCACCGATGTTGCGGCCCACGTGACCCACGTAGCGGTACATCTGGGAGATGATGCCCTCGTACATCTGCTGGAGGTTGAGGTCCAGGTCGCCTTCCTCACGCACCCACTGCGGCAGCTGGCCGATGATGCGCTGAAGGTTCTTGATGCCATACTCGTTGGCACGCATCTGGTCGTCACTGAGGTCTTCTGTCTGGGCACGTGGGTCATTGTCATATCCCTCTCCGCCAAACCAGTAGCGGGGGCTGCGAGAGAGGCGGTCGATGGTCATCTGGTTCAGGATCAAGCGTTCGCGGTCGGCAGCTGCCAGGCGGGCTTTCTCTCCATCTTTAAACTTTAAACTTTGAGCTTTAAACTCCTCATCCCCTTCGGGAAAGTACTTGTAGCCCCACTCGATGGCCCACTTGTCGTAGGTGTTGATGCGGGGGAAGATGCCTTCACGGCCAATGTTATCCTCGGGCTGTGCCACATAGTTGAAGCGGGCATAGTCCATGATGCTGGCCGTGTGGCCGTTGGCCTCCACCCACGCCTTGTCACGCAGGCTGTCAACGGGTGTGGCTGAGCTGGCACCCATATTGTGGCGCAGTCCCAGGGTGTGCCCCACCTCGTGGCTGCTGACGAAGCGAATGAGCTGACCCATGAGTTCATCGTCAAACTTCATGGTGTGTGTCTGGGTGTCCACAGCGCCGGCCTGGATGAGGTACCAGTCATGAATCAACTGCATCACGTTGTGGTACCAGCCGATATGAGACTCTATGATTTCTCCCGAGCGCGGGTCGCTGACGTGAGGACCGTAGGCATTGGCGATGGGGGAAGCCAGGTAACGGATGACGGAGAAGCGGGCATCCTCTAAGCTCATCGTGGTGTCGTTCTCGGGCCACTCCTCACCGCGGATGGCATTCTTCCATCCAGCCTGCTCGAAGGCCACCTGCCAGTCGTTAATACCCTGAATCAGGTAGGGGCGCCACTGCTTGGGCGTTGCGGGGTCGATGTAATAAACGATGGGCTTCTTGGGCTCGATGAGCTCTCCGCGTGCCTGGCGGGCAGCGTCTTCTGCATTCTTGGGCTCCAGACGCCAGCGGGTAATCATCAGGCGGTGGCGCACCTGCTGCTGGTCGTCACTGTACTCACGATGGCCCTCAGTGAAATAGCCCACACGGGGGTCAAAGTAACGAGGACGCATGGGCTTCTCGGGCAGCAGCACGAAGGAGGTGTTCAGGCGGAAGGTCTCCATTCCGCTGATGGTAGCAGAGGGCGTATTGCTGGTGCCGGGACGCAGGGAGTAGGTCTTCACGGCCTGAATCTCTGTGTTGATAGGGAAGGTGGAGACCTTGTCGATATAACTCAGCTCGCCGCGGAAGGCAGCAATGCCGTAGGCCTGACGCACACGCTCGGGGAATCCCATAATGGAATTGTCGCCAGCGAGGAAATCATTCATCTTGATGCTGTAGGTGGCAGACTTGAGTTGGATGCGCTGGGGCTTACCGGCTGCGCTGTCGGCAGGAATGGTGTCATTGACGGTCTTGGTGCCGTCCTTGTCAATCTTGAAGGAAGCCAGGATAGGGTCCTCTGTGGAAGCCACGATAGCACGATGAATCTGGTCGGTGCTGTCGGCGGTGGCGTCGTAGGCAAGGGCACGCATCAGGATGCGATCGTCCTGCTTCTGGAAATACACCACGTGGCTGGAGAGCATTTCACCACCGTAGGTGCCCATATTCACAGGCGTGGCGATGAAACGTGTGGTGGTGAGGAACAGGCGTCCCAGCAGTGTGTCGGGAATCTGGAAGTACCAGTCGTCCTTGAACTTCTGGACGTTGAAGAGGCCCTGAACAGCGTCGGGGCGCTGCTCCTTCTTCTCGGCGGGTTTGGCAGGAGCCTCGGTCTTTGCTTTTTCCTTTTCCTTTTTCTTTTTCTTGAACAGTCCGGCCTCAGCAGGTGCAGGCAGGAGCAGGGTGGCCGCCAAGGCCACGATGAACAATTTTCTCATGCGTTGTGATTTTTTAATTGTGCTTTTGTGCAGTGTTAATTATGAATTTTGAATTGTGCATTATGAATTGGGAATTTCAGTCTCTTCTTCCTGCTCCACATATTCTCGCGGAGTGAGGCCGAAGTGCTTGCGGAAGACGGTGGAGAAATAGCCAAGGTTGGAGAAGCCCACACTGTAGGCCACCTGGGTGACATTCAGCTTGCGTTCCTTCAGGAGTCGGGCGGCCTGCTCCAGACGGATGTTGCGAATGAACTCTGTCACAGGCATTCCCGTCATCTCCTTCATCTTCCGATGCAGGTGGGCACGACTGATGCCAGCCTCCTCGCAGAGCTGTTCCACACTGAACTCACTGTCGTCCAGATGATGGTTGACACTCTGGATGATACGATCCATGAGCGCTTCGTCATTACCCCGCACCTCAGGCTTCTCCATCTTGTCCAGGACAGAACCGGCATTCCCATACAGCGTGCGCTGCTCACGACGGCTCTGGACAAACGTGCCGATGGCCCGCTTCATATCCGTCAGGGACAAGGGAGCGTCCTGAGTGTTGATGGCTGCCATGAGGAAATGCAGTTTCTCCTGATCCAGACGCGACTGGATGCGACGACGATACTCCACAGCGAAGCCCACTGCCAGCGCCACTAACAGCAGGAAATAGATGGCACAAGCCGTGTTGGAACGCCACCAGGGGGGGCGCACCTCAATGATATATGTCTCCGCAGGGGTGTGAACACCGCCAGTGACAGCTCTCACTTGCAGCTGATAGGTGCCAGGTGCCAAATGACTGAAAACAATGGAATTCTCACCTTTCTGTGTATGCTGCCAACGCATCTCACGGTTCACGCGATACTCATAAGTCACGCCCTCACTGCCATCAAAGTTCAGCAGGGAGAACTCCATGCGGAACGTAGCGTCCACGTAACTGACACTGAACTCACGACAGTCTGTCACAGGAGCTTTCATCACGTAACGCCCGTTGCTGCGGGTGAGGGTATTGGCATCCTTGCCTTGAATGACAAAGGCAGTGAGATGCACAGAGGCGGTGTCACTGCGTTCTGCACGCAGACTGTCCGGACAGAAGCGGGTAATGCCGTCGGAAGTGCCGAAATAAAGGTAACCATCGGCTCCTTTCCAGCCTGCACCCCTCACATACTCACGTTCCTGCAAGCCATACGCTCCCACGTAGGCCACCAGTTCCCTCGTCTGAGGCTGCCACTGCCAGATGCCTTCATTGGTGCTGAGCCAGATATCACCTGCAGCATCCTCCACGATATAACTGACGGTCTTTCCCTGCAAAGGTTCGGTGCCGGTTTCGGGGCGCAAACCGTCCTTGCGAGACCAGCGGAAGAGACCGCGCTCGCCCGCCATCAGCACTTCATCTGAACGCAGGACACACAGCGCACTGCACTGCTCACGGTCCAGCAGAATGTCCCAGCCAAAGGGACGGAAGGTGTGACGAGCAGGGTCATAACAGCAGACACCAGAGGAAGTTCCCAACCACAGGCGCCCACGAGTGTCTGTGTCCATGCTGAAGATCCAGTCGTTGGACAAGCACCCGCGACCGACAGTGTCTGTGTCATGCATCGTCAGGTGACGGAAGACCAGCCCGGAGACTTTATCCAGCAGCCACAGGCCTGACCCAAAAGTGGAGACTGCCACCTGAGCATCAGACAGTTCCCGCATACAGTTCACAGGGAGATTCCCAATGCCCTCGCAAGGTTGAACACGACCCGTGGAAGGCTGATAGAAAGAGAGGCCATTGGTGCTTCCCAACCAGAAGCGGCCCTCGGAGTCGGCCATCAACGTCTCCACGCCGGTAGGTGCAGAGGGATGTGCCACCAGACGGCCATCTGTGGAGAAGCCATAAACACCATCGCCCTGAACGGTACACCAGACGAGGCTGTCGACAGGTGACTGGGCAATGGACGAGACACAGGTGCCAATCTCATGATGGTGAGCCGTGAAGCTCCACGTCTGGAACAGCGGCCTGCGCTGGAGAGGGAGCATCAGAAGACCTTTCTGCTGGCAGCCCACCCAGAGGTTGCCACGACGGTCTATGAAGAGCGCTTGGATGCGGGCTCGGTTCAGATCCAGGCCAGTAACGGCATCTGTCACACGCTGAAGGCGTCGGGTACCGGCAGGAAGCACATAGAGTCCACTCCCTCGCGTACCTATATATAAATCTCCCTTCGCATCCTTGACAGAACAAGTAAAGAAAACGCCAGCAGGAGCCAGCGGAAGGACATCTGCCGGCACTGCCTGAGGCACCACGAAAGCCTCGTCTCCTCCAGGAATTATGCCCGTCTGGGGCTGAGCCTCCAGCTTCTCGGGGTCAACGAGGAAGAAACCATAACCCGATGTGCCAGCGCTCAGCTGCCCATCAGAAAGCACTTGCAGCGTGGTGACGCGAGGCGTCAGGCTGTCTGGAAACTGAACGGGCGTGAAGCGGTCTTCTGCACGGTTGTGCAACAGCAACCCACGCGCTGTGCCCACCCACAAGCGAGCCTCGTTGTCCACACACAGGGCCGTGACCTCCAATGGTCGGGGAGAAGTGTTGGTGCCGATGGTGGAAACCTTGATGAAGCGATAACCGTCAAAGCGGTTGAGGCCGTTTTCTGTTCCCACCCATAGCAGACCGTCGGGCGTCTGAAGAATGGAGGTCACCAGAGAACTGCTCAGATAGTCCGGACCGAAGAAGCGAGCACGGTGTGCACAGAGTGGCGCAACGGTGAGCAAAACCGTCACTAAAAAGCAAAAACGGGTGTAAAAGTAGCGTTTCATGCTGCAAAGATACAACATAAAAACGAAACCACCCCTTCTTTTTGCAAGAAAAAGTGGTTTCGTTATTATTTTTTAGTGGAAAGCAGGGCTTTCTACCAGATTAAGGCACTGCTTTAGCGTGATAACTGCTTGCGAACGGAGCCGTCACTCATGCGAACGAGGTTGAGACCACGGGCGGGAGCAGTGAGACGCTTGCCGTCGAGGCTGTAACGCTCACGCACCTGGGCATCGGCAGCGCTGTTGAGGTCACGAACGGGATTCTGGTCGGAAGTGATGACGACCTTCTCGTCGGCATTGATGAACACTTTGCGGGTCTTGTCATAGAGCATGGCGATGAGGCGGAGCTTTGTGGCTTGCTTGGCCAGATTGTTGGTCTTGATGCCAATCTTGGAAGAGTGGCTTTGCGTCTGTCCCTCGTCCACAGCGGTCTTGAGGCTGCCGGCAACACCCGTATCTATACCGAGTCCGGCCACAGCCACATCGTTGTAGCTGACGTTGGCATAGACATCCCAGTCATTGCAGATTTCCTTCATGTAGGGATCGTCATCGTAGGCACCATAATAGTAGGCGGCGTAGGCATTCGTCTGCAGCCAGTCGTCGCCCTCGCCTTTCAGGCCGTCGGCCACGAGAACATAGCTCAGGAGATAGGGTGCAGAACGGCGGTTTAGCTGGAAGGTGACATCGGTGGTGAAGGTGATGTAGTCTGTCTTCAAGTCCCAGATGGGCTGCTGCAGGCTCACAGAAGCCTCCACCATCTCGCTGTTCTCCTCCGCAAGGACATCTGCCATACCGAAACCTTCGCCCGTATCTCCCATATAGGGATCGGTCGTGCGATAACGGTTAACGTGTGCGGAGGGGAATCCACTGATGCTGTTCATCTGGTTGTTGAAGGCGCTGACCTGCATGGGCTCAGAGGAGTTGCCTCCATGAATGGCCATCACCACAGCATCGTCTGGATACTCGGCACGGATGCGCTTGAGGCCGGCAGCTCCACGTGGACACCACATGCACCAAGTGCCTGTGAACTCTTCCACGACGGTCTTGCGCTTGGAGGCCTTGGCTATCACATTGATGCTGCCATTGGACAGCTTACCCGTGGTGGCTTCATTCTTCTCACCGTTGACAGCGCAGAGAGAAATAGAATAGGTATAAACACCCGAGGCTTCAGGCATCTCGATAGGGAATTGAACGTCCTCATAGACACCCAGGGTGGTGATCGGCTTCTTCAGCTCCAGACGGAGGGTGTCTGAGGTCTGACCGCTGACGCGGACGGTGTAGTCAATGCTGTGAATGCCGGCACGACCGAAGTTGGCCATTGGCACAGGCACTTGGGCTGTAGTGCCCTTGATGGCACCCATCGTCTTAAACGCCTGAATCTGAGCCTTGTTGACAGCAAACTCTTCTGAAACAGTGACGGGCTGGATATCGGCATTGACGATAGTACCAGTCGTGGTGTTGAACAGGACGCTGACGACCTTGAGGTTATCAAAGCTCTGGAGAACGGTGTTACCTGTGAGAGCAACGGTGCCAGTAACGGTGAGAGTGTCACCGTCTGAGACGCTCTTGATGCTCTTCTCGATGCCGCCGTCCATTCCTTTGGCGGCGATGGCCACATGATTATAGGTCTGGGGAATATAGGGGTCGCCATTGAGATAATCTGCCAGATCTGTCACTTCTTCCCATTCTTCCTTGATTTCGGGGTTGCAGTAGAAGTTGGACTGCAACCACTTGCGGCCTGTGCCTGTCAGGCCATCGGCCACGATGACATAACCCAGGGCATAATGGACTTCCTTGCTGGTGTAGTTGAAGCAGACATCAGTCTTGAAGGTGACATTACCGCTCTTGTTCAGCACAGGGGCCTGCAAATCCACTGAAGCCTCGGCCAGAACCTTATTGCTCTCAGCCACAAGGTCACAGATGCCGCGATTCTCTCCATTGACACCAAAGTAGGGGTCTGCCACAATGGCGCGATCCACGTAGGCAGAGGGATAGCCGGCTCCACTGCCGACACCATAGTCGATCTCCATTGGATCACTGTCGTGAACGGCAATGGTGATAGCCTTCTCGCCAAACTGCTGATTGATAAGTTCCAGTCCCACAGTGCCACGAGGACACCAGCCACACCACGTGCCCGTGAATTCCTCGACCACTGTACGACGCTCCACAGCACGAGAGAGGGTCACGCAGTAGCCGTCGGAATAGGCTTCCTCGATGCCGTTATCCTCGCCGTTCACCTTGGTGATGGTGATGGCGCGTGTGGTGCGACCAGGTTTGGAGTCGGCAGGAACGGGAATACGGATTTCCTTGGTGTCGTTCAGACCCTCCAGACCCTCAATCTCCATGTGAATGTCATCAGTATAGGAGTTGGGGAGGTCTATGCAATAATCGATGCTGGTGACCTTGTTTGTACCGCAGTTGGTGAGCGTGAGAACAGCCTCTGCAGAACCATCGGGCAACGCAAAGACATCATTGAAAGACTTGGAAACATCCACAGAGTTCTTGGGGAAGTTCTCGCCCTCCAAGAACACTTGCACAGCAACGGGACCATACTGTTTGAAACTGTCGTTCCAAGAAGGGGCAAGTCCTGACGTGCGCACCCAGAAGGAATTGTCCTGATTGGCACCGTTATAACGGAGAAGCACAGGATAGAGGGAATCATCGGTGCCAGCAACCTCACAAGTGTAACCCACATAAAATGTCTTGTTGGGCACAGCAAAGGGTTCAGGCAAAGCCACCTCTGTCCAGGCATCATCGTTGAGCTTGGAGGCATCCACGGGGACATCGACCAATACTTCGGCGAGACTGCTCGGAAGTGAATTGGCAATCCACACGTGGACATTCGACAAGTATGCAGCGCCTGAAACAGCGAAGCGGATGCCAGTTATGGAATTTCCCTGTGCTAAGGTCAGTTTGTTGGTAATGCCGATGGCAATCCAATAAGTCTCGGTCTCTGAACTGCCACCAAAGCCGACACAGCCGGCCACATCGCCCTCGAAGTAACCCCACCACATCTGTTCCTGCTCGTCGTTACCAGCGATGGGAACTTGGGGAGCCTTGTAACGGGCAAAACGAGGAGACTGCTCATAGCACATCTTGGAGGTGCGCTGACCGGGAGCGAAATCTTTGAGGACACGTGGACCTGAAAGGTTCAGATTCAGGTTCTGTGCAGTTGCCACACCTGCAAGCAGCAGGGCAGCCAAAAAAAGGTGTAATCTCTTTAACATAGGCGTAAAGATGGTTGAATGTAAATAGTTTTTGAAAAAATGCGGCGCAAAGGTACTGCGAATAATTGGAACAACCAAAGAAAAGAGCAAAAATTTCAATTTCCTAACATCATTAGGTCACTCATAACGTCATCAGATGTCATCAGAGCGTGTGATGTGAGGCGTAAATGACCGTCCTGCAGGACCAGCCGACCCGCTTCCAAGTGTGGTGCAGCCATCCTGATGAGGTCCGCCTGACGCACCTGTCCAAACCTCTCACCGATGTGCTCCACATCCACTCCCGAGCAAGTGCGCAAGCCACACATGACAGCCTCATTGAATTGTTCTATCACTGAAAGGGTCTCTTCCGTGAACCACTTCTGGTCTTTCACGTTATGATGATTCATTGCTTCCAGATACCCTGTCAAGTCTTGATGGTTGGCACGACGGAGGAAACAGCCGTCATAACTGTGGGCACCAGGTCCGAAGCCCATGTAAGGTCCACCCATCCAATAAATGCTGTTGTGACGGGAATGGAAGCCAGGACGGGCAAAGTTAGAAATCTCATAATGTTCAAAGCCCTCTGCACGAGCACGTTCACACAAGCGTTCATACATCTGCACCTGCACCTCTTCCGGCACTTCCTGCACATAACCTTGCTGTCGCCAGCGGGTCAAGGGCGTTCCGTCCTCATAACTCAGCGCGTAGGCCGAGAGGTGCTGAACGTGCAGGCCGAAAGCCACATCCAAGTCGTACTCCCACGTCTGCAGGGTCTGACCGGGCAACCCATAGATGAGATCGATGCTGATATTGCTGATGCCCGTGTCCTGAAGTTCTTTCACCGCTGCCACAGCGCGAGCCGCATTGTGCCGCCGACGAATCAGGGCCAGCAACCCGTCATCAAAAGTCTGAATGCCGAGACTAACACGATTGACCCCTATATCTGCAAGCACGTGTACAGAATCGTCTGGATTCATTTCCACCGTAAATTCCACATCCTCTTCCACATCATAATGCTCACGGATGCCGCACTCAATGCGTTCCAGCTGTGAGGCCGAGAGGACGGAAGGTGTTCCCCCACCTATATATATTGTACCCACGGTTTCGCCATTCGCTTCACCTCGCCGAGTCTCCATTTCCCTACACAATGCACGGACGTATGCCTCCTTCTCCACCTCTCGTGTGGTGGAGTAGAAGTCACAGTAGGCACAGCGCGACTTGCAAAAGGGGATATGAACGTAGATTCCGACCATTTTCAGGCCACAAAGATACCACTTTTTTGACGAATAGAAGCCTCCGAAATCAAAAAAAGTATAATTCGAGGGCTTTCTTCAAAAAAACATGCCTTCGGATAGCAGTTTATTAAGGAATTATTGCTACCTTGCGCACGATTTCGTGCAAAAACGAGTTTTCTGCACCAAAAAGTCATACTTTTCAAGTCAAAAACAACAAAAATTATACATTTATAAATCATCAATTCTCCTATGAGAAACTATCAAACTAAAGAAATCAAGAACATTGCCTTGCTTGGCAGTGATGGGGCTGGTAAGACCACCCTCACAGAAGCGCTGCTCTTCGAGAGCGGCATCATCACACGTCGCGGTCGCATCTCCCAGAAGAACACCGTTTCAGACTATCTCCCCGTGGAGCAGGAGTACGGTTATTCTGTCTTCGCCACGCCCTTCCATGTGGAATGGAACGACAAGAAGCTGAACATCATTGACTGCCCGGGCAGTGATGACTTCGCAGGTGCCGCACTCACCGCTATGGGTGTGACGGACACCAGCGTCATCCTCATCAACGCTCAAAATGGTCCCGAGGTGGCCACACAGAACCACTTCCGTATGACCGAGAAGATGCAGAAGCCCGTTATCTTCCTCATCAACCGTCTGGACGATGAGTGCGACTTTGACAACGTGTTGGAACAGCTGCAGAACGTGTATGGCTCCAAGGTCGTGCCCGTGCAGTATCCCGTCAAGACGGGTCCAGACTTCAACGCTGTCATCGACGTACTGCTCATGAAGAAGTACAGCTGGAAACCCGAGGGCGGTGCTCCCATCATCGAGGATATCCCCGCCGATCAGCTGGACAAGGCCACAGAGATGCACCAGGCTCTCATCGAGGCTGCTGCCGAGCATGACGAGACGCTGATGGAGAAGTTCTTCGAGACCGAAGACCTCAGCGAGGACGAGATGCGCACTGGCATTCGCGCCGGTCTGGCTTCTCGCGGTATGTTCCCCGTCTTCTGTGTCTGTGCTGGCAAGGATATGGGTGTTCGTCGCCTGATGGAGTTCCTGGGCAACGTGGTTCCCTTCGTGGATCAGATGCCTCCTGTGAAGAACACCAACGGCGAAGATGTCAAGTGTGACCCCAATGGCCCCACCAGCCTCTTCTTCTTCAAGACCGCTGTGGAACCACACATCGGTGAAGTACAGTACTTCAAGGTGATGAGCGGTACCGTGCGCGAAGGCGACGACCTTACCAACGCCGACCGCGGCAGCAAGGAGCGCATCGCACAGCTCTTCGTCTGCGCTGGTGCCAACCGCATCAAGGTCACTGAACTCACTGCAGGCGACATCGGCTGCACGGTGAAGCTCAAGGACGTCAAGACGGGCAACACCCTCAACGGCAAGGACTGCGAGAACCGCTTTGCTTTCATCCAGTTCCCCGAACCCAAGTACATCCGCGCCATCCGTGCTGCCAACGAGGCCGACACTGAGAAGATGATGAACATCCTCCAGCGCATGAGCCAGGAAGATCCCACATGGGTCGTCGAGCAGTCCAAGGAACTGCGTCAAATCCTCATCAAGGGTCAGGGCGAGTTCCACCTGCGCACCCTCAAATGGCGCATGGAGAACAACGATAAGATGAATATCATCTTTGACGAGCCCCGCATCCCATATCGCGAGACCATCACCAAGGCTGCCCGTGCCGACTATCGTCACAAGAAGCAGTCCGGCGGTGCCGGCCAGTTCGGTGAGGTACATCTCATCGTGGAGCCCTACGTGGAAGGTGAGCCCATCAAGGAAGTCTATCGCTTCGGCAACCAGGAATACCGCATCACTGCCAAGAGCGAAGATGTTACAGAACTGGAGTGGGGCGGCAAGCTGGTGTTCATCAACTCCGTCGTGGGTGGTGCCATCGATGCTCGCTTCATGCCGGCAATCCTCAAGGGTGTGATGTCCAAGATGGAGCAGGGCCCGCTGACAGGCTCCTATGCCCGTGACGTTCGCGTCATCGTCTATGACGGTAAGATGCACCCCGTGGACAGCAATGAACTTTCCTTCATGCTCGCTGGCCGTAACGCTTTCGTTCAGGCCTTCCGCGAAGCTGCTCCGAAGCTGCTGGAGCCCATCTATGATGTGGAAATCTTCGTCCCCAGCGACAAGATGGGTGATGTGATGTCCGACATTCAGGGCCGTCGTGGTATGATTATGGGTATGACTTCCGAGAACGGTTATGAGAAACTCACCGCCAAGGTGCCCTTGAAAGAAATGTCCAGCTACAGCACCTCGCTGAGCTCCATCACTGGTGGCCGCGCCAGCTTCGTGATGAAGTTCTCCAGCTATGAGCTTGTGCCCGCCGACGTTCAGCAGAAACTGCAGAAAGAATTCGAAGAAAGCCAGAAGGAGGACAATTGATAGTCCTCCTCCTGTGCCCCTTCAGTGGCACAGCGAACGGCATCATCAAAAAAACTCCCCCACCCTTTTGCGGTGGAGGAGTTCTTTTTTATGGGGAGCCCCTATGGTCTTTAAGATGTGGTGGACATCACTTGTCTGCTTCCTGGAAGGTAATCTCGTAGAAAGTGGGATAGACGCTTTGGCGGGCCTTGGCTGTTCCCTTGGTGTGGGGAACAATCAGACGGACTTTGGAAATCTCGTCACCGTCCTTCTGGAGACGTCCGATGTGGATATAGGTGAAAGGCACGAGCCATCCTGCGGGCACTTCTGTAGAGCCATAGAAGCGGTACATCGCTCCTCCTCCTTCGGTTCCTCTGGTGATGTTGAAGGTGGCGGTGAAGGTGCCATAGGTATTGGAAATATCAATGTAATCCGGCGTAGTGGCGAAATAGGGGACCCTGTTGGTGGATTGAACAGAGTCTGCCATAATGTTGAACTCCAGGTAACGGGCTATCACACACTTGTTGTCTCCAGATTCCAACTTTCCGCCGACACCCTTGCGGACAATCTGCATATAGACGCCCGTGCTCCCGAAAAGCACATACTCATTGTTCTCCAGCCTCGTGACACTGTCCTGACGCAGGAACTGTGCCTCGTCAATGACATTGATGCGTCCCACGCTCACGACGGTGTCACCATCGCTGTTGACAATCTGCACGTCACGGGTGAGAAAATTGTTGATGGCATCACGTTCTCTCTCCTTCTGTTTGGCGTAAGTCTCGTCACTGCTGCATGACCAGAGGCCAACGGCCAACAAAGAAAGGAGGGAAACAAAAACCGTTAATCGCCTGCTATTTCTTGTCATCTTACTTCTCCTGCTCCTTCTCCTTTTTCTCCAGTTCTTCACGCTCCTCTGCCAGTTCCTTGTCCAGCACTTCATAATCCGACTGCTGGCTTATGTACTCAGGCACCATCTTCTTCATGAGCCTGACTGTTTCCATATCGTCAAACTGCAAGCTCTGATCAATCAGCGCCTGGATGGTCTGGCAGACTTCATCATAGTCATACTCACGCACCTTGGCAACCTTAATCTTGGGACTGAGCTTCTCGTTATTGGATTTCTTCGTGGTTTCTGCTTCATTGAGCACCTCTTCATAGAGTTTCTCACCATCACGAAGTCCTGTGAATTTGACTTCCACGTTGGTAGCACCAGAGAGTTGAATCATGCGACGCGCCAGTTCTGCAATCTTCACTGGTTTTCCCATATCGAAGACAAAGATTTCTCCTCCGTTGCCCATCGTTCCTGCCTCCAGCACCAGCTTGCAGGCCTCTGGAATCAACATGAAGAAGCGTATAATGTCTGGATGTGTGACGGTGACGGGACCACCCTTCTTGATTTGCTCGCGGAAAAGGGGAATCACGCTGCCGTTGCTGCCCAACACATTTCCGAATCGGGTGGTCACGAACTCTGTGGAGCCCTTCACCTTTCCTTCCAAGATGGCCTTGTTGAGGCTCTGGCAGTAAATCTCACAGATGCGCTTGCTACATCCCATCACGTTGGTGGGGTTGACAGCCTTGTCTGTGGAAATCATCACGAATTTCTTGACGCCATACTTCACAGAAAGGTCTGCTATCACGCGCGTACCTTTTATATTATTAAGGACAGCCTCGCTGGGATTGTCCTCCATCATGGGGACGTGCTTGTAGGCTGCAGCATGGAAGACGAAATCTGGCTGATATGCCTGGAAGATATGCTCCATGCGTTCCTCATTAGTGATGCTGGTGACAACAGTCTCTGCCTTGACATCGGCAAAATCGCGTGCCATCATCAGTCGGATGTCATGCTGTGGCGTCTCCGCCTCGTCAATAAGCATGAGGCTCTGTGGTGCAAACTTAGCCACCTGTCTGACGATTTCCGAGCCTATGCTGCCTGCGGAACCAGTGATGAGAATTTTCTTTCCCTTCAGCACCTTCTCTATCTCGTCCAGGTTCACCTGTATCTCGTCACGCGGCAGGAGGTCTTCGATATCCACCTCCTTGATTTCTTGAGGGTTGATGGGACTGTTCTCGTCCCATTTGTGTGCCACATCAGTCATATAAATCAGAATGCCGGCATCAATCAGGCGGTTCACCATGTCTGAATTATTGGTGAAACGTGAACGCTTGAGCGGAGAAACGAGCAAGGTTCCCACACCTTTTTCCTTCATGTGCTCCACGAGTTTCTCATCGTTCTTGAACACTTGCACACCTTGCAGCATGTGCCCTGTCATATCGTCGGCATCACTGACAAATCCCCTCAGGACAAAGCGCTGCGGCTGACCAGAGCGAATGCTCTTGGCAAGAGCGATACCTCCCGACTTCACGCCATAGATGAATACGCCCTTCAGGGCCTGTTCCTCGCGAATCTTGTCAAAGATGTACTTGACCACGATGCGCATGGAGCACATGATGCCTGTGGCCAGGATAAACATGAAGATCAGCTCCTTCACCCGCAGAGGTTCCTCCAGCCAGTTTGGTTCAAAGACCCATCGAAGGACTGCCACGCAGCAGACACCGATGAGGTTGGCAATACCCACGCGGTAGAGGTCAGAGAAAGAGGAATAACGCAAGACCCCCGAATAGGTGTGGGTAATGCGGAATCCGAGTATAAAAAAGATGAGGTAGAAGAGCAGCGTTCCCATGAGTGGTCCGAAGGCCACCACGGTTGTGTTGATGCCGTGATCCAGTGCATAGCAGAAGACACCTGCAAAGAGCACCGCCAGACAATCGAAGAGAAAGATACACCAATACGGCAATGCCGCTTTGCTGAAGTACCAGTTGAAGAACTTATAAAGGGAATTCATGTGGTGTTCTCAGAGAATTTTGGAGTGATGGATATTTGTGAATAAACACTTTTGCTTAAAAAAGCGGCATTTCTGCACACTTTTGCGCCGCAAAGGTACATCATTATTTTCAATAATCAAAGAAAAGTGAGAAAAAAATCAAAAAATTGCACTTTTTCTTCGAAATTGTTTGTGAATTCAGGAAAAAGCAGTACCTTTGCACGCCGATTATTATCAGAGAAGCCCCTAATGGGCTGTATTTCTGTGTGTTAATAGCTTTTCCGTTGGCCTGGGAGAGTGGTTAGTGAATCACAGAATTTGAAAAGCGTGCCGGTGAGAGCTCCGGTGATGTAAAACTTAGTAGTAAAAATAACAATTATCAACGAAGAATGGACACTTTAAGTTACAAGACCATTTCTGCCAACAAGGTGACCGCACAGAAAGAATGGGTCGTGGTGGATGCCACCGACCAGATTTTGGGTCGCCTCGCCACGAAGGTGGCAAAGCTGCTGCGGGGCAAGTACAAGCCCAGCTTCACACCTCATGTAGATTGCGGTGACAACGTCATCATCATTAATGCCTCCAAGATTCAGCTGACAGGCAAGAAGATGACAGACCGCGTATATCTCCGTTACAGCATGTATCCCGGCGGTCAGAAGGCCAGCACGCCTGCTGAAATCATCGCCAAGCCCAACGGTTACGAGAAGCTCGTTCGCCGTGTGGTCAAGGGCATGCTCCCCAAAAACAAACTGGCCAGCCACGTGATCAACAACCTCTATATCTATGAGGGTCCCGAGCACAAGCATGAGGCACAGAGCCCCAAGGCCATTGATATTAACCTCTACAAGTAAACAGAAATGGCAGTAGTTAATGCATTAGGTCGCCGCAAGTGCGCCGTAGCCCGCGTTTATGTGACAGAGGGCAATGGTAAGATTACCATCAACAAGAAAGAGCTCACAGAATACTTCCCCAGCACCATCCTGCAATATGTGGTCAAGCAGCCTCTGAACCTGCTGGATGCAGCCGAGAAGTATGACATCAAGGTCAACCTCTTCGGTGGCGGTTATACCGGCCAGAGCCAAGCCCTGCGCCTCGCCATCGCCCGTGCGCTCGTTAAGATTAATGCCGAGGACAAGAAAGCCCTTCGCTCGGAAGGTTTCATGACCCGCGACCCTCGCGCCGTGGAACGCAAGAAGCCCGGACAGCCCAAGGCACGTCGTCGTTTCCAGTTCAGCAAACGCTGATTCGATTTACTATTTACGAATTTACTATTTACTATTTGTTTTCCTTCCACTCTCTTGGATTTCGGCATTCAGAGACAGGACAAGCAAAATTGTAAATCGTAAATTGTCAAATCGTAAATGACAGTGTTTAGTATCTAAATCGTGCGGATTCCTCTTGGACTACCGCAGGATTGGTTAGCGTTTTTAACCCCAAAAGAAAGTAAACCAAACATTCAACAACAAAACATTATGTCAAGAACAAACTTTGATACACTCCTTGAGGCTGGTTGCCACTTCGGACACCTCAAGCGCAAGTGGAATCCCGCCATGGCTCCTTACATCTTCATGGAGAAGAATGGCATTCACATTATCGACCTTCACAAGACTGTTGTGAAGATTGACGAGGCCGCCGAGGCTCTCAAGAACATCGCCAAGAGCGGTCGCAAGATCCTCTTCGTTGCTACTAAGAAACAGGCCAAGCCCGTGGTGGCTGAGAAAGCTACCTCCATCAACATGCCCTACGTCATCGAGCGCTGGCCCGGTGGCATGCTCACCAACTTCGCCACCATCCGCAAGGCTGTGAAGAAGATGGCCAATATCGACAAGCTCACAGCTGATGGCACCTACGCCAACCTCAGCAAGCGCGAGGCTCTGCAGATCAGCCGTCAACGCGCCAAGCTGGAGAAGAACCTTGGTAGCGTGGCCGACCTCACCCGTCTGCCCGCCGCCCTCTTCGTGGTTGATGTGCTGAAAGAGCAGATTGCCGTTCGCGAAGCTAATCGTCTGGGCATCCCCGTCTTCGGTATCGTGGACACCAACTCCAACCCCGACAACGTTGACTTCGTGATTCCTGCCAACGATGACGCCAACAAGTCCATCGAGGTCATTCTGGAAGCTTGCTGCGAGGCCATCGCAGAAGGCATCGAGGAGCGCAAGGCAGAGCGCGTAGATACTGAAGCCGCCGGCGAAGAGAAAGCCGAGGCCGCCAGCGCACGCGTGGAGGAAGAAGCAGCTGAAGAGGCAGAAACTTCTGCAGAGGAGTAAAGGAAAAGTTTAAAGTTTAAGGTTGAAAGTTTAATGTAATATCTTTCTGCGATAACAAGAGAGAAAACAGTGGACTTTTACCTTGAACTTTAGACAATCTTCATTAATCATTAAACATTAATCTTTCAACTGCGGGCAACGCCCGCAATACAACAATGGCTGTATCAATTAAAGATATCCAGAAGCTGCGCGAAATGACAGGCGCAGGTCTGGCAGACTGCAAGAAGGCTCTGGAAGAGAGCAACGGCGAGATCGAACCCGCCATCGAGATTATCCGCAAGAAGGGTCAGGCTGTGGCCGCTAAGCGCAGTGACCGCGAGGCTTCTGAGGGCTGCGTGCTCGTGAAGGCCGACGGCAACTTTGCTGCCATCATCGCCCTGAAGTGCGAGACCGACTTTGTGGCCAACAACGCCGACTTCGTGAAACTCACCCAGGACATCCTGGACGCTGCTGTGGCAGCTCGTTGCAAGACCCTTGACGAAGTCAAGGCTCTGCCCATGGGCAAAGGCACCATCGCCGACGCCGTCGTGGATCGCAGCGGCATCACTGGTGAGAAGATGGAGCTGGACGGCTACAGCGTCATCGAGGGCGAGTGCATCGCCACATACGACCACCAGCTGAAGCACACCCTCTGCACGATGGTGGCTCTGAACAAGTGCGTCGAGGACGCCACCGTTGGCAAGAACGTCGCCATGCAGGTGGCCAGCGCCAATCCCGTGGCTGTTGACCAGAGTGCTGTTCCCCAGGAGACCATCGACAGCGAGCTTCGCGTGGCCATCGAGAAGACCAAGGAAGAGCAGGTCGCCAAGGCTGTGGAGGCTGCCATCCGCAAGGCTGGTGTGAACCCCGCACACGTCGATAGCGATGATCACATTGAGAGCAACATGGCCAAGGGCTGGATTACCCCCGAGCAGGCTCAGATGGTTCGCGAGATCAAGGTAAAAGTGGCTGCCGAGAAGGCTGCTAACCTGCCCGAGCAGATGGTTCAGAACATCGCTCAGGGTCGCTTGAAGAAGTTCTTCAAGGAGAACTGCCTGCTGGAGCAGGAGTTCATCTGGGACAAGAACCTCACCGTCGCCCAGTACCTCCAGAGCGTGGATAAGGCTCTCACCGTCACCGCCTTCAAGCGCTTCACACTGCGCGCAGAATAAGTTTTCCCTTTTCTGTAATCATAGCTCGAGTCCGGCACAGTCTTCTGACTGTTGCTGGACTTTTTTCGTTACTTCCGCTGTTGAAAAAGAGCTTACAACGGCGATTCTTCGGGAAAAAAGAAGGTTTTCTTGAGCGGAAATGGATTTTTTCTTTGGAAAAATTGAATGATTCGACAGATAATGTGTATTTTTGCAGCACATTATCAACTTATAGACAGCAAAACCATGAGAAAAAGGGTACTTTTCTTCCTCTTCATCACCCTGACAGCTGTGGGTTTGGCTGCTGGTCAGGAGAATCCCACTCTGCCTGCTGTGCAGGAGGCTGCGGAGTTGCGCGTGCTGAATGTGGAAACCACAGACGGGCAGACCTATCATTTTCTCTTGTCCGACCATCAGCCCGTGCTCACCAGCCAAAACGGACAGATGCGGGTAACGTGGCTGGCGAAGGCGGAAGACAGCGAGCGCTCTGTGCTCACCTTCCAGCATCAGGATGTGGCGCGTCTGACGTTCTCCGATTACGACCCCACGCCCGTTCGTGATGTCCCGCAGCAGAGGTTCTCGGACGTCTTCTTCGACCTCACTTCCCCCAATCGGGTAATAGTACGTGGCCTGAAGGACGGTGAACGCGTGACGGTACACAACTTGGACGGACGCAGTGTTTTGCCTGCTGTCAGAAGTCTCAACGGACAGGCAATCGTGGATCTCAGCCGCCAGCCCTCTGGCACCTTCCTTATTAATGCCGGGGGCCTCAGAACTTTCAAACTCTTGAAACCATGAAACGGCTGGCATTATTCCTCACCTTCACCACTGCTTGCATCTTTGCAGGTGCCCAGCAGTTTGTGGTCATCAAGACGCAGGAGGGACAGGAGGTGATTCCTGTGGAGGACATCGAGTGCATCACGCTGGAACAAGATGCTGATTTTCACGCCCGTCTGCTGCCGCGGGCCATTGCTGCCGATGAGCGCACTCAGCTCTTCGGGCAGGCGCTACAGGTAACGGGGTGGGCTGACTCGCTACTGGATTTTGTCGATGCCGATTATGTCTCTCTGTTGGATAATTTGGACGAGTGGTCACACATCATTTCCGTTTGGCACACTATGTCTATCATGCCAAGATTTCCTCAGGCACGCTTGAAATGTTTTAGCGCCTTTGTGGAAACGGATTCCGTCTTTGCCGCTCATGGAATTATGGACTTGTCGTCACTTACAGCTTATGCACATCAGGTGTATGATGAAATCTTTCCTTCCGATGCCGTCATCTCCGACCCCACCCATCCACACAACGCGCTGAATCGTTTTGTGGCCTACCACTTGTTAAATTTTGGTTGCTCTGATACCACTCTGACTGCCGATCCAGCATACTTCGTCCGTGATGTGGCAGATGTGTCTGATTGGTACCAGACACTCCTGCCTGAAGGCACGTTAAAAGTCTCTCGTCCCGATGGCACAGAAGCGGGTCTCTATCTGAACCGTCGCGGTGTTCAAGACAGTCCGGACAAGTATGGAGTAAAAATCCGTGGCGCTAAGATTATCCCTTCCCCATCAGGAATACTCACTCAAAAGGTGTCCAATGGTGCTTATTTTTATATCGATGACCTTCTCCTTTTCGGAAGACAGACTCAGCAGGAAGTGTTGAATGACCGCTGGACAGTAGATTTTGTCACCTTGTCTCCCGATTTTATGAACAATGACACTCGCCTGCAACATCAGTTCGACTGGAATAAGATGGCATACAGCACCATCTTCTTGCCTGGAACTGTTGCCGGTTTTGATTCTCCCAAGCCTACAGATTTTTGCGTTTCTCCATACTGGTATAACATCAACTATTATGGCGGCGAGAGCATCAGTGTTGGCTCGGTGGACGGTACTCCCATAGACATTACGGTTACATTGCCTATTCTGCCCCAGGGCGAATGGGAAATCCGATTTGGTTGCGCTGTATCACCTTTTTTAGTGGGATTGAGGTTTTCCATAGATGAGACAGGCCTTCAGGATTCCCTGGAGATATCTCAACAGCTGTATAGAAGTCTGGACAGCCTTTATTTCTCATGGATGAAACAGTTAACCCCAGAAGAAGAAATTGTTTTTAATAAACAGTTGCGCTCAGCTGGATGGATGAGAGGACCTAAGACCTACTCTTTCAGCACCCAACAAAACTCCCAGCCTGTGCGTACACCAGAAAACTCCAAGACCCTCTACGATTCCGGTGTAGGAGGCCTACGCAGAATTATCGGAAGAGTTCATTCAGACGGTAAGCGACCCTTTCATCTGCGGATTGAATCCTATGAATATGACGAGGTCTATGATGAGAAAGGACATATCAATCAACACATTCGCCCTCATGACCTCGATTTCCTAGAGTTTTGTCCCTCTTGGATTGTTGATAATGAAGAGATTCCAGAGGAGTGAGGAGGATTCAAGATTCAGGTTTCAAGATTCAGGCTTCAAGATTCAGGTTTCAAGTTTCAGGTTTCAGGTTTCAAGATATGATACGACCAATTTTCCTTCTTATATCGTTCCTTGTCTGCACAGCGGTACAGGCGCAGGATGCTTTTGTCGTGCAGCGCAAGAACGGCGCAGTACAGCGTTTCCCGCACGGAATCTTCAAGGCCGACATCCACTTCTGGGGCGATGACGGGAATGATGGTAACACTGGACTTTCTGTCACGGACAACCATCTGGTCAATGCAGCTGGTGACACATGCCATATTCAAGGCTTTATTATCAAAAACGACACACATGATTGGGCGGTTATCATTTCATGGAACGGAACGGCTCCCACCACCCGTCCCTATCAACTGTGCATCTCCACCGAGGAAGGGGTGTCTCTTAGCAATTGCGACTCCGTATTTGTGGTTGCCAGAGCCACTTATGGTGAGATGACTTTCGGAGGTGACCATTATATCATTTTGGGAGACCGGGATGCCTTTGCTAACTTTCAGACTTGGGTCAGCACTTCCTATGGAGCAGAATACATGAACATTGATTGTTCAGATTACCCCCTCCAGCACGGCCAGACCTATTATTATCGCATCGCGGCACACATCCCGTCCCTGCGCAGTGACGGCTCTCACGACACACTGACCGTCTATGGTCCCGAGTACTCTTTCCGCATCCCTGACTTGATGGCAGAGAGTGCCTTCGTGCCCGCCGCCATTGCACGAGACGGACTGGTGTATCCCACAGCAGAAGCTTGGGACGCCTTCTTGGCTGCGGTTTCTGCGGAAGCTGATGCAGCGCTCTCAGAAGACGATGCATCTGACCCTTACGGGGCTCCCGTCACCTATGCGCTGCCAGACGCTGAAACGTGCGGGAAGATGTGGGTCAAATGGTTAGAGACGCCAGAGGGGCAGGCACAGGACTTCTCCGCTGCCTCCGATTATCAGTTTGACGACGGCACCATCCATTTCATCGCCGAGATTCCCGCAGCCTTCCACCAGTGGGCACGCAGTCGAGAGCTGGTCCTCACGTCGATAGAGGACATCCTGCCCGTGGACATCAGCGTACTGAACCAGCAGAAGCCGCAGTGTGAATGGAGCCTCGTCACCACAGAGCGCGAAGACTGGCCGCTCACCAGCCGCACCTACATCAAGGCCTGCCCCATTACCTATGAAGGCACGTCCAACACCAACGCTGTCATTGATTTCGACACCCGCAGCCTCCTGCCAGGAGTGCGATACCGCCTCACTGTCACCTTCGCCCCTGAAGGAGAACTGCCTGAGACAGAGGAAAATGCCTGGCACTACACTCCCACCCGATTGCAGATGGGCTTCCATCAGGGCGGGCAGTCATCAACCTTTACGGTCTTCAAGAACCCCGCAGACGCTACCAACTATTTCCTGCAGTCCGGCACAGAGCCCACCGTCATCACGTTCCCCGAGCCCTTCCTCTCCCTCGGCAACCGTGTCCTGCGCATCCTGTCTGCCGTGCGTCCCCCAGACCTCAACATCCAGAAACAAATCAATGTTCTCCGAGTGGCGGAAGTGCGCCTCACTCCCGTACTTTTACCCACAAAAAATACTGAATAATGCTGATAATTCACATAAAATCATGAAAAAGAATCTATTGTTTTGGATGCTTCTGTTGCCGATGGCACTGGGCATCGTCTCGTGTACCGATGTAACAGACAACCCCGCTCCTGTGGTGGTAGATGACAAACCGTTCCCCTACGACACGGAGATAGACCCGAGTGTGCGCCCAGGCGACAACTTCTACGAGTATGCCCTGGGAAAATGGCTCCACAGCAGCGACCCTTCTCCGTCCATCTGGAAGCAGATAGAAGACCGTAACAACGTGCTGGTGGATGAGATGGTGACCAACAGCAGTGCTCCTCTGATGGAGATGCTTCGCCGTCAGGCTGACGAGGTGCTGCTGAACGACAGTCGCTGTTACGACGTGCTGTCCCAACGTCTTCAGATGCTGGAGCAAGTGACCACAGGCGAGGAGCTGTTTGAAGCCTTCGGCGCACTGCAGAATTTGGGTTACAGCACCCTGTTCCGCCTGATTCCCATGTCATTTTATTGTAGGGAATGTGTCAACGCCTTTGTCACCGGCGGCATCACGGAGGATATGACAGCAGCTTTCAGGAAACCCAATAAATCGCAGTTAGACAGCCTTGTGAACGTCTATTGCGGGTATCTCGCCGGCTTCGGCTTCTCCCCAGAGCGCATCGCACAAATCGAGGAGAATGCCATCAGCATCGAAACGATGGAGATGGGTGCCTACGTCAGGAGCCTTGAGACGCTGCACCGCCCCCTGAAAGCGAAGCGTAGGATGCCCGGAATGAAGCGTATGGTTTCAGAAGATGAAAATGGAGACGATGACGAATATGATGACGAAGAATACAGCGACAAGTGGTTGGATGTCTTAGATCAAATGGGGATCTCTGAAGATGACATCTGGGAAGATCGCGTCGTATTTTGTAATGAGGAGATCATTGATTTGTTATTTTTGTTTGCAGGAGCTCACGACGACCCAGAGGCTTTGGCAACCTTCCGTGACTACATGATTTACAACGTGATAGCACAGGACGCCCCCTTCGTACCCAGCATCAATCCTCTGGTGAAGCGCACAGATATGCTGAAACGTGCCATTCAGTATAACAAGTATTATATGTACCGCCTGCTGACCGAGTACAACGGTTATGACAACATCTACAAGCAGCAGTGCCAGGACATCATGGAATCCATGCGCCAGCTGTTCATCCATCGTTTAGAAAGCCTGGATTGGATGAGTGACGCCACCAGAGCCGAAGCCCGTCAGAAGGCCGAAGCCCTGGATTTCTACATCGGTTATCCGGATCAATGGAACGACGCTCTGACGCCTCAGATTGACGGAGACTTCCTGCTGGCGAGCGTCACCCAGCTGCGCCAGAATGCCGTGGAGGTGACCAAGAGCCTGCAAGGAACGGCTCTCAAGGACGTTGCTTGGGAGTTGTGGGCCAGCACAGCCGGCTTCACCTCGGACAACGCCTTCTTCGAATATACTGCCAACAGCCTTGTCATCCTGCCTCCCTGGATTATGAAGCCCCGTTTTGACAACGACCTGAGCGAGTCCACGCTCTACGCCGTCTCCGTCGCCTTCGCACACGAGTTCTCTCACGGCTTTGACAACACAGGCTCCTATTATGATGCCATTGGCGATTATCGCGAATGGTGGACTCCTGCCGACAGGCAAGCGTTCAGGGAGAAGCAGCAGGCCTTGATAGCGCTCTACAACCAGTTGGAGGACTATCCCGGACAACCCGTCAACGGCCAGAAGACGCTGTCGGAAAACATGTCAGACTACGGCGGCACGGTGCTGACCCTGGAACTCTACAAGCAGCGGCTGACGGAGCAGGGCTTCAAGGGGGCTCAGTTTGACGAGCAAATCAAGAAGTTCTTCCTCGCCTACGCTCAGCTGTGGAAAAACGAACGGGAACGGGATCTCAGCGAGCTGATGCGGCTCCATGAGGTGGACTCACACACTGCCTGCCACAACCGCGTGAACGGTGTTCTACGTCTCCTGGACGACTGGTACAGCCTCTATGATGTCAAGGAAACAGACCTTCTCTACGTCAAACCCGAAGACAGAGTCAGAATCTGGTAAAAACCATCAATAGACCACACAGCAATGGGTGGGATGATATTCCATCGATGGCAGCAGGCTCGCCGGTAACCCCACATCTGACATCTGACACCTGACATCTGACATTTCTGTTTTCTATTACTCAAGTTTCGCAAGTAATGCCGTAGGCATTTGATTACAGTGTGTTGGCATACTTGCGAAACTTGAGTCTATTATTTAAAACGCTCTATGTGGAAAAGATGGTGATTAATGTTTACATTATATTATATAATAATATATATATATATTATTATATAATATAATGTAAAAGTCAGATGACAATTTATTTTTCACGTCGATTATCCGCAATGTCAGATGTCAGATGTCAGATGTCAGGACGTGCTTGCGTCTCAGTTTTTTGTCGTACCTTTGCATCGCGAATGAGGGAAGTCTCAGGCCGACGCGAATACCGGTAACGCACGACGCCACTGGACGCAAACGCAGAAGCGAACAGAGGCAAACGCAGAAGCGAACAGACGCAAACGGAGAAGCGAACAGAGGCAACCGCCGATGCGACCAGCAGACAAGCCCTTTGCGGACAGACGAAGTTGCCAATTCGTCCACCGCAAGACCGCGAAGCGGTAGCCCCAGAGGGGCGAGATAGGGGTAGCCCCAGAAGGGCGAGATAGGGGTAGCCCCAGAGGGGCTTAACAAAGGTAGCCAGCCGTTTCAACGGCTGGTATGCAATGACGGGGAAAACGCGTGCCTTTAGGTACGCGACAACAGATCCCTCTCGCGTACCTACGGCACGCATTCTGTTAAACAACCTCTTACCAGCCAATGAATTGGCTGGCTACCCCTATCAAATGCCTACGGCATTACCCCTTCAAGCGCTCGGCCCAAACGGACGCTTCACACTTGAAGAACCCCTATCAAATGCCTACGGCATTACTTGCGAAAGTTAAATA
>JAFZSP010000059.1 GCA_017619335.1 Bacteroidaceae bacterium
GAGATATTTCTTCTCGCGCTCGGCCATTCGCTCGGCAGCGCTGGCCACAGTCTGTTCCACGTTCTCGTTTCTTTCCTGGATGATTTCCTGCACCCAGGGCTGAGCCTTGAGCACTTGGAGTGTCTGCTGGCGGTCTCCGTCCAGGAGGATGAGCAGGTCGCTGGCCAGTTTGAGGCTCTCGTTGTGGCGGTTGCTGTCGGCGGCGCAGGGCAGCTTGTCAGCATAGCGCATGTCAATAATAGACTGAATGGAGTGGCCATGCCAGAGAGGAGCCCCGTCAGCTGTTTGGTTTCCCTCCCCCTTGGGGGTGGACACACAGTCGGAACTGAGTGTTCCGACTTGTGGACTCGGGCTGGGGCTTTTGGTCTGCCCGCTTTTCCCTTTACGATACTCTTCATTGTACTTCTGTGCAAATTCTTGATTTTCATACGTAAACAATTCTTTGTCAATAAACAGGATGTCCTCTTCCTTGCAGATGAAGCTCATGCGGCTGGCGTCCTTGCAACTCTCATCCACCTCCACGCCCAGCAGCTGTGCCATGGCGTGCTGGTTGTCGATGAGGTTGCCCCAATCCGTGCGGGCCTTGAACACAATCTTCAGACCCTTTCCAGATGGCGTGATGTAAACGAGTAGAATCCGTTTGCGCAGCTCATTATCAATTGTCAATTGTTCATTGTCAATTCGCTCCCACGTCTCACGTGGAGCGTCCACATGATCCACGTCCATCACCACGAGCCCCGTCAGGCGGGTGGCCGCCTGCTTGCGCCAGCGGCCCACCCGACCATTCTTGGAGGTTGTCTCGTCAAACGTTGCCTGGAAGATGAACGCAGGGAGCTTGCGCTTCTGTGCCTGGTCACCAGTCTGTCGGAAGCTGTCTATCAGCTCGTTCCAGCGGGTGGCGCGCACCAGGCCATAGAACTGCTGTTCATCCACAGGCATCGTTGGTTCGTTGAAATTCTTCTGAATACTTATCATACGGTTTTCTGTGTTTTAATTAGTTAGTGTTGTGGCTGTTAATGTTCTCGCCGAAGAAGCTCTCCATCATCTCGTCCACGTCCAGCGCCTCCATGGCCTCCTGCAGTTCGCGGCGCATGGCGTTGGCCGTGCGGCGGGCGCCCAGTGTCTTGGGCACGCTGTCATAGAACTTGTAGCGCTGTGCGCTCTCCTTCAGCCAGCCGTGTTCCAGTTCGCAGATCAGGCGGTCCTGGGGACGACGGCGCGGCAGGCGGTTGTAGTGTCGGAAGACGATCTTCTTCGTTGTGGGGTCCACGCGCAGTGAACCCTCCACGCACTTTCCATCGTTGAGGCGTGCGAGTACCTCGTCAGTGATTTCAATGTATTTTTTCATAATTTTGAGTTGTTTTGCGAGAAGAAGGTTTCGGACGTCCGGTGGCCACCTTTAATCACGTGAAGACCTCCTCCGCTTCAACTCAGATGAATGTTAATTGGGTTAATTAATTGATGCCGTAGGCATTTGATAGGGGTTTGAAAGGGTTAATGCCGTAGGCATTTGAGAAGGGTTTGAAGGGTTTAATGCCGTAGGCATTTGATAGGGGTTTGAAGGGGTTAATGCCGTAGGCATTTGAGAAGGGTTTGAAGGGTTTTATGCCGTAGGCATTTGATAGGGGTAGCCAGCCAATTCATTGGCTGGTATTGTGGTCGCCAATGGAATGCGTGCCGTAGGTACGCGAGAGGGATCTGTTGTCGCGTACCTAAAGGCACGCGTTTTTCTCCGCCCCTTCATACCAGCCGTTAAAACGGCTGGCTACCCCTATCTCGCCCCGCTGGGGCTTGCCCCTCCGCTTCTGCCCGGCTCCCTCGCCCCCCTCTTTGAAAGAGAGGGGTCGGGGGTGAGTCTGTCGGGGGTGAGGCCGTTCTTTCTAATTTTTCTGAGCAGGTTGCTCATGGCCCAATGCTCGCAGACCTCGTTTCTACTGACCAATTGGTCAAGCAGGTTGCAGTAGCGCAGCGTGGTGCGTGTCAGTCGCTTGTGCATGCAGCTGGCGCAGCACTTGCGGATTCTGATGCCGTCTTCACATTCTGTCATAGGGAGGTTTTCTCGTGCCTTTTCGCGAGGGGCTCAATTGTTAAACAAAATTTCTTTGATGAATGCTGCACCTGCTGGAGTCCAGACGAGGTAGGAGCGCTGCTTCTTCTCGCCGTCCAGCCCATAGTAGTGGAATAGGCGCTCGCTGGCGTAGCCCATGCCCTCGTACTCCCCCTTCAGGCGGTAACGGGAGCCGTTCCAGTACTGCACGCCCAGCACCACCAACCATTTGTTCAGCTCCGTGGTGGTCATTTCCAGCGCCTGTGCCACCTCGGATGCCGTCAGGCAGTCGTCGGCAGGGAGGTTCTTGCGGCTGATGGTGCGCTGCATGATGCTGTCGGCCAGCTGCATCACCTCGCCCTCTGTCAGGCCCTCGCCCGTGCGCAGGTTCCTTGTTGGAATGTACCCGCCCGTCTGGCGGATCTGCGGCAGCACCTCCGAAGTCACCCACTTGCGGAAGGCGCGGGCTGCGGGTTTGCGCGAGTCCAGGATGGTGTCATACAGGCCGTCCTCGTTGACGAACGTCGCCAACTGCGTTCTGCCCAGGCTGTCCGTGATGGGGTGTTTTGAAACCACCTCATCGTCCAGGCGGCGTGCCACCTGCTTGCCATCCAGTGCCAGCGCCTGGCACACGTCCTTCAGGCAGAACTGCGGCATACCGCCTTCATCCACGAGTGTGCGCACACTCCCGAAGTCCGCGTTCTTGAAAATCTGTATCCCCGCGGGGATGGTTGAAGAAATGTTCTTCATTGTGTTGCGTCGAAGCTTCCGCATCCCGAACTTCACCATGAAGTCTTCGTCGTTGCTTTTGACGGTGCAAAGGTCGGGACTTTTTCTCAGGTAAAAATGGATTGATTTTTTATTTCCTCAGAAAAAGACATGAGCACTTGACAAATCACCTTGCGCTGCGCTTTTTCGGGAGTGTACTTGCTGTATGCCACATAGTAGTTGTTCTTCTTTTCCACTTGCTCCAGTACGCAATGCAGTCGCAGCGCAGGCACAGACAGCTTGTACACATCCTTCTCATGCAGCATCACCACGATGGCAGTGATGAAGTAACGGTTCAGTTGCCCTGTCCTCACGCCCTTCTTTATCATCATTTTCTCCTGGATAACATTGCTACTTGTCAGTGCCTCCCACACCTTATTAATATATGGGCGCCACGCCGCTGTTGCGAACTCATCTATCGCTGCCACATACGCCAGCGCCTCCTGCCGGCAGCGTGCCAGCAGCGCTTCCTCGGAGACCGCCTCGGCCTCCACCTCACGATACAGCTTCCCTGCCTGCCAGAGAGAGAGGACCTCCTCGGCTGTCATGCCCCTGACGGGGACTTTTGTGAACTTTCCGTTCATAACCTCGAAGTGTTATGCTCGGCTCGCAGAAGTGGAAGCTTCCATCTCGCACGTGCGGCTCCGAACGGGCTTCGCGGTTAATGAATATGATTATCGGGTGCAAAGGTACAAACAAAAGAAATCCCAACCCAGAGATAATCCGAGTTGGGAACGATTATTGGATTTTTGGAATTGTTTTTGGAACTCCCCTCATGATTTGATGCCCAATTTGAGCATCAGGAACTCCGCCACGGTGTATTGCTGCCTGTAGTTTTCACTCTTTTCTTTCAGCGAATCCCAAGCTGCAGGAGAACAGTTCATCTGGGGGACATCCTTGGGAGCAGCACACAGAGATTCGTAGGTAAGCATCGTGGAATCATCGGTACGGTCAAGGCCCAAGTCGTTGATTTTGGTGACGAAAGAGGTCATTTTTTGGGGATAATTGCAGAAGGTGGAAAGTACACGGAAAACAGCCCACCATTGTTTCTTGTTCCGCAGGACTGGCTTTCCGTCCACATCTTTCAGCCCGAGCAGCGCTTCCAGAGCTTTCTTGATATCCTTGTCGGAGGTCGTCAGTGGAGCTTTACCCTGCATCAATAACTTGGAGCCAGACTCATGTTCCCTTTTGTACAGCCGCTCCTTGATATCCGCATTGTAGGCTGCCCAGCGAGGGTCTTCGTCGAAGAGGTGGAGCATAGCATTCTGTAGTTCCTTCTGGGTTGCCTTGTCCTTCTCATCTATCACTCTGTCTGCCAACTCGCGCAGCGTGATGGAATCATTATCAGCCGTCTCTCCCTCCGTCCTCTCCAGCCACACCAGGCACGAGACCACGCGCAGCACATCCTCCCGTGAGAGGCGCATCCCGTAGAGTACACTGGCGAAGTCACGCCCGCTGGTCTGCCACAGATGCAGGAGGTTGCCGGGCAGCGCTGCGGCCTCTGCCAAGACCTTTTGACGCGTCAACTGTTGCGATTGAGCCAGCAGCAGCTCCGCCTCCCGACTGTGCACCACTGTCTTCTGAAGCCACTCGCCCACCTCCGTCATCTGCGTCTCGCCGCCCATGCGGCTGATGGCCTCCTCCAGGCGCGCAGCAGCACGCTGCAGGCGCCCGTCCGCGCTCTGCAACAGTCGCTGCACCAGCAGTCCGCGCTCGCGCCGCATCTCCTGTGAGAGGTCATAGCGCATCAGACGGAACAGCTGCTCCGACAGCGCCGGGATTTGGTCTGCCAGATTCCCTTCCACGCTGGCCCACAGCAACTTGAGCATCACACCAGCCTGCTGCATCTGCGGCGGCACAGACATCGTGGGCACACTGCACGTCCACGAGCCCAGCCCCAGCGGCAGCATCCGCTCCACATCCTCTGCACCCACCATCGGTACCTCACCGAAGTCCGCCATCAGGCAGTAACCATCGTTACTCACGTCCATGAAACGGCCCGTCACCACGCCCATCGGCGAGGCCAACAGCGCACGCTGCGCCGCCAGCACGTGGTCGCCCTTCACATTGCCGATGCGCAGCCCATCCACGTAGGCCGCCACGCAGCGCAGGTCCTCCGCAATCGGCATCGCCACCAGCATCACCGTCTGCCCCATGGCCGAGCCCACGAACTCCTCGCGACGCTCCTTCACGTCGTGATGTGTCAGGCCGTTGATGGGTAATTGCAGTTGTGACATCGGGTAAGTCTGTTATTCTATGAGATTTAGTGAGAGTGAATGTCGCCGCCAGCGCTGGAGGAACCTCCGTTTCGGCCCTGTAGCGGGGACAAAGATACAGCTTTTCCCCCGAATGACCAAACTTTTAACAATAATTTTTACCGGATTTCCCCACTTTTCCTTCAACTGCTTCATAATCAGGCAGAAGAAAAGTCAGAATAGGAAAAACAGATGGAAACGACTGATTATCTGTCTAAAAAGACAATCAGAAGAAACGTGAATATGGCAACGACTTGATATAGTGTTCCATGAAGTCGAAGTCGGGCTTTCCGTCGGGCGTGGCGGGCAAGAAGATGTCTGATTGCTCCATCAGGTCCTTGGTCCATTTGTTGTTGAACGCATACTTTACGCTCTCATTCTTAATGACAGTGGCGATAAAGATGGCAATGTAGGGCGTAAGACGGAAACGGGGTACCAACACATTCACGTCGTCCGTGGCCCAATAGGGCTTGTCTTGATAGAAAGCCTCGCCGATGGAACCGTTGTAGCAGACAGAGATGGTGTGCGCCGGCTGGAGCTGGTCGTCGTTGCCAATGTGATTGGTGATTCCGTTGTTGAAGGCAGAAGCTCCCACATAATTAATCCGTCCGTCTCGCTGGTCGGCTTTTGTCAGACGGCTACCCTTGACAATGGTGAAGAGGCCGCCCTCACCGCCCAGACGGAAGCGCTTCCATTGATCGGTATCCAATGGCATTTCCACCTCCTCGGAGGGCGCGAGAATCGCCTTGTATTCTTCTTTCAAAGGAGTCCTGTAAAGCCTGTTAGCGCTCACATTCTCGAAGAATGGGGCTTCCTCAATTTCCTGCTTGAACAATGCGTAGGCAAGGGCGCGTCTCATGAAATCCTCTACAGTGGGCAAGGGCACTTTGATGTCCTCTTGGTAGCTCAGGTGCTCATCGGGATGTATCCACTGGATGGTGTCACTTCCCGCCTGTTTGAGAACGATGTCAACCCACCGTTGCTCAATGGCTTCCCAACGGCCTCGAATGTCATGGCGGCCTTGGTTCTTGATGGTCTCCAACCCGTCTTCGGCCATATAGCAGGTGAAGATTTCGTGCTTGTGTTGGGGCGTTCCCACGATGAAGATGAAGATACTGGTGGTGACCCCCGAGAAAACCTCCTTCGGCAGTTTGATGATTTTGGTCAGCCGATGCGTTTGCATCCAGCGGCGCACACGCCCACGGGCTTTCTCCAGTTTGTTGTCGGGCAGGATGAAAGCACACACCGTGCCTCTGGGCACATTGTCCAGCACATTCTCCACGATGTCCAGGCACCCGTATTTGTTCTCAAAAGGCGGATTCATAAGCACGCGCGTGACAGGCTTCTCGCGAATCCACCAGCCTGCTTCCACAGAGCGACTGTCCATGTGCTCCAGATTGGTCTTACCATCCTTGTGAATCAACATATTGGCACAGGCCAAGGCATATATCTCGCGGTCATATTCTATGCCGTAGAGCTGTGTCTGAGCAATCTCGCGAGCCTCCTGAGTGCGAACGCCTCCAGCCTCTTTTATCATGTTGCACATGGCTTTCACCAGAAACGCCCCACTGCCACAGGCGGCATCCAACACCGTGTCCTGCTTGGTCGTCTCTGTAATCTTGTACATGAAAGACGTGATGTGGTCGGGCGTGAACACTTGCCCCGACTCTGATTTAGCCTTATAGCGGTTGAACTCGTTAAAGAAGATGGCCATCACATCCTCGCCGTTCCAGAAATCGGAATTGATGTTGTCAGAAATCCTTGTAACATCCTCAATGAACTGATTGATGGCCTCCTGCTTGCAGTGCGTGTTCAACTTGATTTCAGAGAAAACATCTATCAGGATCTGCAACTTCTTGTTCTTGGCTAAATCCCCCGATAGGGCACGCTCCAGAGTCTCACGAATCGAAGTCGTGAAAAGTCCGAAAGACATGCCACACACCAGAGTAGCTCCATATCGCTTGGCCACCAAGGCGCAAGCGGTGAAAATCATACGATGGTAAAGGTTTTTGATGAGGAAATCAAAATGCAGCGTGTCGTTGATACTGTGTGTCAGCGAGTATATCAACATTTTGTTGATGCGGTTCGAGGCAAAGAGACCCAGATAGTATTCCTTGTCCTTCAATTCGTTTTCTCCAGTGATTTGCTCGCCATCCTTAAACACCTCTAACTCAAAGCCATTATAGAGTAAACCCACGACATGTTTATAACGGGTTTGCACTATACGCACATTTTTCAGCAGTTCACCACGCTCCTTGTCACTCAGCTTGACATTGCTGCCTTTCACTTCCAGAATGAGCGCAGGGTAGTGAGTCTCGTGGGGAAGATACCATCCATCTGGACGGTCTTTAACTCCACGAAACCCCAATTGATTGAACGACGTGAGCTGACCAACACCTGCCCGCGCCGATTCCGATTCTTCCAAATGGAGCTTCGTGCGAGCCATGTCACGAACTTGATCTTCTCTATATTCAGTGCCTGCCATATCGCTGTTTGTTTACTTTTCCGCTGCAAAGATACAACAATTTTCTGAAACTCTGCACACCAGCACCCAAAATACACATTATTTAACTTTTCAAACAATAATAAGGTACGCGCGTGTGACACATCGCCGCTACACCGCTACACCGCTACACCGCTACATTTGGTTTTTCACCATTTCCTCCCCAAAATCCCTTCATCAAAATTTTATATTTTATATATTATAATATAATTATAATATATAAAATATAAAGCAGATTTCACTTGTTTTTGTAGCCGATAATTGATTTTTGCAAATGTAGCGGTGTAGCGGTGTAGCGGCGTGCGGCCGCGACCTGCTACCCGCTCCGTTTCAGCCCCGTTCCGCAGCGTGCTTTTTTGCGTGCTTTTTTACCAAAATAATTTGGTGGATTCAGAAAAAAGCAGTACCTTTGCAGCGTGAAAGAGAAAGTCCCAGGCCGACGCGAATACCGGTAACGCACGACGCCACTGGACGCAAACGCCGCAGCGAATGGAGGCAAACCCGGGAGCCAATAGACGCAACCGCCGACAGACTCACCCCCGACCCCTCTCTTTCAAAGAGGGGGGCGAGGGAGCCGGGCAGAAGGGAGAAGAGTAGCCCAGCGGAAAGGCAAGCCCCATCGGGGCGCAATAGGGGTAGCCAGCCATTTTAATGGCTGGTATGAAGGGGCGGAGAAAAACGCGTGCCTTTAGGTACGCGACAACAGATCCCTCTCGCGTACCTACGGCA
>JAFZSP010000060.1 GCA_017619335.1 Bacteroidaceae bacterium
AGCCCCGTAGGGGCATGATAAGGGTAAACCCAGCGGAAAGGCAAGCCCCAGAGGGGCGTAATAAAGGTAGCCAGCCAATTCATTGGCTGGTACGGAATGGCGGAGAAAAACGCGTGCCTTTAGGTACGCGACAACAGATCCTTATCGCGTACCTACGGCACGCATTTCATTAACTGACACATTACCAGCCATTAAAATGGCTGGCCGCTCGGCGCTCTGCGACGCTTCACACTTGAAGAACCCCTATCAAATGCCTACGGCATTACTTGCGAAAGTTGAGTAACAATAATAATTGAAGAAGGTATGAAGAAGATTGTGATTGAATTCAAGAGAGTGGCGGCGGTGGTTGGCTTCGCTGTCGTGGCACTGTCGGCCTGGGCACAGGGCGGCGGCCCCTTGGAGGAATTGAAGGCAAATCCGCGGAAGGCCTACGGCACGGACTACCCCTACGAGTTCACTTCGGAGAAACTGACGAAGGCACCTCGCGGGTATAAGCCGTTCTACATCAGCCACTACGGCCGTCACGGCTCCCGCTACTACTGGAGCACCTATCTGTATAAGGAGCTGGACAGCCTGATGGCTGTCGCCAAGGAAAAGCAACAGCTGACGCCCGAGGGCCAGGCCTTCTGCGAGAAGTTCATGGCTGTGAAGGACGAGCTGAAGACGGGCGTCTCCGAACTGAGCGACCTGGGTTGGGAACAGCACCAGCGCATCGCCCGCACGATGTACAACAACTTCCCCGAGGTCTTCCGCAAGGGCGGCAACGTGCTGGCCATCTCGTCGCTGGTGGGACGCTGCGTGATCAGTATGTCGGGCTTCTGCCAGGAACTGGTGCAGTGCAACCCGAAGATTGAGATCCGTGAGCAGTCCTCGCGTTTCACCCTCGACGGCGTGGTGCCCACCGACGGCCAGAACCCCGTGAAGCACGAGTTCCCGCATCCGAAGCCCCGCTTTGAGCAGCACCGCGACCAGTTCCAGGGCGTGGACAAGCTGCGCGAGACCGTCGTGGCACGTGTCTTCACCACCACCGAGGGACTGCCCTTCACGCCGCATCACATCGGCAGTGACCTCATCAACCTCTATACCTCCCTGCCAAATATCGGCCACGAGGGGCTGATGGGCAACCTCCTCACCGACGAGGAAGTGGCCAGTGAATGGGAAGGTGCCAACCTGGGTACCTACTCGTGGCTGTTCCCCGACCAGTATGAGATGATTCCCATCCTGCAGGACATCATCCGCAAGGCCGACGCCGTGCTGGACGGCAGCAGTGACCACGTGGCTGACCTGCGCTTCGGGCATGACAGTTGCCTGGGGCCGTTACACATCCTGATGGGCATCAATGGCGCCGACCGGGATCCCGAAGACCCCTACGAGGTGAAGAATTGTTATCAGAATTGGCAGACTTGCAAGGCTTGCAACGTGCAGCTCGTCTTCTACCGCAAGGGCCGCAGCCATGAAGACGTGCTGGTGAAGTGCCTGCTCAACGGGCACGAAGCAACGTTGCCCGTTCCCACGGACAACGCTCCGTATTACAAATGGTCTGATTTCCGGCAATTCTACCTGGCCCGCTGCCAGAATCACCAATGATCAGTCGTACTTGGGCTTTTTGTAGTTGACGTAGATGTGCAGGGCAATGCCGCCGATAACAAGGAGGATGGCGATCAGTTGCACAAAGTTGTAATCGACCCAGCCTACAAAGTAGCTCAAGACGAGAAGCAGCGCGCCCAAAATAGCGCAGATAATACCTGAATACAGTTTCATATTATTACTATTATTTAATGTTATTTATGCCGATAAAGGTGGCCTTTTTATGAAAAGACCGCACAAAATAAGTCAAAAAAACTGAATCTCGGAAACGATTTGGGAAAAAAATGCATTTGGAGGGCGTTTTTTTAGTCTTTTGAGTTGCTGAAGACCCTTCTGAGTACGTTTTGGGCCGTTTTCAGTTCCTCTTGTGAGAGTCCGCGCAGTGCTTCCTTGAGCGTCTTGTAACCCACGAATCGCGCTTTTCCTTCCAGTTCTCTTGCCTTGTCGGTCAGATGGACCAGATTGACGCGCCGGTCTCGCGCACTGGGCCACCGCTGCACCAGCCCCTGCTCTTCCATGCCGTCGATGAGACGGGTGATGGCCGGCTTGTCACGGGAGGTGACCCGGCACAGCTCCTGTTGGGACACGCCGTCCTGGCGCCACAGGTGCAGGAGAACCATCCACTGGTCGGGCGTGAGGGCCACGTTGTAGGCCGTGAAGTTCCGGCTGAGCTTCTTGTTCAGCGCCGCGCTGACACGTCCGCTCATAATGGCGAAGATGAGTTGGACGTCATAATGTAACTTTTCCTCCATGGTGAATGATGAATTTTTGGTCTGCAAAGTTAAGGCTGTTTATCGAGACGAACAAGGGAAAGCAACTTTTTTTTGCTCTTTTTGTAAAAAAAGACGCGAAAAGCATTGCCAGTTCAAAAAAAAGCAGTACCTTTGCACCGCATTTTTGCAAAAAACATATTAAATCATTAATTAACGTATTATGAATCAGTACGAAACCGTTTTCATTTTAACTCCCGTTTTGTCTGACGATCAGATGAAGGAAGCGGTCGAAAAGTTCAAGACGCTGCTCACAGAAGGTGGAGCAGAACTCCTGAACGAAGAGTTGTGGGGTCTGAAGAAGCTCGCTTACCCCATTGAGAAGAAATCTACGGGCTTCTATGTATTGCTCGAGTTCAAGGCAGATCCCACCCTCATCAGCCGCCTCGAGGTGAACTACCGCCGTGACGAGCGCGTCCTGCGTTACATCACAGTGAAGAACGAGAAGTATGCAGCAGAATATGCTGAGAAGAGAAGAAACAAAAAGGCTAACGCAAACAAGGAGGACTAAACTATGGCACAGTCAGAAATTCGCTATCTCACACCTCCCAGTGTGGATTTGAAGAAAAAGAAGTACTGCCGTTTCAAGAAGAGCGGTATCAAGTATATTGATTACAAGGATCCCGAGTTCCTGAAGAAGTTCCTCAACGAGCAGGGTAAGATTCTTCCCCGCCGCATCACCGGAACCTCTCTGAAGTTCCAGCGCCGCGTGGCTCAGGCCGTCAAGCGCGCACGTCACCTGGCACTGCTGCCCTTCGTAACCGACATGATGAAATAATCTAAAAGAGGAATAAGCACTATGGAAATCATTCTGAAAGAAGATGTTATCGGCTTGGGTTACAAGCACGACATCGTAAACGTGAAGCCCGGCTACGGCCGCAACTATCTTATTCCCCAGGGAAAAGGCGTCATCGCTTCTGAGAGCGCCAAGAAACAGCTGGCCGAAGAGCTCAAGCAGAAGGCCAAGAAGCTGGAGAAAATCAAGGCCGACGCACAGGCTCTGGCCGACAAGCTCACCGGCGTGGCTCTGACCATCGAGGCCAAAGTCAGCAACAGCGGCACCATCTATGGCAGCGTGAACAACGTTCAGATTGCCGACGAGCTGAGCAAGCTCGGCTTCGATATCGATCGCAAGCTCATCCTCATCAAGGACGTCAAGACCGTTGGTGAGCACCAGGCTGTCGTTCGTCTGCACAAGGAAGTCAGCGTGGTCATTCCCGTCACCGTGGTTCCCGATGCTCCCATCGCAGCTCCCGAGCCCGCTCCCGCCGTGGAGGCTCCCGCAGCAGCTGAGGCACCCGAGGTCCAGGACGAGGCCGCTGCCGAGGCAGAGGTTCTCGAGAATATCGACGCCGCACCTTTCCAGGAGGCATAAGCAGACCATTCACCGCACAATAGAGCAGGGGGAAGCCAGCGCTTCCCCCCTGAACTGTTATGTAGGTGTGTAAAATTACTTACTTGTACAGCGGTTCGATGATGTTGAGGAGCTGGATGGTGGCTTTGATGGCGGCCTCGGTCTGGTCGGCGTCAAGGGCGTGGGTGCGGTAGTTCTGATTGTTGAAGGTCCACTCGATGGTGGTCTGCACGAGGGCATCTGTTCGTCCACCGGGCGGGATGGTGACGGCATAGTTGGAGAGCCAGGGGAACGTGCGGTTGAGACGGTCCCGGTAGATGTGGCGCACGGCGCGCACGAAGGCGTCGTACTGTCCGTCGCCCTGTGCACTTTCCTCGTAGATCTGGTCGTCGATTTGCAGGCGCACCTGTGCCATAGGACGCAGGCCGTAGGCCGTGGAAACCATGTAGGAGAGGAGGTGGACGCGCTCGTTTTGCTCTCCGTGCTTGAGGACGTCCCGAATGATGTAGGGGAGGTCTTCCTGTGTGACAATCTCCTTTTTATCACCGAGTTCCGTGATGCGGTCGGTGACTTTTTTCATGTCTTCCTCGCTCAGGTCCAGCCCCAGTTCCTCGAGGTTCATCCGTAAGCTGGCCTTGCCGCTGCTCTTGCCCAGGGCGTACTCTCGCCGCCGTCCGAAGCGCTCTGGTTTCAGGGCGTTCTGGTAGAGACCTTGTTTGTTGTCGCCGTCGGCGTGTACGCCAGACACCTGTGTGAAGACGGCGCTGCCCGTGATGGGCTTATTGGGCGGGATGGCAATACCGCTGTAGCTTTCCACCATGTGTGCCACGCGGTTCAGCTCCTCCTCATGGATGCTGGTCTGCGCGTTGAAGTGGTCTTTCAGGATGGCTTGCACGCTGGCCAGTGGCGCGTTGCCGGCCCGTTCGCCCAGTCCGTTGATGGCCGTGTGCAGTCCCTGTGCGCCCCCGAAGACGGCTGCCAGGACGTTGGAGACGGCCAGGTCGTAGTCGTTGTGGGCGTGGAAGTCGAAGTGCACGCCCGGGTAGCGTGCCACCATCTGTCGGACGAAGTCCAGTGTCTCCAGCGGATTGAGGATGCCGAGGGTGTCTGGGAGCATTATGCGATGGACCGGGGACTCTCCCAGTGCGTCCATCAATCCAAAGACGAAGCCGCCTTGTTCTTTCATCCCTCCACTCCAGTCTTCCAAGTACAGGTTCACGTCGATGCCTCTCTCTGCGGCCATCTGGACGTTGCGTCGGATATCCGCCGCGTGCTGTTCCAGCGTCTTGCCCAACTGTCCTTCACAATGGCGGCGGGAGCCCTTGCACAGGAGGTTGATGGTGCGAGCGCCGGCCTGTTCTATCCAGTCGAGGCTTTTCCCGTCATCTACAAAGCCGAGGACTTCCACGCGGTCCAACAGCCCTTTCTGTGCGGCCCAGCGGGTGATACGCTGCACAGCATCCAACTCTCCGTCACTGACGCGCGCCGAGGCCACCTCCACGCGGTCCACGTGCAGGTCTTCCAGCAGCGCACGGCAAATCATCAGTTTCTCGTGCGGCATGAAACTGACGCCACTGGTCTGCTCACCATCCCGGAGGGTGGTATCCATGATTTCAATGCTTCTCATACGCTTCTATCTTTTCTCGGCTTTCCATCAGAAAATCAATGTCGTCCAGCCCATTCAGCAAACAGTATTTCTTGTAATTGTTGATGGGGAAGGATTCTGCGTGGCCAGTGGCCAGGTTGGTGACCGTCTGCTCGGGCAGATCCACGCAGACTCGGGTCTGCGGGTCGGAGGCGATGCTGTCGAAGAGTTCCTGCTGGAAGGTCGGGGACACGACGACCGGCAGGACGAAACAGTTCAGGAGGTTATTGCGATGAATATCAGCGAAGGAGGAACTGATGACCACGCGCACGCCGTAGCCGGCAATGGCCCATGCTGCGTGCTCACGGCTGCTGCCGCTGCCCCAGTTGGCACCGGCCACGATAATCTCGTGGATGCCTTCCCGGGGTGCCTCGGAGAACGGCGGTTGGTTCAACACGAAGTCGGGTAGGGGTTGCCCGTCGGCCGTGAAGCGCAGGTCTCGCAAAAAGGCGTCGCCGAAGAATTTCGGGTCACGTGTGGTGCTGGCCAGGTAGCGGGCGGGTATTATCAGGTCCGTGTTGCAATTCTCAATGGCAATGGGAATGCACGTGGAGGTGATGGTGTGGAATTTATAATTCATAATTCACAATTGTTTCTGCACTAAACTCTAAGCTCTAAACTCTTGAACTTTCGCAAGTAATGCCGTAGGCATTTGATGGGGTTTGAAGGGTTTTATGCCGTAGGCATTTGATAGGGGTAGCCAGCCAATTCATTGGCTGGTAAGGTGGTCGCCAATGGAACGCGTGCCGTAGGTACGCGATAGGGATCTGTTGTCGCGTACCTAAAGGCACGCGTTTTTCCTGCCATTGCATACCAGCCATTGAAATGGCTGGCTACCCCTATTATGCCCCTATAGGGCATTGTATTACAGTTTGTTGGCATACTTGCAAAACTTGAGTAAACTCTAAACCCTAAACTATTACAACTCCCCTCGGGTCCGTGATGACCCCTGTGACGGCGGCGGCAGCCACGGTCAGGGGACTGGCCAGGACGGTGCGTGCGCCGGGGCCTTGCCGGCCCACGAAGTTGCGGTTGGAGGTACTGATGCAGAGTTTGCCGGCCGGCACTTTGTCGGCATTCATGGCCAGACAGGCGGAACAGGAGGGGAGGCGCAACTCAAAGCCCGCTTCCTCCAGGACACGGTCGAGGCCCTCGTCAATGATTTGCTGACGCACAGCCCAGGAGCCGGGCACGAGCCAGGCGGTGACGTTGGGTGCTTTCCGACGACCCTTCACCACGGAGGCGAAGGCACGGAAGTCCTCGATGCGGCCGTTGGTGCAGGCACCGAGGAAGACATAATCTACGGGCGTTCCCAAGAGCCGTTGGCCAGGGGCGAACTGCATATAGGCCAGCTGTGACTGCAACTGAGCACGTTCATTATCAGGCAGTTCTTCCAGTGTCGGGATGGTGCCGTCAATAGCGATTCCCGCTCCCGGATTGGTGCCGAAGGTGATTCGAGGTGTGATGTCTTCTGCGCGGTAGGTCACCTCGTGGTCAAAGACGGCGTCGGCATCGCTCCGGAGGGTCTTCCAGAAGGCGACGGCCTTGTCCCACGCCTCGCCCTTGGGGGCGTATTCACGACCCTTCAAGTAGGCAAAGGTCACCTCGTCCGGTGCAATGATGCCAGCACGCGAACCCATCTCGATGGAGAGGTTGGACAGCGTGAGGCGTCCTTCCATGGACATTTCCCGGATGGCACTTCCTGCATATTCAACCGCGTAGCCCGTGGCGCCGCTGGTGGTCATCTTTGACATAATGTAGAGTGCCACGTCTTTGGCCGTCGTGCCTGTGGGGAGTGTGCCTTCGATGTTGATTCTCATGGTCTTGGGCTTCTGCTGGAGGATGCACTGCGAGGCCAGCACCTGTGCCACCTCGCTGGTGCCGATTCCCATCGCCAGCGCTCCTACGGCACCGTGGGTGGAGGTGTGGGAGTCGCCGCAGACAATCGTCATTCCGGGCAGAGACAGCCCCTTCTCCGGTCCAACCACGTGAATGATGCCGTTGTCGCGTGTGCCGCGGTCAAAGTGGGTGATGCCGAATTCGGCGCAGTTGCGCTTCAACGCTTCCATCTGCTGGAGGCCCGTGGGTAGTGGCTCCTCGGAAGTGCTGGGCGTGTTGTGGTCGGGCATAGCAAAGATCTGCCGGGGGCGCAGGACGGGGACGCCCTTGTCCCGCAGGGTGTCAAACGCCTGCGGACTGGTCACTTCGTGGAGGAACAAGCGGTCGATATACAACTGCGTGGGGCCGTCCGGCACGTCTTGTACCACGTGCGCGTTCCATATTTTATCGAAGAGGGTTGACTGTTTAACAACGTTCATAAACATTAATTTAGTCCTCTTAATGTGCAAAAAGTTTTATTTTTCGGCGCAAAGGTAATAAAAAGTTGAGAGATTAGGGTTTAGAGTTGGGAGTTTTTTTGTACCTTTGCGCCCGATTTTACGAAAAAGAACAAAAAATGGCTCAAAAACCGAGTATTCCTAAAGGCACGCGTGACTTCGGACCGCAAGAAATGGCGCGCCGCAATTATATCTTCGACACCATCCGGAGTGTCTATGCACTCTATGGCTTCCGCCAGATTGAAACCCCTGCAATGGAGAACCTCTCCACCCTGATGGGGAAGTACGGCGAAGAGGGGGACAAGCTGTTGTTCAAGATTTTGGATTCAGGCGATTTCCTTCGTGGAGTAGATCCCTCAGCCTTCTGTGAGGGCGGCACTCCCAAGTTGGCTGCCTGCATTTGTGAAAAAGGCCTCCGCTATGACCTCACTGTGCCTTTTGCACGTTATGTGGTGCAGCACCGTGAGGAGCTGACGTTGCCTTTCCGCCGTTTCCAGATTCAGCCCGTCTGGCGTGCCGACCGTCCGCAGAAGGGCCGTTACCGCGAGTTCTATCAGTGTGACGCCGACGTCGTTGGCAGTGATTCTTTGCTGAACGAGGTGGAGCTGATGCAGATTGTGGATGAAGTGTTCCGCCGTTTCGGCATCCGCGTGTGCATCAAAATCAACAACCGCAAGATCCTTTCCGGCATCGCCGAAATGATTGGGCAGGCCGACAAGATTGTGGATATCACCGTGGCTATCGACAAGTTGGACAAGATAGGCTTGGAGGCCGTCAACGCCGAGCTGGCCGAGGACGGTATTCCCGCCGAAGCCATCGAGCGCCTCCAACCCATTATTCAGCTCAGCGGCAGCAACGAGGAGAAGCTGCAGACGATGCGCCGAGTCCTCAAAGACAGCGAGACTGGCCTCAAGGGCTGCGACGAAGTGGAGTTTGTGCTCTCTAAACTCTCCGCTCTGAACTCTCAACTGGAACTCGACCTGACCCTTGCCCGCGGCCTGAACTATTACACGGGTTGCATATTTGAGGTCAAGGCCTTGGACGTGGAAATCGGAAGCATCACAGGCGGCGGTCGTTATGACAACCTGACTGGCATTTTCGGGATGCCTGGGCTCTCGGGCGTTGGCATCTCTTTCGGTGCCGACCGCATCTATGATGTTCTGAATCAGCTGGATCTCTATCCAAAAGAAGTCAGCACTGCCACACAGTTGCTCTTCGTGAACTTCGGCGAGGCCGAGGCAGCCTACGCCCTGCCGGCCGTCGCTGCTTGCCGTCAGGCCGGAATCCGTACAGAGATTTATCCCGACGCCTCCAAGATGAAAAAGCAAATGGCCTACGCCAACGCCCGCGAGATTCCCTTTGTGGCGCTGGCAGGCGAGAGCGAAATGGCTGCAGGCACTTTCACCCTGAAAAATATGCAGACGGGCGAGCAGCAGGCTGTCACCACCGCTGAGCTGATCGCCGCCGTTCTGGCTTAACCGCGCGCACGCATATATATAATAAGATATGTCAAGAAAATTTATCATGATTCTGATGGCGGTTGTGACGGGAGTCACGACCACCACGGCACAAGTCCTGACGTTGGACAGCTGCCGCGCACTGGCCATCAAGAATAACAAGGAGCTCCAGATGAGTTCCCTCAAACAAGAGGCCGCCCACTGGCAACGGAAGTCGGCCCTGACCAACTACTATCCCAAGATCACCGGCGTGGGCACCTACCAGCGCACGTCCCGCTCCATTTCCCTGCTGAACGACGAGCAGAAAGACAAACTCTCCAATCTGGGTACCACCCTGACCGGCGCCATAGGAACAGGAATGGTTCAGGGTGCCGCAGAGTTCCAACAGCGTATGGGTGCTTATATGCAGAGCCCCGAGTTCGCTGCGATGATGCAGAACCCGCAGGTGCAGGCCGTGCTCTCCCAGAGCCCCCTGTTGATGCAGCTGCTGGCCAACCCCGCGCTGGCCCAACAGCTGGCCGCACCCGTGCTGGAGCAGGCCACCGCCACCTTCAACAGTATGCTGACCAATATGTCAACGATGGTGGATGCTGCCGGGCAGAACATTTTGGATGCTTTCACCACCGACACCCGCAATATGACCGGTGCTGCCGTGCTGCTGACCCAGCCGATTTATATGGGCGGTAAGATCAGAGCCTATGACCGCATAACGCGTCTGGCCGAGGAAGCCGCCGGTGAGCAGCACACGATGGAGGAGCAGGACTTGCTCGTCAGTGTGGACGAAGCCTACTGGCGCATCGTTGCCTTGCAGAGCAAAAAACGGCTTGCCGAGAGCTTCTTGGAGACGGTGAAGAAGTTGGACAGTGATGTGGATAAAATCATTGCCGAGGGAATGGCGACGAAAGCCGACGGTCTCAGCGTGAAAGTGAAGGTCAACGAGGCCGAAGTGGCTGTGATTCAAGTGGATAACGGCCTGGCACTTTCCCGAATGGCACTGGCACAGATTTGTGGCCTGCCCTTAGACACCCAGTTTGTGCTGGCTGATGAGAAGAAAGAAATGACCGCCGATCAAGCCCGCGACAACTCCGTCTGGGTGAATCAGAATGCCCACTGGGACGGCGCTGTGGAGACCGCTTTGGCCCACCGATCCGAAATTCGTGCCCTGGACCTCGCCGCCCAGGTGAAGCGCGAGCAGGTGAAGGTGGCCCGTTCAGAATTTATGCCGAACCTGGCACTGACTGCCGGTTACATGGTTTCCAACCCCAATCTCTACAACGGCTTCCAGCGCAAATTCGGAGGCATGTGGAGCGTGGGCGTGATGCTGAAAGTGCCTATCCTCACGTGGGGCGACCGCACCTACAAGGTGCGTCAGGCCAAGGCGGAGGCCGCCATTGCCGAGACCCGCGTGGAGGAAGCGCGAGAGAAAATCAGCCTGCAAGTGAGTCAGAATCAGCAGAAACTGCAAGAGGCTCAGCAGCGCTTGGCCACCGCCTTGCGCAGCCAGGAACAGGCCGATGAGAACTTGCGTATGGCCAATTTGGGTATGAAGGAGGGTGTGATACCCGTCTCCAACGTGCTGCAAGCCCAAACCGCCTGGCTCTCTGCACACTCGACCCTGGTGGAAGCCGAAATTGATATGCGCCTGGCAGATCTCTATATGCTCAGGGCGCTGGGAACGTTGAGATAACTGAATAAAATAGATATTATGGCAAAAAGAAGTAAAATCAACAATCTGCTCATTATCGCCATCGTACTGGTGGCCGTGATGGCGCTGGTGATTCTCGTAGGTATTTTCCTGCCTCGCCCCGAAGAAATCCTGCAAGGACAGGCCGAGACTTCGGACTACCGCGTCTCCAGCAAAGTGCCGAGCCGCGTGAAAGAGCTGCGTGTGCACACAGGTGACAAGGTGAAAGCCGGTGACACATTGGCTATTATGGACTCTCCCGAGGTGCAGGCCAAGATGGAACAGGCCCAGGCTGCCGAGGCTGCCGCGAAAGCCATCGAACAGAAGGCACAGAACGGTGCCCGCCAACAGGAAATCCAAGGCGCTTTCGAGCTCTGGCAGAAGGCACAGGCCGGGTTGGAAGTGGCCGAGAAGACCTACGCCCGCGTCAGCCGTCTCTTTGACGAAGGTGTGATTCCTGCCCAGAAACGCGACGAGGCCGAGGCCCAGCTGAAGGCGATGAAAGCCACCGAGAAAGCCGCTCGCAGCCAGTATGAAATGGCTCGCGAGGGAGCCCGTCAGGAGGACAAGGAAGCCGCTGCCGCACAGGTGGCCCGCGCACAAGGTGCCATCAGCGAGGTGCAGGGCTATCTGAAGGAGACCGTCCTGCTGGCCACCGCCGACGGCACCGTCACCGAGATCTTCCCCGAAGTGGGAGAACTCGTGGGCACGGGTGCTCCCATTATGAATATCGCAAAGGACGGAGACATCCGTTTCGTCTTCAACGTGCGCGAGGACTACCTCCCCGGAATGACCCTGGACAAGGAGTTGGAGGTTTATCTCCCCGCCTTGGACCGCCACATGAAAGTGCGCATAACCAGCATGAATGTGATGGGTAGTTACGCCACGTGGAAGGCCACGAAGGCGCTGGATCAGTATGATCTCAAGACCTTTGAGGTCACCGCCTACCCCGTAAACGAGGCCGACAAGAAAGACGTGCTGGCCGGAATGACAGCAATCATCAAATAAATGCGACAGGAAAACGAGTTCCTACAGAAGTCAGAACTGAGGCCCTACGCCCAAAAGGACAGCTGGTGGGGAGCTATCATCCAGATAGCCCTGCGTGAGCTGCGTGCCTTTGGTCGCCGGCCTATCTTCCTGATGATTATGTTCGTGGCACCGCTGGTTTTTTTGTGGATGTTCACTTCCATGATGAGCGCCGGTCTGCCCACGAAGCTGCCTGCCGCACTCGTGGACGAGGACAACACCCACGTCACCCGCCAGCTGACGCGCATCCTGGGAACGATGGAAGAGACCCGCTTCGTGCTGAAGACACAGAGCTTCACCGAGGCTCGCCAGGCGATGCAGCGCGGCGAGATTTATGCCATCTTCTACATCCCCAAGGGCACCACCGAGGCAGCCCTGACGCAGCGGCAGCCCACGGTCAGCTTCTACACCAACGACAGCTACTTCATTGCCGCCTCGCTGCTGATGAAGGATATGCGCAAGATGGCAGAGATAGCTGGTCTGGCCATCACCCGCGAAACCATGCGTGCACGCGGCTACCGCGATGACCAAATTATGGGGACGTTGCAGCCGATCGTGGTGGAGAGTCACCCCTTGGGCAACCCTCATCTGAACTATTCCGTGGTGCTTTCCAATATGATTGTCCCTGGGATTGTTATGCTTCTCATTATGTTGACCACGGCCTACGCCTTCGGTTATGAATGGAAGCGCGACCGGCAGCGGAAGCTCTACCACTTGGGACGGGAACGCATGTGGGTGATTATCATAGGGAAACTCTTGCCTCAGACGGTGGTTTACACGCTGCTGTTCTGGCTCTTGGACTTTATTTTCTACCGCTATTTGCAGTTCCCCTGCGCCTGCGGCATCCCGAGTATGATGCTTTGGGGCTTCCTGGCAGTCTTGGCGTCACAGGGCTTCGGGTTGGTGCTCTTCGAGGCGTTCCCGGGTCAGATGCGCATGGCCATGTCGGCCTGTTCTCTCCTGGGTGTCATGCAGTTCTCACTGGCGGGCTTCTCGTTCCCTGTCAAGGCCATGAGCAACGCTTTCGAGTGGCTCTCCAACATCTTCCCGCTCCATCATTATTTCCTGGTGTATGTCAATCAGGCCCTGAACGGTTATGATATCTCCTATGCCTGGGTGAACGTGGCCGCCCTGCTGGCCTTCTCCCTGGCTCCCTATCTGTTCCTCGGGCGACTGCGCAATGCGTTCCTTAATAAAGAGTATAAAGCATGATTAGGCCCAAGTTTCCAATACTGCACGTGTGGCTCGATGAGCTGAGTGAACTGGTGAAAGACGAGGGCATCCTCATATTCATCATCTTGCTGCCGCTGGCCTATCCGTTGCTGTATGCCATGATTTACAACACCGAGACACAGCGGCAGTTGCCCGTCTGCGTCGTAGATGACAGTATGACAGACCGCAGCCGGCAGTTCATCCGACAGGTCGATGCCACGGCGGAGGTGAACGTCACCGCCCACTGCACCAGTATGGCCCAGGCCCGGGAACTGATGCGGCAGCGCCGGGTCTATGGCATTCTGCGCATTCCTGCCGAGTTTGACAAGGACCTCTGGCGCGGTCGGCAAACCGTCGTGGGTCTCTATTCCGACCTGACGAGTATGCTGTATTACAAGGTCTTCTACCTGGCCGTCATCAATGTGGCCCAGGAGACCAACCGGAACATCAAAGTGCTTGAACGTCAGGAGAATGTCTCTCGCCAGGAAGAACAAGTGGCCCGCTGGCCCATCCGCTTTGAAGAGGTGAAGATGTATAATCCCGCCGGCGGTTTCGCTGCGTTCCTCATCCCTCCTGTGCTGATGCTGATCCTGCAGCAGGCGCTGTGTCTCGGTGTCGGAATGTCAATGGGTCGCAGTCGCGAGCGCTTCCGCGGACTCGTCATTCCACCCACGCGGCACTACAAGAACACGTTGGCCATCGTCCTCGGCAAGGGGCTTGTGCACTTCCTGCTGTTCCTGCTGATGGCATTTTATATGGCCGTCTGCGTGACCCGCTGGTTCGGGCTGCCGCAGTTAGGACATTTCTGGGAACTGCTCGGCTTCTTCGTGCCCTACCTGCTGGCCTGTACCTATATGGCCATGTTTTGGTCACATTTCATCTATCGGCGTGAGGACTGTATCCTGCTGTTTGTGTTTATGTCCATTCCGCTGCTGTTCCTCTCCGGTGTGAGCTGGCCGGGTGCCGCCCTGCCGACCCTCTGGAAAGTCGTGGGCAGCATCTTCCCCTCCACGTGGGGCCTGAACGCCTACGTCCGCATCCAAGGTATGGGTGCATCCTTAGGCGACTGCCGCCCGGAACTGATGGCGCTCTGGATCCTCGCCGCCGTTTATTTCCTGCTCAACTGCCTCCTCTACATGGCCGAGATCCGCAAGGCCGTCGGACGCACAGTGTTCAATTGACGGATATCATCTCTTCCGGCAACGTGGGCATTGCGCCGTTTTGTGTGCAGACAAATGCTGAGACCTGTACGGCTTTCCTGTGCGCCTCGGCTACGGTCTTGCCGTTGAGAATGCTGGCCACGAAAGAGCCGGTGAAGCTGTCGCCTGCGCCCACGGTGTCGGCCACTTGCACTTTCGGAGTCTCCTGGAACGAGACATTACCGGGTGTGAAGACGTAGGAGCCATTGGTGCCGCAGGTGAGCACGAGCATATCTAAGTTGTATTTGCCGAGGATGAGCCAGCATTTATTTTCGATGTCGAGGCCGGGATAGCCAAACAAACGTCCAATGAGCACTAACTCTTCATCGTTGATTTTAAGGATGTTGCAGCGTCGGATGCTCTCTTGGATAATCTCCTTGGTATAGAACTGTTGGCGCAGATTGATGTCGAAGATTTTCAGACAGTCAGCGGGCGTGGCATCCAGAAATTGTTGGATGGTGGTGCGGCTGACAATATTGCGCTGTGCCAGGGAACCGAAGCACACGGCCCTGCAGTTGGCGGCAATCTGCTGGATGTCCTCGTCGAAGGGGATGTTGTCCCATGCCACATTCTCCTTAATGTCGTACGTGGGGATGCCTCCCTCGGTCAGCGTCACCTGCACCGTGCCTGTGGGATAGGGCACGCGAGGCAACAGGTCATTCAGATGGTGTTCCTTCAGGGCTTCGATGGTTTCATCTGCCAGCTTGTCCTCGCCCAGGGCACTGATGGCGATAGTGTTGTCACTGCCAAGGAACTGGCCTGCATGGTAAGCGAAGTTGGCGGGTGCGCCGCCCAGTTTCTTGCCTTCAGGAAGAACATCCCAAAGGACTTCTCCGAGTCCTACAACGTAGCGTTTTGTTTCCATGTTTTTGCGTTTTTGCGTTATTGAGTAATGATGATAATCTAATACTATTATTGTTTCACTCTTGGGATATAACTAAAGAGATAGATGACGCCGATGGTCATCACAAGGACAGCCCCAACCTGTCCGATGGCATCGCTGGCAAAGCCCATTAAAAGAGGAAAAATGGTGCCGCCAAAGAGGCCCATAATCATCAGTCCGCTGACTTCGTTCTGCTTTTGCGGCATAGAGGTGAGGGCCTGGGCAAAGCAAATGGAGAAGATGTTGGAGTTTCCATAACCCACGAGGGCAATCGCAGCATAAAGCATCCATTGCTCAGTGCCCACAGCGAGGCCACACATGGAGAGTGCCATCAACACAATGCTGATAATGAAAAAGGTGCGGTTGCTCATCACACGCAGGAAGAAGGAACCTGTCAGGCAACCGATGGTTCGGAAGATGAAGTACAGCGAGGTGGCAAAAGCGGCTTCATTGAGTGTCATACCCAGTCGTTCCATCAGTATTTTGGGAGCTGTGGTGTTTGTGCCCACGTCAATTCCTACGTGGCACATGATGCCGAAGAAAGAGAGCAGCACGATGGGTGTTCCCAGAAGCTTGAAACATTCCAGAAAAGTCGAAGGCTTGCCCTCGATAGGTTGTTCCTCAATCGGCGTTATCCACAACCACAGCGTGGAGAGCACACCCACTACGAGGAATATAGAGAACAGCACGCGCCAGTTCAGCCCGAACTCAGGGATTACCTGCGTGGCGCCCCACATAGCCAGATAAGGAGCGGAGAACGAGGCAATGGCTTTCACGAACTGCCCGAAGGTGAGGGTGGAAGCAAGGTTCTTGCCACCAATGACGCCGGAGACGAGTGGATTCAATGATGTCTGCATCAGCGCATTACCAATGCCAAGCAGCGAGAATGCCACCAGCATCACTCCAAAGTTCTCTCCCGTCAACGGCAGCAGCAGCGAGAAAACGGTGACAATCAACGAGAGGAGTACGGTCTTCTTGCGACCGATTTTGTTCATCAGCATACCCGTAGGAACGCTGAAAATGAGGAACCAGAAGAACACCAGCGAGGGGAACACGTTGGCGACGCTATCGCTCAGTGCGAGGTCTTCCTTCACATAGTTGGAGGCGATGCCCACCAAGTCCACGAAGCCCATGCAAAAGAAACAGAGCATCAGTGGAATAATAGCCAATTTACTTGTCTTTGCCATAATTATCTTAGTATTGTTAATTATTCACTTTTCACTCTTCACTTCATAGATTGTTGCCTTTCCACCCTTCACCTGAAGCTGATTATACGGCATGGAGGGGAACACGAGGTTGGTCATTGCCATCTTGCCTTCGGCATCGAAGGCTTCGATGCTGCAACGATCGATGAAAAGTCGAAACTGGCGGATACTGCCGTAGGTGGGAGCTGTGGTCACACAGGGGAAGGCTTCGCTGAAGCCGACGTCGCCGCTGTGCGTGCGGTCCATCGAGAATGTCTGCTGCTGCGCATCGTAGCGCATCGTGACCTGTTCACCCCTGTCATTTGACAAAATGATGTCTGCCGATCCTTTCACATCGATGACGATTTCACAGGCCTCCGTGGGCTGTTTCACCTTCTCGCCGCGAGCGGCCAGCATCTCCTTCGAGGGTACCACGCTCAAGTAAGTCTCCTCGCCATAAGTGAAGAGTCCAAGGTCGCGTGGGATGCTGTTGGCCGAGCGGAACTGCCTGGTTGGCACTTGGTTGGCATACTGCCAGTTGCTCATCCAGGCTATCACCACACGCCGATTTTCCGGAGCATTATAGAACGACACTGTGGCATAGTGATCCTTGCCGTAATCCATCCATTTTGTCACCTTCGGCATCGATTCGCACGTGAACTTCTTCCCGTCGAAGTCTCCCACGAAGTACTGTGTGGCACTGCCGCCAAACGGCCCGCCAGGGTTGATGTTGCAAACGAGGACCCATTTTTCATTTTTCATTCTTTCATTTTTCACTTTGAATAAATCCGGGCACTCCCACACGCCATCGTGATTTCCATATTCCAATCCGAAGCGGCTCTCCTCTTTCCATTCTTTCAAATCCTTCGACGAGTAGATGCGCATTTCCTGCCCCACGGCCAGGATCATGTTCCACGCTTGGATATCCTCGTTCCAGAACGGGTTCGGGTCGCGGAAGTCGGGCACGTCGCTGGTCAGGATGGGGTTGCCGCTGAACTTGGTGAACGTGCGTCCGTTGTCCTTGGAGACCGCCATGGACTGCGTCTGGTGGTGTCCGGCAGAAGTGTAGATCGCAACCACTTCGTCGCCATTCATCACGCACGACCCTGAGAAGATGGTTCCCAGCCAGTCGGGTTCGATGGCCAAGGGCTGTGCGTCCCAGTGTATCAGATCGCGGCTGGTGGAATGCCCCCACGTCATGTTCTCCCACTGCGAGCCGTAGGGATTATACTGATAATAAAGGTGCCAGGTGCCGTCTTTGTAAAACATCCCGTTCGGGTCGTTCATCCAACCGTAGAGCGGCGTATGGTGGTACAAAGGGCGGAAATGCTCGCGGTTTGTGGTGTCGAAAGTATCGCTGTAGGTCATCTCCTTCCAGCACGCGAAGTCCTTAATGGCGCCTGTCTGCCGGCGGTCACCATGAAAAGTGATGTCGAGGAGAGTTGAGAGTTGAGAGTTAAGAGTTGAGAGTTCCAGTGGCACCCAATAGTCCACTTTATCCACTGCGAGCCTCACGTTCAGCCGCTTCACCATCTCGTTGTGCCCGTTGAGCACGGCGATGTTAGCGTTCTCTTCTTTCTCCTGCACGGGCAGCAACAGATATTTCTTTCCCTGCTTCACCCGCAACATCGCGTGGTTTTCTCCCAGAATCATTGGACTCTGGGCGTTTACTTGTGCCGAGCCTGTCGAAAGAGCTACCATCAGCACGACAACCGTCATTGCAATCAGTTTCTTCATTTGTATTTGTAATAATCTATTATGAATTGTTGCCTCATTTGAGTTTTGCGCTGCAAAGGTAAGGTATTTACTTCTATTACACGATAAATAATGATACAATCACTTACAAAAAACGTTCATCGCACGATAATTCCTAACAATGAACGTTTTTTGCAATCAAAATTCATTCCATCCGAGCTTTCATCGAACCAGATGTGGGCGTTTTTATGGAAAAAAGTGGGTTGAAGGATGCAGAAGAAGCAGAAAATGGATGAAAAAAGAAGAATGTAGAAAGAAAAGTATTACTTTTGTCGCATAAAAACCAAACAGAATGCGAAATGAATAAGACTTATCTATGCTTTTTCGCCCTGATGCTGGCTCTGCTTTCTTGTTCTCCCCAAAGGAAGCAGCACAGGATAGGAGTGTCGCAGTGTTCTGAGGACATTTGGCGCGACTGGCAGAATGCGGAGATGCGGATGGAGGCGAGTTTCCACGAGAATGTGGCATTGACATTCACCACAGCGCATGATGACAGCCAGCGGCAGAGTCAGCAAATCGACAGTCTCGTGGCGAGTGGCATCGACCTGCTCATTGTTGCGCCCAATCAGTTGAGCAGCGTCTCGCCAGCCATTGACCGTGCCTATGACAGCGGTGTACCAGTTATCGTCTTCGAGCGTAAGACGGACTCACAGAAATACACTGCTTTCGTGAGTGCCGACAACTACGAGATGGGCCGTCAGATGGGTGAGTACATTGCCATGCGTCTCGACGGGAAGGGGCAGTTGATGGAGATTCTTGGCCTGAAAGGTTCTTCACCTGCCGATGAGCGCCATCGTGGTTTCCGCGATGCGATTGCCCACTATCCCGATCTGAAGGTGGTGGCGACGCTGCAGGGTGATTGGACTGAAGAAACAGCTTATGAGGCAGTCAAGGCATACCTCCATCATCAACCATCAATCAACATTGACTGCGTCTTTGGACATAATGACCGCACGGCGATGGGAGCGAGGAAGGCGATGCTTGAGGTTTCAGGTTTCAGGTTTCAAGTTTCAGGTTCTCAAGTTTCAGGTTCTCAGTCACAGACGCTTCCGATGTTCTGCGGTATCGATGGCTTGCCTGGCGAGAATGGCGGTATTCAACAAGTGCGAGATTCCCTACTAACTGCCTCCTATATTTATCCTACTCGCGGAGATCTGCTGTTGCAAGTGGCTTTGGACATTCTGGAAGGACGATCTTATGAGAAAGAAGTCATGCTCACCTCGGCCCTCGTCACACGCGAGAACGCCAACGTGTTGTTGCTGGAAAGCGACGAAGTAATGCGTCGCGCCCAGCAGTTGGAACTCCTGCAGGAGAAAGCCAGCGGCTACTTGCACCAGTTGAATGCCCAGCGAGTGGTGATGTGGTTGGCGGGAATTGTAATCTTCCTACTCCTGATAGCCATCGTCCTCTTTTACCTCTATCATCGCAACAAGGTCAATATGCAACGCGAACGTGTGGTGCAGAACCTGTGGAATATGCCAGAGGCCATCTCCTCAGTCCCCGAGGGGACTACTATTCCAATGCAGACAGAGGACGATGGTGCCCAGACCCCCTCTGACGAAGAAGAAGCGGCTTCTGCTCCCTCCACTTTCATTACTCGCTTCAAGGAAGTCGTGGAAAAACGCATGGACGACAGCGAACTGAGTGTTGAGGACATTGCCGCCGATATGAACCTCAGTCGCGTGCAGCTCTACCGCAAAGTGAAATCCCTCTCAGGCAGTTCGCCCGTAGAACTCCTGCGCACCGCCCGTCTCAATCGTGGCTACCAGATGCTGCTGACCACAGACAAGTCCATTTCCGAAGTGGCCTACGCCGTTGGTTTCTCCGCACCCGCCTACTTCACCAAGTGCTTCAAGGACGAGTTCGGCATGGTGCCGGGAGAAGTCAGAAAATGAAGCAAGACCATCATGCACAATTAAGAATTCCCAATAGGAAGTTACGATTTTTCGTTCATCCTCTTGTATATTTGTTGCGGCGAAACAACTTTGCAAGAGGATGAACGAAATTTTATCTATACCTTTATATATTATGCCGACCTTTGCACCAGCAAAACAACAATTAGCAATTCAAAATTAACAATTCAAAATTAACAATTCACAACATGCAAAAGCTAAGACGATTGTTGATGAGCCTCGCGCTCATTCTTGCTGGCACAGCGCTCTGGGCGCAGCAAGTGGAAATCCGCGGCACCGTGCTTGACGACCTTAATGAAGGTCTGCCCGGTGCAACGGTCAAAGAGAAAGGCAACGACACCAATGGCACCATCACGGATATGGATGGGCGTTTTACTATTAAGGTGTCGCGCGGAGCCACCCTCGTGTTCTCCTTCATGGGTTTCGAGACCCAAGAAGTGATTGCCAAAGACGGTATGACGGTTCAGATGGGCGAAGCTGCCTCTGAGATGAACGAACTGGTGGTCACAGGCTACACCGTTCAGCGCAAGGCCGACCTCACGGGTGCTATCTCTGTGGTCAACGTTGATGATCTGGCGAAGCAGAACGAGAACAACCCCATCAAGGCTATGCAGGGTCGTGTGCCGGGTATGAACATCACTGCCGACGGTTCTCCCTCTGGCGCTGCCACCGTTCGCATTCGCGGTGTGGGTACGATGAACAACAACGACCCGCTCTATATTATCGACGGTGTGCCCACGAAGGCAGGTATGCACGAACTGAACGGCAACGACATCGAGAGCATTCAGGTGTTGAAGGATGCTGCTTCGGCCAGCATTTATGGTTCACGCGCTGCCAATGGCGTCATCATTATCACCACCAAACGCGGTAAGGAAGGCAAAGTACGCATCGACTTTGATGGCAGCGTGGCTCTCCAGACCTATGCCCACAAGATGGATGTGCTCAACGCCAAGGAGTTCGGGCAAGTGATGTGGCAGGGTTATGTCAACGACGGCCTGGATCCCAACGGCAACGGTTTGGGTTACCGCTACGACTGGACCTATAACGCACAGGGGCTGCCCGTGTTGAACGGCATTTCCATGAGCAAGTATCTGGATGCTGCTGGCACGACTCCCGCTGCCGATACCGACTGGTTCGACGAGACCACCCGCTCGGGCCTCATCCAACAGTACAACGTCTCGCTGAGCAACGGCACCGAGAAGGGCTCGTCGTTCTTCTCGTTGGGTTATTATAAGAATAAAGGTATCATCCAGCAGTCGGACTTCGAACGTTTCTCGGCTCGTATGAACAGCGACTATAAGCTGGTGCGGGTCAACGAACGTGATGTGGTGACTGTGGGTGAGCACTTTACGGTGAACCGCACCAGTGAGGTGCAGGCTCCTGGCGGTTTTCTAGAGAATGTGCTGCAGTTCAATCCTTCGCTGCCTGTATATACCACCAGTGGTGACTATGCTGGTCCCGTGGGCGGCTATCCAGACCGCGAGAACCCTGTGGCCCGTCTTGACCGAAACAGCGACAACCGCTATATCTATTGGCGCATGTTCGGCGATGCCTATATCAATATCAATCCCTTCAAGAATTTCAACGTCAAATCCACGTTCGGCCTCGACTACGCCCAGAAGCAGCAGCGCATCTTCACCTATCCCGTCACGGAAGGAACCGTTGCCAATGCCACCAACGGCGTGGAAGCCAAGCAGGAACACTGGACCAAGTGGATGTGGAACGCTGTGGCCACCTATAACCTTGAACTTGGCAACCATCGTGCCGATGCAATGGCAGGTGTGGAGCTGAACCGCGAGGACGATGTATGGTTCAGTGGTAAGAAATACGACTACGCTGTGTTGACCACAGACTATATGTGGCCTAATGCGGGCGTGGGTGAGGCCGAGGCCTACGGCTCTGGCGAGGGTTTCACGCTCGTTTCCTACTTTGGCAAGCTGAACTACAACTTCGCCGACCGTTACCTGCTGAGCCTGACGATGCGTTATGACGGCAGCAGCCGCTTTGGCCGCAACAACCGCTACGGTATGTTCCCCTCCGTGAGTGCCGGTTGGCGTCTGAGCGAAGAGCAGTTCATGAAGAACATCAGCTGGTTAGACAACTTGAAGCTGCGTGCCTCTTGGGGCCAGACGGGTAATCAGGAGATTTCCAATATTGCCCGCTATACCCTTTATGAGAGCAATTATGGTGAAGCAAACTTCGGCGGCCAGAGTTATGGTACCAGCTATGACATTGCTGGCACCAACGGCGGCCAGACGCTGCCCAGCGGTTTCAAGCGCAACCAGCTGGGCAATGACGACCTAAAATGGGAGACCACTACTCAGACAAATATCGGTCTGGACTTCGGCCTCTTCCGCAATGCCCTCTACGGCTCTTTTGAGTGGTACTTCAAGAAGACCAAGGATATCCTTGTCTATATGCCGGGTATCGGCGTGATGGGCGAAGGTAGCAGCCAGTGGATCAATGCTGGTGAAGTGGAGAACAAGGGTATAGAGTTCAATGTGGGCTACCGGGGTCAAATCGGAGATCTCCAGTATGACTTTGCTGGCAACTTCGGCACCTACCGCAATAAGGTTACCCGTCTGCCCGAGACCATTGCAGCCAACGGCACATTCGGTGGAAATGGTGTGGAAAGTGTGGTCGGACACCCCATGTATTCCCAGGTGGGTTATGTCTATGACGGTATCTTCAAGAGTCAGGAAGAGATTGACAATCACGCCACACAGAACGGCGCAGGTCTGGGCCGCATCCGTTGGAAGGACCTGAATAATGACGGCATTATCAACGAGAGTGACCAGAAGTGGATCTACGACCCGACACCAGATTTCACTTGGGGCCTGAACATCTATCTGCAATACAAGAACCTGGACTTCACCATGTTCTGGCAGGGCGTTCAGGGTGTTGATGTTATCAGCGACCTGAAGAAGGAGACTGACCTCTGGAGTGGCCTGAATATCTCTAACCTGAACAAGGGCAGCCGTCTGCTGGATGCCTGGTCGCCTGCCAACAACGGCTCCAATATCCCTGCCATCAGCGTGATGGACAACAATAACGAGAAACGTGTCAACAGCTATTTCGTGGAGAACGGTTCATTCGCCAAGCTGCGCACTGTCCAGCTCGGCTATAACTTCCCCAAGGACATTTGCCAGAAGATGTATATGGAGCGTCTGCGCATGTATATTTCTGCACAGAACCTGCTCACCATCAAGAGCAAGAACTTCACTGGTGTGGATCCAGAGAACGCCAACTTCGGCTATCCCATTCCTGTTAATGTCACTTTCGGACTTAATGTTTCTTTCTAATTCACAATTCATAATTCACAATTCACAATTAATATGAACTATATAACATCACATACAATGAAAGCATTGCGCAGCTCATTATGCATTATGAATTATGCATTGTGCATTGCAGCAGCAGCAACGCTGCTGGGGGCCTGCTCCGACTTCCTCGACGAGCACATTCCGCAGGGCACGCTCAGTGACGAGCAGGTGAAAAGTCCTGAGAACGCAGAGGCTATGGTCGTGTCGGCCTACGCTGTCTTCACCACAGCAGAGGATATCAACTCTTCCTTTTCCATGTGGAACTTCGACGTCCGTTCGGACGATGCCTACAAAGGTGGCAGTGGCACCAGCGACGGTGACGTGTTTCATCAGTTAGAGGTGCAGCAAGGTGTGCTCACCACCAACTGGAACATCAACGACATGTGGATTCGTCTCTATAACAGCCTCTCCCGTGTGAACAGTGCCATTGCCCTGCTGAACGAGAGTAATTACACCATGAAGCCTCAGCGTCTGGCCGAAATGAAGTTCCTGCGCGCCTACGGTCATTTCCTGCTGAAGCGTCTGTACAAAAATATCCCCTTCGTGAACAACGAGAACTTGACCTACGATGACTACAACACGCTCTCCAACACCGCCTATACCAACGATGCCGGCTGGCAGCTGATTATCGACGACCTGATGGAAGCCTACAACACACTGCCAGAGGTACAGGCCGACAAGGGGCGCCCCACCAAGGCCTCGGCTGCTGCATTCCTTGCCAAGGTTTATCTCTACAAGGCTTACCGCCAGGACGACCCTAAAAGCAATCAGGTGACATCCATTAGTCAGGAAGACCTCGAGAAAGTTATCGAGTTCACCAATCCGTCGCTCTACACCAACTATGGCCTTGAAGACGACATTCACAACAACTTCCGTCCCGAGGAACAGTACGAGAACGGCAAGGAGAGCCTCTGGGCCATCCAGTACTCCCGCAACGACGGCAGCACCTATGGCAACCTCAACTGGAGCTACGGCCTCATCCCGCCAAACATCCCTGGTGCTACCGACGGTGGCTGTGACTTCTACAAGCCTTCACAGAACCTGGTCAACGCTTATCGCACGGGTGCCGACGGTCTGCCTCTGCTGGACAGCTTCAACGAGAAGGACTACGACCGCACCACCGACAATGCCGACCCGCGCCTATTCCTCACTATCGGAATCCCCGGACTCCCTTATATGTTCAACAAGAACTATATGATGGAAGAGACCAGCATCTGGAGCCGTTCCAACGGTCTCTATGGCTACAACGTCTCGCTGAAGCAGAATGTTGACCCCGCCCTCATTGACAGCTATCTCATCAAGGGCAGCTACTGGGCAAGCTCCATGAATCGCATCGTGTTCCGCTATGCCGACCTGCTGCTGGAGCGTGCCGAGGCTTACGCTCAACAGGGCAAGACTGTCGAGGCTATCGCCCTGGTGAATCAGATTCGCAGCCGTGCAGCCTCCAGCACCCAGATGATTGCCGGCTATCAGAACAATTACGGCGTGAAGATGTACATCACCAATTACAAGGGAAACTATTCTAAGGAAGAAACCATCAAGATTGTGAAGATGGAACGCCGTCTGGAGATGGGAATGGAATGTGAGCGCTTCTTCGACCTCGTTCGCTGGGGCGATGCTGCCACTGTCATTAACAAGTACTATGCCGAGGAAATCGACAACTGCGGTATCTACCGCGAAGCCGAGTTCACTGCCAACAAGGATGAGTATCTGCCCATTCCGTTCGGTCAGATCTCTGCATCCAATGGACATTATACACAAAATATTGGTAACTGGTAAACGATTAAAACAAAAACGTTATGAATACAAAGATATTTAATATAATAGGTGCCATCTGCATTATCTGCGGTTTTGCTGCCTGTTCCGAGGACAACGTCAGCAATTTGAAGTTGGATGGCGACTGCCTGGTGGAGTCCATCAAACTGGACAATTACGACGGCACTATTGACCTGGCGTCCCGCAGTATTCTGGTGCGTCTGCCCGAGGTGTACACCACCTCTTCCATGAAAGTCACCGCTCTCAAACTCTCACAAGGCGCGGTATGCAACATCCAGCAAGGGGACGTCCTGAATTTGGATGCAGCCAAGGTGCTGCACGTGACCAACGGCGATGTTTTCCTGGATTGGACACTCTGCGTGCTCCACGATGAAGCTCGCATCAAGCAGTTTGTCATCAACGACATTTATCAAGGCACCATCGACCAGGACGCCAAGACCATCACCGTCTATGTGCCAGGTTCTGTGGACATCACCAATCTGGTGCCTTCCATCACCATCAGCGCCAACGCCACTGTTACGCCTGGCAGCGGAGTAGCTCAGGACTTCTCGCAGCCCGTCACTTACAAGGTGACCAACAATTCTGCCGAGAGCACATACACAGTTACTGTCATTGCCATCAGCGCACCTTCGGCACTCTTCCTGGGTGAGGCATCCGTGATGAACGACCTTGACGCAGAGGCTAAAGCAGCCTGTGAATGGATGCTTGGCAATATTCCCAATTCGCTCTATGCCTCATTCGCCGACCTGCGTGCCGGAACACTCGACCTCTCGCAGTGCAAGATCATCTGGTGGCACTACCATGTGGATGGCGGCGTTGACGGACACGATGTCTTCATGGCCAAGGCGTCGTTCGCGCTGGATGCCAAGAATGAGTTGCGTGCCTTCTATGAGAACGGCGGAGCGCTGCTGCTGACCCGCTATGCAACTAACCTGCCTTCCTTCATCGGAGTGACGGGTGATGACGAATGGACCACTCCCAACAACTGCTGGGGACAGAACGAGGATGCAGCCGAGCTCTGTGGCGGCCCGTGGAGCTTCTGCATCTTCGACGGACAGAACGATCATCCGCTGTGGCAGAACCTGATTGCCGGCGACAACCCCAATGAGGTCTATTGCACAGATGCCGGCTATCACATCACGAACTCCACCGCACAGTACCACATCGGCACAGACTGGGGCGGCTATGACAACCATGCAGCTTGGGAGGCTCGCACAGGCGGCAAGATCCTTGGCGTTGGCGGCGACGGTGCTGTGGTGGCTTGGGAATATCCTGCCACAGCCGGCAAGGGCGGCATCATCTGCATCGGATCCGGATGCTACGACTGGTACTCCTACACCTACGAAGCTGGCTACACAGAGAAGTTCCACAAGAACATTGAGATTATGACTCAGAATGCATTCGATCATCTGATGGAATAGACCCACCCCCCAACCCCTCCCTGTGAGGGAGGGGAGTGGTCACCAAACAAGAATAGAAAACATTTAAAATAATAACATATTATGAATACTATCAATAATAAGAGTAATAGCTATCAGCAAAGGTATATACTCCCCTCCCTCATAGGGAGGGGCTGGGGGGTGGGTCTTCTGCTAACCCTGTTCACTTTAACCTCCTGCAGTGACGACGACTTTGGCCCAGATGCACCCAAGGACTGGGCAGGCACCACCACCTTCTTCAACTCCGCAGACGAGGCTGGTTTCCAGACCTACTACAATCCCGCCATTGGACGATGTGGTGACCCCATGCCTTTCTTTGACCAGAAAGCTGGCGAGTTCAAGGTGCTCTACCTCCAGGAGTACGAGAACAACGGAACTTGCTATCATCCCTTCTGGGGTATCAGCACCCGGGACGGAGCCTCCTACCAGTCATTAGGCGAAGTCCTCCCGACGGGCACTTCTACACAGGAGGCCGATGCTGCACTGGGCACTGGCTGTGCCGTCTATAATGAGAAGGACGGCCTCTACTACATCTATTACACGGGCCATAATGTGCTGCTGAAGAACGTGGAAGTGGTGTTGCGTGCCACATCGTCCGACTTCAAGACCTGGACAAAGGACAACACCTGGATGCTCAAGGGTGACGACTATGGTTACAGCAACATCGATTTCCGTGACCCGCAGATATTCCAGGCAGAGGACGGCCTCTACCACATGGTAATCGTCAGCAACCTGAAGTTCGCAGAATTCAAGTCCGCCGACCTGAAGACCTGGGAACACGTGGGGCAGTTCCCCATGATTTGGGATCGCATGTGTGAGTGCCCTGACATCTTCAAGATGGGCAACTACTGGTATCTGGTCTATAGCGAGGGCTACCGCGCCAGCTGGAGCCGTAAGGTGAAATACATGATGGCCGAGACTTACGAGGGTCTGAAAGCCTGCTTCAACGATCCTGGTGCCAACTGGCCCAGGGACGGCAAGGAAGGCGTGCTGGACAGCCGGGCTTTCTATGCCGGAAAGACGGCTTCCAACGGCACAGACCGCTACATCTGGGGCTGGTGCCCCTACCGCACTGGTGCTACCATCCACGACAAGAACATCAACGTGGGTGCCGGTGGCGAGCCCAACTGGTCCGGCGCGCTCGTCTGTCACCGCATCATACAGCACGAGGACGGCACACTTACTCTCGGTGAGGTTCCTGCTATGGCCAGCAAATACAATCAGTCTCAGAGCCTCAATGTGATGGCCAGCAACGGCTATAGCAATGGCACACTCACGGGCGACGACGCTTACGTTCTCTACAACCGCTTGGGCCACCACAACCACATCTCTTTCACCGTCAAAACCTCAAACAACTGGGACAAGTTCGGCATCTCACTCACCCGCAGTACCGACATTGACTACTACTACACGATGGTGGTTAACCCCGAGGACGAGAATCACCGCAAGGTGAACTTCGAGCAAGAAGGATACCGCATCGTACGCGTCATAGAGAACGGCAAGGAAAAAGAAGTGAAAGTCTATGGTAAGGGATTCATCGAGGGCATCGATGGCTATTGGTTCAACCGCCCCGCCGACAATACTTATAAGATTGACATCTACACAGACAACAGCGTGATGGTCATGTACATCAATGATGTCTGTGCCTACACCAACCGCATCTATGGTATCCAGAAGAACTGCTGGAGCATCAACAACTACGGAGGCAGCATCACCGTCTCCGACGTCAAAGTGTCACAGTATTAGTATAACCTGTTTTCCTTATATACACATTGATGTTGAGTGAGTCCCCGCCTGTATGAACAGGCGGGGACTCTTCCGCTCCCTCTTATATGTTCGCGTGAGCAGAAGAATTGACGAGGAAGGAGGAAAATGCAGGCAAAAGGCTGTCTTCTTGTTACTTTTAAAGTTAGAAATGCTTGATTATTCAAGAAAAATAGTACCTTTGCACGGTCGAATATTTCGACCAGTAAAGGATTGTTGGTCGAATTTTTTTAGTTCGAGTGTAACTATTTTGGTTTTTGAGCGACTAATAGGGCAAACGATTGAAAGAATATGGAAACAAAGCCCATAGAAAAAGAGTTCTTAGAGATGATTTCCGGTCAGAAACGGGTCATCTACAAGGTGTGCTACGTTTATGCGAAAGACGAAGACGACCTCAACGACCTGTTCCAGGAAGTGGTACTGAACCTGTGGAAAGGCTTCCCGCGCTACCGGGGTGATAGCAAGCTGACCACGTGGGTTTACAGCGTCGCCACCAAGACGTGCATCACCTACCTGCGCCACGTGACCAAACGCCCGCAGACGGTTCCCCTCACTACTGATGTGACAGGACTGCTGGCCGACGAGAACGAGCACGCAGGTCAGCTCCGCGAACTCTACCGGCTCATCAATCAGTTGGGGAAATTGGAACGCGCGCTGATTCTCCTCTGGTTGGAAGAGCGGAGCTATCAGGAAATCGCTGAAATCCTGGGCATCAGCCGGGCGAATGTAGCCGTGAAACTCAATCGCACCAAAGAGAAACTCAAGAAAATGTCAAACCGCTAAAATACAACAACAAAGAATATGGAACTCGAAGAATTGAAAGCTGGATGGAACGTGCTCGACGCACGCCTTCAGGAACAGGAAGTGGTGAATCTGCGCCTTGTCAAGGAAATGATCACTCACCGCACACAGACCGCCCACGAGGCTCTCTACAAGCTCAACCTGCGCAACTTCGTGGTGGCAGCAGTGATGATCTGCGTGGTGGGTCCGTGGATCTACGCCCAGACACCCATCTCGCCGGTGTCGTTCGCCATCCTGGAAGTGGCTATGCTGGTGGGTCTGGTGCCCCAGGTGTGGAAGTTTGCGCTGCTGTCTCGCTTCGATCTGGAAGGCAAACAGTGTAACGAACTCTGGAGCCTGATGCTGCGCTACAAGCAGGCTTGTCACCGCGAGACGCTGTGGGCTGTTGCGGGGTTCGCCCTGGCAGCTGTGGCCTTCTATGTGTCCGAACTGGGCTTCAACACAGAAGTACATTATGTCCTGAGTAGCAAAGTGGTGCTCGTGGTGGTGTTCACGTTGCTGACGCTGGGTCTGGCCTGCGCTGTCGGACTGTGGCAGTACCACCGGAATGAGGCTCAGCTGCGTGAAATAGCACACGGACTGGAAGAACTGAAAGATTTTCAGTCCTAATAGCTCAACCTACAACCGGTGCAGGGCTGCATCTGCCGCGAGGACGAATGATTCCTTCCTTGTTCATTCTTCATTCAACCTCGCCAGGCAATGCGCCCTGCACCTTTTTATGTCTGACTCACGTTACTTCTGGAACACGCGGATATAATCCACTTCCATGGTGACGGGGAGTGCCGACTCATCTACGCCCTGCATACCGCCCCAGCTTCCGCCCCAGGCGAGGTTAAAGATAACGTAGAAGGGGTATTCGCTGAAGGGCCACTGGTTGTGGCTGCTGCCGAGCACGGACTTCTGGACGTTCAGCTGCACTTTGCCATCGACGTAGGTGGTGATCTCGTCGGCGGTCCAGAGGAGGCCGTAGGTGTGGAAGGCACCTTCTGCATCCTGGATGGTCATGGCGTGGGTCTTTTGGGTGCCCTTGGTGTGGTTGTAGTCCTGGGTGTGAATACTGGACGAGACCTCGTTGGGCACGACGCCGACTTCTTCCATAATGTCGATCTCTCCGCACTTGGGCCACGGGTTGGTGCTCCAGTCGTTACCGACGGGCATCATCCAGAAGGCGGGCCAGGTGCCCTTGCCCTTGGGCAGTTTGATGCTGGCCTCAAAGTAGCCGTACTTCCACCCCTGGTTCTCGTGTGCATAGACACGTCCAGAGTAGATCTTGCCGTTCTCCTTGAAGCAATGGATCTGAAGGGCGCCGTCCTTCAGTTCTGTGACCAGTCGGCCGCCGGGTGAAGTGTGGTTGACGTAGTTCTGGAGCTCGTTGTTCACCCAGCCAGCGCCCTGTACTTCGTGGCGCCAGTGGCGGCTGTTGAGTTCGGAGCCCTCGTTGAACTCATCGTTCCAGACGAGGCTGTAGCCCTCCACGGGGCAGGTGATTTCATCACCGGGCTCGGGACGTGTGGCAGCGGCCTGTTTGACCGTCACGGTGGCACGTTCGGTGCCTGCCTTGACGGTGACGGTGCCGGTGCGCTCGACGTAGGTGGTGTTCTCCTTCACGCCGACGGTGACGGTGCCCTTGCCGGCAGCCGTGGTGCTCTGGGAGACGGTGACCCACTCGTCGTCGGAGAAGGCTGTCCACCCGTGGTTCACGGTGACGTCGAAGGTCTTCTGGGAGGCCTCTGAGCCGAAGCTCAGGGCGCTCTCGGAAGTCTGGATGCTGACGGCAGGTGCCTGTTCCTCGCTGCTGTCACCTCCGCAGGCGGCGAAGGTGCAGCATCCGAGGATCAGTGCCGACAGTGTGGTCAAAAATCTGCTTTTCATTATTGTGCTTTCTCGAAAATGATATCTTTGATAACGACGTTTGTGCCAATGGGTGTTCCGCCGAAGTCGAAGAACAGCGAGAGTGCGTGGGCGTCGTTTTGTGACAGGGTGACACCTGTAGCCTTGTAAACGAAGGGCTCGTAGGCCTTGATGACGTGCCTGTCGGCGAAGTAGAAGTTGCCGTCGTGCTTGGTGCCGTCGGGGTCGTCGGTCTCTGTCAGTTTGATGGTGACGCCGGGGGCATCGTTGTCCATCTCAATGGTACATGAGAAGTTGTAGGCATCTGCTTGAGCGGTGGCCAGCGTGGTGTTGATGGGGAACTGTCCCTGCCACTGGCTGCTGCCCATTCCTTCGGGGATGGTGAGCATCCATTTGTTACCTTCATGGCTCCATTCGGGGTCGCCAATCTGGCTCCAGCTGTCGTTGGCAAACCAGGGTGTCACGCTGATGAATGCAGAACTCTCATCGACAGCCTTCCAGAGGTTGTTCTCGTCGTCATAGCTCATGGAGACGATTTCCTCGAAGAAGATCTTGCTGATCTTGATGTGAGTGCCCCCTGGTGTGCCGCCGAAGTCGAAGAACAGCGAGAGTGCATGGGCATCGTTCTGGCTCAGGGAGACGCCCTCGGCCTTGTAGATGAAGGGTGTGAAGGCTTTCACCTCATGCCTGTCGGCGAAGAAGAAGTTGCCGTCGTGCTTGGTGCCGTCGGGGTCGTCGGTCTCTGTCAGTTTTATGGTGACGCCGGGGGCATCGTTGTCCATCTCCACCACACAGTAGAAGTTGTACTTCTTACTCTGCGAGGCGGTGAGGGAGGTGTTGATGGGGAATTGTCCCTGCCACTGGCTGCCGCCCATTCCTTCGGGGATGGTGAGTTCCCAGACGCCGTCTGCATGAGTCCATTCGGGATCTCCGATCTGGCTCCAGCTGTCGTTGGCGAACCAGGGTGTCACGCTGATGAATGTGGTGCCGCTCTCAACAGAAGCCCACAGGTTCTCAGCAGCTTTCTCGTCCCAGTCCACGGTGTTCTCGGGTTCGGGCTCTTCGGAAGGCAGCACGGTGCCGTCATCGATGGAGTGATCCTTGAGGGTGATGTTGGAGACGGTGACCTCGGTGTTGTCGGGGTTGCCGCCAAAATCGAAGACCATCTTTACGTCGGCATCAATACCGGGCAGGTCGCTGAGATAGAAGATATATTCCTCGTATGCCTTCACTGCCACGCGTTCTGTGAAGAGGAAGTTTCCGTCATCGGTCTTGTCGGTGAGCTTGAGCGTCACGCCTGGCAGATCGGTGGTGGAAAGGATCTTGCAGGAGAAGTCATAATGTGTGGCACTGTTGAGGACGAGGCTTGCGGGAACGATGAATGCCTGCGCCTGCCACTGGTCGAAGGTGGCGCTGGGCAGCTGGATGGAATAGGCTGCGCCGTCCTGTGTCCACTCGGGATTGGCAATCTGTGCCCATCCGGGTGCATAGTAATAGGTGGTGGTGTAGGACTGTGCCTCGTCGATGGGACGCCAGAGGTTGGCCTCGTGGCTGTACTTGAAACCGTCGAATTTCTTGACAGCCTGACCGCTGGTGAGGATGTAGTGCCAGGCAATCTCGCCGTTGTCGCCCACGAGGTTGATGGTGCTGGGTGTGATGCTCTCGATGAGGTAGCGGGGGTTCTCCCAGCTGGCATCGTTTGGCACATAGAGGAACGGGGTGTGTGCGGGCAGCTTCAGGTAGAGCTTGTCGCCCTCCACCTCAAACTCATACTTGGCGGTGGTGAGCTGTGCGGGGACGTTGAAGTCCTCGGTGGCTCCGTTCTTGTACTGGTCAAAGACGGTGGTGCCCACGTTGACGTACATGGTTCCGGCCTCGCCCGGGTCAAAGGTGTAGTCGTAGGCCGAGCCGAAGCGGATGCGGTTGTCGTAGATTCCGATGCCGGCCTTGTTGTCGGGGTCGGCAGACCACCATTCGGTGCCGGTGGTGCCGGAGGGTCCGCAGCCGAAGTGTCCGGCCACGGCATTGTCCATGCGCCATTCTTTCTCGCTGTCACTGGCACCGCCGCTGAGGAGGGTGATGTAACGCGTGAAGTCCATGATGGTGTTGTCGATGTGGAAGGTGTAGGTCTTGGCCTCGTCACTGACGCCGTTGGCGTTCATCAGTCGCATTTCCACGGTGTAGTCACCGGCCGAAGCATAGATTTTCTGCAGACCGTTGACGGTGCTGTAGGGGTTGTTGCGGGCGTCGGCAAAGTACCAGACGGGGTTCATGCCTTTTGCAGACGCGGGCAGTGAGAAGGTCACCTGGTTGACGGTCTGGTCCACGGTGATGACAGCATCGATGCCGTCGAGGGTTGGTACTCCCGCCTCTGAAGGATGGGTGAAATCCTCTGGGGAGCAGGCCGTCAGCAGTGCTCCCGCCACGACGGCGGCCACACCCAAACTATATATTCTTTTCATAACTGTATTGTACCTTAATTATTTATAATTCGGGTTCTGAAGAAGCGTGCCGTTGGCGGCATCGATTTCGCTCTGTGGAATGGGCAGATACTTGCGGGCCTCGCTCCAGGTGTTGGTGCGGTAGCCATACTGGTCGGGCACGAGCACGGTGGCGGCGTCTCCCCAGCGGATGAGGTCCCAGTAGCGCTTGCCCTCGCCCACGAACTCCAGCTGACGCTCACGCTTGATGTTGTCCAGCGTGGCAGCCACCTGGTCGGTGAGTCCGGCGCGGCTGTGTACGGCGTTGAGCCAGGCAGCAGCGTCACCTTCGCCCATTCCGCGGACGACGAGTTCTGCGGCATTCAGCAGTGCCTCGGAGTAACGATAGATGCGCAGGTTGTTGTTGTAGTTGAGGTCGCCGTCGGCCAGCTGGTCGGCGTTGTCACCCGTGTGGGCAGCGTACTTCTCCAGGAAGTAGCCGGTGTCCTGATAGCGCTGGTTGTAGGAGCCGTCGGCCAGCCAGCAGGTGGCGTCGCGACGGGCGTCTCCCTCGGCAAACATCTGGAATGTTTCCAGACGGATGGGTGCAAAGCCCCAGCCGTTGTCGTGGCCCAGTAAGCCGTCTGTCCATCCGTGAGGGCTGATGAGGCGGGGCAGCACAGTGCCGCCGGCACCGCGAACCCAGTCCCAGGAACGCACGGCGTTGTCGTCCTTGTAATTGATTTCGAAAATGCTCTCCTTGCTCCACTCGCCGGCTTCACGGAAGATCATGGCGTAGTCGGGATTGAGGTCGTAGTTGGTATCGGCGATGATTTCCTTCATGTAGGTGAGTGCCTGTCGCATGTCGGCTTCATCGTTCTGATACATAGCGATTTCTGCGAAGAGCATATAGGCCATGGCCTTGGTGACGCGACCCTGGTTGGCCGTGCCTGTGCAGGTCATCGGGAGTGCGTTGAGGGCAATGGCTCCCTTGAGGTCCGCCATCATATTGGCATAAACCTCGTCGGCCTTGCTTTGTTCCTTGGTGTAGGGGTACTCCAGGTTGACCTCATAATAAGGAATGTCACCCCAGAACTTCCAGAGCCAGTTGTAGTAGAAGACGCGGAGCACGCGCAGCTGTGCCTCCAGCTCCTTGCGGCGTTGGTCTGTGAGTTTGCCATCAGTGACCCAGTCCAGATACTTCAGGGCGTCGTTGCAGCGCTTGACACCGCTGTAGGCGTCGCTCCAGAGGCCTGACATACAGTTTGTTGGGATGGCCTCATAGTTCATCATCAGGTGCCAGAACTGGTTGTCGGTCTTGTCTTGACCGCCCACCCAGATCTGGTCGGCCATGATGTCACTCATTATGCAGACGGGGTTGTACTGTCCGGCAGCCCAGTCGGGCCACTCTAAGGGGTCGTAGGCTGCCACGACGGCTTCTTCCATGTGTTCCGTGGTGGTGAAATACTCATCGATGGGCATGGCTGCGGGCGGTGTCACCTCCAACCAGTCACTGGAACAGGCTGTTAGGAAGGCGAGCGCCAGGGAGGGAATGGTTACCTTTGCCAGCAGATTATGTATGGTATTCATTTTGTTTCCTATTAATTATTAAATGATTATGATGTTTTTCTCGCTTCTTTATTTAGAATGCCACATTCAGACCGAAGGTGAAGGTGCGAGCCTGTGGATAGACGCCGTAGTCGATACCGAGGCTGGTGCCGCCGCTGGAGATTTCGGGGTCGTAACCGTGGTACTTGGTGAGCGTCAGGAGGTTCTCGGCTGCCACATAGAAGCGGAGTTTCTCAATGAATATTTTTTGCGTGAGGGCACGGGGCAGGGTGTAGCCCAGCTGAATGTTCTTCAGGCGTGCGTAGCTGCCGTCATAGACATAGAGGTCGTTGGACTGCCAGTTGGCATTGTCGCCCCAGACGTAACGGGGGTACTTGTCACTGGTGCCTTCGCCGGTCCAGCGGTTGAGCATGTAGGAGGGCAGGTTCACGCGGGTGAGGTCGGTGCGGCGGGTGGCATCATAGATGTCGTTGCCGATGGTGCCTTGCCACATCATAGAGAAGTCAAAGTCACGCCAGGCGAGGTTGACGTTCAGACCCCACGTCCAGTCGGGCGTGCCGTTACCAATGTCTGTGCGGTCGTCGTCGTTGATGACACCGTCACCATTGATATCGACGTAGCGGACGTCACCCGGAACAGCGTTGGGCTGGATGGGCTGGCCGTTGGTACCCACATAGTTACGCACCTCGTCCATTGTCTGGAAGATGCCGTTGGTCTTCAGACCGTAGAAGTAGGGGAAGGGCATTCCGTTCTGAGCGCGGCTGATGGCTCCAGTGCCCTGGAAGCTGTCATAGTTGGCCCAGCCGGTCTCGTTGCCATACTCGATGAGTTTGTTGTGCAGATAGCTGATGTTGCCGGCCACGCGCAGGGAGAAGTCGCTGTTGAAGCGGTGCTTGAAGACGGCTTCCATCTCCACGCCGGAGTTCTCCATCTTACCCACGTTGCCGATGGGACGGCTCTCACCCACATACTGGGGGATGTTCATCTCCATCAACATGCCCGTGGTGCGCTTGTTGAAGTAGTCGATGGTGAAGGTGAGGGCGTTGCCGAAGAAGCCGAAGTCCAGACCCACGTTGTGCTGCTCACTCTCTTCCCACTTCAGGCTCTCGTTGGCCAGGCCGCTGGCCTTGACGCCGTTGACGACGTTCTCGCTGGTCCCGAAGATGTAGTTATTGCTGCTGCTGGTCAGCACTTTATAGCGGAAGTTACCGATGCTTTCGTTACCGTTCTTACCCCAGCTGTAACGCACTTTCAGAGTGTTGAACCAGCTGTCCTTGAGGTTCTCGAAGAACGATTCGTTGGCCACGTTCCAACCCACAGAGAAGGAGGGGAAAGTGGCCCACTTGTTGTTGGGGCCGAAGCGGGAGCTGCCGTCACGGCGGATGGTGAATTCACCCATGTAGCGCTCGGCGTAGTTATAGTTGACACGACCGAAGTAGGACGCCAGGCGTGTGGTCTCGTTGAGGCCGCCCCAGCCGTCACGTTCGCCGTCCTCACGCAGGCCGGTGGTGTAGCTGACAGAGGGCTTGTTGTAATCCACCAGATGCATGGCGGAGGCGCCGAGGTAGTAGCCGTGGTTCTCCTTGGAGCTCTGTCCCAGCAGGACGGTGAAGGAGTGGTCGCCAATGGTCTTGTCGTAGGTCAGCACGTTCTCCAACTGCCAGACGGTGCCGCGACTGCTCTCGCTGCTGGCGCCGCTGTGGTCTTGGGAGTCGTTGTTGCGCAGATAGTAGGGCTTGTACCAGGAGTCGCTGCCCCAGAAGCCGAGGTCCACGCTGTAGCTGGTGCGGAACTGGAGGCCTTCCCAGATCTGAAGGTTGGCGGCGAAGTTGGCCACGAACTTGTGGCTCCAGCCCTTGGAACCGGGCAGACTCATGGAAGCCACGGGGTTGCCCTGCTCGCCGAAGTCGGCTCCGGGAACGACAAACATTCTACCGTCGGGACCGTAAATGGGGGTGTAGGAAGTGGAGTTGGAGTACTTCTCGATCTGTGCCTGCTCGGCAGCGGCATCGGGTTCATAGACGGTGAGCATGGGGCTCAGCATCAGTGCGGCGCCGAGGGGAGAGCCCCAGGTGCTGTTGGTGCTGACACCTTTACTTTTTATGCGCGCGTACGAGAGGTTGGCCGTCAGCGTGAGCTTGTTCAGCCAGTTGCGCTCCTTGCTCTCGTCGAAGAGGACGTAGTTGGTATTGCTGCGCAGGGTCAGACGCTCATAGTTGGAGCGGTCCCAGTCACCGCCGACAATACCTTCCTGCTTCTGGTAACCCATGGAAACATAATAGTTTACCTTGTCTGTGGCACCGCTCAGGGAGACCTGATGGCGCTGGTCGCCGGCGTTCTTGTTGAAGACTTCCTTCTGCCAGTCGGTGCCTTCGCCGTAGCTGTAGGGGTCGTTGTACAGAGGAGCCATTCCGGCGTTGAGGCGACCCTCATTCATCATGATGGCATACTCTGTGGCGTTGAGGACGTCACGCTGGCGCCAGGGATTGCTGATGCCGTAGCTGAAGTCGTAGGTTACGCGGGTCTTGCCCTCCTGTCCTTTCTTCGTGGTGACCAGGATGACACCGTTGGCAGCACGGGCACCGTAGATGGCGCCGGAGGCAGCGTCCTTCAGGACTTCAATGGATTCAATATCAGTGGGATTCAGGTAGTCGATACCACCTTCAATGGGCATACCATCGACGATGTAGATGGGATTGCTGTCGTTGATGGTGCCGATACCACGAATGCGCACACGTGCAGCCTCTCCGGGCTGACCGGAGGCACTGGTGACTTGCACGCCGGCGGCCAAGCCTTTCAGGGCATTATCCACACGCACCGGTGCGGTGGACTCCAGGTCTTCGGCGTGTACCTTGGCAATAGCTGCGGTGACCACGCTCTTCTTCTGCACGCCGTAACCCACGACGAGCACTTCATCCATCACGGAACTTTCGCCCAGGGTGATGGAGAGCGGGCGGTCATTCTGAATGACCTGGGTGAAAGGCTGGAAGCCCACGTAGGTGACTTGCAGTGTCTGCCCTCGCTCGATGGCGATGGTGAACTGTCCGTTGTCGTCGGTGGTGACGCCACCCTGTGCACCCACGACGCGAACAGCTGCGCCGTAGAGTGGTTCGCCGGTGTCATCTTTCACCGTGCCCCTGAGCTGCAACGACTGTGCCGCCAGGGTGCTGACGAATGCCAGCGCTGCCACCAGAGAGAGTAGGCGCGAAGGGATTCGCCATAGTTGCTTGTTTTCCTTGTTCATTGATAAAATAATTGGTTGATAAAAGATATTTGTGTTGAAAATATTGTTTCACGCTGCAAAAGTACCTAAAAAAATCCAATTCTCCACAACAATCAGATAATAAAATACTTTTAAAGACTGCTCAACACATCTTTTGACCAATTATTCTCCTTATTTGACACAAATGGCAGCCCTCAGCTGCTCCATTGCCTGCTGCAAGAGGCTGCGCGGACAGCCCACATTGAGTCGCATGAAACCGCGCCCCTCGCTGCCAAACATCTCACCGTCGTTCAGCGCCAGTCGCGCGCGGTTCACGAAGAGGTCTGTCAGCGCGTCGTGCTCCAGCCCCAACGCCCGACAGTCCAACCAGACCAGGTAGGACGCCTCGGGGCGCACGGGACGGATCTGTGGCAGTTGCTCGCGGCAGAAGTCCTCCACGAACTGCACGTTCCCCTCCACATACCGCACCATCTGCTGACGCCATTCCTCGCCCTCGGGGCTGAAAGCGGCAATGGTGGCAATGGGAGCGAAGAGGTGAGGGTCGGCAAACTCGTTGGCGTCCAACCAACCGTAGAAGCGGCGGCGCAGGGAGTCGTTGGGAACGATGGCGTAACTGCTGACGATGCCTGCGATATTGAAAGTCTTGCTGGGCGCACCGAAGGTGATGCTGCACTGGGCGGCCTCCGGGGACACCGTGGCGAAGGGCGTGTGGCGGTGACCGAAGAGCGTCATGTCACAATGAATCTCATCTGAAATCACCAGCACGTCGTTGGCGGCACAGATGGCGGCCACGCGCCGCAGCGTCTCGGGTTCCCAGACGATGCCGGCGGGATTGTGGGGGTTGGAGAGGATGAGAAGGCGGTTCTGCGGGTCGCGGGCGAGGGTCTCCAAGCCATTGAAATCCATGCGGTAATGCAGGGCGCCGTCGGCGTCGCGTTCCTCAATCAGCGGATTCGTCACCACCAGCCGGCCGTTGTGCTGCGGCACCAGGCGGAAGGGATGGTAAACAGGCGGCTGAATAATCACGCGCTCGTCGGGGTCAAGCAGGCAGTTCACCACCAACCCGATTCCCTTGACAATCCCCGGGATGAACGTCAGCCACGAGCGCTCCACTTGCCAGCCGTGACGAGCCAGCAGCCAGTCGCCGACCGCCGTCCACAGCGCCTCCGGCGTCACCGTGTAACCAAAGAGGGAGTGCTCCAGGCGGCGGCGCAGCGCCTCGGTGATGAATGGCGGCGTCTCAAATTCCGTGTCGGCCACCCACAGGGGCAGCAGGTCCGAGCGGCCATAGAATTCCTGAAGCTTGCAGTGTTTCACGTCGCCTGTACCACTGCGGTCGATGAGGCGGTCAAAATCGTAATTCATGAATGATTGAATGTAAAATGTGAAATGTGAAATGTAAAATGTGGGGCGCTGGAAAGCTTTTCGGGAGCAAAAATACATAAAAAGGTTGAAAAAGCGACACCAAAAGGAAAAAAGTTTGCAGTTTGGGGAGGAAAGTTGATAGTTTTCCCTATCTTTGCAGGCAAAAAGGAGACTCTCTCCCATTTTCCATTTTCCATTTTCCATTTAACATTTGACATTTGACATTTTCCATTTAAAAATATGCTTCACTTCCTCGCCGTTGACCTCGGTGCCACCAGCGGTCGCACCGTCCTCGCCACTTTTGACGATCAGCGCATTCAGATGCGCGAGTTCACACGTTTTGAGAACCCTCAGTTGCCCCTCGGCGGTCACATTTTCTGGAACCTGCCACACCTGTATAACGAAATTCTCCGCGCACTGCGGCAGGTCAAGGCAGAAGGCATTGAACTCCAGAGTATTGGCATAGATACATGGGGTTGTGACTTCGCCTTCTTCGGACGGGACGGACAGCTGCTCGGACTGCCACACTGCTACCGTGACCCCCACACCGACGGCGCCATGGAGCGCTACTTCGCCGACCGCTTGCCGCAGCAGGAGGTCTATGAACGCACCGGTATCCAACTCATGCCGTTCAACTCCCTCTTCCAGTTGGACACGCTCCGCCGCAACGGCTGCGTCGCCCTGCAAGAGGCTGATAAAGTGCTCTTTATGCCCGATGCACTCATTTATATGCTCACTGGCCAGGCCGTCTGTGAGTACACCGTTGCCTCCACCTCACAAATGCTGAATCCCCGCACGGGCGACTTGGACGAGGCACTGCTGAAGACCGTGGGACTGGAGCGTCGCCACTTCGGCAGGCTGGTGCAGCCGGGAGAGAGAGTGGGCACCCTCACCGCCCAGGTGCAGGAGGCCACGGGGCTCGGAGCCATCCCCGTCGTGGCTGTGGGCAGTCACGACACCGCCTCAGCAGTGGCCGCCGTGCCGGCACAGGACGACCGCTTCGCCTACCTCAGCTGCGGCACATGGTCACTTCTCGGAGTGGAGTCACCCACACCCATTATCAACCCCGACAGCTTCGCCGAGAACTTCACCAACGAGGGCGGCCTGGACCACACCACCCGCTTCCTCAAGAACATCACCGGCCTCTGGATCTATGAGCAATGCCGCAAAGAGTGGACCCCCGCTGCCCCCGCCGCCTTTGCCACCCCTGGTCGGGTGGGCGGCGTACTCGCCGCCTCCGCCCCCTCCGCCCCCTCCGTCCCCTCCGACGTCAATCAGCTGAACGCCCTCTGCCTCGCCTCCACCTGCCAGAGCATCATCAACCCCGACGACCCCCGCTTTGCCCATCCCACCTCGATGACCGCCGCCATCCGTGAGTACCTCACAGAAACCCGCCAGCCCCTGCCCGAGACACCCGCCGACTACGTCCGCGTCATCTTCCGCTCCCTCGCTGCCCGTTATCAGGAAATCGTCCGCATCCTCCGCCGCCTCACCCCCGTTGACATTCAGCGTCTCCACGTCATCGGAGGAGGCTCCCGGAACCAGTTCCTCATGCAGTTCACCGCCGACGCCCTCCAGCTCCCCGTCGTCGCAGGTCCCCAGGAAGGCACCGCCCTCGGAAACGCCCTCGTTCAAGTCCGCGCCGCAGGCCTCGTCGGCTCTCTCCCCGAAATGAGAGCCATCATCACCCGCTCCATAGAACTCAAAACCTACCTCCCCCAATAACCCCCAATAACCCCCAATCCCCTTTACTCCCCCAGAGTGCTCGGCGGTTCGGCCGCCGAGTCCCCCATTCCCCCCCAATTATGCGCAATCTCGACTGGAAAACCCTCTCCTCTGAATACCTCTTCCGCCGTCCCTGGCTCACCGCCCGCCGCGATACTTGCCTCCTCCCAGACGGCCGCATTAACGATGAATATTACGTCCTCGAGTACCCCACCTGGGTACACGTCGTCGCCGTCACCAAGGACGGCGAGATGGTCATCATCCGTCAGTACCGTCATGGCCTCGGACGCACCTGCTTCGAGATCGTCGCCGGCTGTGTGGAGCCCGGTGAAGAACCCTTGGTGGCCGCACAGCGCGAGCTCCTGGAAGAGACCGGCTACAGCGGAGGCGAGTGGCACGAGGTGATGCAATTCTCCTGCAACGCCAGCGCCATGAACAACATCACCCACAGCTTCCAAGCCTTCGGCGTGGAGAAGACCGCCGACCAGCACTTAGACGCCACAGAGGACATCGAAATCTACACCTTCTCCCAGGACAAAGTCCGCGAAATGCTCCAAAACGGCGAATTCATGCAGGCCTCCATGATCGCCGCCCTCTACAAATTCTTCTCCAAGTAAATCACCGCAGTACCCATTTTGCACATCCATTGGCATCAAACGTCCCCGCGTCTGGCCGCAAGTGCCAAGTCGTCTGGCCGCAAGTGCCCGGTCGTCTGGCCGCAAGTGCCCAGTCGTCTGGCCGCAAGTGCCCTTGCGTTTATACGCGGGAACCTGAGCGGCCAAGCCCCATAGGGGCTTCATAGGGGTTCTTGAAGGGTCAAGCGTCCCTTTGGGACGAGCGGCCAGCCATTTCAATGGCTGGTAATGTGGCAGTTAACAGAATGCGTGCCGTAGGTACGCGAGAGGGATTTGTTGTCGCGTACCTAAAGGCACGCGTTTTCCTCGCCATAGCATACCAGCCATTAAAATGGCTGGCTACCCTTATCTTGCCCCTATGGGGGCAGCTGGGCTACCCTTATCTTGCCCTATGGGGCAGCAGGGCTGGCCGTAAGTGCTCCTGCACTTCCCTTTGTGCTCGCCATCTCCTTCGCCTTCTGGAATGCCTTGTAGTGCTCGGGGACTCGCTTGGCCTCTTCCTCGGTGCGGGG